>CAJUGO010000036.1 GCA_910585865.1 uncultured Ruminococcus sp. | reverse complement strand
GATAAGCATTATTTGCCGACAGTTCATTTGTACCATCCTGTCGTAAAACAAAACTAGGGCTTTTTATATTTTATAGATTATTTTATTATACTATTAAAAATAAAAGCACACTCGGTACGTTTAGAGTGAGTTTTTTTATTTGCTTATTTTTAAAGAAAGGGACTATAAATTATGTATGTGTTACAGACAGAACAAAGTTTTGATGCAGCACATTTTCTTAGAGACTATAAAGGAAAGTGCAGTAATATACATGGACATCGCTGGCGAGTAGTTGTTTCTATTAATTCAGAAAAGCTTTCTGCTAAACAACAGACAAAAGGTATGATTATTGATTTTAGTGATTTAAAAAAGGCATTAAAAAATATTTGTGATTATTTTGACCATACATTTATTTATGAAGAAAATTCATTAAAACCTGAAACTGTAACAGCATTACAAGCTGAAAATTTCCGTTTGATTACTGTGCCGTTTAGACCAACAGCTGAAAATTTTGCTCACTTTATCTATGATGAGCTGAAAAAAGAAAAATATGCTGTATGTCATGTTGAGGTATATGAAACACCTAATAATTGTGCCATTTATGAGGAGTAATGATCTATGAAAGTAGTAGAAAAATTTGTAAGCATAAACGGAGAAAGCAGACGTGCAGGGGAATTAGCTGTATTTATAAGATTTAAAAGCTGTAATTTACATTGTTATTATTGTGATACAAAATGGGCAAATGAAAAAGGCTGTGAATTTGAGGAACTCACCATTGAAGAAATCGTATCTTACATTATTTCTACCAATGTAAAAAATGTAACATTAACAGGAGGAGAGCCTTTATTACAGCCGGAAATGGGCAGTCTTTTAAAAGCATTAGCAGAACATCCGGAAATAAGAGTTGAAATAGAAACTAATGGAAGTATATCAATAGAGCCTTTTTGTAATGATTACAGACCAAGTTTTACTATGGATTATAAATTACCTGAAAGCGGTTCTGAAAACGATATGTGTTTAGATAATTTCTGCCTTTTAAAAAATTCAGATACAGTTAAATTTGTTTGCAGCAGTATCGGTGATTTGGAGAAAGCCAAATATATTATTGAAAAATATAATTTAACAAACGTATGTGCCGTATATATTAGTCCTGTATTTGGTAAAATTGAACCGGCTGATATGGTAAGTTATATGATTGAAAATAATTTGAATGATATAAAATTACAGATACAAATGCATAAAGTTATTTGGGATCCTAATTTAAGAGGGGTGTAATAACATGATCGATGAAAAAGCTATTGAAGAACATATACGCGGTATATTAGCTGCTTTAGGGGATGACCCAGAACGTGAAGGTTTAATTGATACACCTAAGCGTGTAGCTAAAATGTATACAGAAATATTTGCAGGAATGCAATATACTAATCATGACATTGCGGAAATGTTCGGCAAAGTATTTGATGAAGAACGTGTTTCCGGCAATAATGTAGTAGTTATGAAAGACATTGAACTTTTTTCATATTGTGAGCATCATTTAGCATTGATGTATGATATGAAGGCAACTGTTGCATATATTCCAAAAGGAAAAGTCATAGGGTTGTCAAAAATTGCGCGTATTTGTGATATGGTTGGGCGTCGGTTACAGTTACAAGAGCGTATAGGCTGTGATATTGCCGATATAATTTCAGAAATAACAGAAACTGAAGATATTGCTGTCATTTTAGAAGGTTATCATAGTTGTGTAACGACAAGAGGAATACAAAAAACAAATACTAAAACAGTTACTGTAGAAAGACGTGGAAAATTCTTGAAAGATGCAGCATTACAATTATATTTAAGGTAAGGAGGATCTTAATGAAAGCATTAGTATTATCAAGCGGTGGTATTGATTCTACAACAGTACTTGGAATGGCTGTTAATAAATATGGAAAAGAAAATGTTATTTCACTTTCCATTTCTTATGGACAAAAGCATAATAAAGAATTGATCGCGGCTAATGAAGTTGCAAAATATTACGGTGTTGAACAGTTGTTTTTGGATTTAGCAAAAATATTTGAATATAGCAATTGCTCTTTATTACAACAATCAACAGAAGAAATTCCAGAAGAAAGTTATTCGGAACAGATAAAAAAAACAGAGGGCAAAACTCCTGTAAGTACATATGTGCCATTCCGTAATGGTTTGTTTTTATCTGCTGCCGCCAGTATTGCATTAAGTAAAGATTGCAGCATTATTTATTATGGAGCACATGCTGATGACGCTGCCGGAAGTGCTTACCCTGATTGTTCTCCTGGGTTCAATAAAGCTATGAACGATGCTATTTGGGAGGGCTCAGGAAAACAATTACACATTGAGGCACCTTTTGTAAATAAAGCCAAAGCGGATATTGTAAAAATTGGTTTGGAATTAAAAGTTCCTTATCAGCTTACCTGGTCTTGCTATGAAGGACAAGATAAGCCTTGTGGCAAATGTGGAACTTGTATCGACAGAGCTGCTGCTTTTGCGAAAAATAATGCTGTTGATCCTGCGTTTTTGTGCGAGAGATAGGAACTTTAGTTTGCTGGGCGACACTACTTTCCAAAGGGATCATCTGTCTTACACATCAGAATTTCTTCGTCAGGGTCAGGCATGGGAATAAAGACGTAATAAACACCCTTGTGGAAGCGGATGGAGGGTGCAAAAACACCGCACCTATGTATCGGCTTCTCATAACGCTCAAACGGCAGCCTGTCCATAATATAATTTACCACTTTCTATCACCAGGTCCTTTGAATGCAGCAAATGACACCGCCGGAACATTACAGTGTAGAATGGATACACCTGAACCCGCATCCCTCTAATAAAGCATTGTACCAATTCGTTTAATCTCTCATACTCCTTAAAAATTGACTATATAAACGGCATTTAATTCCTGCCAACCATTAAACACAGCAAGTTATGCCGTTTATCCGGTTTATGTGCAAGCTTCAATTGTTGATTGTCAAGTAAAATTGACCCACTTTTTTATTTAAATCTGACCCACCCCATAAATTATCCGGTGGATCAGTGAATATTCCGGCTTCCATGTCCCTGCTGTCCGGTGATAGGAAACCACAAATCC
>CAJUGO010000035.1 GCA_910585865.1 uncultured Ruminococcus sp. | reverse complement strand
ATTCAGACTGCAATAAAATTCTTTTTAATCAGGTTGTAACTGATTGGCTGAACTCCATAAAACATACTGTAAAAGAATCTACCTATTCAAAGTATTGTAATACTATAGAAAAACATATTACCCCATACTTTAAATATCTTAAAATTACTGATATAGATAGTCGTATTTTGCAAGAGTATATTACTGAAAAATACAAAAACGGCAGACTAAATAAAAAAGGTGGTTTGTCTGCAAAATCGGTACACGATATTTATTCCATAATGATACAAATCATCAAATTTGCAGAGAAAAATAAATACATTAGTCACTTTGATTATGAAATTGATTTACCGAAAGTTGAAGAAAAATTTTGTGATATTTTAAGTGACACAGATAAAAGAAAACTTGAACAGTTTATGCAATCAGACACAAATTTAAAGAAAGTCGGTATATTACTGGTAATGTACACAGGCATTAGAATTGGCGAATTATGTGCCTTGAAATGGAGCGATATTGACCTTGAAAACGGATTTATCAGTATTACAAAAACTTTGCAGAGAATAAAAAATACAGATGAAGAAATCAATCAAAAAACTAAAATCATTATTGACAAGCCCAAAAGTCAAAAATCAATCCGAAAAATACCGTTACAATCGTTTTTAATAGAAATACTATCAGGATTAAAAAATAACTGTTCCGAAAATGCCTTTTTGTTGACAGGAAGTGAAACAAAATTTACCGAGCCGAGAGCCTATGAAAAAACATATAAAAAATATCTGAAAGAATGTCATATACCAAATATAAAATTTCACGCATTAAGACATACCTTTGCTACGAATGCGGTAGAAAAAAACTTTGATACAAAATCGTTAAGTGAGATATTAGGACACTCAACCGTAAGATTTACCCTTGACCGATATGTACACCCCTCTGACAAGATAAAAAGAGAAAATATGGAAAGGCTGGTTTCCAATTATTAGTGGTCAAAATTGTGGTCAAAAAAACACAGACAATCCCATAAATACTGGGTTTGTCTGTGTTTTTTCGTGAAGTTGCAAACTTCAAGAACCTGTCATTTTTCTCTCTGTTAATTTATTTTAACCGATTTTCTCAAAAATATTAAATTTTTTAGGAGGAAAACAAAATGAAAAGAATTTGTAAAACTTTTGCGGTCTTACTTGTTATGGCAATTGCTTTGTTCAGCTTTTCTATAACAGCAGGTGCAACAGAAGTAAGCAATACGCAAGACGGATTAGTTGCTTCCATTACCTCAGAAAAAGACAACTACAAAGCAAATGAAGATATTGAATTAACTTTTAAAGTTACCAATACCAATGATTTTGCTGTTGAAAATTTATCTTTGGAAGCCATTATCCCCAACGGCTTAACGCTCAAAAATAATGACAACACAACTGTAAATACCGTGTCGTTAGGTTCGGGAGAAAGTCTGGAACTTACTTTGACTGCTGTAAAGGAAAGTTCGGTTATTACTGTACCAATTGGAGAAAGCACAGAACCCCCTACTCAGACACAGCCTGTCGCTACAGAAGCAACAGAAAATACAACCGTTGTACAAACTGACAGCATACAGACTACAACTACAAAAGTCAATTCGGCTAATTCTGATAATACAGCAATTAAAACAGGCAACAGCATCTCCTATCTCCTTGTAGGTCTGATTTGTCTTGCTTGTTTAGCAGTTGCCGTTATTTCTTTCAGATTCAGAAAAAAGGCTGTTAAATATTTGTCTCTTGTTCTTTGTGTTTGTATTGCTGTAGGTTCGGTTGCTTTTGTAGGCGTTACAAATACTAAAGCACAAGAAACATCACAGAACATGTCTTTTGAGGTTTCTAAGACAATTACTTTGGATAGCGAAGAGTATAAATTCATAGGAAATGTTGTCTATGTAAAAGAAAAAGAAAATACTAGTGATGTATTTTTACCTTCATCAGATGCAGATCTTTATGAAAATGAAGATTTGTTTGCAACCGCAACGGACGAAAGTCACATAAAAACTGATTTTGAAACAAAAATAGAATATATCGATAATGAATTACTATTATTTGCTTCTAGTAATGCAAATGAAGATGATATATTATCATTAATAAAATCTTATGGTGGTACAATTGTCGGTCACAGTAATATTAGCAATTCTTATCAAATATATTTAAACAAATCTTATAGCTATAATGAACTAAGAAATATTAAGAAAGTATTTGAAGAATCACCATTTATTGATTCCTGTCATTTAAACTATCCTCAGAAACTCATAGAATGCTATTATCCAGTAACTAAAATTGATCGGTGGAATAAAGATTGGGACACTATCCCCTCAGGTGCAAACTGGGGCATTGAAGCTATAAATGCTCCAGAAGCTTGGGAATATATGGATTCAATGCAAAATGTAAATATTGGTGTTTTTGATAGCGGTTTTGATATCAACCATGATGATTTAAAAAATGTAATTTCAAATAGTAATTATTTAAGTGCTCTTAGCACAAATGATCACGGAACTCATGTTTCTGGAATAATTGGTGCAGAATTTGAGAATGGTATTGGAATAAATGGTGTATTTCCAAAAGCAAAATTATCTTTAATAGATATTAATACTGCGTCAAAGCTTTCTAAAAGAGTATCTACTTATTTTGACATAATAGCTACCGAAATACTTATAAGCATTAATAAGTGTAAAGTTGTTAATATATCTTTAAGCTATGAAAATGCAATGATTTATGGAGCATCACAAGGTAACAAAAATGTGCTTGACCACATAAACGATAAAGTACAGTCAATGGAAAAATCTTTATGCAAATTAATTAATAATGGGTACGATTTTGTAATTTGTCAAGCTGCGGGAAATTCAAATGATAAATTGTTCTCTAAAAATGATAAAGAGATTTATGGATATACACAAGTAAATTTATTCGGAGAAAATAATGGTTGTTATGCTAAATTTGCTAATGTATTTTCTGCGATTGAAAATGAAGAAATAAAAAAACGTATTATAGTTGTAGGTGCTATAAAAAATAAATCCAATAATTCTGAGAAATACTCATTGTGTAAATTCTCGAATATTGGCGATAGAGTGGATGTTGTAGCTCCCGGATACGAGATTGAAAGTACAATATCAAATAATAAATATAAAAACATGAACGGTACTTCTATGGCTTCACCGCATGTTGCAGGAATTGCGGCTATGCTTTATTCTTTAAATCCTAATTTAACAGGTGATGAAGTTAAACGGATTATTTGCGAAACTGCTACAACAAAAGTTGACGGTTACAAATTAGTTAACGCAGAAGCAGCAGTTAAAAAAGTAATGGGACAAGGCAGTTTATCAACGAGTGTTATTTCGTCAGATAACAATACAGGTCTTTCAAATGTAAAAGTTGAAGCATACCTTAAATTAAAATCAGGCACTCAATATGTTGGCAATACATACACAGACGATAAAGGCAATTTCTCTATGGAGTTGCAAAGCGGTAGCTATGAACTAAGATTTAATAAAGACGGCTACAAAACCACTTCTACCACTATTACTATTTCAAAAGATGTAATGACCGTTTTAAAAGACCCTGTTGTTATGGAGAAAGAAATAAGCTATAACATTAAAGAAT
>CAJUGO010000034.1 GCA_910585865.1 uncultured Ruminococcus sp. | reverse complement strand
TAACTTTGTCTTCCGTAGATTTTTCGTCCCATCTATACATACCAAACTCTGATATGGAGCTTGTACAAGAGGCGCTGATTTTCACAAGACCAACATTGAGCATTCCGCTTGTTGTTCTGATACCGTTTACAACATCATTTTTAGCATTTCTCGTAAAGAATTTACCGTGTCTGTATATAACCTGTTTAAAAGAAGCAGCAGACGGATCAACAACAACATCTTCAATGTAATGGTTGCCTGCAAGCGCTTCAAGCGATTTATAATGCTCTTCATCAGTTTTTTGATAACCTTCTTTACGTGAATCGAAATAATCTTCTTTAACTCTGATGGCTTCATGGTCACGCACACACCATAATCCCATAGAGCACGGATTTATAGTGCCGTAGTCAACTGATATATACCAATCGCCGCTCAGGTCACTTTCTTCACCATGCCACAGATTCTCTGATATGTGGTCGTTAAATTCCTGATAGACAAGTCCTTCGGCAATTACCCATTCTCCAAGGATAAATCTGCGGAAGAACGTCCCTGTATACAGGCTGTAAAAGCGTTGCTTAACTCTTTCGGAAAGGCTCAAATTGTCATCCATAAGAAATTTAAGCCGTAATGCACGTTTTTCTTCAGCCTTTAAAATCCATTCCTGATAAAACCAGTGATTGGGATTATCAGGATTGCAATTAAACCAGAACCTTGCACCCTCGACAGAGCAACGGGCAAGACCCTGCTCAACAAAGGAACGGGGCATCAGAGCAACCTCGTCAAAAAGAATTCCGGCAAGCGTAACACCCTGAATCAAGTCCTGCGAGCTTTCATCCTTGCCGCCGAAAATATAGAATGTGTTTGTTTTGCCTTTTTTGCTGACAGTCAGCAGATTCTCACTGCGCTTGTCTTTGATATTGTAGCGGCCGATCATCATATTAATAAGCGGCTTTATAACGTTTCTACGACAAGAACCTACCGTCTTGCCACATATGGCAAAATTGCAGTCCGAGAAATTTTCCATAGCCCACATCAAAAACGATATAGACATACTGACGGTTTTACCGGAACGGACAGAGCCGTCAGCAATGATAGCGTCGTATTTATCCTTAATACCGTCAACCTGCCACCAGCTCAGGACTTTAAGCTGTTTTTTGGAAAAAGGCTTAAACTTCATCAGCAAAAGCCTCCTTGCCTGCACCTGCAAGAGCTTCAATAAGTCCGTCATCAGTTTCATCTGAACTGTCGGCATTGCCCATTTCTCTATCACGAGCTTGTCTTGCCCTGTCAATCTTGATTTTCTGTTCTTCATCATCAAAATCCGTCTGTGCTGATTGCCCTGAAAATTTAGCGATAGCCTCATACGCCTTAATATCACCCGCTAAGCCTTTTTGAATCATAGCCATATTTAAGGCACTTTCAATTGTGCAATCCAATCCTAGTGATTCCAAAATTGGTCTCCATTCGGAATCTTCTATTTTGGTAGTTAAAATTGTATTTAATGTCTTTTTGAAATCGGCTTTTTTTCGTCTGGCTTCACCCGATGCTTTGCCACCTTTTGAGGTGATTTTTCTTTGTTCGCTCTTTGTTCGTTCTGATAATGGTATTAAATTTTTCTCATTTGCCAATCACCTCACCTCTCTTCAAAATCGCAAAAGAAAAGGCTAAGCCCGAAGACTTAACCTTGTTGAGTAATTATGCTTTTGTAAGTTGTAAATTATTAACTTCAATAAACCCATTTTCACCAACTATATAATTTTCATCTGCAAAAACAGTAAAACAAATTTCACGAACGTCTTTCCATGATGTTCTAATAGAAATTTCATTGAGCGGAACTTTAAATTCACCGCTATTTAACGGTAAATCTACAAACTGACTTTGTTGTGTATCCTTTATTTGCAGTTGTACTTTTTTTATATTTTGTGAAGTATTCAGTATAAATTCAAGCCTATACTGCTCATCATAATAATTCAATAAATTTTCTGATGGAACATACAAAAAAAGCAGCATTGCAAATTGACAACTATCTTTTTTACAAACATCTTTAGGAATATTTATATTTACATGCACAAAAGAAGTATCATTATTTACTACATTATAATTATCCCTTGTTGATGAAAAGGATTTTACTACTTGTACTGCGTGATACTTATTAAAACGTTGCATAAGCGAAAAAGTTAACCCTTGTGTTTTCCTTGGCTCTTCACCACTACTATAATTATTAATTATTTTATTTTTATAACTATTTTTGACATTGCCACCTATCATAGTGTTTATCGCTAAGCCTTGACTACTTTCTATATGTTGATTAAAAGAATGTTCTATACTTTTAGGAATAGCATTTTTTAAGCAATTTAAAATATCTTCATTTAAATTTATATATTCTTTTAACATACCTTCTGATTGCAAACAAACATTAGGTGTATCATTTAAATATGTTACAATTTTATCTAATGATTCATCATCTAACAACCAATTTGACAACTTGTTTTTTAAAAAAATTTTGGATATATTGATACCTTTTTTTATTGCATCCCAAGCTGCTCCAGATAATATTCCTGAAGTTAATTCGCCCACTATAATCACTCTCCTTGTATTTATTATACAAATATTGACAAATAATTACTATTCGCATAGTGAATATATTTCACATAAATTTATTATATAAATTTACGACAAAAACCATCTATCCGAACAGATAAATGGTTTTAGAAAAATACAAGAAGAATTTTTAAATTTTCACAATATCATTATAGCACATTCGTATGTGTCATTCTGTGCTATTTTTAAAAATTATAAGTTTTTTTGAAATTTGCTAAAGCCCAGCCGTGCAAATGCCTTATATAATCATTATCTTTTCCCATTATCTCAGCTGTCTGCTCAAGTGTTTTTCCGTTTATATAATATTCAATAAGTAAAATTCGATATCGCGAATCATTAAGCTGTATTATTTTATTATGTATTTCTGCTTTTAAGTCAACAAGTTTATCAATCTCTCTGTTTATAAGATTTTCTAAATCAATAATTTTATCAATAATTTTATTTGCCGAATTATCATTACTACACCGCACGCGTTCCGAAATAGTACCTGAACGAACACATAGCGACCTTTGTTTTAATTCGTAAAGCTCATGCAATTTTGTGTTGATTTCAATATCAATTGTTCTAACTTGTGATAAATATTCTTTCGCAGTCAATTTTCTCACCTCTATTTTTCATATATTTATCCGTTTTTATTTATATACTGTCACACCACATAGTGATTGTTTAAACCTCATCGCCCCAACAATCCCACCCGTCGGCTTGCTCCCTTGCGAAAAGTTCTATTCTCGTCAAGTCACCCAACAGCTCAATAATCTTGTCACGCACGATAGGCGGTTTACTGGAATGTCTGCCAACAGGACAATCAATAATTTGTGAAATACCGTTGTTAATCTTAAATTTATGTGGATTTCCCTTGACAGCAAGTAAACACGCTTCGGTGTTCCCCCTCGTCCATTGCCCTGCGCCAAAAAAGTAGCCCTCTGATTTTCTGTTCCGCTTAATCCATTGAAAGCCAATTGTTTTATAGGTAAATCCCCACGCATCCATAACATTTAACGATTCTTTTAGCATTGGATATGTAGCCCACATAAATAAAACGCAATCCTTATCGGTTATATTTTGAATAGGCAAATCGCATATTTCATTCACTGTCATGGTTTTATAGTGCTTTTCACAAGCTCCATTGCAACCGCTATCTAAGTATTTCCATGGCGGATCGGCATATATAATGTTATATTTTTTATCAGTATCAAAAATATCAACTTTCATCCTTTATCACCCCAATCTAATGCCTGTCCGCAGTCAGGGCAAAAAGCATTTGACTTAAAAACTCT
>CAJUGO010000033.1 GCA_910585865.1 uncultured Ruminococcus sp. | reverse complement strand
GAGCAATGAAGATTTTGCCCAAAAAGTTGCTGAGGATTTTTCGACAAAGGATGTTATTTTTAAAAGTGAAAAATATGACGAGGACTTTTACCTTGTAGAACCTATAACAAAAACAGAAAAATTCATAGATGCATCAATCGGATTTAGCGACTATGGGAATCACATAACACTATCATTTATTACAGATGGTGGCACTGATGAATGTTATGATGTTTTGTTTCAGGCGTTGCGTTCAGATTTATTTAATATAAGTATTGGCGATCAAACAGACATTTGTACTGATTATCTTGTTGATAAAATAGATTATGAGCAAGGAAGATTTAGTATCAAAGAAACAAAAATAGGAAACAGTATAGTTATAATTTTTCAATTATAATGAAAAACAAAATAAAGATTAAATGCCCGTACACCTTGACGTTTTGTCAAAGTATATGGGCATTTCGTTTCTACTCACACACCTCGTGTGAGGTGTGACCGCAAAATATAGTATTTTACCGGTTATCACCACAACATAAGGCGGACTTTTCCTGGATGATTTTTCTTTTTATGAAAATTACCGGGAAATATATAAAAAATTTAATGCGAACCCACCGGGTGATTTCACATTACTTAGGCTTCGCCTAATTTCTATAGGCGATAAATTTATATTTATAATACCATATTTATGTTAAAATTGCAAAATAATTTTAGAGATTATGAAACGGGTAATAATTATTCACTTAAATATATTACAAGTGGGTATTTTGTATAGCTGTAACTTATTACAATATTTACATTATTCGTATGGCAAACTTATAATTAAATAATCATAGCGTACATCTTAGGGTGTGCGCTATTTTTATGCTAAATTTTGCTGAGAGGGGGTGAGTTTAAATTAATTGAAATGAAAAATAAACAAAAAGTTAAATGTCCATACTGCGGTTATGAAATGCCCATATATTTTGACAAGTCGTCAAAGTGTAAGGGTGTTTTTATTTACTGCAAAGGGCGAAACTGCAAAAAACAGTTTGAAATTAAAATCAATAGTTAAGGTCAAGTAGAGCCATTGGATGCCGATGACCTCACAGTAAAGGATGTGGGAAATTTGGCATATGATGGATCTATAAAAATTGATACAAAAGTAGATACAAGCGGATTTCACAGCGGCGTTGAAAAAATGAAATCCATAGCAAGCAATGGTGTATCAGCAATGACTACCGCCTTTGCCGCTGTCACAGCAGGAATTGCCGCAGGCGGAACAGCAGCGGCAACGGTCGGTTCATCATTTGAAGCCGCTATGTCAAAAGTATCTGCGATAAGCGGAGCAACAGGTAAGGATTTGCAATCCCTAACCGATAAGGCTAAGGAAATGGGAGCAAAAACAAAGTTTTCTGCTTCTGAGTCGGCTGAAGCGTTGCAATATATGGCTATGGCTGGATGGGATACAAAGTCTATGCTTAGCGGTATTGACGGTATTATGTCACTTGCCGCTGCTGACGGTCTTGACCTTGCAACAACATCAGACATTGTAACCGATGCTTTAACAGCGTTTGGACTCAAGGCTTCCGACAGTACACATTTTGCCGATGTTCTTGCAAAGGCTTCAAGTTCTGCGAATACTAATGTATCAATGTTAGGCGAGAGTTTTAAGTACGTCGCACCTCTTGCAGGAACAATGGGGTATTCTGTTGAAGATGTTTCGTTAGCTTTGGGGCTAATGGCTAATGCATCAGTCAAGGGCAGTATGGCAGGTACATCATTAAAAACAGCATTGTCAAACCTTGCGTCTCCGACCGACAAAATGGCGGAGGTAATGGATAAATACAAAATTTCCATAGCTGATGCCGACGGTAATTCAAAACCGCTTATTGATGTTCTGAAACAGCTTCGCGAAAAGTTCGGAGGACTTTCGGAAACCGAACAGGCAGCAGCAGCAAGCACATTGTTCGGTAAAGAGGCAATGTCGGGTATGCTTGCAATCATAAATGCCTCCGACAGTGACTTCAAAAATCTTTCAAAGAATATCAACAACGCTGACGGTGCAGCACAACAGATGGCTGATACCATGCAGGATAACCTTCAGGGACAAATAACGATTTTAAAGTCTGCTCTTGAAGGTTTGGGCATTGAGATTTACGAAGGTATGCAAGCACCGTTGAAAGATGCGGCGATTGAAGCACAAGGTTATGTAAACCGACTGACCGATGCATTCACAGATGGCGGTCTTACAGGAATGATTGAGGAAGCAGGAAACATTTTTGGTGAGCTTGCGACAAAAGCGGTTGAAGCCGCTCCTAAAATGGTGGACGCCGCTGTTAAATTTATTCAGTCCTTTGTTGACGGTATATCTAAAAATGCCGAAAAGTTGGCTTCGGCGGCAGTGAAAATTATAGAGACGATTATAAGCAGTGTTACTAACGCCGCTCCGAAACTTGCCACAGCGGCAAAGACAATAGTATCGGCTATAGTTAATAATCTTGTTAAGCTTTTGCCGTCAGAGCTTCAAATACCTGTAAAAGAAGCTATAAATACTATTAAAAAGTCATTTGAAAACGGCGGTTTAAAGAACGCAATCAACACAGTAAAAACCATTCTGTCAAATCTCGCAAAGGTTGCCAAAAACCTTGCAAAAACAGTTTTGCCGCCGATGGCAAAGGCTGTTGATTTTGTTGCTGATAATCTTAACACTCTGCTGCCTCTTGCCGTTTCGGTATTAACTGCATACAAAGGTTATAAAGTTATTTCTACAATAACCGCATTATTTAAATCTCATACAGCAGCGGTTAAAGCCGAAAGTCTTGCGCAAGCCGCATCACTTGGCACTATAACGCTAAAGCAAATTGCCGTAGGTGCATTGACAGGCGAAATTACACTGGCAACAGCGGCACAGTATGCGTGGAATGCGGCTATATCGGCTAACCCTATTGGCTTGATAATAACAGGAATTACAACGCTTGCTTCGGGAATAGCAGCATTCAGTATGATTAATAATGATGCTGAAACATCGGTTGATAATTTGGCAGAAGCTGAATCAGAGTTAAAAACAGCTAATGAAAACCTTGGAAACACTTATGAAGATATTGGCACGAAGTTTTCTGATTTTACAAGCAAAATTGAAAGCTCAGGCAGTATTTTTGATAATTTCAATGAAAACATTATCATTTCAGATGATGAAAAACAAAAACTGTCAGATAATATGGGCAGTGTTCAGGGTGAAATCACTGAAATTGCACGGAACGCCGCTAAGGAACGACGTGATCTGACTGACGGTGAAATTCAGCGGCTTGATGAGTTATTCAAAAAAATGCATGAGCTGACAGAGCAGGAGATTGCCATAGAACAAGCAAAGCAAGGTGTTGTTACATCTCAAGCAAAAGCTCTTAGCAATGCTGCCGATTTATCCCTCGAAGATTACACTCAAAAAGCAGAAAAAATCGTTAATTCAGCTGAGAAAACGCGTATGGCTGTTATAAGCAAGGCGGAAGAACAATATTTTGAAGAGGTTGCTTTATTAGATCAGAGATTAAAAACTGATAGCGAATATTCCGAAAAAGAGCATACCGCAGATGTAGATGCTGCCAGGTCGCGATATGACGATGCTGTTGCTGCTGCAAACAAAGAGGCTGGTGACACGTTGCAAATCATTAAGGATGGTTATTATAATCGTGCTAAAACTTTGAGGGAGTACACAGATAAGTTGGCAAAATTAAATGATGAAGAAGAAACTGAGAGCCAAACTCATTCTGATAACCTCAAAAAAATTGATGATGATTATTATGCAAAATTAGACGAATTAAAAAAATCTAATATAAATGAATCTCAGAAAAATCTTGAGGCAGACAAACTTCTTAACGAGCAAAAAAAGGCTACCGAAGAGGAATTCAATCGTCACACAAAAAAGAATACAGAAATTCGTAATGATCAACAAAAATTGCTTGATAATGAAAATTATCAAAATCAGCTTACAGGATTTTTAAATCTAATGAGCTTATACGAAATTTATACAGGCAAAACCGACAAAAAAGCAAAAGGTATTGTATCAGCGTTTTTTAAGCCGATGGAAAATCTGGATGAGGAAACTAAGGATAAATTTAAGGAGGCAATGCAGGGGGCGTGGAACGGTCTGGATGAAAAACAGGAAAGCCTTTTTAGCAAAGCTGCAAGTATAGCAGGTAGCGTGATAAACACATTTAAGGGTATTTTTGATGAACATTCCCCATCACGTGTGTTCAAAAAAATCTTTAAGTACACGCTTGAAGGCGGCGAAAGTGGTCTTGACGAAGAAGCACCAAAACTATATAAACAGGCTGATGATGTTGCGTCAACATTCACTAAACGTATGCAATCGGGCGTTTCCGCTGATGGTCTTGTATCAAAAATGAGAGCTGCAGTATCGGCAGGACGGGCATTTGTAGCGCAGAAACTGACGGCAAATGTTAATCACAGTGTTATGCTTCGTGAAGAAGATAACGAGCGCAAACGAACGCTTAAAGGCGATATTTACACAACACTTAATATTGATGGCAGAGAATTTGCTGTTACTACAGCACCTTATATATCCGAAGAACTTGCATGGGAGGGCAGATAAATGGCAGAAATGACAATAAACGGAGTTGATATATCAGTGTACAACGCCAGACTTCTTGACTTTTCGGTCAGCGGAACTACGGTTACTAACAATACTTTAGCGGCTTCTAATATGCTTAGAATGCCGCTGCTGGTTTCAACTATTCCGGGTACACGTACACTATCCGTTACGTTGACTTTT
>CAJUGO010000032.1 GCA_910585865.1 uncultured Ruminococcus sp. | reverse complement strand
CAAAAATCTTATTGCCGTTCTTGTCGGTAAAACCTGTGTACTGTCCAACGGTTTCAACATTAACAGGTACTAATATTTCAAGTCTATCTACGATATTAGCACATACAAATTTAGGATTATATCGTGCGAGTAAACCTGTAACCCACTTGCCATTACCCATTCTTTTCCCTCTGAATAATATTTCTCTCATTTCGTTTCTCCTTTTTCTAATTCTTTTCATATGTACAGATCCATCCTGTATCATATGGTTTTGAATATTTACATCGTTTACAACAATACACGCATATGTATTCCCCATATCGCATCTTTACAGCCGGATGTGCACATTTACGGATTTGTAATTCACCGTAGTCGCAACGGCACTTGTCACATTTATTTTTTGTTTTTTTCATAACACATACTCAATTATCAGCAACCACTTGTAACCACTCAAATAAAAAAAGTGGTTACACTAAAAACGGCTTGTCTATGCGGTTTTTAACACTTTGTTACCACCGTTACCATTGTTACCACCTGTTTTTTCTCATACGCGAGAGCCGCTGTTTTATACGTTAATTTATATAACATAAACATATATAGAGATTATGTTCAAAAAAGCGGTAACAGTGGTAACAGACAAAAAATTCGCTTCGAAAACGGCTTGTCTATGCGGTTTTTAGCGTTACCGTTTTCATATACAAGTGGTTATTTATATGGTATCAAGCGGTAACTTTATTCAAATGGTAAATCATCCCCACCGTTAATTTTTTCCGAATTTGGTAAATCATTCAGCAAACAAACACATCTGCATAATTTTCCTAAAATGCGTTTGGGGACAGTTAAATGTTTTTCGTTTCGCTTTATAAGTCCGTTTTTGT
Organism: uncultured Ruminococcus sp.; assembly: GCA_910585865.1. Lineage (GTDB taxonomy): Bacteria > Bacillota > Clostridia > Oscillospirales > Acutalibacteraceae > Ruminococcoides. The sequence continues at coordinate 4,745 of CAJUGO010000032.1, read as the reverse complement.
CCGCCCAACTCAGGAACGCTCTAGCATTGAATCCGTTATCATAAAGAATTTTATCAAATTTACTTTTGATAATATACACTTTGTTGCTCGTCATGTCTCCCCAGATTTCTCCTGCATATTTTCCGTCATTATCAGGCACGAACCTATTGTAATTTGCAACTATAAAATCATTTAAAAAATCATAACAGCGCTTGTTTTGATTAACATCATTTTTTGTGATAAGAAACGGCTTGATTTCGTCAACAGTTAAACGTATACCATCATCAAAAAATAATTTTTCAATTAATTCATCAGCAGTTAAAATAATACTTGCAGCCATTGCCTGTTTGTCGGTAACATCAGATTGATTGCTGAATTGCTGATTGTATTTTTTACGGATTTCTTTGACCTTTTCAAGATTATTGTTTTCCTGAAGCCATTTTACAAATACAGCTCCTACACCGCCATAATTGTTCTTGATTTTTGCTACTACATTAACTGGATCTTCGAATATTCTTTGGTCTTTACAATCGATTTCAATAATTCGGTTAACTGCTCCTGCACCCGAAGTAGAATTTGAAATCGGATATTCTCCCGTTGTTAAAATGCAATTTCGCCACGTTAGTATTTTTTGCACTCCGCCTGATTTTTTACCTCTGTCTCTGCCAATGCCCTCACATAACTTATACACAATATCATCATGTGACGATTCCTTTTTTATGATTTGCAATTCGTCATAGCAAAGAGGCAGAGAATTGACAAAACCTGCTGTAAGTTCCTGTGCAACAGCCGTTGTATTAAATGTCCGTATGTAATCGCCTAAAGACGGAGAAGCCCACACAGAAGCCGCCAACATTAAAGCTACAGTCTTTCCGCTTTCTGTTCCTCCCCAAAGATGGACAAAGAACGGCAGGCAATCACAAGGTGCAACAAGTACTGAAGAAAAAGAAGCCGCAAGCATAATTCTTGAACATATATTTTTTTCAGCTCTGATTTCCTTACAAAAGTTTATCCACTCTATGATATCGCCAGAATATTTCACACTGTTAAAAATTCCTCTAAAACTCTCATCACCGTCAAAAACAATGTCGTCAACATATGGACTAAAACCATGATTTCCAATCCAACCTAGACGACCTACTGAGTTTTTCTCTTCTATAGTGTCATAGTTGAGATTTTCAATGTCTGTTAGATATCTCACAAGATTTTTAGCATTTTCACTGTTTACTGCAATTCCGTATCTTGCTAAACCGGTAATTTTTGAAGCACTTGCAAGCACTTCCTTGTCAACGATGATTTCACGCCATAAAAAGCCTTTGCGATACTTTAGCTTCAATTTTTCCGTGTTATCATCAATATTTACAAGTCTTTCAACAGGCATTATCGGGTGATTGCATACCTCTTCAACATCACCGTTTTTTCCTTCAAAACAAACGTCTTCGTTGCATATGTATTTACCGCAGGCAAGCTGTATTGACTGTCCTTCAAATTCGGTGAAATTTGCGTAAATCGGTTTAACTTCTTTATGGTATGTAGATATATAGTTTTTGAATAAGTCGTTAAATCCGCTTATTTTAACCTCTTTTGCTTGTATAGCCATAAGCTGTCTGTACTGCTCAAACTTAAATTTATCCTTATTAAAACTGTAAAGAAAATCATAAGGAAGTGTTGTTGCAAGAAAATCATCTTTTGTGAAAGAATGAATTTTACTTATCGGATCGATTATGTTAATGTTATCTGCCGTTTCAATTTCTTTCTCCATTTTCAACCTCCTCATTTATAAATTTTGATTTCAATGCATATATAAGTGCATCTGCATTGAAATCCTCCGGGATGCCATCAAACGGCTCTTTTTCGTATAAAAGCCATTTGTCAAGCAATCTCTCCATAAACGTTAAATCGTGCAATACAGCTTGATTTAAGGACATTTCTCGCAGTTCCTTAAAGTAATCAATAAGTTTAAAATAATTCTCTCTGCGTTTGATTTGCAATTGCTCACGCCTTAGCTGTTTTCTTGCAGTTTCAGCAGCTTCCTTTGAACGTCTTGTATCAGTCTTGATTTGCTTTTCAAATAACCCGAGCAAGTAGTCCTCATCAAGACGTTTCATGGCTTCAAAGTAACTGATATTCAGAGCCTTAGAAACGAGATTTATAATATTTCCTCCTGTTCCGCAACCGAAACAGTAAAATGATTTATTATCGCGAAACAGCTTAAACGAAGGTGTTTTTTCGCTGTGGAACGGACATCTGCAAAAACCTCTACGGTCAAATGTTCCGCCGATATATCGGTTAAAAACGTCAAATATATCAAGCTGAGAAGTCATTATTTTTTCTTGAAATTCGGAATAATAAATATTCATCAGATGTTGTACTTTTCAGCAAGCGCTTTAACTGACTGCTCAAACTGCTTACCATTTAAATTCTGTTCATATAGCTTTTTCTTTTCCTGCTCAAAAGCACGCAATCTGCTTTCATACGTTGATTTCTTCATTTTCAAGCCTTTCCTTTAATTCTCTGTACAGTAATTCCTTGATTAATTTTCCTGTTGTTTCGGACTTGCAAAAAATAAGTTGACAGTTGTATCTTGCAAGCCATGCAGTAAGGCTTGCGACAAGTGCCTGAGGTTTCATTCTGCTTCTGTAATTGCCATTGTAGGCTGATTCCCACGTTGCATTTTCTACAAGCAAATAAACCTTTGCACCTGACGTTTTCGCCCTCTCAAACTCTTTAGCAAAGCGTTTTCTTTGTTGACAATAACAATTACATATTTCATCAAAACTCATCTTGCGTTCAACACATACAGTTTTTTCAAGGCTGTATTCTTTGCCGTTAAGAAGTGTACAAGACGCTGTATAATCGCCAAAGTCAAGTTTTCTGCGTTCGGAAGGAACACCCATACTTTTTAGCCTCGTTTTATAGGCAAATGTAGGCTGTTCCCTCGTATCAACAAGGATTTTCATTGTTTCAAGACACTGCTTTACCTCATATCCTGTCAATTTTAGACCTCTCGATTAAAAGGCAAATCATCATCAAGCGGCATATCGGCAAAATTATTGTTTTGATTAATATTAGCCGCAGAATTGTTGAGTGGCTTGTCCTTCGGAGTTTTAAATTTATCCTCTCTGATATTATCTGCTGAAATAAACATAAATGGTTTTGTTTTCCAACCTGTTTTGCCCTCATACTCCCATTCTTCATTTCTGACAAGTACACCTACAACCTTGCCCTTTAGTAGCTTTTCATTCCAGTCCCAGTGATAACCTGGGTTACTATCTTCAATAGCATTTGTAAAACTTTTAAATGTTGTTGCTTTCCATTCTTCTCCGGGTGCGTCAGTTGGAGAATTCAGCCTTATTACTCCTGTCCATTTCTGATTGTCATAGCCTTCCTGTGCTTTGTAATCATTATTATAAAAGCCTGCGTAATTGCCTTCTATAATGTCAAACCCAACTTCGAGTTTTTTGAAAGGTCCGTTGTCACTCTGGTATGTAACTTCTTTTGCGCCGATAATTCGGCAGACATATCCTCCAACAGGCAATTGCTCTCTTGTTGATTTTGCTTTCACATTATTCCAGTTATTTATAGGTTGCATTTTATTCTTCCTTTCGCAATTAATATTCTTCAAGTGCCTCAAGCACAAGCATTATATCGTTTTCAACTGTATCAGTTTCAAATGCTCCCATAGGGGTTTTTGCAGTTGAATGATTAGCTTTTGTTTCAAAAATAAATTCGTTATTATTGCTCTTTGCAAGCAAAACAGTTGTAAAATATTTCTCTACACCTATTTTATTTAATTTCTTGCCATTTGTTTTCATTCGAGTGAACATGTATCCGCTTTCATCATATTCTGTTTGAGAATGTCCAATGCAAATTATAGTTAAATCATCACGCAATTTGCTTGCACATTTAATTATGTCAAAGATTGAATTTGCAAGATCCATCCATTTATCAAAGTTGCGCTCTTTGGAACGTTTCCTCTCGTCTGCCTCCATTATTGCATTCAGAGTATCAACTATTATGTATTTATAAAAATTGTCTTTGCTATTTGCGACTTGAAATGCTGATAATACCTTGTCTGCATCATCTGTTCTTAAATAATTGCCTTTTTCCTTGTTATATTGATTGCGCCAACCTTTCCATGATAATCCTTTACCGTCACAGTCTATATAAAAAGTTTCTTCAGGCGGTAAATTTCTTAATGATGTGGTTTTTCCAGCACCTGATTCGCCAATTATTAGTATCGCTTTTGACATTTTGCCCTCCTATGCTTATTTTTCTTCAAGTATTTCTATTTTCAGTGGACAGCAGTAACCGACAAATCTTGACGGAAACTGCACAGGCTGTTTGTTCAGCTGACACATCTTCTCATTGCTTGACAGATAAGGACATTGTCGGCAGCTTATATCAGCTCTGTCTTTAAAATCAACAGGAAAATTCACTTTAATTACTGTTTCACCCGTGATAAATGATTTTACTCCGCTCTCAAAATCAGCCATCGTCCCACTCCGTTTCTTCTATTCCGTAATATTCAACGGCACAGTCTTGACTACAGAATGTATTACCGTCATTATCCTCTGTATATATATAATCTGCTCTGAGCTCTTCTCCGCAGGTATCACAATAGCCCATAACCTTAGGTGTATCAGCGTTCGGACAACGTGCGTCACACGGATTGCTTCTGCACATTTCGCACATTTTAACTTTCCTCCTCTTGACAAATCAATTAAATTTGTCTACAATTAAAATGTAAATATTTTGTTTTGACC
>CAJUGO010000031.1 GCA_910585865.1 uncultured Ruminococcus sp. | reverse complement strand
ACGCAGGTTTATTTATTGTATCAAAATCAGATAGTCAGTCTGTGAATATTATAGATGAATCAATTATCCCTGAGGAATTTTTAAAACCTCAACCCCCGAAAGTTGATAAAGCTGCTATAAAAAATGCAATAAAAAATGGGTTTGATGTTATAGGTGCAGAAATTATAGTAAACGAAAACGTAAGGATTAAGTGAAAGGATGTGTTATATATGGGCTTTCCGATAATCATTTACGGCAAATCTGGAAGCGGAAAGAGCCGAAGCCTGAAAAACTTTGGCGAAGAAGAAATTTTTCTTGTAAATGTAGAGCGCAAATTTTTGCCGTTTAGAAATAAATTTAAGTATGTCCTCGAAAACGACAAGGTTGATAAAATAAAAGATAAGTTGTCAAAAATGCCTGTCAAAACCGCAGTTATAGATGATGCCGGATATATATTGACAAATCGTTATATGCGTGAAAAAGGTCAGGTAAAAAATGCATTTGAGACGTATGACAATATTGGCAGTGATTTTTGGGGATTGATTGAATTTATCAAAACAAATCTGGCAAAAGACATAATAGTTTACATATTAATGCACGATGAAACAGATGATTACGGCAATACAAAATTAAAAATGATGGGTAAAGTCCTGGAGCAAAAAGTCTGTGTTGAGGGTATGGTTACTATCTGTTTGCATTGTGTAACCGATGATACGGGACATCATTTTATCACAAATTCAAATGGAAAAGATATATCAAAATCGCCGGAAGGTATGTTTGAATTTGAAATTGATAACGACCTGAAAATGGTCGATGAAACAATCAGAAACTATTATGAAATATAAAAATTATTATTTAAATATAAGGAGTACAAAAAATGAGAGCATTTTCAAATTATAACAATGTTGCATCATATACCGACAGCATAAAACTTCCTGCCGGTGCATACAAAGTCAGAGTCATCAGAGCAGAGGAGCAATCCGGCAAAAATAACAGCTGTGCACTGTGTATTTTATTTGATATTGCTGAGGGTGAATTTGCAAATTACTATCATCAAAAGTTTGCATCTGAAAAAAAGGCATATCCTAATGACGTCAAATATAAGGGCGTGTACAGACTTTGGTATCCGGTTGGAAACGAATATGACGAAACCAACGAACGAAAGATGAAAACAGCTCTTGAGCGAATCAGCGAAAGCAATAATTTGACTATTGATTTTACAAAAGAATGGGATGGCGCAGCACTTAAAGATTGTTGCATTGGTATGATTTTCAGAGACCAGGAGTATGACTATAGGGGCAGTCACGGATTTTCTGCTCAGCCTTATGGTTTGATTACATTAAACGATTTAAAAGAAGGTAACTTTACAATTCCCGAACCTAAATATTTAAATAATTCGTCACAAGTTCAGCAAACGAATACAGGTTATACAGATATAACTGATAATGACGATGATGATTTGCCGTTCTGATGGATACTTTAAGACCGTACCAGGAGGAAATGGTACATAAGTTATATAATGCGTGGAACAGCGGTTACAAAGCACCCTGTATAGTTCTCCCATGCGGAGGCGGAAAGTCTGTAATTATAGCAGAAATTGCAAAACAGTTTACAGAGAATTTTAAAAATGTATTATTTATAGTTCACCGAAAAGAACTTTGTGAACAGATTGCAAGCACATTTGTAAGATGGGGAGTGAATATGGAATATTGCCAAATAGGTATGGTTCAAACCATATGCAGACGATTGGATAAAATTCCATATCCATCTCTAATAATTACAGACGAAAATCATCACAGTAAAGCGGCTTCTTATCGAAAAATATATGATTATTTTTCAGCTGTACCGAGAATGGGAGTAACAGCTACACCTGTTCGGCTTGACGGTTCGGGGTTAAAGGATGTTAATGATAAATTGATTATAGGTGTAACTGCTAAATGGCTGATAGATAATAAATTTTTAGCTCCATATGATTATTATGCTCCGCCTCTCAAAAAACAAAACGCCAAATTACGAACCCGCAACGGAGATTTCATTGTAAGCGATATTCTGAATATGTACGATAAGCCTGTAATTTACGGTGACATTGTAAAGCATTACAAAAAACTAGCTTACGGAAAACAGGCAATTGCATATTGTGCCGCCATAACTCAATCTGAAAAGCTGTGCGAGGAATTTAATTCAAACGGGATTAAAGCAATGCACATTGATGCAAAAACTCCCAAAACTGTGAGATCAGAAATAATAGAAGATTTTCGTAACGGAAAGATAAAAATATTATCCAATGTAGATTTAATAAGCGAGGGATTTGATGTTCCTGACTGTGAAGTGTCAATTTTAGCCCGACCTACAAAATCATTAACATTATACATTCAGCAATCTATGCGCTGTATGAGATATAAACCCGATAAACGCGCAATAATTATTGACCATACAGATAACTGGGAACGATTTGGGCTTCCGGACGAAGAGCGTGAGTGGTCGCTTGAAGGGCAAAAAAAGATTAAACATGCAGGTGAAGCTCCTGTTAAAACTTGTTGTATGTGTTTTAGTGTTGTTCCTGCTTCTGTAAGAGTTTGTCCGCATTGTGGGACAGCTTTTGAATTTAAAGGACGGCAGGAAAAAACAGATACAAAGCTGATTAAAGTAGATGAAAAAATGATAATTGAACGCAGAGTCAGAAATTATCTGACACCTGCTGATTGTAACAATATGAGTGAATTACAGGAATATGCACGGCAAAAGGGTTATAAACCCGGTTGGGCATATTATCAGGCAAAAGCGAGAGGATTTTTGAATGGCACAAAAAAAGGAGACAGTACTGCAAAACGCTATCCGTGTAAAGCTGTCAGAAGTTGGAATGGTTATTAGAAACAATGTAGGAAATTTCTTCACTGCATATGGTCAGCCGATAGCCGTAGGGGTTCCCGGATTATCAGATTTAACACTATATGCAGATAAAGGAAAAACTATATTTATTGAAGTGAAAACATCAACAGGACGACAGAGCAAACAGCAAAAGAGGTTTCAGCAGGCAGTGGAGAATTTAGGCTATGAGTACATAATTATACGAGATTTAGAGGAGGCGGAGAAATTGTGCTTGAAGCTTCGGAAATTGAAAAATTAATAAAACAAGGTCAGTCATTACCGCTTAATGCAGATTGTTTTGAACAATTTTATTATTACGCCCTGGACATTTGCGTGGAGCTTTACAGGCAAAAGAAAATCAACAGAGAAGATTTAAGAGACCGCAGGATGGAATATAAGAAAATTTATGAGCAGATGATTTTGTGGTATGAGATTTTAAAGAGGCACAGGGAAATTGAAAAAAGATTAGGGCACGCAGAATTAAATATTGACGGCTGTGATAAATGCAGACAAGTCATACGTCTAATAGATGGGAGGGTGAAAATTGAATGAAAATAACGATGTCAAAATGCCGAGTTTTATGGTTGATTTAGCTTTTAAAGATTATATAAAGGCTTTAAGTGATACGCAAGCAGGTAAGTTATTTAAAATATTGCTTGATTATGCTGATGGAGAAAATATAGATAACAGCAAACTTAGCGCTAGCGCAAAAATAACTTTTGATGCGCTTAAATCTACCGTGGATAAAGGCAAAGAAAAGTATGTAAAAAAAGTTTTACATAATAGAGAGATAGCAAAAAACAGAAAGAAAAAAACCAGCGGTGACCAAACGCAACCAGTGGTAACCAGTGGTGACCAACGGTCTACCAAAAGCGACCAAATAAAATTAAACAAAAGTAAATTAATATCTAAAGATATTAATTTACGACTAAGTGCTTCTTCCGCATGTTCGCCTGATGGGCGACCTGCTCCGAAGCCTGAATATTGTGAGCTGAGAAAATTTTTCAAAGAACAGTTTAATTATGATGATGCATATTTTTGTGATGAGTTTTTGAACGCCATGGAGGAAAAACAGGAAGATTGGCAAAACTGGCAGGACAAAATGATAAACTATGCCGTGAAAGTCGGTAAAGCAAGTTATGAATAACTACGATGAATTTCAGCAAAGCATAATTGGTGCGCTATTGCTTTTTGGAGATATTCGTCCAGCACTGTTTGCAAAACTGAAAAAAAGTGATTTCACTGATGAACCAGCAAAAGAAGCATTTGAGCAGATTTCCAAAAATCTGCAAGCTGATAAAATCACCATAATAAGCGCATTGTCTGATGAATCAAAAAAGTACGTTGTAATTGGTTGTGAATTATCGCCTGTCCGCAGTGCTGTTGAGTCTACAGTTGATAGTTTTGTTGAACGGGCAACTCAAAAATGGCTGTTAAACCAAACTCAGGCTCTTGCATTTTCGCCCAGCGTTTCAGTTGCGGAGTTAAAGGAACTTATTGAACAGGCTGAAAAACGTGTAGAAATTGTTTCTGACAATTCAGAAAAATATTTACAGGATTTTTTCAAAAAAATTGAAACAACGTCAACGGGGTTCAGTAAACTTGACAAACTGCTTAACGGTGGATTTATTGAGGGCACAATATCCACAATAGGAGCAAGACCGTCAACAGGCAAAACAACATTTGCAATAAATATTCTTAAATCTTGTATTGATTTCAAAAGTGTATTTTTCAGTCTGGAGATGTCAGGCAGAATGATATATGACCGTATTGTATCAGACAGACTGAATATTGAATATGGAAAGGTGCATAAACACGATTTATCGGAATATGAATTCGAGGCTGTAAAACAACTTCTTGAATTTTATAAAAATCTAACTGTTATTGATGATTTGTATGATATCGAAAAAATAACTGCTTATGTTTATGCTAATAAACCAAAATTGGCAGTAATTGATTTTGTACAGGTTATAACAACACAAAAGAATTTTATAGACAATCGGCAGAGAATAGATTATATCAGTCAGAAATTAAAAAAATGTGCTAAGGAAACAAAATGCTGCTTTTTAGTGTTATCGCAAATAACGAGAAACGGTAAGGAAGCACCTACTATGTCCGATTTGAAAGAAAGCGGAGGACTTGAACAGGACAGCGACTATATAATACTTTTGCACAGACCATATGTCAACAATAAAAACGATGAAAAAATCAGTCCGGCAGAAACAAAGCTTACGCTTGACAAAAATAAATTTGGCAATACAGGTGTTATGGATTTCAGATTCAATGGAATATTTCAGCGTTTTGACGAAATTGCTGACCAATCTGAAAAGATAGTCCGACCAATCAGCAGTATAAGCGTAAACGATGATTTGCCATTTTAAAAAAATTTATACATAAAGCATTAGAAAAATAGGAGGAATCAAATGAGAGAAATATTATTCAGAGGCAAAAGAGTAAATAACGGTGTGTGGGTAGAGGGTTGCTTATTGATTGACGATATGTTCGCTGATAAATCAAAATGGAATTATGATATTGTTTTTCGCAATAAAAGAATGGCTAAAGATAAAGCTATGGTTATTTCCTCAACCGTCGGACAGTACACAGGTTTGACCGATAAGAACGGCACAAGGATTTTTGATGGGGATATTTGCTGTTTTTGTAATGAAGATGACGAATATACAAATTATGAAGTTATGTGGTTTACAAATAAATGGGTAGTCGTGATGTGCGGAACAAACATTGCTGATGATTTAGATTTGTTTTTCTGCAAAAGAGCTGTCGTTATCGGCAATATACACGATAACCCCGAATTATTGGAGGAATCAAAATGAGCAAAGAATTAAAACCATGTCCGTTTTGTGGGCATAAGCCACATCTTGAACACGATAGAGTTGAACAATGTAGAAACAGTGAAAATGGAGATATTATAACTCGTTGGAGTTGTTTTTCCAAATTGTGGCACAAAAAAAGAAGGCGGTATTTCAGAATATCGTTTTAATAATGATGAAACGCTGTCCCTCACAAAAATATACCACCCTAGAGATGGAAGAAGCGAAGCAATCGACACTTGGAACAGGAGGGTTGACAATGGCAAGTTGCAATGAGTGCCTACATAAAGAAGCGTGTAACCACTGGTTGCAAAAAGATAATAAGC
>CAJUGO010000030.1 GCA_910585865.1 uncultured Ruminococcus sp. | reverse complement strand
GAGCAATGAAGATTTTGCCCAAAAAGTTGCTGAGGATTTTTCGACAAAGGATGTTTCTTTTAGTATTAGAGAAATAGATGATGATATTATATTTTTTGATGCAAACGGTACAGATGACATTGATCTTTTTGTTGGATTTAGTGATTTTGGAAATCATATAACGATGTCTTTTGTAACCGATAAAGGCGAGGACGAATGCTATTATGTATTGTTACAAGCCTTAAAGTCAGATTTGTTTGATATAAGTATTGATGATCAAATTGATATACTTGCTCATTATATGGTGGACAAGATAGACTACAAGAATGACTATATAAGAATTAACGAAACTGATAAAGAAAACATTGTTGTTATAGGATTTCGATTTTAGATGAAAAACAAAATAAAGATTAAATGCCCGTACACCTTGACGTTTTGTCAAAGTATATGGGCATTTCGTTTCTACTCACACACCTCGTGTGAGGTGTGACATACCTTTATGCACAATCTCTGCTTTAGTCACATCGTTTCTACTCACACACCTCGTGTGAGGTGTGACCGCAAAATATAGTATTTTATCGGTTATCACCACAACATAAGGCGGACTCTTCCTGGATGATTTTTCTTTTTAATAAAATTACCAGGAAATAAATAAAAAATTTAATGCGAACCTACCGGGTAAATTCACATTACTTAGGCTTCGCCTAATTTAACAGGCGAAGAGTTTATAACTATTATATCATATTTATAATAAATTTGCAAAATAATTTTTCAAAAACCTCTTGACTTTTTGGCAGACATAAAATATAATATATTTAGTGGCAGACAAAAAGTGAGGTGATATGGTGAGTCCACGAACAGGCAGACCAAAATCTGAAAATCCTAAAAACGATAGAATCACAGTAAGGCTTGACAAAAAAAGTTCTGAAATTTTGCAAAGTTATTGCGAACAAGAGAATGTTGAAAAAGCAGAAGCAATTAGAATAGGGATTTCAAAATTGGAAGCAGACATAAAAAAATAGAACAAATGGGCTGTAGTTTGGCGACCGCACCCAAATGTTCTATACATGACAGGTTACCCTATCTGAAATCTATTATATCATTTAGGGTAACTTCTGTCAAACAATAAAATTTGATAGGAGTTTTTTATTATGGCTTATAAACAAAACTGTCAGAATGTAAAAACAAATGAGCAGTACATAACTGAAATTAATATGTTTCTGGAAGGTCTTGAAAACAACAAGGCTCTCGCTCATGTTCTAGGTCTTGTAAAATTGGTTTATAAACATTGGAGACAAGGAAAATATTAATAGCAAGGTATTGGAAAATATTTTGAAAGGCGGTAAAATAAAATGAAAAATGAATTGCAGTTAATCAAATCAGCAAAATTCGGTGAGATACAAGCAGATATTTATAAAAAAGATAATGAGCCTTATATGACAGCGAAACAGCTTGGAGAATGTTTAGGGTATTCAGACCCTATAATAGCTATTAATAAATTGGTAAAAAGAAATGAATATCTTAAAAGCAAAGAGTTTTCAGTATTAACCAAATTGGTTAGTACTGACGGTAAGCAGTACAACACCCGCATATTTACTGAAGACGGCATATATGAAATTACAATGCTTGCCAAAACCGAAAAAGCAAAGGAGTTTCGTTCTTGGGTTCGTAAAATTCTTAAATCGTTGCGCCGTGGCGAAACAAAGCTTGTAAGTATGACTGAATATCAAAGAATGATGGCACAAACCCGTTCAGAAAATGCAAAAATTCGTAAAGCACAGATTTTGACAAGACTTGCTGAGCAGTATGATGGTACATACAAACAGGTGCTTAATTCATATGCTACAAAGGAGCTTACAGGCGAACATTTATTGCCGCTTCCACAATTACCCGATAAAACATATACAGCAACGGAATTAGGCGAGATGTTTGGTGTATCGGCTAACAAAATTGGCATAATTACAAATCGTCATAATCTGAAAACCGACCAATACGGGGCGTGGTTTAATGACAAAGCAAAGGGTCATAACAAAGAAGTACAGTCATTCAGATATTATTCTTCTGTAATTCCTGTACTGCGTGAGATTTTGAAAGAAACAGCGTGAGGTGCAGTATGGAGTATAAAAAAGTTATAATAGATATGATAAATAAAATTAACAATGATAAACTATTGGAACGGATTTATCGTTTTGTTGAACACTTTTATGTATCAAACTGATAATTAAATAATCATAGCGTACATCTTCGGGTGTGCGCTATTTTTATGCTAAATTTTGCTAAGAGGGGGTGAGTTTAAATTAATTGAAATGAAAAATAAACAAAAAGTTAAATGTCCATACTGCGGTTATGAAATGCCCATATATTTTGACAAGTCGTCAAAGTGTAAGGGTGTTTTTATTTACTGCAAAGGGCGAAACTGCAAAAAACAGTTTGAAATTAAAATCAATAGTTAAGGTCAAGTAGAGCCATTGGATGCCGATGACCTCACAGTAAAGGATGTGGGAAATTTGGCATATGATGGATCTATAAAAATTGATACAAAAGTAGATACAAGCGGATTTCACAGCGGCGTTGAAAAAATGAAATCCATAGCAAGCAATGGTGTATCAGCAATGACTACCGCCTTTGCCGCTGTCACAGCAGGAATTGCCGCAGGCGGAACAGCAGCGGCAACGGTCGGTTCATCATTTGAAGCTGCTATGTCAAAAGTATCCGCGATAAGCGGAGCAACAGGTAAAGATTTGCAAGCCCTGACTGATAAGGCAAAAGAGATGGGAGCAAAAACAAAATTTTCTGCTTCCGAATCAGCCGAAGCGTTGCAATATATGGCTATGGCAGGCTGGGACACAAAATCTATGATTGATGGTATCGGCGGCATTATGTCTCTTGCCGCTGCCGACGGTCTTGACCTTGCAACAACATCAGACATTGTAACCGATGCTTTAACGGCGTTCGGCTTAAAGGCTTCTGACAGTACACATTTTGCAGATGTTCTCGCAAAGGCTTCAAGTTCTGCGAATACTAATGTATCAATGTTAGGCGAGAGTTTTAAGTACGTCGCACCTCTTGCAGGAACAATGGGGTATTCTGTTGAAGATGTTTCGTTAGCTTTGGGGCTAATGGCTAATGCATCAGTCAAGGGCAGTATGGCAGGTACATCATTAAAAACAGCATTGTCAAACCTTGCGTCTCCGACCGACAAAATGGCGGAGGTAATGGATAAATACAAAATTTCCATAGCTGATGCCGACGGTAATTCAAAACCGCTTATTGATGTTCTGAAACAGCTTCGCGAAAAGTTCGGAGGACTTTCGGAAACCGAACAGGCAGCAGCAGCAAGCACATTGTTCGGTAAAGAGGCAATGTCGGGTATGCTTGCAATCATAAATGCCTCCGACAGTGACTTCAAAAATCTTTCAAAGAATATCAACAACGCTGACGGTGCAGCACAACAGATGGCTGATACCATGCAGGATAACCTTCAGGGACAAATAACGATTTTAAAGTCTGCTCTTGAAGGTTTGGGCATTGAGATTTACGAAGGTATGCAAGCACCGTTGAAAGATGCGGCGATTGAAGCACAAGGTTATGTAAACCGACTGACCGATGCATTCACAGATGGCGGTCTTACAGGAATGATTGAGGAAGCAGGAAACATTTTTGGTGAGCTTGCGACAAAAGCAGTTGAAGCCGCTCCCAAAATGGTTGAGGCTGCTATTAGCTTTATACAGTCGTTTATTGACGGTATATCTAAAAACGCTGAAAAACTTGCATCAGCGGCAGTGAAAATCATTGAGACGATTATAAGCAGTGTTACTAATGCTGCTCCGAAGCTTGCCACAGCGGCAAAAACCATAGTATCTGCTATAGTTAAAAATCTTGTTAAACTTCTTCCCTCCGAGCTTCAAGCACCTGTAAAAGAGGCTATAAATACCATTAAAAAGTCATTTGAGGACGGTGGTCTGAAAAAGGCAATCAACACAGTAAAAACCATTCTATCAAATCTTGCAAAGGTTGCCAAAAACCTTGCAAAAACAGTTTTGCCGCTGATGGCAAAGGCTGTTGATTTTGTTGCTGATAATCTTAACACTCTGCTGCCTCTTGCCGTTTCGGTATTAACTGCATACAAAGGTTATAAAGTTATTTCTACAATAACCGCATTATTTAAATCTCATACAGCAGCGGTTAAAGCCGAAAGTCTTGCGCAAGCCGCATCACTAGGCACAATAACCTTGAAACAGATTGCCGTTGGTGCATTGACAGGTGAAATTACACTGGCAACAGCGGCACAGTATGCGTGGAATGCGGCTATTTCGGCTAATCCAATAGGAATTGTTATTACTGCAGTTGCCGGTTTAACCGCAGGAATAGGTGCTATGTCTATGGCTATGGATGATGGTACATCGGCTGCGGATGGATTAAATCAGGCGCAGGAGAAATTGGCAACTGCAAATGAAAATCTGGGAAGCGCCTACGAAGATATTGGTACAAAGTTTTCTGATTTTACGCGCAAAATTGAAAATTCAGGCAGTATTTTTGATAATTTCAATGAAAACATTATCATTTCAGATGACGAAAAGCAGAAACTGTCGGAAAATATGGACAGTGTTCAGGGTGAAATCACTGAAATAGCACGTCGCGCCGCTAAGGAACGACGTGATCTGACTGACGGTGAAATTCAGAGATTAGATGAGCTATTTCAAAAAATGCACGAATTATCCGAGCAAGAAATTGCAATTGAAGAAGCAAAACAGAGAGTTGTTACGACACAGGCTAAGGCTCTTAACGAATCCTCTGAGTTATCTTTGGACGAATATACTCAGAAAGCTCAGAAACTTGTTAATACGGCAGAAGAAACCAGAACAGCTGTTATTGACAAGGCGTATGAACAGTATACCGAAGAGGTTGCGCTATTAGATTTAAGATTAAAAACCGATTCTGAATATTCCCAAAAGGAGTATGATGCTGATGTTAAAGCTGCTGATAAAAAATATCAACAAGCTGAGGACGCCGCCAATAAAGAGGCCGGTAACACGTTGCAAATCATTAAGGATGGTTATTATAATCGTGCTAAAACTTTGAGGGAGTACACAGATAAGTTGGCAAAATTAAATGATGAAGAAGAAACTGAGAGCCAAACTCATTCTGATAACCTCAAAAAAATTGATGATGATTATTATGCAAAATTAGACGAATTAAAAAAATCTAATATAAATGAATCTCAGAAAAATCTTGAGGCAGACAAACTTCTTAACGAGCAAAAAAAGGCTACCGAAGAGGAATTCAATCGTCACACAAAAAAGAATACAGAAATTCGTAATGATCAACAAAAATTGCTTGATAATGAAAATTATCAAAATCAGCTTACAGGATTTTTAAATCTAATGAGCTTATACGAAATTTATACAGGCAAAACCGACAAAAAAGCAAAAGGTATTGTATCAGCGTTTTTTAAGCCGATGGAAAATCTGGATGAGGAAACTAAGGATAAATTTAAGGAGGCAATGCAGGGGGCGTGGAACGGTCTGGATGAAAAACAGGAAAGCCTTTTTAGCAAAGCTGCAAGTATAGCAGGTAGCGTGATAAACACATTTAAGGGTATTTTTGATGAACATTCCCCATCACGTGTGTTCAAAAAAATCTTTAAGTACACGCTTGAAGGCGGCGAAAGTGGTCTTGACGAAGAAGCACCAAAACTATATAAACAGGCTGATGATGTTGCGTCAACATTCACTAAACGTATGCAATCGGGCGTTTCCGCTGACGGTCTTGTATCAAAAATGCGAGCCGCAGTATCAGCAGGACGGGCATTTGTAGCGCAGAAACTGACGGCAAATGTTATTCACGAGGTTGACCTGCACAATGATGATAATAACAAAAAATATACTTTAAAAGGAGATGTTATAACTCATATTGATATTGATGGCAGAGAATTTGCTGTCACTACAGCACCGTACATCTCCGAAGAAATTGCATGGGAGGGCAGATAAATGGCAGAAATGACAATAAACGGAATTGATATATCAGTGTACAATGCCAGACTTCTTGACTTTTCGGTCAGCGGAACTACGGTTACTAACAGTACTTTAGCGGCTTCTAATATGCTTAGAATGCTGCTGCTGGTTTCAACTATTCCGGGTACACGTACACTATCCGTTACGTTGACTTTT
>CAJUGO010000029.1 GCA_910585865.1 uncultured Ruminococcus sp. | reverse complement strand
TAATTTTGAAAATTATCATTATATAATTCACTTTTTACGACATTCATTTTGATTCTCCTACTATGTATCTATTATGTATAAACAATTTTTCCGTCACATCAAACCGATTGTTTCTGTCCAATGTTCGTTTTACACGCGATTCCCATATGCATACAAAATCATCCGGTGCATTTTGTTCACTGATAAAAATTTTATTTGTTTTAGAAATATCACGCATATAATCCCAAAATTCAGATGTATTAAATTTTTCAGATCCATAACTAGCTGTACCATAGTATGGTGGATCGGCATAAACTATCGCACCTACAGGTATTTCAACATCACGATAATCATTGCATATGAAACTAGCATTTTTTAGATATTGGATTTTTCTAATCAACGATTGTTTATCGTACAAACAACAATTTTTCCCAGGAATTTCTTTCGCGTAGCCGCCGAACCATTTACCGCCATAACTGCATCCGAATCCAACAAATCCAGTTAATGCAGGGTCATAATCCATGTGTTTACGGATAAAATCATATTCTTTTTTAGAAATTTTATCGGGCAAATTGTAACCGTGTTTTACAGCATTCAACATTGCAATCAGATATTTGTGATTATCATTACATATGATATTTTTAAAATACGGTGCGATTTTGGATTCAACTGAACACGCACCACAGAACAATGAAATAAATGTTTCTCCTGCCCCGATTTGTTCTGCTATTTGTCTGGCAATTCTGCTTTTTCCACCTTGATATCGCATTTAGACCTCTTTAGTACTATACTATTGACAATTTATTAAAAATCGTTTAAAATCTAATAAATTCATATTTTTACTGGTCGTTTGAGAATTCCCCTTCTCAGCGACCTTTTTCTTTGTGCGCATGCATTGCAGTCACAGTACATCATCTTTTTCTCCTCCGATCTCAATAATTTTTATTTTAATCAGTGCCATAGCCAGTATTACAAACACCGCAATAACCAACAGTGCTGTAACACCGTCTATTTCACCGTTGTCAAATGCTTGTGCTGTTATTATGTATAAAATAAATGCCGCTGCTATAAATATTTCAATAAGGTGATTGAAGAATGCTTTTAAACTTATTTTAGTAATTTCAATTAAAGCAAACAAAGCACCGAATATGTAACGATATGCCGCTGAATCAGCTATTTTGTTTTCAAGTCTGCGTATATACATAATTATACTGCCCCCTCTTCATCTTCAGGTAAAAACACACCCTCGGGCAAAGAAATATAGCCGCACCAAGCACGAATTAAACTGTTATTATTCGGGTCAGGCAAAATTGCAGAACACTGCCACCGCCCGCTTGACAACGGTCTGAACACTATTTCAACTATGTAATTGCATAAGATTTCTTTTTCATTTGGTTTGTGAAAGATAACCGGGAGTTGTTTTTCGCAAGCTATTTTAATTTCTTTGGCTGTCACGCTGTTACTCCTCAATTCTTACTATTTTATAGGTAGGCAATTCAGGAATTATGCAATCCGCAATATATGCCATCGTTTTTTCACCTTCATATATAACGCATTTGATATCTTCAATCACTGCCGCCCTGTCAAGATAGTCAGGTGCATCACCTAAATAGTCCTCAATAAAATAGTCAACAACATCATTTTCATAAAAATGTTCATTCAACTTTGCTATAAGGTCTGACCCTTTTATAAAAATCACATCTTCCATTTTTATCACCCCACTATTTATTGTAATTTTTGTATGTGGTTCATTACTTTACTTCTAATAAATCAAGTATTTTATACATCAATGTAACATCAGCACCATGTGCATACGCTTTTAATCGTCCAATTGGAATATTATAGCTCCATCGACCACCATTGCCTTCATATGCAGTGCCAATTGGCAAACAGCCTTTTCTCAGCCCTTCATAAACAAATGTTGGCGATATTCCAAGATAAGCAGCTGCAACTTTTGGTGGAACATCAATATATTCAACACCTGTTTCAGGATTAATAAGTAAAACTTCGTTCATAATTTTATCTCACTTTCGTTTGCCGCTGCTTAGGCGGATTTTATGTTTTCGCGAAAATCAAATAACCAACTCAGATCATATTCTTTAAAAAATATATTTCTTATCATAACGGCTTCAATTAGTGTAAAACCAATTTGATATGTTGTTTTTTTGGATGTTGTTTCTCCTTCTAATTTAGAAGTTACCGTGTTAAAATGTAGATTTAAAAGATTTGCTAAATCAGTTTTTGTTACATCTTCCTTTTTCATTGCTTTTTCTAAATTTGGATATAACATTGTTGACACCTACTTTCGTTAAATTATCTACCTTATTCGGTAGGTTACGCTGTTATGATATACCTTTTTTGGTAGATTGTCAATAGTTTTTTAAAAATTATTTACTAAATACGGTAAAATTCATGTTGACATCTACAGAATTTTGTAATATACTAAAAGTGAAATGAGGCGAATGCAATGACGATAGAGCAAAAATTACAAGAATATATTTTGAATAATTACAAAAGTATAATGCAGTTTGCAAAAGTAGCAGATATACCATATACGACCGTCAAAGGGATTTTCAGCAGAGGGATATGGGGAACTTCAATTCAAAATATCACTAGAATATGTAATGTTTTATCTATTGATATTTACGCTTTGATTGATGGTGAGATAAAACCAAAAACAAATGTAAAAGATTTAACCAATCACGAAAATAAAGTAATTACCGCATACCGCAACAAACCTGAGATGCAGCCTGCTGTCGACAAGATACTTGAAATTGAACCCGAATACGAAACAGTATTAATGGCAGCCCGAAGCAAGGATAACAGACCCATTAGTTACATAGAAATACCAAAAGACAAATTAGATTTATTTGATAGCGTTACTCCGGTAACTAATGAAGATGACATTTAAATAAAAATCACCCCATAGGATAAAATAAATCCTATGAGGTGATAGAATGAATTACGGTAAGTATAAAAATGCTCGTAATGCTGCTTGGCAGTGCACTATTGATTATAAAATTTGCAAGTTACCTGTCATTATAACTGAAATAATCAATATGTCTAATGATATTAATTTGTATAGAAATAGTGATTTTAAGTTGTTAAAAGACGGCGAAAGCGGAATGACTGTTGTAGAAAACAAGTGCTACAATATTGTTTACAATGACAATGAAAATTCTCGCCGCTGCCGATTTACAATTGCACATGAACTAGGTCATATATTCTTAGGACACTTATTAATTAACACTCCTGCTTATAGAACCTTTGCTATTCGAGATAACAATGAAAGTGCCGCTAACGTTTTTGCACGTGACTTACTTTCACCTGCATGTGTACTACACGAATTACAAGCAGTCAACGCCGTTGACATTGCGAAGTTATGTAATATATCTAAAGAAGCGGCAGAATATAGAGAAAAGCGTATGCGAGAATTAGAGATGAGAAACGCATGGTATCTGCATCCATTGGAACGACAAGTAATAAATCAATTTGATGATTTTATAAAAAGTAAAAAGGCGGAGCTGTAAACTCCGCTGTACATGGAAATACCGCCCGTTACTGCGAATAACGGACGGCAAAAGAGTGGAATGAGAAGAAATATCACTTCCCTGATATCATTTTACATTATACGGCGAAGATTGTCAACATATGCCGTAAATAAGGAGGATTTTTTATGATATGTCCAAAATGTGGAAGTGAAAATGTAACGGTACAAGCTGTAACCAATGTAAAGACTAAACATAGAGGTTGTATAGGTTGGTGCTTATGGATTTTATTAGCTTGTTGTACTTTAGGGTTAATATTAATAATTCCGTTACTTACAAACAGTAAAACAAAGTCAAAAACGCATTCTGAAGCAATATGTCAGAATTGCGGTAATCGTTGGAAAGTATAAAAAGGGCAGCTTTATTGCTGCCCAATTATTAATAATCGTATTTTGATAAACAAAAAAGAATAAAAGGGTTAATATGTATAAGAAGATAAAATCCCAAGTTTTTGAGATTATCGAAGTAGGCAAGAACTTGCCAAGCCGTATATTTGATGTTTTTATAATCGTAATGATTATTTTGACATTAATTACTGCAATTGCAGATACTTTTGATATACCGAGCTTTTGGAAAAATGTTTTTGATAAATTTGAGATTGTGTCCGTATTTATTTTTACAGTTGAATATATATTGAGAATATGGACGGCTGACCTACTGCACCCGGAATTGTCACCACTGCGTGCAAGATTAAAGTATATTATATCTTTCATGGCGATTATCGATTTATTGGCAATACTACCGTTTTATTTGCCGTTCTTTATCAAAATCGACCTACGGGCATTGAGGGCATTGCGAGTAGTAAGATTATTACGAATATTCAAAATTAACAGATACACAAATGCTTTGAATACAATAGGACAAGTGTTCAAAAATAAGGCTTCACAATTAATATCATCAATTATGATTGTGGGACTGCTTATGATAATTGCTTCTGTTTTGATGTACAATATAGAAAGCACAGCACAGCCGGATGCGTTTTCAAATGCTATCGAAGCTATGTGGTGGGCTGTTGCAACTCTTACAACCGTTGGCTATGGAGATGTTTATCCGATTACTGCGGCAGGTAAAATTCTTGCAACAATTATAGCATTTTTAGGTATTGGTATGGTTGCTGTGCCTACAGGTATTATAACAGCGGGATTTTCAGAATTAGTAAAATCTGATGACAATCAAGAAAATGACAAAAAGAAGTATTGTCCATACTGCGGACAAAAAATTGACGATAAATAAAAAACCGCCCTACCCTGTTGGCGCAGGATAGAGCGGAAACCATTACACGCAGGGTGCAACGGTGCAGTTTAACGCAATAATATTGTACCACACCCTTGTAAATTTTTCAATAATTTACAAGGGATTTTTGCACCCTTTTTTAGGGATGATTTTAGTGAAATGTAAAAACAAAAGATGTAACAAAATTATTCAGGATGATTTTTTGTTTTGCCCATGGTGTGGCAAATCTCAAACCGATGTATCAAAGAAATCATCGAAGAGAGCAAACGGAACGGGATCAGTCTACTTTCGCAAAGATAACAAAACAAAGCCTTGGGCTACTTCTTCAACAATAACAGGTAAAAGAGTATACATAGGAAGTTACCGAACACGTACAGAGGCACTCAATGCTTTGCAGGAATATGAATATAACCCTGTATGCTGTTTCAATATCACACTTGAGCAATTACATGATAAATGGCTCAAAACAAAATCATATGGCAAGTTAAGCAAAAGTTCTAAGCAAGGATATAACTCCGCATGGATAAAACTAAAACCATTGTATAGCCGAAAATTTAGAGATTTACGAACATCTGACTTTCAGACTATTTCAGACTATTTTGAAAATCCTCATCACGAAATGGGCGTAAGCGGCAAATTAAAGTACATAGACAAAAATGGAAAAGGCACATATAAAGTGACCGATAAACCTAAAATGTGTGATGGGCTTGGTTTTTCGGCATTGCATAATTTAAAATGTTTGCTAACTAATATGTACACTTTTGCAATGAAAGAAGATATAATAAATAAAAACTATGCTACTTTCATTGAGTTACCTGAAAAAGAGGAAGTAAACGCAACACGTTTTACAGATATTCAGCTTGAAATAATCCGTCAAAATGTTGGCAAAGTACCATATATGGATTATATCTATGCTATGTGCTATCTTAATTTTAGAGTAACCGAATTTTTACAGCTAACAGCTGATGATTATATGGTTACTGATACTAAAATACCAATATTGAAAGGCGGTATTAAATCGGCGGCAGGTAAGAATAGGATTATCCCAATTCACCCAAAAGTTCAGGATATAGTTAAAAACTGCATTAACAAAGGTGGTAAAACAATATTTTGCCGTGAGAACGGTGAACCTATGAATAAGGATTACTATTTAAAATACTGTTTCCGTCCTGCAATGCAAGCTATAGGATTTGATAATTCATTTACTCCCCACTCTTGCCGAAGAACCTTTTCTACAAGGATGTCAGCGGCAGGAGCAAGGCAAGAAGATATAATTGCCCTTATGGGGCATACCAATTACAGTGTCGATGTTGAACACTATATCATCCAGGAAATTGACACACTTTACAGCGCAATAAAAAGGATGGCATAATGATACCTCCCGTTTTCAGGCGGGAGGTTATTTTTTTGAAAAAATCTGTAGCAACCGTGTAGCAACCGCCATTTTCCGCAGTGTTCCGCAGTGCGATTTTGAAAACAGGAAAAACAAAGAAAAACCGCATAAACACTAGAGTTTACACGGTTTTATCGTGGCTCCCCCAACTGGGCTCGAACCAGTGACATCATGATTAACAGTCATGCGCTC
>CAJUGO010000028.1 GCA_910585865.1 uncultured Ruminococcus sp. | reverse complement strand
AATATCATTTATTGCATTACCGTACAAAGCCAAAATACGGCTTATATGTACAATTAATTTCATGTAGATTATTTATTATTATTTCAAAATTAAAAGCACCAAAATTACAGAAGTAGTTTTGGTGCTTTATTTTGTCTTATCTTTTATTGTTTGCACAACAATTCGTATGCAGTGTTGTATACTTTATCTTCAATTTTTTCAATTGCAAGAATTTTTATTTCATCTGATTTGACTGAATATAATGTATTATCATATGAAACCAAATACAATCCATTATCTATAACATGCAGCGTTGAACTTAAAATCTCTGCATCTTTATTACTTTGATATCCTCTGCGTAAAAATAAAAGACTGCTTGATAATTCATTTAGACCGATTTGATTAGCGGTTTCCTTTAGCTTTAGATAATAACCTGTAGACATTTTTATGATATGAATCTGTGTGAATAAATTTGTGTAATCTATATTTTATACTTACTTTGTTATTAGAAGAGTTTATACCGATATTTGCTTTTGTTAGTAATTTACGAGAATCAGCAGCTCTTCTATCTTTTTGTGCAACTATATGATGAACTTCGTATTTATTTAACTTAGTTCTTGTCTTAGCTTTTGAAACTGCTTTATCAATAATATCTACAAAGGACTGACATAGATTTTTTATTCCATTGCCAATTGCTTCACATACTTTTTTAATAGCTCGTTGAACAGATTTATTTAATAGTGCAACACAAACAACAGTAAATGCTAAACCAGCAATAATATATGTAGCAAAAGCAGAAATTAAAAATGTCCCTGTTTTGTCGGTGTATTTTATAGAATTATTCTCACAATATGTAAAGAGGTTGCAACTAAGCACAGTACCAGTCGCACCAATGAAAGCCGTATCATCTGCATTAAGAAATCTTCCTGAAAAAGGATCATAGTATCTGCTTTGTAGGTAATAAAGACTTGTTTCTTCATCATAGACATAGCCACGGTATCTAAACGGATTAAGCCGTCTGATATTAGGGTCGCCTGTTTGGCTGTGAATAGTTCCCCATGCATCATATACATAGCCTGCTACTTCCGTTCCTGCCTGATCAATGATTTTTACAATGTCGCCTTGCAAATTCTTAATATAATAGTACATTGTACCGTTATATTTAAATGAGGTTACATTTGCGTCAGAATCATAGTAGAACAGCAGAGTATCATTTCCTTTAGTCAAACCGATAAGGTTCTTATTACTGTCATAGTAATAAGAAGTAGTACCGTTGTTATCGGTCTTTTGTGTACGCATACCGTTGCTGTCATACTTATAGGTTACACTATTATCCTCTGTTTGTAAAGATGCAAGCTGACGGCCGTTCTGCCAGATGAATGACATTCCGTCACGGTAAGAAAGCGGATTTCCTGATTCATCATAGGTGATATTATCATTGTTGATTTTTGTAAGCTTGTCTTTCCACTCAGTATCATTGTAATAATATACGTTGCCCTGAGGTTTACCCACAGGATAATCATAAGTTGGATCTAAGTACTGTTCATTCTTAGCCTGAATATTTCCAGCGCCGTCATATGAATAACTTATATAGAATAAATTAACATAATCATATTCTGAGTATGTAATTTTAAACTAGTTTTTGATAATATTTGAAGGCAGAATATTTTGAAGGCAAAATATCAACCTGATTTGCCCCTGGGAATAGAATTTCCTCTCCGCAAAATGTTATTCACGCAAGGCGCGCTTAACATTTCACGGAAAGGAACAAAGAGTTGACTGGGGCATATCAGTAAGTCTGATTGCATCGCAATCCTATATTCTGTTATTGCTTAAAGGATTTTTATTTACACAATATTTTTTTGAGGCACCCTATATCATAGGTATTTAAAATATTCTTAATTTAGATGACTATTAAAATATTTACTTTTCTGTATCATAAGGTTTTCTAGTAAGTGAAACATACTCTTCTAAAATTGCTCCGAATTTTTTAAAATTTTTTTTAGCCTCAAATAAACTTATTGAATTTGCACCACCAGAATAATTAGCATTGTTATTTTGAATGGGATCATTTTCCCAAAAGCATACAGGACATATTTCAAAATACAATTCGTCTTCCTGGTTTAATGTTTTAAAACCACAGCAAGGACACCGCATTTTCATATAATCACCTATTCTATTTGTATTTTTTAACTTGAGCCTTCCAATATTTTATTCCCTCTTTAGGTTTAAAATAAGAAGAAATTGTTCCCTTGTCACTCACACATATAAATTCATTTGTTTTTGAATTATATTTAAAAAACCATCCTTTTTTTGATGTAAATTCAGATACGTTTTTACCTGAAGAGTTTAACAGTTTTCTTGCTCCATTTAAATATTGATTTTTATTTTTATATTTTTTCCCCACTCTTTTGCATGTTTATTAAAATGCTCTGTGAGTTTTGTTGAACTTTGAAATACTGTTTTATTCCATGGTTTTTTAATGCCAAAAAACCAACGAACACCATCAGGAAGTTTAGACATTATCTTAGGATGTGATTTCAGGAATTTTGTTACAACTTTTACAATTGCTTTTCCTGCAAACCAACCAATAACTGCACCACCGATAGTAACTCCAGCACGTATTGCCCAATATTTCCATCCGCTTTTATAACCAAATTGTTTAGCTACGTAGTCTCCCAGATCCATCCTGCGATACCGCCGACTACAGCCATAGCCCATTGTAATGGTGTGCCGAATTCACCAGAATTATCAGTGAGTAATATAGGATTATTCTCACAATATGTAAACAGGTTACCACTAATCACAGTACCAGTCGCACCAACGAAAGCAGTATCATCCGCATTTAAGAATCTGCCTGAAAAAGGATCAAAATAACGGCTTTGGAGGTAATAAAGACTTGTTTCTTCATCATAAACATAACCACGGTATCTAAACGGATTAAGCCGTTTGATTATATCGTTATTAATTATTCAAAATTTTTTATATCATATTAGATGTACAATTAATCTCATTCAAAAACAGTATAGGGCATATGTCTTTTCATTTCTTCAATATCAAGATGGTAAGTTTTAAATAAATACTTCATAATATAAACAAATTTCTTCTCATGAATTCCGTCATTATAAAAAATATATGTACGACCGTTTGATGTTTCCTCTTTGACACGAATAAAACATTTATCTGGTAAAATATATTTTGCTTTATTCGTATTTATAATGACGTAATCATTAACAAATTCGATTGATATTACTATATTCTGATAATATTTTAATAAAGACACTTCAATTATCGTCAAAATTAAGGCAGAGATAATTATTAAGATAATTGCCTCCAAAAAGCTTTCACCTGAAATAAGCGTTAATATTAATATTGAGGAATAAATACATATTGCAAATATGTCAGCAATAAAGATTATAATTTTAAAAATCCTATAAAATGTGCTAAGCTCTTTCATTTAATATATTTTCACTCTTTTCGATTTGTAATATACTCTTATGGTTTTTTTCATTTTATACACATATATATTCGTATAGTTACTTTTTTTGTTAATTTAAATTTACTGTTTGGAATCCAGCCAATTGATTTGGTATACGATTTATTATTTTTTGTTTTTTTTATATTCCAATACCATACCCATGTGTATCCAAACTTTACTTGAAAATATGGAATTGGTGCAATAGGTGCACCCCCTCCTATTGAAGCAGAAAATCCATGTCCATTTGATTGAATTTCAGCACCAGCTCCACCGCTTAAGTGAACACCCATACTAAATGATGCTCCAACCGATACTCCCCAACCCTTTAAATCTTTAACACTTTTCTTTTTGGGGTAGTATGCAAAATATCCTGATACATATGCAGAAACGTTTGTAATTATTAACAAACCTAAAGATAATGTAACTGCAATATTTGTTCCATCGTATCCAACACCAACAGCTAAATATAGTCCAAAAATTGCAGCAGCACCGCTCTCTAACCCTGCTGAAACAACCCAATAACCTGAAGGATCAATTTTGTTTATACTATTATTTTCACAATAAGCAAACATATTGGTACTTAATACAGAGTTGCCTGTATCACAATAAACATCCGCATTTAAGAATCTGCCTGAAAAAGGATCATAATAGCGGCTTTGGAGGTAATAAAGACTTGTTTCTTCATCATAGACATAGCCACGGTATCTAAACGGATTAAGCCGTCTGATATTAGGGTCGCCTGTTTGGCTGTGAATAGTTCCCCATGCATCATATACATAGCCTGCTACTTCCGTTCCTGCCTGATCAATGATTTTTACAATGTCGCCTTGCAAATTCTTAATATAATACAATAGCAGGCAACATAAAGTTGTCACCTGCCACAGTTCGCAGAGCTGTTAAAGATTTAAGAAAGGCAGAGTTGATTGAAACCGAGCAACGATATCGGCAACAGTGTAGTAAAAGTTCATTGCTTTTTAATTTAAAACATTACTAAAATGAAGAAAGTTTGTAAAATTTCTCTTTTTTACAATATATATTTTACGTATATAGACCTTTTACTAAATATTATTTATTACAAATTTTTTAACTTGCTTTTATAAATATTTATTTCTTCAAATGAAAATGGTGAGTCAGGATTATTGTCATATGTATCCACTATCCAATTTATAATTGAAATGTCAAAAGGATATATATTTAGAGATTGTTGCAAAAACATTTTAATCACGGGATGAATACTAAAAAAGAAAGTATCAGTATATAAAAGAACTTCGCATAAGAGTATGGCATTACGAGGAGTATTTTCCATCGAAATTAGATAAACCAAATAACAAAATTTATTCTGCCCATCAATAGAAGAAAAATACTTTTCAAAATTATCTAATGTATAATCAAAATTTTTTTTTAGTAACTGTACATAAACAAAGCTATAATTTCTTTTTTTCCACTGTTTAATAATTTCTTTCATAAAAAACTCCCGCTTATTTTAGGGCTTTCCTTTACCATTCCAGACCCAAGCATTACCAATTTTAAATATTTTATTAACAACTTTTCCCGTAATAACAATTATTCTACCTTTATATTTATATAATATTTTTACTGAACCATTGGATAGCAAATTCCACGAACCTTTTCTTATTCCTTGATAAATAAGAGTTTCAATTTGAGTTTTAGTTACTTTTTTCATAACCTTATTCCAAAGATGCTTAGAAACATTGATATGCGACATTGATTTAGATGTTATCTTAGAAATACTTTTAAAAGTTCCTTTAATTAGACCAGAAAACTTTGCACTCCAAACTGACCATGCTTTAGCAATATACGGACCAATAAAATAACCTATTACTGCGGCAGCAGCACCAATAACAGCACTCAATCCCCAAACAAATACATTTCTTTTCCATCCTTTTAGGCTTAACTTGTCAGCTAACCAATTTGTTAAGAAATAACCGCCAATAGCACCTACTATTCCTCCAATTACAGCACCAATAACATTAGCGGCAATATTACCATTTTTATCATATTTATTTATAGGATTATTCTCACAATATGTAAAGAGGTTGCAACTAAGCACAGTACCAGTCGCACCAATGAAAGCCGTATCATCTGCATTAAGAAATCTTCCTGAAAAAGGATCATAGTATCTGCTTTGTAGGTAATAAAGACTTGTTTCTTCATCATAGACATAGCCACGGTATCTAAACGGATTAAGCCGTCTGATATTAGGGTCGCCTGTTTGGCTGTGAATAGTTCCCCATGCATCATATACATAGCCTGCTACTTCCGTTCCTGCCTGATCAATGATTTTTACAATGTCGCCTTGCAAATTCTTAATATAATACAATAGCAGGCAACATAGAGCTGTCGCCTGCCACAGTCCGCAGAGCTGTTAAAGATTTAAGAAAGGCAGAGTTGATTGAAACTGAACAACGCTACCGCACCGAGGGAGGCATTAGTACATTGCTTTTTAAGCTAAATTTCAATAAATAATAGATATATCTAAGACATAGAACCGTACCTATCTTATGTTGTTCCGTTGTATGACGTCAGTTTATCTTTCCAGTCCGAATCACCATAAATATATGTTTTTTCGGATACTAATCCGTTTGGCGACCAGCTTGTTGTTGACAGATTGCACTCTTTTACACTTAAAATTTAGGCTGTGACGGTTTTGTTGAAATACAAAACCGCCACAAACATTACAAAGATTTTAATACATAGAATCGTACACTGTATTATGGTGCTTCTATAACATCAGATATATGAACAGAAAAAGTGGTATAGCTTAATTCGATAGTAACAGAAGAATCTAATGATCCATAAATATCTTCATTAGTTTGTGCATCAGTTACGATGTATGTGTATTTATAATAAGCGTCTGTAAGAAAAGGCAAAACCACGGGGAAGGTGTTTGAAAACTCTATCTTAATAGAATATCCTTCTTCTAATTCAGGTTGGCGTGGGTTTAAAAGTTCATAATCTTCTTTGCTAATAAGAGAAGTAAGTCTATTTTCATAAGGTTCATCATTCATAGCTTTTCTAATAACACTGTTAAGTGTGATTGAAACATAAATTGCAAATATAGAATACAAAAGTAATATCATTATAAAAAATGATATTATATAGGATAAAATTCTATGAGTATGAAATATTCGTTTAATATTCATATATAAGCTCCTTTATAACCTGTCTTTTATAGCTATTGCATATACGGTTTTCTTACTTTTGGACTTATGAGTAAGATATTTTTCTAAATCTTTATCTTTATTACTAATTGAATGTGCAGTATAATATATTTTTTTATTACTAATTTTAGTTATAATAGCTGCATGGTATGGCTTTCCACATGCATTGTCATCAAAATATATAGGGTCTCCTATTTTGAGATTTTTGGATGCAGTTTTTACACTGTTTTTGTTATCTTTAATAGTTACCACTTTTTTTGCATATTTTGAGTTTTTGATATATTTATAATTGTCATTACAAAGTCTCCACGCAGGTGTTACATCCCAACTATATTTAGAGTATGATTTACCATTTTTATATCTAACAGAATGCCATGACCCTGATTTAATATTAAAAGTCATTGGTATTCCACCCTCAAATAAACATTGAGAAACAAAATTTGTACAATCTTGTGAATAGCTATAATATAAAGAATTACGACCATAGCACCATTTTCTAGCATAGTTAACGGCATTATTACGATAGTATTTATAAGGTTTTGCCGGAGAAATGGTTGTCTTATGACCATCTCTATCAATACTATTTATAGAATTATTCTCACAATAAGCAAACATATTTGTGCTTAAAGGAGTTCCGGATTGAGTATCAAACAGCACATCCGCATTCAAAAATCTACCGGTAAAAGGATCATAGTAGCGTGATTGGAGATAGTAGAATCCTGTTTCTTCATCATAGACATAGCCACGGTATCTAAACGGATTAAGCCGTCTGATATTAGGGTCGCCTGTTTGGCTGTGAATAGTTCCCCATGCATCATATACATAGCCTGCTACTTCCGTTCCTGCCTGATCAATGATTTTTACAATGTCGCCTTGCAAATTCTTAATATAATAGTACATTGTACCGTTATATTTAAATGAGGTTACATTTGCGTCAGAATCATAGTAGAACAGCAGAGTATCATTTCCTTTAGTCAAACCGATAAGGTTCTTATTACTGTCATAGTAATAAGAAGTAGTACCGTTGTTATCGGTCTTTTGTGTACGCATACCGTTGCTGTCATACTTATAGGTTACACTATTATCCTCTGTTTGTAAAGATGCAAGCTGACGGCCGTTCTGCCAGATGAATGACATTCCGTCACGGTAAGAAAGCGGATTTCCTGATTCATCATAGGTGATATTATCATTGTTGATTTTTGTAAGCTTGTCTTTCCACTCAGTATCATTGTAATAATATACGTTGCCCTGAGGTTTACCCACAGGATAATCATAAGTTGGATCTAAGTACTGTTCATTCTTAGCCTGAATATTTCCAGCGCCGTCATATGAGTAGATTATAAAAAATCTGTTTACGTAATCGTATTCTTTTATCAATTGATTTAGACTATCGTATGTATACTTATTTGATACCTTGCCGTTTTGCTTTATTTCGGTAATATTACCATTCTTGTCATAAATATATTCGTAATTAACAAGCTCGTCAGAGCCGTATTTTTGAGTAAGCTTGCTGACAAGATTTGTGGTGGAATTTTCTGACTTACCGCCTGCATACTCATAATTTGTAAAGAATACACTGTTTCCCTCACCTCGTGATGTTTTTACCTCAGTTGTTCTTCCAAAATCATCGGTTACAGTTTTTGCGGTAACTCCGTCATTGCTGACAAATGCTTTTCCGTCTTCATCTGTTCCTGTAGTTATGGTTTTAGTCTGACCGTTTATTGAAGTCTTTTCAACCTTATTGCCCTCAGAATCATAACTGAGAAAATATGACAAATCCCCTCCGCTTGTCTGACGGTATTCACCTGTAAGGTTTCCGCTGAAATCGTAATAATAGTAGGTGGTTGTTGCGCTTGAATTATCAACTGCTTTTGCGACAAGCCCTTTTTTGTTGTAAATAAATTCTGCTATTATTCCTGTTTCAGAGGTCAGCTTTGTAATATTATCATGTTCATCATATGTGTATTCTATATAGTCACCGTTGGCGTAGGTAGTTTTGATAAGATTGCCGTTGTTTGTTGAATATGTATTTGAAACAATGGCAGTATTACCTATTTTAGTTGAAATCAGATTATTAAATACATCATAATTAAAATTATAACTAAATCCGTTATGAGTGATTGCAGAGATATCGTTTGTACCGTTATATGAATATTGGTTCTCAGAGCCATTACTATTTACACTTGTAACATTATTACTTAAATTATAGGTATAATTGACAACATTACCTTCGCCGTCAGTAACAGAAGTTTTATTACCGCTTGTATCATATGTATATGTTACTGTATTGCCGGCTTCATCTGTTTCTGACGCGGCGTAATTTCCGTTGTCGTCATATGATGTGCTTGTCACCATATAATCTTTTGATGTATCTACGCTTTCAGAAATTACTTCATAGTCAATAATTTCATCTTCGCTTTGAAAATCGTCACTTGCGCTTTCGGACACATATGCAGGCGAAATGTTAAGCATTGCATTATTTGCTGTCATTGTGTTTTTATTGTTACCATAGACAAAGGCAAATGCAACATAGCTTATTTTTGTTGCTGCATTTTCAGGTGTGACGGTCATACAGGTAGTTTGCTTTTGTGATGTTGCCGCATTAAATTCCTGATAATGTGTTTCGGGTATGGAGCTGCCTTCATAATAAATATTCAGCGCAATTCCGTATGTTCGGTTTTCATTCGATAACGGCACAGATTTTGCCTGTGCTTCACCTGAAATATTAAATATTACACCCGATCTGCCGACATTTACAGTTTGATAAATATACTTATTACCAAAAGAATTGTCGTATGGTTCAACAAAATCATCTGTATTTTCTTCAGAACTTGTTTGTGAGTCATCTGTTGAATTATCATTGTCAGTGCTATCTGATGGTTCTGTAGTTCTTACTTCATAAATATTTTTTACTGTTCTTGTAACAAAGCCCTGTTCTGTTTTAATTAAATTGCCGTAATTGTCATATGTATTAATACTGTCATTAGGCGCTGTTTCAGTTACAGTTTCAAAATAGGTTGAAGGTTCCTCGTTTTCAATTTCAGTATCAGTTTCAGTATCATCATATTTTGCATTGTTAAATGCACCTGCTTCTCCGTTAATTGTAACTGTACCATTTTGAGCGGTAATTGCCTTATTCTCATTTGTCAGCCAATATTCATTGCTTTCAAAATTGCCGTTTTGTAGCGCATTAAAATCATTCGCACAATTGCCTTCTTCAAGCTGTAGGCAATCAAACCACGCTGTGCCAGAAGCATAGCGAAGATTGCAGTATATTCTTATTCTGCTCGTATTTTCAGGAACTTTTACCGTTATGCTTAATCTTTGCCAGTCTAGCGTACCACTGATGCCTATGCTGTTTACATCTTTCAAGGTTGCTCCGCTTGAATTGTAACACTTAATTTTCAGTGTAGCACCAATAGGTCCTCCGCTATAAATTTGAGTAATATTTTTAGTCTTTACATATGCGGAGAATGTGATATCCTTGCCGTTAAATTCCGTACTGTCTATCTGGTGTGTTGCACCGGTGAAGAATGCAGAATTTGTACTGCTCTCAGGATTATTAACTTTTATTGATGTTTTACCAAAATACTGAACTTGTCCGTTCTCCTCTGTCGGTTCCGAGTTATCTATTGAAACAGTACCTCCACTGCTGGTAATACTATTTCTTGCACCATTAGTTTTGTAATAGTATTTTCCGCTTCCGACTGCATTTTGCTCGGTTGATTCGGTTATGTAGTTCTTGGTGAATGAATCTGCGCCGCCTGAAATTGAAAGTCCGCTATTTCCTCCGTTCTCCAGATAACCGTTTGCATTCAAAACAGATACTGTGCTTCCGCTATTGTCAAAGGTGTGGGTCTCGCTCCTGCCCTGTCGGTCTGTGAATACAGTTGTGT
>CAJUGO010000027.1 GCA_910585865.1 uncultured Ruminococcus sp. | reverse complement strand
TGACAACATAACCTTTATTGCTGAATAATATTAACAACGCAAAAATCTTCCTTGACCTAAAAAAAGACTTTTGTTTTTGTTGCGGAAAGTCAATTCATCATATAAATTATGTTTATGCAATTATGCTAAGTAAAAGGCTTGTCCAATCTAAGGATTTTCAAGCACTAGTATTTATGCGAGGTTTATTAATAGTTGCATTTATATCGGCACTTGCGGTTGCGGACAGGTAAAAGTTGCTATAAGAACATACGAATAGTAAAGATAAGGGACTGTCACAATTTTATATTTGTGACAGTCCTATGTAAAGGAGGAAAACTAAAATGACCTATGAACAGCTAAAAGAATATTTATCTATTATACTTGATATGGAAAAGAATATTTATATTCAGAAAAATACTCTTGAAAATATGTATCAAAAAAGAAATTCCTTAGGCAGAAAAAGAAATATAGAATTGCCCAGATGCAGTCAAGCAAATGCTGATTATGGTGATTCGATAATTTCAGGTATGTTAACTTGTATTGTTGTGGCAATGGTTATAATGATAATAAAAATCAGTAGTTTTGATGATAATAATTCGGGTTTGATTGGTGCTGTTAATGAAGCTGTCAGTATGGGTGATTCATTTATATTTTCTATGATTGTTGGTATGATTTGCAGTGCGATTGTTGTAGCAATAGTTGCCAACATCAAAAAAGTAAATATACAAAAAGAATATGACAAAGAATATAGTTATAAAATGAAAGAATATGATAGATTAAAAAATGAAGATGAAAAACGAGTAAGAAACGAAAATATTATAAGAGGAAATATTCAGCGAGAAATAGAAATTCTTGAAGAAAAATATGCAGACTCAAAAAATCGGCTTAATGAATTTTATAATTATAATATTGTCGACCAAAAGTATTGGCATAACATTGTCGCAATAAGTTCTTTTTATCAATATTTATCAGAAAAGAGAACTTATAGTTTAGAATTTGACCAAAAGACAGGTGACCGAGGTGCTTACAATATTTATAACGAAGAAGCACAAAGAGGTATTATCATTATACAGCTCGGTAAGGTATTGGATAAACTGGATCAGGTAATTGAGAATCAATATACGCTTCAAAATACCTTGAGAAATGCTAATAGAAAAATTAATTCTCTTTCAAGTAATATTAATCAGATGTCAAGACAAATTAGTTCTTCAATTCAGGAACAAACAGCAATTCAAGCATATAATGCGGAAAGAACACAAGCTGAACTCGGATTTATGAATACTATGAATATAATTTATAATTGGCATTAAGTAAAAAAACAAAAATCTTCCTTGATTTTAAGTCAGGGAAGATTTTTATTTTTTGCCTGCGAAAATTCAATTTATCATATGAATCATATCATATTATTAAACTCGACATCAAGTATTTTGGTAAAATACTGTTTAGCTTTTTTCTCATTGACTATAACAATCTTATTGATAAATTTGTATAAAAACTGCCTTTTTTCAACGTTGTTCAGCAATTCCCAATTTTCTCTAAGATTTAAAATAATATCTTCTTTTTGAATAACAATCTTTTTGTTAAGCTCTGCATTTATTTTTTCAAGCTCCTCAATAATTTTGTTTTTATCAATATCAATTAATTCTTTCATACTTCTGTAATTTTCAA
Organism: uncultured Ruminococcus sp.; assembly: GCA_910585865.1. Taxonomy (GTDB): domain Bacteria; phylum Bacillota; class Clostridia; order Oscillospirales; family Acutalibacteraceae; genus Ruminococcoides. Next base: position 12,112 of record CAJUGO010000027.1, on the reverse strand, counting down.
AATCAATGTCACCTTTTACATATAAATTCATAATCTCTTTTTGTTTCTTTTCTAATGTATTTAGTTGCAATTCATATGTATGTTTATTTTGCAAATACTCTTTCCTTTTATTTTCTTGCTCTTCAATCTGAAAATCATTATTTAATTTAAAATCCTCAATATTGTTTATATATTCAACAAACGCCTTCTCAACCTTATTGTGATTTATACTAGGTTCATCACAAACTTTTAGATAGTTACAAGGACAGTAATAATCAATCTTTAAATAGCTACTCCCATCTGCTTTTGTTCTTTTATTTGTGTGGCTTGCTAATTTTTTACCGCATTTACCACAATACAAAAAACCACAATAATATGTTTCTTCTCTTGGTTTTTTAGTAAAACTAATTTTTTGCACTTTTTTAAGTAATCTTTGTGCTTCCTCAAATAATTCTGTACTGATTATGGGTATATGTTTTCCCTCAGTCTCAAAATTTCTTTTTTCTTCATTAACTGCATATCTCACCATTCCAATATAATTAGCATTTGTCAAAACATCTCTTACCGTGGTTGTACACCAATACTTTCCTCTTTTACTTGGGATTTTTCTCAAATTTAAATTTTTGGCTATTCCTGTGACTGACAAATTTTGATTAACAAACATATCATATATTTCTTTAACGATTTTAGCTTCTTTCTCATTTATGGTTTGTACTCTTTCTCCATTTTCTCTATCATAACCATAGCTTGATATAGCAGAACAAGTACTGTAACCCTCTCTTGCTCTTCTTTCAAAGCCTACTTGAACTCTTTCGGCTATATTTTCTCTTTCAAATTCTGCAAAAGTACCAATTATTTTTAAAAACATTCTTCCCGAAGCTGTCTGCGTATCAATACTTTCCATTAATGAATTAAATCTGCAATCATATTTATTGAACAAATCGACAAGCTGTATTAAATCAACTGTATTTCTTGTTAGTCTGTCTATTTTGAATACGACAACATTTTTGATTTTATTGTTCTTTACATCATTAATCAATTCGTTAATAGCGGGTCTGTCTTTTATATTCTTACCGCTTATGCCCTCATCTGCATAGATTTTATAAATTGACCATTCTTTAATTCTTGCATAATCCTTTAATTTTTCCTGCTGTGCCCTTATTGAGTAACCCTCCTGTGCTTGTTCTTCCGTTGACACTCTTACATAAATTCCAGTTTCCATAACAGAAATCACTCCCTATTTATCTTTTTATAAATAGAAGACATTTCCTTTTGTAACTTTTGTCTTGGAATAGATGTCTGCACAAAGAATTTAAGCATTTTTTCTTGCAAATCTTTCGGCAAAATAATTTTTTTGTCTTTATCCATAGAATTTCACCCCTTAATACAATGTATTAAGGTAATAAATAAGTATTCCTTATAAAGAACTCTAATTATTTCTATTCCAAAATTTTTCTTATATGGGTGTCTTTTATAAGTATGATTTTGGTGCTGTCGGCTGAACACCTTGCGTCAAGAAACGGTGTACCGCTGAAACTGTACTCGCCGTAAAAGTTTTTGTTCAGGTACTTCTGCGGATTACTCGGTGTATGCATAACAGGGTAATTGATATTAGTGCCTGCTATGCTTATCCAACCGAAACACTCGGAATTCATTGAAATAAGTTCTGATATTGAATGAGGTTCGTAATAGGTTGTGTAATACACAGGTTGTTCAGTTTGAAATTCATTATCCGAATCACTGACTTTTAATAAATTTGGCTTTCTTATCGTTTCTTCAATGGTTGCATCTGTTGTTTCCTCAGCAACAATTTCTGCAAGCTGTCTGAATTCTTCCTTTTCCTTGTTTTCGGCATAGAGCCTTGAAAATATTGAAATGAGGCAGGCAACTATTATTACAGAAAATATGCCTATCACAATTCCCATTTGGATTTTCCCTTTATACTTCTTCATAGGTCTGATCCTTGTCATCAATGTCAGCGTGAACAGCAATTTCCGTTTCATCACGGTAAAGAGTTTCAAAAACTACAATCTCTGTGTCTCTATTAATTACAGAACCGTCAAAGGTGAAAGATACTGTTACTTCGCCGTCTGCTGTTTCGGGTGTGAATGTTACTTCAGAACTAACTTCTTTGCCGTTAACAAGGAACGCCTTGCCTGTCTTTTTATCCATCAAAATACCTTTTATGGTGTATTCTTTGCCGGGGACAAGGTGTTTTTAAGACACAACATCATCAATAGCTATATCACCGTTTGCCGTAAATTCTTTTTTACCGTCAATAGTTGCAGTTGTTCCGAGTTCAGGTATTTTATCATTCTCAACTGTGATTTCAATAATTTCCTTGTTCTCGGAAATTGTTACCCGATAGTTTTCTTCATTGGGGAGATAACCATCGGCTGGCTTTAACTCACGGATGATATATTCGCCGTAAGGAACATCGGCAAATTCAAAACACCGTCCTCATTTGATTTGGAAGTAAGAATTGCGTTATTTTCAGTAAACTTCTTTTCGTTCATTTTGAATAAACCGAATAACGCCTCACTGATAGTTTCTTTTGTTTCACGGTCAGTTTTAAAACCTTTGATTGTTCCGTAGATGATTTCATTTTCAATCGGCTCACCGTCATTGACCGAAATATGAATAGTCGCCGTATCCTGCCCCGCATACTCAAACACAACAGGGTATTTTTTATCGGAAAGGACATAGTGACTGTCCGTGCTGATTTCCTTAACATAGTATTTTCCGATTGGAAGGTCGGTGGTGAAGGTTGCTTTGCCTTTTTCATCACAAGAGATTATTTCAATAAGTCCGTCTTTTGGGATAACTGTTCCGTTTGAAGCATTTAAATCTTCGTCAGCGTAAAGTCCAAATGAAACATTGAGGATTTCGTCATTATTGCCGATATTGAATTTCTCGTCCTGTTCAAGTTCTTTTGTAAGGTCGATTTCAGCCTTTTGCCTGTCGTTTGTAAATGATGTTGAGGTGTTAGTCACCTTTTCGTTCTGTCCGGCATAGGTGAGCTCAATATGATTCACAGTCCTGTTCAGAACAAATCCGTTAGGAGCTGTTTTTTCTACAACACGGTATTTGCCGAGGTAAAGCTGTTTACTTATAGCTGTGCCTTTTGTGTTTGTTTTCAGAGTGGCAACAAGCTCGTCTTTCTTTGCTCTTGCTGTTCCGTCAGGCGTTGTAATGTCCTCATCAGCATAAATTTCAAATACTGCACCTGACAAACCGTTTACAGAATATTCAGGCTGATAGATGATCGGAAGAGCAACATCGTTTCCATTTTCATCTGTATATCCGCCACCGACTGCAGTTACATTCGAGAAAATCTCGCCTGTTTTTTCTACGGTAATTGTGCCATTCTGCGGAGTGTTTTTCTTCTCGGTTTTTACGATTGTAAAGCCGTTTTCTTCACTTGTGTTTTCTGCTGTAATGTCAAAATATATAGGTGTGCTGTCGAGGATATATCCGTAAGGAGCCTGAACTTCAACGACTGAATAGCCCTTGCCGTAGGACAGAGTTTCGGGTGTGATAAGATAACCCTCGCTGTTCGTGTAGAATGTGTCAATCTCTGTAACAGTCGGATAGGTGTACTTCATTGTTACCTTGTTTCCATCGGGATTGTAAATCTGAAAGCCTGCGCCTGCATACGGAATCTGCTTTCCTGTTTCGCTGTCAACCTTTACTATCTTTACATAGCTTTCAAGGCTTGCGTTGTTAATTAGGTACTTGTAAGTCTTATTGTTTTCAGAAATGAATACATCAAAGTCGACAATGAACTCCGTACCGTTCCAGCCTTTGGTCTGATGAACTGTGTATGTTCCGTATGGCAAATTCTTGGTTTCTGCAAAGCCGTACTCATCACAAACAAGAGTATCTCTTTCAGTTTCCTTTGCCTTGATGTAACTTCCTGCCGATTTCAGATAAACCTGAAATTCTGCACCGACTTCGGGAGTTTCAATTTTTGTACTGCCGTCATCTGTATGTTTGATTATGGAGATTTTGCCCTTTACAACATCCTCGGTCACACCCATAGAAATGCTGTTATTTTCAAGCGTGTAGTTTTTTGTTTCTGCACCGATATGGTATTCGGTTTCGTCAAGCAGATAACCCTCACTTGGCTCAATTTCTTTTAGTGTCCAGTTATCACCGCAAATGTAGTAAGATGTAGCGAAACTGCCATTTTTATCGGTGGTGTACTTGTCAACCAACTTGCCGTTTTCATAGATACCATAAACTGCGCCTGCAAGTGTTGCATCGCCCTGTGCTGATTTAGTTTCTGCATCCGTTTTTGTTACAGTTAAATTCCACTTTTTAAGCACATTACTGAAATATACTGTTGCAGTTTTTCCGCTTTCAATCTTAACAGTCTTTGACTTTTGCTCTGCGTATTTACTCGGTGTATTTTCTGTAACCATATATGTGCCTGGAACGAGATCAGTCAGTTCAAACTCGCCTTTAGAATTTGTTTTAACCGTTTTGCTGTAATTATCGCCCTTGACAGTAAACTCAATATTTGAAACATTTCCGTCCTCGGAGGTTTTAATAAGTTTAAGATTGCCTGCATTAGTTTTTGCCTTAAAATATGCTCTCACAGGGTCGGCGTCATTTTCAACGCCTGTGATTACATCCTGCAAAGTTGTATCACCATAAGGAATAAGCACAGCTTTTTCCACATCTGGCATTGATTTTGCAGAATTGAATGTTACTGCATCGTTCACAGGAGTTGAGGAAGTGAGTGTCAGCTTATTTCCTGACTGTGAAACTGATATTACGCTTGTTGTCTTGAAACTGAAATCAGAAAGGATACTGTTGCTGTCGGTAAGGGTTAAAGTGTACTTTCCGTCAGCATACTTCATCTCATAGGTTTCAGCCCTTGAAGCGATTGCCGATGCAAAGCTTGGAACGGTTGAGTAATTTGCAAGGCTTTTTGAGATTGCATTGTAAACCGACTTAACCCCGGGATTTGCTCCGCCTGCACAGATACCGTCAATGAACTTTGTATTAGTGCATTTGTAACCGTTGGCGGTAGTTCTGCAATCTAAAACAAACTCCCATACAATCAGCTGTGTTGCAACCCATTTCTGATCCTCTGTTCCGCTTAAGCTTTTTCCTGAACCGGGTTTGCCGTAAAGCAGAGTAAGATTGATTGCTTTCTGCTTTGCAGAGCCTAAATTCTTCCAAACAGCGGAGACACTCTCGGTCAGCGTATTTCCTGAATAAAGAGTATGACCGGGTTCAATGCAGTAGGCTTCTTTTCCTTCTGCAAAAATCTTGCACAGTTCTTCGCCGGGAGTTCCGACTGTGTAGCCGTCACTGACCGTTGTCTGCTGAAATTTGATTATGTTGCCTGTACTGTCATAACAGTAATCAAAAGTGATTGTTACCTTATCACCGCTTGCCGCACTTACGGGGAGAGTGAACATTGTTCCGAATATTACGGCAACCGCAAGCAAAAGTGCCGTTATTTTTGTGAATTTTTTGTTTGTCATTAATTTGTTCATTAAAAATACCTCTTTTCAAAAAATAAGGCAAAGTCTTTTGACTCTGCCTGTTGATAAAATATTCTGTTTTCAGATAAAGTAAATCATAACCTCATCGCCTGCCCTTCATCTATATCATCAGTCTGTTCAGGTTCAAAACCGCCCAGCCTGTTGTCCACATAATCGGACAGCCAAGTGTCTGCAATCGCCACATTGCAAGCTACCGATGTCAAGGTGTACATCTTCAAAGGGATAGAGAATACAGGTAACGCCGTCATTTTGGAAGACAGAAACATTTTCAAATTTTGTATCGTCAAGAAGTATTCCCTTATCCGTGAGCATTTTATTGATGCCATCCACCCATTCCTGTGTTTCACCGCCACAGCCCTGTAAAATGAGTCCTTCCCTGCCGTTCATACGGCGGAGATCTGTTAGAGTTATTTGGTTTATTTTCATTGAGATCATTCCTTTCAAAAAAATAACAGCACCCGATTAAGAGTGCTGTCTGAACTTTACTTAGCAGTAAACTACATATATTTTGTTGTTTTCTGCAATTACATTGAATGATAAATCGCTTGGAGCTATGCCAATGCTTTGGTAGTAGATTATTTAATAAGATAGACGGTAAATTCTTTTCTCTTTCCGTCAACTACAGTACTTAACACATCTTCTTCCCAAAACGGCAATATAGAATCTTTTAAATATTTCATAAGTATTTTCCTTGCTTCCGGTTTGTCAGAAAACAACAAATCATATGAGTGTATGGCTATAATATGCTTGTCGTAGTCTAACCAATCCAAGTCAGTCATTAAATCATCAAAAGCCGACCAGTTTTTACCCCAAGTTCCGTTTAAAGTGTGAAAGTTATATAGTTCTTCAACTTTCTCAAAAAAGCTACTTACATTAGGAATTTCTCCGCCGTCGATTTCAACCAAATAAGTTCCTTTTGAATCAATTTTAGATTTAATATTTTTGTACTCTGCTCTTGTTACTTTTAAAATTTTATTTTGCATATTTCTCAGTCCCCTGTAATTTCAATAAAAGTATTGTAAAGATCAGATGAGTAGTAAACTCTACCGTTGTTATCAACTACAAATCTTTCGCTATCTCTTGTTTGTCCAGGTAATTTGTTATTAACATCAAATTCCCGATAACTTAACTTATTACCATTTTCATCCTTAACCGGTAATTTAGGTGGATTGTTTTCAAATTTTCTACCAGCTTTTGTACCTGGTGTTTGACCGTTATAATTACTCTTCCAACCGCTATCCTGATATTTGCTATACGATGTTCTGACATTCTCCGGAAAGCCCGAAATATTTGCAGAACCAGTAGAACCGCTCCCACCTCCGATTCCTTTATTCATAATACCATCAAAAAAATAAGTCTTATGAACAAAATACGCTTTCGACGGCTTTAAGTTGTTTGTACTCGCATAATCAACAGCAATTATATTGCCTTTCATTTCATCAAATGTTTCTCCGTAACAAATTATAGCACTGGGATTTATTTTGCGCAACATTTCGTAATATCCGTTTAAGAATAATTCTTTTTCTTTTCTTACTCCTATTGTAGAAACTGCGACAATACTTGGTTAAATCAAGCAGGCTCAACTGTAACGGCTTGTTTCTCTGCCTTTCATACATATCGTAGTTGCTGATTAGCAGTTCGGGGAATTGCTCGCCTGCGTTGATTCGCTGTTTCATATTGTGAAGCCTTGTGAAATCAAAGAATGAGTAACCCTCATATAAATTGCGGATTTCTTTACAATCATTGTACGATACAAGCCATTTGCCCTTTGAATTTGCAAGTGTGTTTTTCAGCCTCAGATGGTCATCCCAAGTGAAACCGCACTGATAAACATACTCACTTGAATAGTAAGGCGGATCGCAGTAGAAAAAGGAATTATCTCGGTCGTAATGCTTTATCAGTACTTCAAAATCTTGATTTTCAATCACAGTATTTTCAAGTCTTTTGCCGACTTGCTCTATCAGTTGAAAAAGGCTCACTAATGAAAATGGCTGACAGGCAAAGGATTTTCCTCCGCTTGAATAGCTGTATCGTAAGAGTTTAAGAAACATTACTGCTCTGCGCAAGTCATAGTCCTGTTTCATTTTTATATACAATTCTATGATTTCTTCTGCTTTCAAGTCAGGAAGGATGATCTTCGTCAGTTCCAATTTCTCATTAAGGTACTTATCGTCAAAGTTTTCTTGTTTAAAAAAGTCCTTTATGACATTGAAATCATCCCTTGAATTAAGCGGATAAAATCCAAGCTCTTTAATGAACGCCATAGGTCTGTCACGCATACAGCGAAACAGGTTTACAAGATTATGGTTAAAATCATTGTAAACCTCCATTTTATCAGGCTTTTTCTTGCCTAAAAGTACAGCGTTCAATATACCTTTCGTAATTCAGAGGGAACAGGGCATACAAAATATGAAGGATGGATGTTTTGTTGCCCATCCAACTCACAGGGGTTTTGATATTCATCACTCCAATTCGGAATATCAATCGCCCCTGAAATGACAAAAAGCCGTTGATTAAGTTTTTAACTCAACCAACAGCTTATATATGAAAACCAATACCAGTCGTTCGGAACGATTGATATTATTTGTTGTTATTTAATTTTTATCATTTACTTTTTTGATAATCTTCCCGATTTCAGAAATTACATTTACTGTCACAGCATTTCCTGCCATCTTATAGAGCCTGCTGTCGGATAGTCCTGTCGCTTTTGCTTTGTCGAACTGATCGTCTGTGAAGCCTTGTAATCTCCAGCACTCCCTCGGAGTGAGCTTTCTGATTCTGCCGATATGAACTTCTCTGTTTGGCTCAACAAAAGCAACTGCGAATTTTTCATCATCTGTAAAATCCGTGCTTTCAACAAAAACTCCCGAATGCTCAGCCTTGCGTTTACTGATTCCTGAATCGTGTCTTGCAGTTATGCACCTTGCAATCTCTGTCAGCTTCGGATCGGGGTTCAGGTCGATGAAATAATACGCCTGCGTTGCAGAAGTTGTCAGAGTATGTGCCCTCTGATTGCCGACTCTTCCACGCCTTGAATTTTGTCCCGAAAAAGCAGTATCAATGCTGTCACCGGGATATGCGATCTGATAACCGTCTTTGGTCTTAGATTTTATCGGCAATCCAAAGTTTTCAGGATCTTCAATGAGATAAAGTCCCGAATGACCGCCGAAACCGCCCGAACCACTTGTAAGTGTACAGCTGAGTCCTTTTGATGAGTAGATTCGCTCACCTTGTGTTGGCTTTTCTTGTACAAGAGCTTTTCCGCTTGTTTGCGTGAAAGATAGTACTTCTCCGGCACATTGTCCTCTAAGATATCCGATAATGAACACCCGATTTCGTGACTGGGGAACTCCGAAATTTTTGCTGTTAAGTACCTGCCAGCACACATCATACCCCAAGTCATCCAGCGTATGGAGGATTGTTTCAAATGTCCTGCCTGAGTCATGGTTAAGCAATCCGGGAACATTTTCGAGGAAGAGATACCTAGGTTTTTTAACGGCAGCAATTCGAGCAATCTCGAAAAACAGCGTTCCTCTTGTGTCATCAAATCCTTTTCTTGCTCCTGCGATGCTGAACGATTGACAGGGGAACCCGCCCAGAAGAAGGTCGAAATCGGGTAACTGTTCGGGTACAATTTTTCTTGCGTCATCAAAGTAAAGTTCACCTCTGGTATCATACATTGCTTCATATGCCTGCTTTGCATACTTGTCGATTTCGCAGTATCCGATGCACTCAAAACCGCCTATGGCTTCAAGCCCCGAACGGAAACCGCCTATGCCTGCAAACATATCAAAAAATTTGATTGGCATATGTCATCCAACCAAATTCAGAATATTAAAAATTCCTTCTCACATTTTCATTGTCATTCCGTTATCCTCATCAGGAGCTTTATCTTCAACTTCTGATTCAGATTGGTTTTCTGCTTCGATTTCTTCCTGTGTGAGCTTTCTGAATGAGTTCTCTCCGGGCACTACTCCAAGTGAACGACCATTGTCCCACTCGGGGAATATCGTTCCTATTGAATCAACGAATTTAACCGTTCCTCTTGTACCTGCCGGAACAGGTGCGTAAGGGTCTTTCATACTGATAAGCTCAATCCTCGTCCCCGGCGGATACAATTTCTTTGTGCTTTCAGCGATTCTGCGTTGTCTTTCATATTCGTTCAAGTTATCATCTCCAATTTATTTAGTTTAGATTCAAGCAATATCCATTAGTAGGACTCCTGATTTTTATTGTCATAAAATCAACCTCCGTCATTTTTTCTGTTTGTGTTAAGTTTTTTGTTGTCAGAGAAGTGTGCGATCTCATTTTCACCACAGTTATAATTGCGCCTGTCAAAATTAGGCTTCTGCGCATCTCTCGTTCAAACTTCCTGAGTTCATGTGTATCAGTAAAATACATATCAATCATCCTTTCAAATTTTTTTACAAATAAAAAAGCAACCGTTCTAATTCATAAAATTAAAACGATTGCCAACAAATAGTCGAAATTACCGCTAAATAATTTCGACTGTAAATATTTTATCATTATTTATTTGGATATTCATCATATGTTCTTCCATTTAACAATCTTCCCGTTTTCTTTTTATTAATTCCCCCCATTGTTTAAAAAAGAAAGCAGTGTTAGATTTTCTAGCTTTGTTTAACAGGTCCAAAACCCACTTTCTATCAATATTTCTTGCTCCAGGTCCTGATTCTCCACCTACAATTATCCAATCAATATTTTGTAAATTAATATCTGTGAGTTCAGATAACAAAGGCTCAGCAGAAATAAATTTAATATAAGCATCACATTCACGCAAAAAATCAACTCTATTAATATACTTATTATTTTCAACTGTGACACCTAACCAAATATTATTTGTCCAATTAATCATGGAATTCAAAATTGCTAATCTTTCGGGACGCTTTGTTAATACTTGAAATTGATGTTGAGGACATTCATTCATAGTTTTGAATATTCTCAAAATAATTTCATCTGGTACATCATCATGAAATATATCTGACATAGAATTCACAAATATTTTTAATGGCTTTTTCCATTTTTTAGGTTCATCTATTAGATCTTCATGTACTGTAACATCAAATTCATTTATATAACGAGGATTATGCATTGCTTTTAATCTTTTAGCCAAACGAGCAGCATAACAATTTACACAGCCGTCAGATATTTTAGAGCAACCTGTAATTGGGTTCCATGAAGCTTCGGTCCATTCAATTTTAGATTTTAATGACATATTACCTACTCCAATATTTTTTTGCTAAATTTGAACTCTCGTTTATCTGGAATACGTTTTCTAATTGTTTTTCCTTCAATGTCTTGCACATCAATTAATCCAAGATTATCAAGTGATTCAATTTGCTTTTTTACATCATTCAAAGTATAAGAGGTTACGGAAAAAGATACACTCATAGAATATCTATCTATGTACTCTAATAGACTTTCACAGGTAAAAGTTTTATTGAATAAAGATTTATCTATTTTTAACATATCAGTAATTAATTTTCTAAAATTTTCACTTACATCATCTTCCCTTGTAAAAAAAGAAAGATATCCGACCTTCTTACTATCAAACATAAATTCTTTAGCATTGTTATTACTTTTTTTAACCATAACTTTTTTCATTTCTAAGATAGCCTTATGATTTTTAGTCAAAAGTACAATTTGATGACTTGTTTTAACACTATCATCTTTTAAAAAAGTAAAGGGTAAAGCAAACAATTTATAAGACTTTGAATAATTAGAGTACTCAGATTTTATCTTACAATACAAATTTTTAATAAAGAACTCTAATAACAAATCAGCCTTTCTATTTTGTCTCATTTCTTTATTCTTCTGAAAACTTAAAGCATTTGAATATTCAACACCAAACAAATCTTTCATATCATCATAATGATTAGGTTTTGACAAATCTTGAAGAATTCTATTTGAATTAAAAAACAAAATACAATCTGAACCTATTGGTTTAACAAGGCTCCAAATTAAATTTGTGCTAATATCTTTATATCCCCAAGGATCAATAAAAGAAAAAATAGGAGATCCAGAAATCAAATAAGGCTGAAGATTAAAATCACAAACATGTTCGTTAGTTATTATTGGTTTATGAATAATTGATTTATAGTAACTATGTGTTCTTATTTTTTCATTCAAACAGTTTACAAATTCTCGATTCTCATCATTAAAAACCAAATGTACTTTGTTTGCTGCTACCCTATCTTTCATATTTTCAAGCATATTCATTATCTCAATAGGAGTAGAAGAAACACCATCTTTATAAACACCGGGACCAGAAAATAAATCTATATAATATATATCCTTCCCTTTTGTCCACTTAGAATTAGAAATAATATTAAGATATATATTAAGAAAATTAATAACAATCTCAGTTTTAACTTTCGATTTTTCTTTTTGCTCATCAAAAAAATTATCAGTTGTTGCCGAATATGCTGGCATACTAAAACCTCCATTCACATTAATATATATGTGTGAACCATTTTAACATAACGAGGTGTATTTTTCAAGCAAAAAAGAAAAGCAGTACACTTTGTGTACTGCTTTTTGGCTCCCCCAACTGGGCTCGAACCAGTGACATCATGATTAACAGTCATGCGCTC
>CAJUGO010000026.1 GCA_910585865.1 uncultured Ruminococcus sp. | reverse complement strand
AAAGCTAAAGTGCAGCTTTCCCACGTCCTGCAAACAGAGTTACCCACAATTCCATGAGACAGCCAGTTATACACATTACGCACAATGCCGACTACAGCGGAATCTCACACATCACATATATCTTTCTTGATTGATAAATAGTAATTTCAATTTTGTTTGAAGTTGACAGCCACACCACCGATCTGTATATTTGTCAAAAAATCGAGAAATCAGTTTCTTTTACTTTTTCGGTCATTACACACAACGGGAAATCGGGAAATATCGACAAGGATACTGAGTACAGTATAAAATAACATCTTGTCGCTGCCCTGTTTAAGTTTCTTGACACAAATAAATAAATATTATATATTAAATCCTGTGATAACTAAAAGTCAAAGGAGAAAAATAGTGACTACTTTTTATGTGGTTCGGCATGGGGAAACTTTATTGAATAGTTTAGGCAGAGCGCAAGGTTGGAGTGATTCGCCACTTACTGATAATGGGAAAAGGACAGCCGCCGAATTAGGATCTGAACTAAACGGAATTACTTTCAATGCAGCGTATACAAGTGATATGATAAGGGCTGAACAAACGGCAAAGCTGATTTTATCAATGAGTGGGAATGATAATATTGAAATACAAAATGATATTCGTTTGAGGGAATGGTGTTTAGGCAGTATGGAAGCTGAACATAATTCACTTTTTATTCAACCCGTGTCTGATTGGTTAGGCGTGTCATCATTTGCAGAATTGAATAAACGGCTTTCAGACGTTGCTACGGCGATTTATGAGCATGACACAACTGGAGCGGCAGAACCATTTGATGATATATCAAACCGATTAAAAAATGTATTTATGGATATAGCTCAAAACAAGCTAGGAAATGAAAATAGCAATATACTGATAGTAACTCACGCCTTTGCTATTAAAACCCTATATTATCTATTTGCGCCGGAAAAATTGTGTGTCATGGATAAAGTGAAAAATGCAACGATTTTAAAATTATTATATAACGGAAGTAAATTCTATTTTTAGAAAGGAGAAAATAAAGTTTTGGAAGCAATATATTCACGACGTAGTATTAGAAAATATACCGATGAACCAGTATCTCGGTCTATTGTAGAAAAAATTATTGATGCCGGAAGAGTTGCACCATCTGCAAAGAATCGGCAACCCTGGAAATACCTTGTATATAGCGGGGAGGCAAAAACTACACTGCTTAGCATTATGAAAAAGGGAATTGAAATGGAAGAAATAACTCCAAGGCTCCCTTTATCAGCGGATGGAATCTCGGATGCTAAAAATACCCTTCGGATTATGGAAACTGCACCGATTATAATTGTTGTTCTTAATACAAATGGAAAATCACCATTTGTTCCGTTGGATGCTGATGATAGATTTACGGAAATGAATGATCTATTGTCTATAGGTGCATCAATAGAAAATATGTTAATTAAGGCAGAGGAGCTAAATATAGGAACATTGTGGGTAGGCAATACATGTTTTGCATACCAAGAATTGATGAAGTATATTGATTCGATGGGAGAATTAGTAGGGGCAATCGCTTTAGGATATAAGGCGGAGATTCCATCTATGCGTCCAAGAAAGAAAATAGAGGAAATTACTGTGTATTTTGATTAGATATTGTTGCCAAAACTAAATACCCACCGCTACATAGAACGGCACACTAAGACAGGAAATCAAGAAAAGGTTAATGATTTGAAGATATCATTAAGTCAAATTTATGATACAAATAACCAAAATAAAAATTCAAAAGAAGAAGCTAATGCAACTTTGCAATCGGTTCAGGATAGTATTGATAAAGATAATCAATTAATTGAAGAATATAATAACATTATCAATGCAGTTCAGAGTAATCTAACCTTCTCAAGTTCTAATAGTATGTTGGTTTCTTATTATAATAACTATATTCAAAGTATAGACAATGCAGATATTCAGATAAGTGAATATGAACATACGTATGAAAGTTTAAAGCAACAAGTAGGTAATGGAGTAACTCAATCACAAGTAGATGAAGTAAAAGTACAATTGGACTCAGCTAAAAATCAGAAGGAGTCTCTAAAAGCCGCTTTTTTGTTAGACGTTAATCAAAAAATTGATAACTTGAATACTGAAATTGACTCTCTTAATGCTACTAAAGAAAAAACCAGTGTAAGTTTGGACAGCTTTTCTTCTTCAACATCGGAAGCTCAGGTTAAAGAACAGGCAAAGTTAAATATGATTGTATCCATTGACAATACAATATCATCGCTTGAAACTACAAAGGCTGAATATGAAATGCAATTGTTATCTGTTAATGATACCTTAGAAAATTCGATTATAACAGCTGAAACTCCCGGACAAATAGTTTTTTATGATGAATTATCTGTGGAAAATAACCTCCAAAGCGGAGTACAAATAGCAAAAATTATACCATCAAATAATGAATTAAGAACAATTCTATACATACCTAATACGAAATATCGAATGTAAAAACAGGACAAGAAGTTGAATATACGGTATCATCCATTTCCTCAACTGATTACGGAAAAGTGTATGGTGAGATCACCGGCATTTCAGCCGACTCGTTTGCTGACGAATCAAGCGGTACGGTTTATTATAAAGCCGAGGCTACACTCAGTAATTCTTATTTGTCATATTTATCTGGAGAAATTAAAGATCTTAAATCTGGTATGACGGTTGAAGCCCATGTTATATCGGGATCTAAAAAAATAATAATATGGTTTTTAGAACAGCTGAATTTTATTGATTAATATAAAGTAGTGCCTACAAGTTATAGTTTTTAATACTATTACCTGTAGGCATTATTTTTTTGCATTAAAAGTAGGGATGGCAAAATTATTGGATTAATTTATGGCATGGAAATAGACCCCGGATATGTTAAAATTAATAGGTATTAGTGGGAAATGTGATATATTTAGAATAAAACAAAAATTAATTTAAATTCAGGTGTTGACTCTCACACTGTGTGAGGCGTTAAAATGATAATGAGCTCAAAAATCATTAAATCCATGGAGGAACAGAATGTTAAGAATAGGCGATTTTTCAAGACTATCAAGAGTTAGTATCAGAATGCTAAGATATTACGATGAAATGAATCTTATTAAGCCGGTGTTGGTAGATAAGTTTACAGGTTATCGTTATTATAGCGAGGATCAACTCCTCACAATAGGTAAAATTAATGCCCTTAAGGATATGGGATTTGGTGTGACAGCCATAGGTGAGATGATCAAAATTAACAATAGTCCGCATGAAATGAAACGGATGTTTGAAGTGCAGAAAGCTCAACTTGTGGAAGAATCAGAAATCATAAGCAATCGAATACGACTCTTGGATACAGCCTTAGAAAGGCTGAGAAAGGATGAAACAATGAATTATGATTGTATTGTAAAACAACTGCCAGAGAGGTATGTTGCAAGTGTCAGACAGGTTATCCCAAGGTATGATGAAGAAGGAAAACTTTGGCATATCCTTTTTAGTGAAACTGCAAAGCTGGGAATGATACCTTGCGGCCCTGCGATGGCTATTCTTCATGACAAAGAATATAAGGAAGGAGATGTTGATGTAGAGGTACAAATTGAAGTAAAAGAAAGATGCGGCGATACGGAGAATGTTAAATTTAAAAAAGAACCTGAACAGTTAGTGGCAAGTACTACATTTAAGGGTTCATATAGTCAATTCTCGGATGTATATGCATCACTTGCAAAATGGGTTTCTGATAATGGATATGAATTTACAGGTGCAATGATGGATATTTACCATGTCAGCCCAAATGAAACACGCAATCCGGACGAATTTGTCACTGAAATATGCTGTCCTGTGCAGAAAAAATAATAGGACGCTGTTGATTTTATAATTAATTGATTTAACAAAATCCGATTGATTTTCTTAATGAAAGTCAATCGGATTTTTTACTTTTGGATATATTTTGTAAGTGCTACTATAGGTAATGTGATAAAAAATATATTTGCAACTTTGATTATGGATAAAAATGTAATAAAAACAGACGGTATAGTTTTTGGCATAATCATAGTTGTGGTTATACTGATTATAAATAACACAAAACTTAGATTGGAAATAAAGTTTTTCAATTATAACACACAAAGGTATAAATTCTTGTGTATGTTTTGCTATTTCTCTTTAAATCATACTTGTTATTTTTTGTACAAATTTAGTCTTACATATATTATGAATTATGATTTTCTTTTAGAACTAAATTTATACGAAGCAATGTTAAGAATAAAAAATAGTATAATTACAGCAATAGAAAAAATCATCATAAACGTAAAATCAATTTCATTTTCAAATATATTAAGCTTGAGAGCAAATATATCTTTAATATTTTCCGCAAATAATCCATTATCAATTCCGTTTAGAGCATTATTTATATTGTTAATGGCAGGAGTCATGAGTATATTTCTCATCATTGCTGCTACATGTGAACCGGGAACTAGATTTACCAGACTCTGTACAGAGAAACTAAACTGAGAAACAGGGATATACGCACCTATTACAAAACCGATTGCGGCTGATACCAGCACGCCAAATGAACTTAGCGTAGAATTTTTCTTGAAGAAGGAAGCTATGAACATAAGTATAAGTGTGGCTGATATTGAACCGAGAATAACCAGTCCGTATATGGAAAATATATCAGTTAAACTGTAAATAAAACCGCCGGTTAATAAAATAAAAACAAATCCTGCTGTAAGCAAAATTGAGCTTATTAAAATTGTATTTATCACAGCACCGGAAAAATAAGAAAGAACAACCGTACTGCCTTTAATCGGAGACGCATTATAATCGAAATCTATTCTTTCCTGTTTGTCTGAAACCATCACGGAAAGTGAGTTGAGTGCAACTGTGACAACTGATGTCCCAATTACGCCGGCAATAAGCCATGAGTTAACCAGAGCCTGGATATCGTTGTCTGTAATAAGACTTTTTAGTTCACCGAGCTGGCTTGTTACTGCATTAACATAGTTTTGTTTTAAAAATAGAAGATAAAGGCCCAATACAATAATCTGTGTCAGCATCGAAAGTATAATTGCCATTCTGTCTTTAAGATAAACCTTAATATTTCGCGTAGTCATGCCCTTATAGGAGCACAATGTTTTTGTTATTGCCATATTAATCACCAAGCCTTTTTCCTGTTACATTTAGAAACACGTCGTCCATGTTTCCTTTGATTACTTCAAAATCGTTTATCTCTTTATATTTTGACAACAGTTCATTTGCCTGCCGGCAGTTATCTAATTTGATTTTATATGCATCACCTATGTATTCAAATTCAATATTTTCATTTTCCAGCAATCTTTCAGCCATATTGCATTTTTCAATATACCAAATCAAACTGTTGTGGGAATATTTCTTTTTTAAATTATACGGAGAATCGTTTGCAGCAATTTTACCGTGGTCAATTATTACAACATTATCGCAGTCGATTGTTTCCTCCATGTAGTGAGTAGTCAAAAATACGGTAAGCCCTGTTTCTTTTCTTAAATTATGAATTACATTCCACACCTGCATTCGTGTTTTCGGGTCAAGTCCCGTTGTAGGCTCATCAAGAAATAATATTTTCGGCTTATTAATTAATGCCCTTGCAACATCAACACGTCTGCGCTGACCTCCGCTCAGCTTGCTATAGCGGCGGTCCATTATCTCAGACAAATCAAATGTTCTTTTTAACTCATTGATTCTTTCATTAATTTCTTTTTTTGTCAGTCCGTAATAAGAGGCACGGGACATAAGGTTTTCCTTTACAGTAAGCTGCTTATCAAGCACAGAGCCTTGGAATACAATACCAATCATATCCTTGATATTATTTTTTTGTTTATCAAGGTCATATCCTCCGATAGTAACTTTGCCGGAATTTTTTTCAATAACCGTACAGAGAATATTTATTGTTGTTGATTTTCCTGCTCCGTTAATTCCTAGAAAAGCAAAAAACGAACCTTCCTCAACATTAAATGAAATATCCCTTACGGCATGCACACCATTATAGTTTTTTACAAGATTTTTTACCTCTATAATATTTGACACGGTTCTGCCTCCTTTTATTATATTACTGTAATTTTATCACAGGAAAATATATAAAAAAAGCATCTTACACTAAGGCGTTTAAATTTTAGTGTAAGATGCGGTAATTTAAAGGTGAAATGTACTAGATGTTTATATCATCGCTGTTTTCTTGTTTATGAAATCTTTCAAGTGCATCATTTATGTTTTTTGCGACAGTCTTATTTTCAAAAAATGTGTATAGACATACAATAGCATATACCATGATTACAGTTATGAAAACTATGATTCCTTCAAAAAAACCATAATACCATCCGAACCATGCGCCCTCTGCCATTACTATAATTACAATTAAGCAAAAATGAATAAAGTATCTTATTAAGAATTGTTTTTGCGAAGGTTCTTTTCTAAAGTGAAAAATAAGAGAAGGGATAGAAGTAAGAATGCCCGTTAGCAGTACCTGGAAAGGGTATTCAATAGGTAAAAACTTATTTCCGTTTATAAAGTTGAGGAAACTTGAGAAGAATAAAACTGCCACGCTTATTACAAAGAATTGAGATACTATCATCTTGATTGTTTCTTTCATTTTTTTGCCTCACATTCCTAATTTCTTTTTTAGCTGCGGCACATACTGGCGGGAAATAACAACAGCTTCATTGTTTATCAATTTTGCCTCAAATCTTCCGCTTAAAGCAGGGGACACAGATCGGATTTTTGATATATTTAATATCATAGATTTTGAACATCTGAAAAAATTTGTGTTTTGCAGCATATGTTCAATTTCATACAGTTTCATTTTAGATTCATATACGTTTTCTTTTGTACAAATAAAAGTTTTGCTGTCAACTGATTCTATATAAAATATATCATTAAGATTAAGCCTGAAAACTTCACTATCCTTGCTGCCAAGCAAAATGCTTTGATTTTTTTTAAGTTTTTCTACAATGTTCAAAACTTCTTCGTTTATTTCGTGACATCGTACAATTATTTCTTCGTTTTCATCTTTATCAATTTGAGTAATTGTAATTTTGAACATTCATCCGACCTCCGCTCTGATAATTAATTTTAGCATAACATTTTATAAAATGATACTGAAATATGCTGAGTTGTATTTTTTTGCATGTAAAATGCAGTTTTAAAGATATCAAGAAGTATTGAAAAAAGTTTTTACCGGGTGTACACTGTATCCAACATAATTTTATTTTATGGATTGTATTACTCTGCTAAATGAATATAATAATATAATACTATAAAGGAAGTGTATTTATGGGATGGATGTTATTTTGGCTGTTTATTGTAATTATAATTTTTGGAATTGCATTCAGACGAAATTCTAATCACAGATATCGTTTTGGATCGGGGCTTTATAAAAGCAGTGAGGATAATATTGAAGAAAAAGATGATTTTGTTGATAAAGATTATTATGATAGTGACGGACTTATGAAGTAATTATTTGCAAAACATCAAAGGTTCAAATAAGCTCACACATGAAGTGTACTTCATGTGTGAGCTTATTCTGCTCTATAGGAAATTGTTTAAAACAGCGTATAACTGAGTTCGATTAATATCAGGATGTATCTTTAGATTTAGTGAGATTCGCATGGCTGTTTATTTCAGTACAATTATATATTTGTAATAGGTTTTCTTTATATATGAAAGGCTGGCAAATAATTCAGACTCACAACTTTTCATATAAGAAATCATACTTTCAACATCACTGTCATCTATGCTGTGTCTGCTGAATTTTGCCCGTTCAATTATTTCTGTAATTCTGTCCGGAATAACAGTGTGGGAATATTTATTAATCAGTAAAAGATATTTGTATATATTAATTACTTTGTTCTTATTGCTTCCCGTATGCATAGACTTTGATCGCCTTTTGATTATAATTGTTCTTCTGATAATTACTGTAAGCAAAAGAGAGATTATTATTGATAAAATCAAGATTAGAGAAATCACTGATTCGGATATTTTACTGCCTGAATTATTAATACGGATGCTTGATGAAGTGTCAGCAGTATTTCCCTGTATTGCAGATACTGTAGGGTTTTCTGTTTGCTTAACTGTTGATGATGGTATTTCTGCTTCGGAAGTTGTTGTTTCAGTTTGTTGAAAAGGCAATGTATTGTCAGTAGATGAAAATGAAGCGGGGGTGCATTCAAGCGGTATCCATCCGATTTCATCATTATAATATTCGACCCACGCATGTGCATTATCACTTGTTACAGTAGTCCATTGCGAGTTCTGAACATTTGCATAATAGCCTGTGACATATCTTGCCGGTATTCCAAGCGCTCGAAGCATAAGGGCTGCTGAGGATGCAAAGTGGACACAATAGCCGGTATCACATTCGTTAAGAAACCATACAGGAAAATCCTTTCCTTCAGGTATTTTTGGAGTATCAAGCGAGTATGAGGCACTGTTTGATACAAATTCTTTAACTGCTGATGGAATTTTATCGTTTTTAATATTGGCTATATCATTTTTGACAGCGATTTTTAACAGTTCAGCTCTTGTTGTTTCAGGAATTTGCAGATATGTGTCATATACGAATTCTTTGTATTGGTTAATTTTGTTTTCACCTATACTAATTCTGTATGAGTTAAACGGAGAATATGGGTAATGACTAATATCATATGATAAAAGCATATTGTCATTGGTTATGCATACATCTGCATATGATGAAAATCCGTCTGGGATTCTGTCGGCATAGTACGGAGTATATATAACACGTTCTTTATTTTCTGTTATAATACTTGTTTGAGAAACACTGGTATCATCTGAGGCAGTTATAGTGAAAGTTTCAAAATCATTTGGAAATTTTTTTATTTCGGTTTCAGTTAATAAGTGCCATTTATTATTGCTGAAATCAGCATATGCAGTACCTTTGAGATACATATTTCCGCCTGTATCACTGTGTACCTTCATAATCTTTTTATGTGTTTGCGTAATGCTTGAAATAATTGATAAATCCTCCTCTTTTTCGAGAGAGTTAATTCTTTGAGCATGATTACTTTTTTTGCTGCTGTTTATGCCCGTCAGATCCTGCATATATTCAAGCATATTATCCTGCCATGTAAAACGTTCATAACCGTCAATAGGGTAAAATGAAATTATTGCTGCAAGAATTATTATTATAACTGCACAGGATATGATTGATACAATTCCGTTTTGCTCAGGATTATATTTGCGTATGGAAGATGTTATATATAAAGTTAAAAGTATAGCGACAACTAAAATGAGAGCAGCGATTGAAGGAAGAGTATTTACCAGAATAAAACAGGGGATAAGTGTGAGTACCGATATTATTGCAATAATAAAGAGCTTTTTGTATCTGATTAGGCTTATTGTAAAGACTGCACTGTATATTACAGAGATAAATACAAAAAATCCTGTAGCATAAGACGCATTTTCGGTTCCAAGCGATATGCTGTTTGATACAGGCAGATATACAGAGTACTTGCTCAATATTTGTGAAACAGCATAGCTTAGCTGTGCAAGAATGTAATCAAGTGAAAATAACAGTGTAAATATAAATACAATCATTGTAATTGCAACACCCGCAAAGAATATTCCTTTTTTTTTGACAAGGGAAGCAAGCAATGAATAAACTGTACAGAAAAGAATAGTAGCTACAATAAGTATCGGTGAATTTACGGATATTTCAAACGAAGAAATAAGGCAAAATAAAAGCCCAAAAATCAACAGAATACTAAGGAAGAGGTTTATAATAAATGATGATTTATTTTTCATACTCAATTTACCTCCTCACGTTCACCGAATATTGAATATACTAAAAAATTATTTTTGTCGGGCAGACATTCCTTGTATGGAATGCCGTTGTATAGAGATTTTATATACATTTGAGCATCGTTATTATCTGTAAGCAATGAAACAAAGTTAAAACCTTTACATAAAACAAAGCAGTCAGAACCGTTTTTAAATACGCAGTCGCACACATATAAAAATTTAGCAAGTATACTGTCGTTTTCATTGCTGTTATCAGTAAGCTCAAGTTTTATTGCGAATTTTTTGTATATTGGCTGGCATGGTTCTCTTACAATCAAATCGTCGTGTTTTGACGACAGTTTCCAATGAATATTTTTTATACTGTCACCGTTTTGATATTGTCTCAGCTCATAGAAATCAGAAAAACCTCCGCCGCTTTTAGGTTTATATCCAAGTACCGCAATATTTTCGTAATTTGGCATAACTAAAGTTTTTTGCGGTTTAGGCATTATATTAACGCTGATGTGAGAGTCGGTCCGTACAGGAATGAAAAATATACCCATTATATCATAAATTTTAAAATGTTTTGCATCCAGAATAATGCATCCGCAGTTTTTGCCGAGTTTGTTAAATTTAGCAAAGACAGCTTTTCTAAGTGATCCGCCGTAAGTTATATTTATATTCTCTTTTTTGTTTGTAAAGGTATTATATGCTTTTATTTTAACTCGCATAAGAGGACAAAAAGCTGTGTTTCTTTTTTTGCAGGCAATACCTATATAAAAATCTTCTCCAGAAATTATGTTATCTTTTGCAAAAATAATAAATCCGTTTGTCGCGCTTGTTATCATAAAGGGCAGACTTACAACCAGCGATATAAGCGGAAGGCTCAGAACAGCAACAAGCAGAAACCACGAAAACCAGGCGTAATAAAATATGTTAAAAATAAAGACTGATAGAAGCAAGCAAAGGTAAACAATTATATTTTTAATCATTAATTAAATCCTCGGTTCAGAAACTCGGTTTAATATATCTTTAAGCACCTGTTCGGTATTAAGTCTGCGTGAAACAGCTTCTGAGCTGAGAATTATTCTGTGACTCAGAGTGCTTATAAAAATATTTTGAACATCTCTTGGAACAATGTAGTCACGGTTTTCTGCAAATGCAACGGCTTTTGCCATATCAGTAAGAGAGAGGGTGGCTCTGGGACTGGCACCTCTTGAAACAAGGCTGTGTTTTCTTGTTGTGCTCACAAGAGAAACTACATACTGTGCCATCTCATTGCTGACATAAACTTGTTTAACTTTATTCTGCATTTCAACCAGCTCATCTTTGGTTACTACACAGCTGACATGATCAAGAGGATTTGATGTACTTCGGTTCAAAAGCATTTTGCATTCTGATTCTTTGTCAGGATATCCCATTGATATTTTAACCATAAAACGGTCTGTTTGTGAATCCGGAAGCAATTGTGTTCCCGAAGCACCGGCAGGATTTTGTGTTGCAATAACAGAAAACGGACTCTCAAGTTTAAATGACTTTCCCTCAATTGTAACCTGCTGTTCTTCCATAGCTTCAAGCAAAGCGGCCTGAGTACGACTTGAGGTACGGTTAAGTTCGTCGGCAAGAAACAGGTTGCAGAAAATTGCACCTTTATTAAATGTCATTCTTCCGTTGTCCTTGTTATATACAGCAAAGCCGGTAATATCAGACGGAAGAGTGTCAGGGGTAAACTGGACTCGGCGGTATTCAAGACCCAGAGCTTTTGAAAATGTAATTGCCATAGTAGTTTTTCCTACACCTGGAATATCTTCAATTAAAATATTGCCGTTAGCAAGAATTGCAAGCAGTGCAATAACAATTGCTCTGTCTTTTCCGTTGACAACTTTTTTAATTTCCTTTGTTATTTTTTGAAATTCATTCATGTTTTCACCTGCAATTTTAATATGTTTTTATTATATTTCAATTTTACAATTATTTCAACAAGTTTAATAAAATATACAGTATGTATTTGATGTTTTTTTGTCTTTTGTTTTTACTGCATAAACTAAATATCAGATAGCAAAAAAATACAGCCTTTCTTCGTGAAAGGCTGTATTTTAATTCTTAATCAATTTTTTCTGACGGTGGTTTTCATCATAAAGAATACCGCTTACCGCCATCTTTTTAATTATGTTTTTAACAGTAGTGTCAAGTCCTGTATTTTCACTGTAATCAGCAGGATAAATAAAATCTACTCTGTCCTTTTTTAAGAGTTCTTCAACTTTGCTGTCTTTATTCTGATAAACCGCAATGGAGTAGCCGCCATATGCTTTCATCATTTTCATGCACGGCACGTCAGACAATCCGTCACCAATATAAATCATATTACAGAACGGCACTCTTTTACTGTCATCAGGCATTGAGCGATTCAGATCATTATCATTTGCAATATCAAGAACACCTTTGTTAATTCTGTAAACAAACTGAGTTTTGTTTGTATAGTTAACATCTGTTTTAGGCCAAACGCCGTTTCCGTATTCATCATACAGAAATTCGCAGGCAAAAATGCTTTTAAAGCAACCACTTATTGAAGTGCCCTCAATGATTTCTTTCATTCCCGAAGAAATTACATAATGCTCAACCTGCATACCGTATTTTTTCCCAAATGCATTAATGCGGCCGAACCAGTCTTTAACTCCGTTAAAAAGCTCAACATTTTTTCCCATGTCAACAAGATTCTTGCGGAGCAAAGGTATATTTTTATCTTTTGAAATTTTAACCATTGCATACATATATGCAAGTATTGAATCCATGTGTTCGTTTTGCCCCAACGAATTTGCAAACTGCCAAAATTCATTTTCCGTCATGCCTAAGCTTGGAATAAAACTGTAATCCTGCATATCCTTAGTGCAAAGGGTACGGTCAAAATCATACATTATGGCAACAATAGGCAGGTCGTTCATTAAAACTACTCCTTAATTATTCGCCGGCAGTCAAAGCAGTTTCTGCTGTGGGTGTATTGACTGCACCGGAATATGATGTAATTTCAACAGATTCAATTACAATATTTTCTTTAGGTATATCATCGTCATCAACATCAGCATCGGCTATTTTGTCGACAACATCCATTCCGTCAATTACCTGAGCAAATACAGTGTATCCTCTGTCAACTGCATTATATGCACCGTCAAGGTAAGCATTTCCGCCGTTTTTGTCGTAAAGCTGTTTAACCTCAGTGGGAACAATATCAGTGTTGTAGCAGTTGGTGCCGTTTTTCTCGATAAAGGCAGATAAAAGGTTTGTATTTTTGTAGTTTAAAAACTGGGTTTTAATAGTTTCCCACTGGTCAGCAAGATGCTGCCAGCCACCTTCGGCTTTGTATGCATCGGAGCTTTTTTGATTAATGAAAAATGCGCTTTCGTTACTGTCATATCCGGTATTTGACATCGCTACAGCGCCTCTTATATTAAACAGTTTGTCACAGAATTCATCTTCAAATGCCGAACCGTATGAGCTTGTACCGCAGTAGCCGCCGTTAATCATAAAATCCTTGGTAACCTTGCTGAAAAGTGTATTATTGTATTTTCCGTCTTTGGCAAGATTAATAAAGTTAGTTACAGTCTTTGGAGCCTGATTTGGGAAGAATCGAATAGTAATATCACCGAGTGATGTATGCATAACTGCAATTGTTTCGCCGTCTTTCGGATTATCTAGCTGAAATCCTATACGGTTGTCATCACGGATAATGTCAGGTTCAATTCCCAGTTCAGCAGCATTAATTCCAATACTGTCCAGATAGCTTAAAGCGTTGACTTCGTCATCGGTGCTTGCTGTGCCAGAAGTTGCAGAAGCCTGATCAGGGGTTGCATTTGGAGTGTCGTTGCTATTTTGGCAACCTGAAAAAGAAAACAAGGACGCGGTAATAAGTACAATACCTGAAACAGCGCATAATGCCTTTCTTAAATTGTAAGTATTCATAGATTTTTTTCCTTTCGGATTTAATTCTAAAACACACATATATATAATAACATAAAAGGCATAAAATTGCAAGTTTTGGGCTTTTTTGAAGGATTTGCCGATTTTTGGTAAGGATAAATTTAGTATAAACAGTTATAAGTTTTTGATTATTTACATATGCTTATTTGTAACCAAATATAACGGAGGCTTTAAAATGTCAGAATATTTACCCGAAGGAAAACTTATTTCAACTCAGGAAAATATAAATATACTGCGTTCTGTACAGCTGTTAAATGAAGCAAAGAAAGAAGAGACCATACTTGAAGCAAGGGCATGTGTATGTGATTCCCAGCACAATCTTATTGTAGATCTCGGTACAATGAAAGGAATAATACCGCGGGAAGAGGGTGCAATCGGGATTCGTGACGGTTCTGTTCGTGATATTGCTGTAATATCGCGGGTGAACAGACCTGTTTGCTTTATTATAACTGATATCCGCATTGACGAAAACGGAGAACAGTATGCTGTATTATCAAGAGAAAAAGCGCAGAAAAAATGTTTTGAACACTATATTTCAAAGCTTAGATGCGGAGATGTTGTAAACGCCAGAATAACGCATCTTGAGAATTTCGGAGCATTTGCCGACATAGGCTGCGGCATAATTGCACTTATGCCTATTGATACTATTTCTGTCTCACGAATTGAACATCCAAGAGAGCGTTTTAGCAGCGGGATGGATATTAAGGCCGTAATAAAATCAATAGAAAACGGAAGAATAAGCCTGAGTCACAAAGAATTGCTGGGTACATGGGAACAAAATGCAAAAGATTTTTGTGCAGGTGAAACTGTTGCAGGAATAGTGCGCAGTGTAGAAAACTACGGTGCTTTTGTTGAACTTGCGCCAAACCTTGCAGGACTGGCAGAAAGCCGCGAGGGCGTGCGTGCAGGACAACAGGCAAGCGTATACATAAAAAGTATTATTCCGGATAAAATGAAAATCAAGTTAATCATTATAGATACTTTTGACTACAAATACAACCCTCAAAAACCAAAATATTACTGTAACAGTCAACATATTGACAGTTTTCTATATTCACCCGAAAACTGTCCAAAAAGAGTTGAAACTGTTTTTAATGAGTAATAATTATTTGTTTGTATATTTGTGTCAGTTGACATAGAATCTTCGCAATGTTATCATATATGTTATAAAAAACAATTGCGGAGTGATAAAAGATGCAGCTTTCAATATCAGATATAATTAATTTAATCATATGTGCGGCAACACTTGCAATAGCTGTTGCCGTGCTTGTTATAGTTCTGAAAAAGAATAACACAAGTGAAACTGTAAGCATTATAAGCAGAGAGCTTGAACGCAGCAACAGTTCATTGCGTCAGGAAATGTCTGCGCAGCTTCAGTCAAGTATAAAAAACATGGGAGAACTGATTGCAGAAAGCAATAGAAGCGCTTCTCAGCTGCAAACCGATAAAATGATCCAGATTGAGCAGCGGCTTAAAACTTTTTCACTCGAAAATGAGCAGAAACTTGAGAATATTCGTCAGTCAGTTGAAAAACAACTTGTATATATCCGCGATGAAAACACCCGTCAAATTGAAGAGATGCGTAAAACTGTTGATGAAAAATTACAAAAAACTCTTGAAGAAAAGATGAACAAATCCTTTTCACTGGTAAATGAAAGACTGGAACAGGTATACAAAGGTCTGGGTGAGATGCAGACACTTGCCGTAGGAGTAGGAGATTTAAAAAAAGTGCTGTCCAATGTCAAGACAAGGGGAATTCTTGGTGAAATTCAGCTTGGCTCTATATTGTCTGAAATACTTTCACATGAACAGTACGAGGAAAATATTGCTACGAAAAAAGGTTCAAAAAATGTTGTTGAATTTGCAGTTAAACTTCCTGCTGACGATGAAGGCTTTATCTATCTGCCGATAGACTCGAAATTTCCGGGTGATACATATGCTTCTCTAAGGGATGCCATTGAAGAAGGGGATAAAGCTAAAATTGACATTGCCGCTAAACAGCTTATTACAACGATTAAAAATGAAGCAAAAGATATTCGTGACAAGTACATTGACCCTCCGAATACAACAGAATTTGCTATAATGTTTTTGCCGTTTGAGGGGTTATACAGCGAGGTTGTAAACCGCGGGCTGGTTGAAATTCTTCAAAGAGAATACAAAGTAAATATTGCCGGACCAAGCACAATGGCGGCTCTGTTAAATTCATTGCAAATGGGCTTTAAAACACTTGCCGTTCAAAAGCGAAGCGCAGAGGTTTGGGAGGTGCTCGGCGGTGTTAAGGAGGAATTTGATAAATTTAATGATGTGCTTGTTGCAACACAGCAGAGACTTGACCAGGCTAATAAGGAGCTTGATAAGCTTGTCGGAGTGCGCACACGTCAGATTCAGAGAAAGCTTAAAAATATTCAATCGCCGTCTTCATTTAACAAGAATGATAATTTATTTTTAGAAGGTTAATTCCTTGTATAAAACATAAAAAGCATTCTCTCTTAAATAAGAGAGAATGCTGTCAGCTTGTCGAAAAAGTCCAGCAATTGCTGGGCTTTTTGCCGTATTTATGGTATAATAAATACAGAAACGGCGGGAAACCCTGATTTTTCGGGGCTTCC
>CAJUGO010000025.1 GCA_910585865.1 uncultured Ruminococcus sp. | reverse complement strand
GAACAAAGAGCGAACAAAGAAAAATCACCTCAAAAGGTGGCAAAGCATCGGGTGAGGTTCGCCGCCGTAAAAAGTCTATGAAGCAGATGATGGAAATGCTGCTTGAATTGCCTGCAAATACTCAAACGGATTGGGAACTGCTCGTTGATATGGGAATTGACACTAATAATCTTGATGAGGACATAGTTAATAATCTGCTTATAGTTAATGCGGCATTGCTCGCAAAGGCAAAAACAGGTGATGTGAATTCCGTTAAAGAGTTAAGAAACATAATTCAGGATGATATTTACATAAATCACAAAATAAAAATGGATAAGGCTCATTTAAAAATTGAGCAACAGAAGACAGAACAGCCAATTGTCAACAAAAATGAATACAAAGGCATACCTGCTAATATGATAGCACCGTCGTTTTCGTCGGTGCTTTTTGATATAGAAAATGAGGAACATTCAGAGTATGTTTTCCCCGGTGGTCGTGGTTCAACAAAATCATCTTTTGTCAGTCTTGAAGTTATTGACTTAATTGAAAAACATAGTGATATGCATGCCTGTATTTTACGTCAGGTAGGTGAAACCCTGCGGACATCAGTATATCAACAAATGTTGTGGGCTATTGAGGCTTTAGATTTATCGGCTGAATATAAGGCAACGGTAAGTCCCCTTGAAATTACTAAAATAAGCACAGGACAAAAGATTTATTTCCGCGGTGCTGATGATCCGAATAAAATTAAATCAATTAAAGTGCCTTTTGGATATATAGGTATTGTGTGGTTCGAGGAGCTAGATCAGTTTACAGGTCCGGAAGCTGTGCGAAAGATTGAACAGTCTGTCATCAGAGGCGGTGACAAGGCTTATAAGTTCAAATCTTTTAATCCTCCTAAATCGGCTCAGAACTGGGCAAATAAATATATTAAAATTCCTAGAATGGACAGGCTCGTCGTTGAGAGCAATTACTTATCTGTTCCGAAACAGTGGCTCGGAAAGCCTTTTATTGATGATGCGCAATTTCTTAAAGAAACTAATCCAACCGCGTATGATAACGAGTATATGGGAATTGCAAACGGAACAGGCGGCAATGTATTTGATAACGTTATTATTCGTGAAGTAACCGATGAAGAAATTGCGAATTTCGACAGATTGTATAAGGGAGTTGACTGGGGCTGGTATCCTGACCCGTTTGCCTATAACAATATGACTTATATAGCAAGCCGTCACGAACTGATTATTTTTGATGAGTATCACTGTAACAAAAAAAGTAATGAGCAAACAGCGAAAATTCTTGTAAACGAACACGGTGTTACTGCTAATGATTTGATTACATGCGACAGTGCAGAAAATAAATCTATCGGGGACTACAGAGCATATGGATTATTAGCTAGACCAGCCGAAAAGGGTTCGGGTTCAGTTGAATATTCAATGAAATGGCTTCAGTCATTATCTGCAATTATAATTGACAATAGACGGTGTCCTGAAACGGCTCGTGAATTTTTAGAATATGAGTATGAGCGTGACAAGGACGGTAATATAATTAGCGGCTATCCTGATAAAAACAACCATCATATTGATGCTACAAGATATGCAACAAACAGGATTTGGAAGCGAAGAGGTGAGTAAGATAGATTTTATAAATTTTATTAAGGGGGTGTACAAAAGATTGTTTCCGATAAAAAATATACAGACGGCACTTAATATAAAGCCTGCAATTTCTAAAGAAATGCTCGACTGTATCAGAGTGTGGCAGGACTGTTATTCGGGCAGATCGTATTGGGTTGATAAAGATGTCAAAAGTTTAAAACTTGAACAATCTATTACTCGAGAATTTTCAAATACCGTGATTAATGAAATGACGGCAAGTGTGACAGTACCAAAGCTTGACAATGTTTTTCAGAAAGCTAAACGTAATATTGGTATTTATTTGCAGAGAGGACTTGCAACTGGCGCTATGGTGATTAAACCAATTGGCGGTGACAGAGTTCAGTATGTAGCAGCAAATGCGTTTATTCCAGTTGAGTATGACAGTGGGGGCAGATTAATAAAAGTTATATTCCCTGAATTTAAGAATATTGGCGACAATTATTATACACGTCTTGAATATCATAACCTTGATCACGAAAACGGTCTTGTAATTACCAATAAATCATACGTGTCGAATAATGCAAACACATTGGGCGAAGAAATTCCTATTTTTTATGTTGATGAATGGAAAAACCTTGCACCGTTTACAAGTTACCCTATGATGAATCGTCCTGCATTCGGATATTACAGAAATCCCATTGATAACAAAATTGACGGCAGTCATTGCGGTGTGTCGATATTCGATTCTGCAATTGATTTGATTAGGCTGGCAGATATACAATTTAGCAGGTTAGACTGGGAGTTTGAATCAGGTGAACGCACGGTACTTATCGACCAGTCTGCGCTTGAACCTATTCGAACCATTGAAGGTCTAAAAAAATTTGAAATGCCAAAGCTTAATGAAAGATTGTATAAAGGGATAAATCTTTCAGAAGGTTCAAACGGAGAGGATTTTTACAAAGAGTTTTCGCCCCAGTTCAGACAAGCTGATATTATATCCGGTTTGGAAGAGTACAAACGAAATATTGAATTTGCGGTTGGTTTAGCCTATGGTGACCTTTCAAATCCCCAATTCGTTGATAAAACTGCAACAGAAGTACTGGCTTCAAAGCAGAGAAAATACAATACGGTTACAGCAATTCAAGAAAATCTTAAGGACTGCCTTGACGATTTGGTATATGCGCTTGCGTTTTATAACTCAATGACCAAAAGCGGATATAAATTCAATTGTGATTTTAAAGACAGTATTCTTACTGATGAACGAGAGGAGCGCAAACAGGATCAGCAAGATCTTGCAAACGGAACGCTTAGACCTGATGAATATAGAAGTAAATGGAGGGGTGAGGATATTGAAACTGCACGAGAAAATTTGCCGCAGACAGCGCAGGTGATTGATTGATGTTTACACCTGAAGAAATTGAAAGTATACCGGTTTCCATTGAAAAACTGTTTAAAGATTTACAGCTTAGAGTTATGACTGATGTTGTCAGGCGACTTAAAAGTGTGCGGGACATTTCTGCATCTGCTGATTATCAAATGAGCAGATTGTATGAGATTGGTGAAAGCAAGGAAGAAATCTAAAACCTTGTCCGTGATACCCTTAAGAAATCAAATGATGAGATTGACAGTATATTTACCGATATTATTCAAAACGGGTATGCGAGGGATAAGCAATTATATTTAACAACCGGTAAAAAATTTATACCTTACGAAGAAAATAAACCATTACAGCAGCTTGTTAAGGCGATGAGGATACAGACAAAAGGCGATTGTTACAATATCACTCAATCGATGGGGTTTGCTGTAAAACAACCTGACGGAAAGTTAGCTTTTAAACCCATTGCACGCTACTATCAAGATACGATGGATAAAGCTGTTGTTGATATTACAAGCGGAGCATTTGATTATAATACAGTTCTGAATCGCGCAGTGAGCGAGATGACAAGCAGTGGTTTGCGTACTGTTGATTATGCAAGCAGTCACAGCAACAGAGTCAATGTGGCTGTAAGACGTGCTGTAATGACAGGCGTTAGACAGGTTACTGCAAAAATCAGCGAAGATAATGCCGAGAAACTCGAAACGGAATATTTTGAAGTATCATGGCACAGAGGCGCAAGACCAAGTCATCAAGAATTTCAGGGTAAGGTTTACAGTAGAGATGAACTTGTGGATATTTGCGGATTAGGCACTGTTACGGGATTATGTGGTGCAAATTGCTATCACAGCTATGATGCTTTTGTTATTGGTGCATCTGAAAGAAAATACACAGATGAATGGCTTGCAGAACAAAATACAAAAGAAAATACACCGATTGAATATAACGGTAAAGAATATACAGTATATAAAGCTACCCAACATCAGCGCGGGCTTGAATCTGCTATGCGAGCACTACGGGAGAAAATAAAGCTTCTTGAAAGCGGCAACGCTGATGAGAATAGTATTATTGCAGCCAAAGCAAAATATTTCAAAACATCTGATGAATATGTAAAATTTTCAAAGGCTATGGATTTGCCGCAGCAGAGAGAACGAGTATTTATTGATGAAAGAGCATTGCTAAGTCAATTAAGCTGCCTGATAACTTGATTAAATGCTTCCGTAAGTCTTGAAAATCAATAATTAATGCGTTGTGGTAGTAATCACGGCGCATTTTTTATATATAAAATTACCTTTGCTGTGGGTATATACAGCGCTATATTTCGTCCGCAGGCGAAGCGGAATAGAAACTACGCAGAAGGGAAACATTATGAAAAACATTTACACAATTCTTTCGGAAATAGGTATAGAAATTCCGGAAGAGAAAAGAACTGAATTTGACAAATCTGTTATTGCAAATTATCAAACAATAGCAGAGGTCGAAAAGATTACAACTGCGAGAGATAATTACAAATCACAGTTGGAAACCGCTCAGAACGCGCTGAAAGAATTTGATGGTGTTGATGTTAAGGAACTGCAGGGTAAAATCGAAATCCTTAACAATGACCTTAAAACCAAAGAAACAGAATATCAGAATAAAATTGCTGATATGGAGTTTAATTCTATTCTTGACGGTGCAATCACGAAAATCGGTGCAAAAAATGCAAAGGCTGTCAAGGCGTTGCTTGACCTTGATACTTTAAAATCAAGCAAAAATCAGGCAGAAGACATCACAAAGGCGCTTGAAAACATAAAATCAGAGAACGATTTTATGTTTACATCAGATGAGCCTTTTCAAAATCCTGTAAGGGACACAGGAAACCCGCCTCCAAACGGTGTTACAAAAGAAATGTTTGCAAAAATGGGTTACAGTGAGCGCTTAAAGCTCAAAAAAAGTGACCCGAAAAGATATGAACAGTTGAAAGGATGATTTATTTATGGCAAATGAAGTAACAAAAATTGCAGATATTATTGACCCCGAAGTTATGGCAGATATGATTTCTGCTAAAATTTCAGATAAAATTGTAGTAGCTCCCTTCGCAAAAATTGATACTACTCTGGAAGGTGTCCCGGGAGACACAATAACGGTTCCACAGTATGCTTATATCGGCGATGCGGTTGACGTAGCTGAGGGAGTTGCAGCAGAAACAGTAAAGTTGACTGCAAGTACAACAACGGCAAAAGTAAAAAAAGCAATGAAAGCTGTTGAGCTTACGGATGAAGCAGTATTGAGCGGGTACGGCAATCCAGTAGGAGAAACAAATAATCAGCTTGCAAAAGCTATTGCGGCAAAAGTTGATAATGATGCAATAGATGCCCTTCAGACAGCACAGCTTACCTATGACGGTTCTTCGTCTGTAATTAAATACAGTTCAGTTGTTGATGCAATTGACCTATTTGAGGAAGAAGTGAATACAGATAAGGTAATGTTTGTAGATCCAAAACAGATTACGCAGCTTCGTAAGGACAGCGATTTTATTTCAGCTGATAAGTACCCGAATAATGTAATGATGTTGGGAGAAATAGGTAAAATCGCAAACACCAGAATTGTACCAACGAAAAAAGTACCTCTTTTTAATGAATGGTATAAGTTTGACGAAAGTGCCGGAACTGCTGCAACATCTTCTAATATTGCCGATATCCAAAATTCCCTTCCAAATGCCAAAATAGGTGATAAGGTAACAAAGGTTACAACTCCTTGCTATTTTAATCCTATCGTTAAGCTTTCTCAGGATGGCGAAACAGAGGATGAGACTGCGGCGATTACGGTATATCTAAAGCGTGATACAAATGTTGAAACAGACAGAGTATCACTTTCAAGAAAAACTAATATATCAGTGGATAAACACTATACTGTTGCTCTTTCCGATCAGTCAAAGGTTGTTATTGCAAAAATAAAAAAGTAATCTAGGGGTGTCGGCATGACTGTATTCGCGGATGAGAATTTCTATAAAACTAAATATCTTTGCGGCAGAAAAGCGGTCATTGATACCGCTTTTAATTTTTACGCTCGCAAGGCAACACAGATAATCATAAACTATTGCGGTGAAAATATTGATTTTAAAATTGCAGTTGATGAAATTAAACTGTGTTGCTGTGAGCTTGCCGAATTGCTTTACAATAATGAACAATCAGGCGGTCAATGTGGTATTTTATCTGAAACTGTCGGCGATATGTCTGTAAGCTATGAAAACACAGAAATCACAAAGCAGATTTTGCAAAAAAATATCAGGTCTGTTGTTTATTCATATCTTGCAGACACTGGACTGTTATACCGTGGGGTGAGAAGATGAGATCAGAGGCATGTTGTACCGTTTATAAGTCCAACGGCAACGGATATTACAGATATTTTATACCTAATTGTCATTGGCAGGAAAACAAGGCAGGAAATGTAATCAAAAGCGGAATGCAGAATGCAGACAGCGTTACGGTTTATATTCCTGCCGATTGTATGATTGTTACACCGTCAAAAAATTATTATCCTGCAAATTATCTTATTTTGAGTGCCGAAACAGTACCAAATCGAGCCGTACATGACATTATTATTAAAGGTGAATGCCATTTCAATTTTGATAATACAAGCCAACAGAGCGTGTCTGAGAGCCTAAAAGAATTTGCTAAAAATAACAGATATCATACAGTAATGTCTATTGACCGCAAACTGTACGGTTCAAAAAAATTACAGCATATAAAGATTTCAGCAAGGTAAGGTGATTATATGTGTGAGATAAAACAGCCAAAGGACTATAATGGTTTTTTTGGAATTAAGTGGGATAAAAATTTTTCAGGCGAAAAAAATATGCACTTTAAAAAAACTCAAAGATTTATTGACAGTGAATGTATAAGACATATGAAACCGTATATGCCATTCAGAAATGGTATTCTTGAAGCTTCTGCAACTATTGGAACAGTAATTGGAAGCGGTGAAATTCATCAAAATCTGCCATACGCCCATTATCAATATGTAGGCAAGGTTTACGGTCAGAATATTCCGATTGTGGAAAATGGTATACTTGTGGGGTTTTATTCAAAACCAAATGAAAAAAAACATCCCACCGGAGCAAATATTGTCTATAACAAAAGTAAACATCCGCTTGCAGGTCCGTTTTGGTTTGCTCGTATGGTCGCAGATAAGAAACAAATTATTTTACGGGGTGCGGCAAAAATAGCCGGAGGGGTTGTAAAATGAATATTATAGAACTTATTAAATCTATATTGGAGAATTTCCCAAAGATTAATGATATATGCAATGACATTCACATTGATTTCACCGATAACACAAACAACAGTTATGGATTATCTTCAATTGGTGATGCATTGCTTACAGAAGATATATTAGGTAACCAGAAACGTCAACATAATTTTCTGTTATATGCAGTATTTCAGAGTGTGAATGACTATGACAGGCTTAACAACAGCGGTGTTTTGCTTGAACTTCAGTTATGGCTTGAAAGACAGGCACAGCACCAAAAAATTGAAATCATTGTTGATGATGAATGCTTGACAGGTGAACTTGAAAAATTAACCTGTTCTAACGGTATGTTGTACGCAATACCGGAAAATAACTTAAACAGCGGTGTGCAGTATCAACTGCAAATCACCGCACAATATGAAATTGAAAGGTAGGAATTTTAGTTATGACAGCAACTTCACCCGATATGGGAAAACTTAAGAGAAGCCATCTTCTCCATTTTATCGATGCATCTTTTGGCGGAGAGACCCCAAACTGGTATTTGATTGGCAAGGACATTGAAGAGATGGCGGTGGAACTTAATCCTGATACAGGAACAGTCAAAAATATTCTTGACGAAACATCGTTTACTGATAATGGCTATGAACCAAGCGTTGATGCAGATACATATTACGCTAATACAGGTGACAGTATTTATGAAAAAATAAAGGATATTGCAATGAATCGTCTTACAGGCGAAAGCTGTAAAACGAAAATACTAGAGGTTATTGTTGATAAGAAAACAGGTTCATATGACGCATGGATAGAGGACTGCTACGTTAAACCGCAGTCATACGGCGGTGCTCAGGGCGGTGTAAATATTCCGTTCAATATTGCCTTTGCAGGCAACAGACATCAGGGCACGGTTGTAATTACTGATAAGGTACCTGTATTTACACAAAATGAATAATTTGATAGGGACGGTTTTATGCCGTCCCTGTCTATTAAGGAGTGATTTATAGTGGAAAAACTTAATTTTAAAAATAATATTAAAAAGTATTGCATAAATGGCGATGAAAATTGCATTATCAGTGTAAACACAACTGACTATGCCATACTTGACAGAATAAAAAAATCTATAAATATTATTGAAAGTTTGTCTGAGGAATACAAAGATAAAAAAATTAATAATGATGATGAAGCAAATGAGGTGTTTGTATCCGCAGATCTCAAAATCAGAGAACAAATTAATTATATTTTTAATTCTGATGTATGTACATCTGCATTTGGAAATACAAATTGTCTTTCGCTTTGTGATGATGGCAGTACGCTGTTTGAAAATTTTATCAATGCTGTTGTTCCTATAATTAAAAAGGATATTACAGAAGCGCAGAAAAAACAGGAGAAGCATATTGAAAGATATACTTCGCAAGCAAAGAAGTTTTCAAGATGATAGGATTTTTACCGCGAAGTCTTGAAGTTGACGGCAAGTACTATGATATAAATTCAGATTTCAGAGTGGCTTTAACCATCTTTGAAGCTTATAACGATAATACTCTTAACAATTATGATAAAATGATTATTTGCCTTAAATGTCTGTTTAAGGAATTGCCCGACAATGGTAATGAAGCTCTTAAAAAAGCAACATGGTTTCTTGATGGCGGTGATATGCCAAAGTCAAAGCAATCTCCTGCTAAAATTATGGATTGGGATTATGACCAAAGCATAATTTTTCCTGCCGTTAACAAAGTTGCGGGTTATGAAACACGAACATCTGATTATTTGCATTGGTGGTCTTTTCTGGGATTGTTTAACGAAATAGGCGAGGGTTTATATTCGCAGGTTATGAGTATACGTTCCAAACGAGCAAAACATAAGAAACTTGATAAATGGGAACGGGAATTTTACAACGAGCACAAAGAGTTAATTAATATTAAAGAAAAGCTTACCCCTGAGGAACAAGAAGAGCTTGATTTTATTAATAATCTTGTATAATTATTGGTATTGTACTGTTTTATTGTTGACTTACATCTTTTTTTGTTGTATTATGATAGCAAGTTATTTTTTAGAACATTTAAGGAGAGGAAAGAATGGATAGTCAAACACAATACAACCAACAAGTTAAACCCAAAAAGCCGTTTTTCAAAAAGTGGTGGTTTTGGGCAATTGTAATAGTTGTTTTAATTAGTGTAATAAGTGCTACATCTAATGACAGTGGTCAAAGCAATGATAGTGGAACAAAACCAACAAAATCTATAGCGACTGAAGAATTAACTAAGGCAGACCCAGCTACAGAAAAGCCTACAGAAGATCCAGCAAAAGTTGAAAGTGAATTTAAGGATAGTTGTGATACAATTGATTTTAAAACATTATCACGAAATCCTGACAAGTATAAGGGAAATAATTATAAATTTACAGGCGAAGTTATACAGGTGCAGGAATCAAGCTGGGGAGACTCTGTTGATTTGAGGATAAACATAACTAAAGAGGAATTTGAATACATTGATGATGTAATATGGACAGATACCATTTATGCAACTGTAGAAATACCTGATGGAGAAGATAAAATTCTTAAAGATGACATATTGACTTTTTGGGGTACTTGTGAGGGTAATTATACATATGAATCTGTTTTGGGTAACAGTGTTTCACTCCCAAAAATCTCTATAGAATATTATGAAATAAGTGAATAACTAATTAGGCCACTCCATTTGGAGTGGCTATACTTCAAATCTTGTGGGGGAAAGTAAGTATGAGATGTCCATATTGTGGTGGTGATAATCGGAATAATGCCGAATTATGCAGTTACTGCGGAAGTTATATTGCTAAACCAGACGGAAAAACCGTTATTAATCAAACAATTTACGTTAATAAAACGGAAGATGTTCAGACGAAAGCAAATAATGAGCAGAGTGTTTCAATTCCTGTTTTAAAACATAATAAGCCAATATACAAAAAATGGTGGTTTTGGTTAATTGTTGTAGTATTTGTATTTGGAATCGGCGGAGGGATTGCTAAAAATGATTCCTCGTCAGATGAAAATAAATCTGTGTGGGCGAGTAGTTACACTGAGATTGATAATTTTGATTATTATCTTGACGGTGACGAAATTTTCATTAAAGACTATAAGGGCACAGATGATAAAGTGAAAATTAACGATACTTACAAAATAGATGGTAAAGAACGAAAAGTTGTTTCTTTCAACGATGCAGTTTTCTTTGCGTCATCTGTTGATAGTGTTATTTTACCTAATGGTACAAAGTACATTAAAAATAATGCGTTTAACAGTTCTGGAATTAAGTATTTATATATTCCTAAGTCAATAAAGAGTGTTGAAAATTCATTCTGGGGATATTTTCACGATATGGAAAAAATCTATTATGGCGGAACAGAGACAGAGTGGAAGAAACTCTGTAAAGTCAACCGATCAGACGTTGATGTAAAGGAAATTGTCTTTAATGCGGATTCAAGCAAATTAAAATAAATCAAAAGCCACCCCATTTTGAAGTGCATCCCAAATGTCAGACATTGTGATATAATGTTTAACAGGAGGGGGGACTTCATTTGGAGTGGCTATAATTTTGTCAGATAAGGTAAATGATAACGGTAGGCGGTTAAGTCTTGCCCCTGCAAGGGGGTGTTGCCAATGGAGTACATAACGGTAATTTTAATTATTGTTTTATATACAATCATTGCAATAAAAAAGAAATAAACCGCCACACGCCAATGTAAACGGTTTATTTTCTTAAATAAATTCAATTTCAGGGGCTAACCGCTTATCGGTTTGCCTTATCTACTTTTATTATACCAATTTAATTTGTTTTGTCAAGCCGCCCCAAAAAGGAGCGGCTAAACTTTTTGCACACCGCATGCATTTCTACTCACACACCTCGTGTGAGGTGTGACCCAATTAATTTTAAATCCTGCGTTGAGAAAGCCGTTTCTACTCACACACCTCGTGTGAGGTGTGACCTGATGCCGTCACTGGTGAAATAACCGAAATTGGGTTTCTACTCACACACCTCGTGTGAGGTGTGACAGTGCTTACACCGGATTAGACCCAAGAACAGTAACAGTTTCTACTCACACACCTCGTGTGAGGTGTGACCGCAAAATATAGTATTTTATCGGTTATCACCACAACATAAGGCGGACTCTTCCTGGATGATTTTTCTTTTTAAGAAAATTACCAGGAAATATATAAAAAATTTAATGCGAACCCACCGGGTGATTTCACATTACTTAGGCTTCGCCTAATTTCTATAGGCGATAAATTTATATTTATAATACCATATTTATGTTAAAATTGCAAAATAATTTTAGAGATTATGAAACGGGTAATAATTATTCACTTAAATATATTACAAGTGGGTATTTTGTATAGCTGTAACTTATTACAATATTTACATTATTCGTATGGCAAACTTATAATTAAATAATCATAGCGTACATCTTAGGGTGTGCGCTATTTTTATACCTATTTTTAGAAAGGGGGAATTTTTATGGCGGTTGACGGCAGTTTGATTTTTAACACCAAAATGGACACAAGCGGATTTGATAAAGGCGTAAAGGAACTATCATCAAAAGTGCTTGAACTTAAAAACAAAGTAAAGTCTACTGAAACCCAGATTTCGAGTTTACAGGAGGAACTCGAGAATTTATCAAATACGGAAGTCAAGACTAAAATATCAGAACAAATTGAAAAAGATGCCGCTAGAGCAAAAGAAAAGTTAAATTCATTTTATGCTGAAGCTGATAAGATTGGAGATGCAAAGAAAAATGAATTAGTCAGCATGGGGTTTGGAACAGAACATCTAGACAATATTCTTGCGCAGGATAAAAATTGGCAAAAAGTTCAGTCTGATATAGAAAATGCAGAAAAGGCGCTGAATCAGTACGAAAGCGAGCTGAAAAGGGTACGTGCTGCTGAGTCAAAAATCGATCCGAAAAGCACGGCTGATTATAAAGCTAAAGAAGAGAGATTATCTGAACTAACCAGACAGCTTGAAATTTACAAAACTAAATTAAGAGAAACTGAGAAAAAAGAAAGCACTGCCACAAACAAAAAAAAAAGCGGCAAATTCATTTGATAGATTTAAAAAAAGTGTATCTAAGGCAGGAAAGGGTCTGGCAAGTGCATTTAAAACCGGGGCAGTTAATTTAATTAAGAAAATAGGCAGTCATGCAAAGAAAAGTGCTTCAGAGATGGGAGGTTTATCTAAAGCATTTAATCCTATTAAACAGGCATTACAGGGCATGATAATCTATCAGGGCATATCGAAAATATTTGATTCTATCAAGGACGGTATGCAAAATCTTGCACGGGCATCTCCTGAAACAAACGCAAGCCTTTCAATGCTGATGACCTCACTTATATATTTGAAAAACACTTTAGCAACTGCTTTTGAGCCGATTTTAAATATAGTTGCACCAATACTTAGCCATTTTATAAATATACTTGCATTGGTGACTGATAAGATTGCACAGTTTATGTCAGCATTAACAGGCAATGGAGTATACAAAAAATCTGTAAAAGTTCAACAAGATTATGCGGACAGTATTGCTGACTCAACATCTGCTGTTGAGGACAATACCAAAGCAACAGAAGAAAACCAAAAAAATATTGCCGGATATGATGAACTTAACGTTATGCAAGACAATTCGACTTCAGACAAAGCAAAAGGCGGTAAAAATGAAATTTCACCGTCTGATATGTTTACAACAGCAACAGTGTCAAACGGCATCAGCGGTTTTGCAAATCAATTAAAGAGTTTATTTGAAGCACAGAATTTCAAAGGTATAGGAAAGCTTATAGGCGATAAAATTAATGGTGCATTATCAAATATTAACTGGAATAAAATCCGCAGTACGTCAAAAAAATGGGCGCATAATATTGCAGAATTTTTAAACGGAGCCATATCCGGAATTGATTGGAATTTAGTAGGTACAACAATAGGAAACGGATTGATGGTGGCATTTGGTTTTCTTTACACATTTTTTGCTACGTTTAATTTTGAACAATTAGGAGTAAATGTTGCAAATGCATTGAATGGTATTTTTAATTCCATAGATTGGGCTATAATTGGTGGCGTTTTTGGCAGTGTGATACAATCAATTATTTCTACAGGTATTGGTTTTGTTACGGCATTTGATTGGATTGCGGCAGGCTTATCGTTATCTGATGCGGTAAATAATTTTTTTGATGAAATTGATTGGGGAATGGCAGCACAAACAGTGTCAGAGGGCATAAAGGGTTTATTATCCACAATTACAACATTTTTTGCTGAAACAAATTGGGAACAAATAGGCAATGATATTGGAACATTCATTGCAAACATTGATTGGTTAGGGATCCTATTGAAGATATTACAGGCTATCGGTTCGATATTTTCAGCCGCAACAGATATCATTAAAGGTGTTATTCAAAAATGTCCGCTGTTGGCATTTCCGTTAGCACCGTTTTTGGGATTAATACTTATAGGTGATTTGTTGCAGGGCGATTTTGGGATTTTGAAATGGGCTGGGGATTTATGGAATGGTGTTAAAAATACAATATGTTCCGTATTTGCCCCAATCGGTGATTTTTTTGCAGGCGTATGGGATGGTATAAAAAATACATTTGGCAGTGTTGCCAACTGGTTTAAAAACGTATTCAGCGCCGCATGGCAGGCTGTTAAAAATGTTTTCAGTGCCGGGGGTAGGATATTTGAAGGCATCAAAGAATCGTTAGCAAATGTATTTACGAATGTTGTAAATGGATTGATTGACGGAATTAACTGGGTTATTGCAAAACCGTTTGAGGGTATTAACTGGGCACTAGACAGAATCAAAAATGTTGAAATTGTGGGATGGAAACCGTTTGATTGGATACAGCCGTTGGATATTCCGCAAATCCCCAAACTTGCCACGGGCACAGTAGTACCTGCAAATTACGGTGAATTTCTTGCTGTTCTGGGCGATAACAAACGAGAAGCAGAGATAGTATCACCTATATCAGCTATGAAGCAGGCTATGTCAGAGGTACTGGCAGAATTTGGTTCATTTGGAGGCAACGGCGATATAAATCTCACTATAAATCTTGACGGTGAGCCAATTTTCAGAGATGTTATAAAACGTAACAATGCACACAAGAAGAGACACGGTGTCGGTGCATTTGGCTAAGGAGATGATAGTATGAATTTTAACGGATATTTAATTAGATTTCCTAAAAGTAACAAATATTTTCCGCATAAACTAATCGCAATTGATAGTTACAAATGCACACCTTTGCAGCGTACAGAGATTAAGGCATATCGTGACAGCAATAATTTTTTACATAGAACTACATCCCCAAATTATAAGACAAAAATTGAATTTACAACAGTAGACAATTTAAACCTTAATGATATGCGTTCTGTTAGAAGTGTTTTAAACAGTTCATGGGACAATTCGCAGCAGAGAAAAATACGTATAGAATATTGGGATGATGAATTGCTTGCCTATCGCATTATGACGGCATATATGCCTGATATCACGTACACGGTTAAAACGATTTCAAGCCAAAATATCAGGTACAATGCAGTAACATTTACCTTTATTGAATACTAGGGGGCAAGGTAATGATTTC
Organism: uncultured Ruminococcus sp.; assembly: GCA_910585865.1. Classification (GTDB taxonomy): domain Bacteria; phylum Bacillota; class Clostridia; order Oscillospirales; family Acutalibacteraceae; genus Ruminococcoides. Next base: position 1,566 of record CAJUGO010000025.1, on the reverse strand, counting down.
AATATCTGATACATATAAACAGAAAATTATCAATGAACTTATATCAAATAAGATCGAGATTCTGTTCCCTGATGGTGAATTTGAAACAATTACGGAAACAAATATTGAGAGCGAGAGCATGAATCTGAAACAATCAATTTGTGATGAAGACAGTCTTAGATTCGGGGGGTGTATCGCATCCCAGTTTAAAATTAGTCTGATTAACACGACAGACAGGATATTTGATTCTAAACTTGCAGGTTGTTGGATTGCAGTACGATTAACACAGTCATTTCCTTCGGGAAATCCACTGTTCTGTGGAAATGTTTATCCGGAATACAGTTTATATCCAGGTGAAACTGTTACAGGTAAAGTCTGGTATGTCTTTAATGGTGTTATAGATTCAGCAGATATTGACAAAAACGACAGAAACAAAATTACAATTGTTGCTTATGATGTAATTTCACAGCTTTACAGCGTTGATGTTACAAATGTTTTACAGAACGCATGGATTAATGAACAAGGAACGACAGTCGGAACAATTATCACTGCCGTTGCCGACAAAATAAAGAGTTTGTGCAATAACAGTGTTGGTACAGGGTTTGCCTCGAGCAGAATTTTAAATGAAATCATAAATCAAGCTGAAAACCTTACCGTAAAAAATATGAGAATTTATAATGACGTTTGGATTAATGATGCCGAAAAATTAAATTACGGTCAAATGATTGCATATATAGCTGAAATGCTAGGCGCATTTATTTTTGTAAAACCCGCCAGTTCAAGAGGCGGAGATGTGTCATTTGTGCAATTGGAAGATGATATTGCAAAATCAGAAATATATAATTTTTACGAATCACTTTATACCTACGAAAGAAAAGTAAGTCCGTATACGTCAGTGCAATTTTCCGTAGGCGGCACAAACAGAATCGCCAAAATAAGGACATACGATTTTGCATTAACAACAAGCCATGTCATATATGATATGACCAACAATATATTTGTGTGGCAGGAAAATGATAACGCAGGAGGTGGCTATACCCATAAATTTGAAAATTTGTTTTCCGGGGCAACAGGAGCAAGATTAAATAATTTGCCGTACATACCGATAGAAGCAACGCTAGACGGCAGATTATGGGTTGAAGTAGGTGACATGATTTGTATTAAAACATATGTTACCGATGCAGATGGAAATTATATTTACAATACTGATGGCACGGCAAAAACAGAAAATGTCAAGTCATATGTGTTGTCAAGAGAACTTACAGGGATACAAGCACTAACAGATAATATTATAGCAAAAGGAGTTTAATTATGGAGACATATACACCAATTAACTGGGAAGACAGTCCAAGTACAGCAACACCGCTGACCGCTGAAAATCTGAATCATATGGATGATGGGATAGTAAATGCAACAAATAGTCTGGTTCAAAGCAATACCAAATTAACATCTATTGAAAATGATGTTGAAAATTTGCAAACTGAGAAAGTCGATAAAACCGCCATCATTTCAGCATTTGACAAATTATTAACAGACACCGAAAAAATCCCTACAGCTGTTGCAATGATGAATTTTCTGGCAGATTAT
>CAJUGO010000024.1 GCA_910585865.1 uncultured Ruminococcus sp. | reverse complement strand
CAAAAGAAATCATGCTTAAAAATAATATCCAGTTATCAATTGTTTAGTGAGGTATCAAAATGAGCAAAGAATTAAAGACGTGTCCGTTTTGTGGAGTAACAAGTATTAACAGAAATTTGGTTAATACTTGAGAGTAATGAATTTTATGTTTATTTTTTTCGCATATGTTGAGATAGTGTTTTACATTTAAGTTTCAAATACAACCATTCAAAATATTCACCATATGAATTATCGTTATTAAATTTGCGTCGTGCCTCTATATATGGTTTTACTGACTCATACAGTCTACACGCACCTATGCCAGTAGCATTTTTAAACACCCACATAGGCAAATATTTTCTCTTTGCCAACATTCCCCAATGATGAAAAAAATTCACAATAATTGCAGCTTGTTCATCTTTAACATCCCATTCATTTCGTTCATGATTATATACATAATTTTTTACTGATATAAATTTTTCATCCTCGATTTGAGTCAGGAACTCACTAACTGCATCATATTTATCACGTCTTGCTCTTAATAGACTAAATACTATTCCTAATATTCCTGTAATAGTTCCAATCACGCCTGTAATAGTTCCAATCATTAATAAATTCACCAACTTTTTCTCTATTCTACTATGAAAAATTCTACTATGAAAAAATAAAAATTACAAGTATTATTTAAAAAATAAATCCTAATTAGTGAAGAAAGCCTCTTTGGAGTTAATTTTAATAGGTTGTTTATTATGCGAGGAGTGTGTAAATTATGAAAATTCTTGATATAGTTAAATTCAATGATTCTGTTGCCCTTGTGGTAGATGATATTCCTGCTCTTACATATGAAAAATGCGGACAAGCCTTAGATTGGGAAGATGAGGGCGATTCAGAAAAAGAAAATCTCAATTCAACTTATAACCGTATACGCTTAACCGTTGTCTGATTTCAATTCCAAATTCAGACAGGTGGCAGAAAACCATATACCCCACAGTCAGCTCCGCACGGCTGATTACATACTTATCAAACAAGACTGTAATAATTGCCCTCGGTGCGGCGAGGATGGGGAGGAATAAAAATGAAAGTTAAAAAAATTATAGATATATGTAAAAAAAGTAAATCCATGTGTCTAATCGATTCTAAAGACGAAGATTTGCAGTACATAACAAACGGATGCGCCGTGTATCCACTGTGCGATTTGCCGTATTTTAATTTTGACAGCATTTGTAATACATTTGATATATCGGAAAGAGCGAGAGAAAAAATCACATTTCGTACTATGTCGGAATTTCCATCTAATATAAGTACAAAAGATACTTATGCAGGAGAAACACTATGCGAAAGATATTCAGATATGTCTGTCGGGAAATATTTACCCATAAAAACAGAAATAGGTCTGCAATTTATAGACAAGCAGTATTTGGCACCGTTTGATGATATGGAAAATATTGAATTATATTTACGTATTAACGAAACTGATAACTCAATATATTTTGCAGTAAAACAAGGGTTTATGTTATATGGGATTATTTTTCCTGCTGACATAATAAGCGAAAAATTTGTTTGCAATCTGGGCGAAATATATATCCAAGCTAAAGCTGTATTATTACAGCAAAAAAATGAGGGAAACAATGAGTAGACATATTCAATATGAAGCAGATGAACAAGCGAAACTTTTTAAGTGGATTGAGTGGGTTCGTGATTTCATTCCGGAAGTTAATATGCTGTATCATATTCCGAACGGTGGGAAAAGAAATGAACGTGAGGCAGCGGCATTAAAGCGGCAAGGGGTTCGTGCCGGAGTACCTGACCTTTGCTTACCGGTTGCCAAAGGAAAATATCATGGATTATACATAGAACTCAAATACGGAAAAACAAACCAACTGAAAACCAAAACCTATGGCTTAGTAGATTAAATCATTACGGATATGCCGTAGTAGTATGTTACGGTTGGCAGGAAGCTGCCGGTTGCATATGCAATTATCTAGGCATCGACAGAATGGGATTGAACTAATCCCATAGTAAGATCTTATGTGATAATAAAGTTCCGTACAACTTTGTTATATATAAAATTAGTATATCAACACACAATTTAATATCTTGCAATTATGAGCCGTGTACGGACGGCTCTGCAACAAAAAGCAAAGCACTATCACAAATTGATAGTGCTAAAAAAATAAAATTTTTCACAGCGGCGAGGTCGCTTTGTACCTTGTATGTTTGTATTATCTTTACAGCCATTCATTCTGTTGCAAAAAATAAAATAATAAATTATTCGGGGTCAGCAGAAGAGGGAAAAAAGGGGGACAAGGGGAAAAAAGGGGGAAAGCATTCCCTCTTTTGTCCCCTAGATAAGAACAGGAGTTTTGAAATTATGAAAGTTAGAGAAAAGCTAACCTATTCTGGAAATACATTAGAACCTGATTTTTATTTAATTAATACGGCAGGGCGAATATATCACAGAGGAAAAAAGAGGAGGGTAAGCAAAGATGCACAAAAAAAGTTAAACCACGAAAATGCAGTAAAAAAATTGCGCCGCCTTCTTGAAGAAAATTTCACAGAGGACGATTACAAAATTGATTTGACATTCCGAGATGATGAAATGCCGATTACATATTCTGAATGCCAAAAGATGTGGGCTAACTTTGTCAGAAGATTAAAACGGCGCAGAGATAAGCTCGGATTACCTGAATTGAAATATGTCTATTCCATTGAGTGTAAAATCAGTAAACGGACAGGCATTGCACGTTTTCATTTTCATGGAGCAATCAGCAGCGGCATCAGCCCCAAAGAACTTAGAAAAATTTGGGGGCATGGCGATATTAATAAAATTGACAATCTGCAATTTACTAACAAAGGTCTTGAACCTCTTGCAAAATATATGCTCAAAGAGCGCAGTAATGAGCTTCTTCCGCAAGGGCGCAAGTGTTACACAGTTTCTCAAAATTTGCGACCACCGAAAGAAAAAGTTAAAGACGGTGTATTCTCAGCGGCATATCTCGAAAGACTATGCAAGGAACGTATTGATGATGTTGACTTTTGGGAAAGGCGATATAAGGGATATAGATTCATCGAGGCGACACCATCATACAACGAGAGTTACGGCACGTGGCACTTATCAGTGTTTATGAGAAAGAAGGAGTAGAAAAATATGCGTAAAGACCCAACAAAAAATTACATAACATCAGCGTTCCAATTATACTCGGCTTTGAATAAGCCTACAGAATCCGAGATTGAAAAATCTAAATACGATGTCGCAGTCAAGCAGGATTTAACGGCAGTTTGCAAAACTCTTGATTATTTACATCGCAGCGGCAAAGATGAGGTTTGCAGTGCTGTTGGGTATGTTTATTTTTTTGATGCATTAAAGGATAAAAAGCAAAACGACATCAGCAATCGAGTTACTGCGTTTGCTCAAAATAATTTTATTAGCGAGCGTAATGTATGGCGCAATCTTGATTTAGCGTGCAAACTCTGCTCGTCATTCCGAGGATTAAATACAAAGAGCGTTAAAGAGATTTTAAATATAAAATAATATTACTACCTACCGTTTCCAAGCTGACTATCATAGTCGGCTTAATTATGGTGCGTTAATTCAAGCGTAAAGATTTCTCTGTGCTTTTTGTTTTTTTAAGTTGGCAGTAAACGCCGATAGTTGGCAGTAGCTTACACACTTTTTTTATTACAATAAAAATATAAATACTTACAGCGGTGATTTGTATATGGCTAAAAAGTGGGCAGAGGCTTTTTACAATAGCAAAGCTTGGCAACACTGCCGAGCTACACTAATCAGCAATCGGGTAAACATTGACGGTGGACTTTGTGAAATCTGTCACGAAGTTCCCGGATTTATTGTTGACCATATTAAAGAACTTACACCGGAAAACATTGACGATCCAAATATCACGCTCAATTTAGATAACCTGCAATATGTTTGCAAAAAATGTCATGACAAAAAGCACGGTTATTTTTGTGGTAATGAGAGAGGATATTTTTTTAACGACGACGGACAGGTGCAAGCACTCCCCCCTATCAAAAAATCGCATTGCTGATAACAGGAGACCGAAGGGGTGGCCATAGAAAAAATATACAGCTCGTGCGTATGACCCCCCTACCTATAAACAAAACCTGTGCAAAGGAGGCGGCGAAAAAAATGGCTTTGCCACTGGCAGAAAGAGAAAAAAGAGCAATAAAAAAAGAACAAAAAAGATTAACAGAAATTTACGCAGAAGTTGAAGAAAAAAAGCGGAATTTAGTTATTGGATTAATCGAAAACGCTGCATTTGCAAGGGTAAAATTACAATCTTTGGCAGCAGATATACAGGAATTTGGTTGGACTGAAATGTTTTCTCAATCCGAAAAACAAGAACCTTATTCTCGCCGACGACCCGAAGCGGATTTATATAATACTTTACTTGCAAACTATCTCAAATACATAAAGCAGCTCAATGACCTTTTGCCGAAATCGGCAGAGGGCGTACAAGTGCAGACAGACGGATTTGATGAATTTGTAAACGAGCGACTGAAAATATGAAACGCTATCCCCTCAACTACAACCCAATTTTAGAATACTACGAAAAAATCAAATCGGGTGAAGAAATAGTCAGTGAAAAGGTACGCAAGTGGTATAAAAAGCTCTCTTATGACGTAGAGCACCCCGGCTATTATTTTTACAGCAACGCCAGAGCAAATCACGTTTTAGAATTTGCCGAAAATTTTTGTAGACACTCAAAAGGTAAACTTGGAGGTCAACTTGTAAAACTTGAGCTATGGGAAAAAGCATGGCTCGCCGCAACCTTTGGATTTATCGACAGTGACGGAATCAGAAAATACACTCTCTCCGTTTTGATAGTTGCAAAGAAAAACGGCAAATCTCTGCTTGCCTCAATTGTCGGCTTATATATGCTCGTCGGTGACGGTGAAGCAGGCCCGGAAGTTTATGCGGTTGCTACAAAAAGAGACCAAGCAAAAATTATCTGGATGGAAGCAAAGCGAATGGTAAGAAAATCTGAAGCTTTGCTAAAAAGAATTAAACCACTTACGTTTGAGCTTAGCTCAGAAAATTATAATTGCGGAGTTTTCAAGCCTCTCGCTTCCGACTCTGATACTCTTGACGGATTAAACGTACATTGCTGTCTTATGGACGAGCTGCACCAATGGAAAAACGGCAGAGCTTTATTTGACATAATGGTTGACGGTACTATCGGAAGAGAACAGCCGCTTGTGCTTGTTACAACAACAGCAGGTGTTATCAGGGAAGATATTTACGATGACATTTACGACGATGCCCGAACCGCTACTAATGCGCTTTTTGATAAAAACGCATATTTGGACGAGCATAGTCTTTACATCATTTACGAGCTTGACAATCGCAGCGAGTGGACTAATCCAGATTGTTATAAAAAAGCTAACCCCGGATTAGGCACTATAAAAAACAAATCCTCGCTTTTGACAAAAGTTGAAAAAGCAAAGCACAAACCTGAACTTGTTAAAAATCTTTTATGCAAAGAATTCAACATACCCGAAACGTCAAGCGAAGCGTGGCTGACGTTTGAACAGCTCAACAATGAAGCTAAATTTGACATTAAAAAATTAAAGCCTCGTTACGGTATTGGTGGAGCTGACCTATCCTCAACTACCGACTTGACAGCGGCTTGTGTTATCTTTTGCGTGCCGAACGACAACAAAGTTTATGTTTTGCATATGTACTGGATTCCGGAAGATTTGGTTGAAAAAAAGGTTCGTGAAGATAAAATACCCTACGACAAGTGGATTGACCAAGGTTATATGCGTACCTGTCCCGGTAATAAAATTCACGCCGTAGTTGTAACGGAATGGTTTAAGGAAATTCAGGACGAATATGACATTTATCTTTTCAAGGTTGGCTATGACAGTTGGTCGGCTCAATACTGGGTTGTTGAAATGGAAAACACTTTCGGCAAAATTATGGAGGCTGTTCATCAGGGAAAAAAAACTCTGTCAGACCCTATGAAAAACCTCGGAGCTGACTTTGATAAAAAGCTGATTGTCTACAACAATAATCCAATTACAAAATGGTGTCTTGCAAACACCGCAATTGACGAGGATAAAAACGGTAACATCCAGCCTCACAAAACGAGTAAAGCAACTCGCAGAATTGACGGTACAGCGGCACTGCTTAACGCATACACAATTTTTTATAATTACGCCGACGAATATTTAAGCCTTGTATAGGAGGTGAGATTTTGGGAATTTTTGCAGTGGTAAAAGCAATTAAAAATGCTTTTACAAGCGATAAAGGCGCATCAAAATACAAGCTTGTTGAGCATTTGTCAAACAGTATGAGCTTATGGGGTAACGCCGCCTATGATAACGACATTGTAAGAGCCTGCGTAAATGCTAAAGCATTGCGTATATCAAAATTATTACTACGTCACATACAGGAGACTACAAGAGCGGACGGCTCAAAGCAGTTAAATATTAACCCGTGGCCGTATATGCGTTTTTTGCTTGAAGAACCTAATCGCTATATGTCGCTTGCACCTTTTTTACACAAATTAAGTGTGCTTTGTGACTTAACAGGCAATGCGTTTGTTTTGATTTTGCGTGACAGCAACGGCTTGCCTTGCGAGCTATTTCCCATACCAGCCATAAGAGCCGAAGCAAAATACAATCCCGACGGCGCGTTGTTTTATGATTTTACCATCAAAAACGGCGAGCGTTGGCGATTTGCAGATTATGACATTATCCACTTACGTGGTGATTTTTATATAAATGACATTTTCGGCGACAGCAGAGGCAAATCACTTTCCCCTCTGCTTGAGGTCGTCGAAACTACCGACAAAGGCATTATCAATGCAATTAGAAACTCATCAATCGTACGATGGTTGCTGAAATATACAACTGCACTCCGTGACGAGGATTTAAAGAAAAATGCTCAGGCTTTCGCCGACAATTATTTAAATATCAGCAGCGGCACAGTCGGCGTTGCCGCTGTCGATGCAAAAGCAGAAGCAACGCAGGTCAATCCGCAGGATTACGTACCGAATGCAGCTCAGATGTCAAAATCGACAGAGCGGCTATTATCGCTTTTTAACATCAATGACAAAATTATAAAGTCCTCAGCGAATGAGGACGAAGAAAACGAGTATTACGAAACGGTCATTGAGCCGTTTGTAATCAAACTTTCGCAGGAGTTTACACGCAAATTGTTTACTCGCAGGCAACGCAGCACCGGGAACTACATTTCAGCAGGATCATTCAATTTGCAGGCGGCAAGCCTCAAAACAAAATTACAACTTGTACAGATGGTTGACCGAGGTGCATTGTTACCTAACGAGTGGAGAGAGTCAATGGGACTTGCTCCCGTTGAAGGTGGTGACAAACCTATCCGCAGACTCGATACCGCAACAGTAGACATAACCGAAACCAAAACCAATGACGGAGGAGGTGAGATAAATGCCCCGAACAATTGACATTAACGGACTTATCGTAACTGACGATGACAAATATTACTACGACTATTTTGGATTAGGAAATGTCGCACCTAAAGACGTCAGTGCGGCACTTGCCAACGCTGACGGCGATGATATCATAGTAAATCTCAACTCCAACGGCGGCGATATTTTTGCAGGCAGTCAGATTTATGATTTGCTTGCAGGCTATAAAGGCAATCTGATTATAAGGGTCGTAGGCATTGCGGCATCCGCAGCCTCGGTTATTGCTTGTGCCGGAAAATCCGAAATTGCACCAACGGCAATGCTGATGATACACAACGTATCAAGCTATGCCGCAGGTGATTACCGTACAATGGCGCATTCTGCCGAGGTTTTGCAAAATGCAAACAAATCAATCGCAGCGGCATATTGCCGCAAAACAGGATTATCCGAAAAAGAGTTGCTTGCCCTTATGGACAAGGAAACTTATATTACCGCAGAAGAGGCAGTAAAGCAAGGCTTTATAGATAAAATCGCCGAATATGATGACGAATCAGAGCCTAAAAAGGGGCTTGCCCTCGCTGCCTCAGCCTCAGCAACGGGACTTTTGCCCGAAAAAGCAATCAACAGAATCCGAGCAGAACGTGCGAAAACGCAGGCGAAACTCGAATTGATAAAACTTAAAAATTCAAAGTAAAGGAGCAATAAAAATGACCTATAAAGAAAAGCGCAGTGCACTTGTAGCAAAGGCGCAGAAACTCATTGACGAGGGAAAAATCACCGACGCTAATGACGTTATGCAGGAAATCAGGGACCTTGACGCACAGCACGAAGAAAGTGCGACAGCCGCTGCAAACCTTGCCGCACTCTCAAACACAATGCAAGCAGTAACTCCCATTGCACCTCTTATGACAGGACAGGGAGTGTTACTCACCGACGACGGCAACGCCCTTACATCCACAGACGAAAGCGGCGATTTGTATGCGTCTAAGGAGTACCGTAACGCATTCAAAAATTACATTGTCAGCGGTACACCTATTCCCGACAAATTCAAAAACGCCGCTGAGATAACAACCTCGACAACCGCTGGAACAACCGTTCCGACGACAATGTATGAAAAGATTATCACAAAGCTTGAAAGCTACGGCGAAATTTATGCACATATTTTTAAAGCTGCATATCCCACAGCCCTCTTAATCCCCACACTCAATATTAAGCCGATGGCAAGTTGGGTTGATGAAGATAAGGGTAGCGACTCACAGAAGTTCACAACAGACAAAGTCACATTCGCAGGCTATAAGCTTGAGTGCAAGACGGCATTTAGCTTATTTATGTCAAAAACTTCGCTTGAAATTTTTGAGTCGCAATTTATCAACCTCATTGCCGAAGCAATGGTTAAGGGAATCGAAAAATCTTCCCTTATAGGTTCGGGCACAGGTTGCCCCAAGGGTATTTTGACAGAAACTCCGCCCACAGGTCAGGCGATTACAGTTGCTAAGACTGCAAAACTTACATATAATCTCATTTGCGAAGCTGAGGCGGCTGTACCTGCAAAATATAATGCAGTATGGCTTATGACAAAAAAGACATTTTGGAGTTTTATGGGTATTGTCGACGACAACGGACAGCCAGTTGCAAGAATCAATGCCGGACTTAACAACAAACCCGAATATGTACTTTTCGGCAGACACGTATGTCTGACTGACGGCTATATGAAAGACTATGCTGACACAGTCACAGAGGACACACTTTTTGCGGCTATGTTTGACCTCTCCTATTATATCTTTAATGAGATTATGGGCATTATGGTTAAGAGGTATGTTGATAATGACACCGATAACACAATGCTTAAAGCTGTTATGCTTGCCGACGGCAAGGCTGTAGACATTAACAGTCTTGTAACGCTCACAAAGCTTGCAGCGGCATCATAAGAGAGGATTTTAGCAAGTGGCGGACGATAACTTACTTTGTAAAGTCAAGACGTGCTTGAGAGTAACGACAGCCGCCTTTGACGACGACGAAATCAGTCCGTTAATCGACGCTTGCATTGAGGATTTAAAAGGTGCAGGCGTCGACACGGAAAAAAATAAAAATCTTGTTGAGAGGGCAATAGTCTTTTACTGTAAAGGACATTTTGGACTTGCACCAAGCAACGAGTGGATAAACATTTACGAACGTTTGCGCAATGCGCTCGCATCCAGAACGGCGGTGACCCCCGATGAATTTTGATACAGTAATTGAGCTTATATCAAAAACCGATACCGAGGCAACGTCCGATATTTACGGAAATCCCGTCTATACCCCGAAAAAGCGTAAAGTTTACGCCGAAAAAAAGGCAGTTAGACAGTCTGAGTTTTTTCAGGCAGCGGCGGTGGGATTTAAGCCGGAAATCGTACTTGAAGTCAACAGTTTTGAGTACCGAAACGAGGAAGAATGTTATCTCGAAGGTCAGCTGTTCAGAATCTACCGTGCTTACCCTGTTAAGAGGACGGAGCGTACAGAATTATATTTAACAGCATTAGTGGGCGATAACAATGTCCTTGCCTAAGTCTGTTAAATTCACAAAAAACGGTGTTGAGTATCTCAGCAACTGCGACCGTATTCAATACACTTTAAAAGAACTGACACGTGCGGCATTGCGTGACACAGGAAAATACGTTTGCAAAATGACACGTAAAAAAATCCGCCGCAGAACAGGTAGATTAGCGAAAAATACGCAATATTGGGTACGGTCAAAGCAGGAAATTCCCGATTTACAGGTTGGATTTAAGTCGGGCGGCTTTTACGGACTGTATCAGGAGATTGGTTCACCTACTGGCTCTACAACTGTTAAGTCTTTTATACGTGTTACTAAAAATTCTGTATATAACGTAGGTAGTTACACAAAAAGCATAAAGAAACTGGCAGCATTAAGCGAGTCAACAAATGATAATATTTCAGAAATAAGAAAAATACAACAGCAATATTTATCAGCCATCGGAACTGAGTCTGCTGAATTAATGATTGACGAGGGGGAATATCAGGGTGAGTAAGACTAACGGCCACAAAACTGTTTTTAAAAAATTACTTTCTGAATACTGCCCTTCGCCTTATTATATGTTTTGTCCTTCGGGGATATTTCCCCGGACGGAATACGATTTTAAACAGTTGAATGTTGATAATATTCCCTACGAAAAATACATTTTGACAATTAACAGTTATGACAAAAATAACTCCGAATTTATCGACGATTGCATTGACAATCTCATTGATAATATCGGCAAAGCTACATACTACACAGATGATTTTTATTATCAATTTTATTATTGCAATGACAGGCAAAAAATCCCTGAACAGGACAAAACAATCTACAGAGAGATGTTGACCGTTGAGGTAAGAATTTATAAAAGGAGCGATTAATTATGTCAACAGCAAAAGTCCGCAGAGTAAAACCTTACTCAGGTTTCTCAAAATATACACCTGACAGCCTCTTGTTAGATGCAGGTGCATTTTTTAAAAATTTTAAGGTAGGCACAGACACATACGCAACTGCAAAAGCAGCAGGCAAATGTCTTGGCGCAACACAAAAAGGCGGTGAATTTTCCGCAAAGCCGAATATTAGACGTTTAGAAATTGATGGAGTTAAGACACGAACCAAAGGTGACACTCTGATTGACGGTTGGGAGTGTTATATTAAGGCTACATTTATTGAAATGACAAAAGAAATGCTTATGTGCTCGTTAGGCGCAGCAGATGAAAAAACAGCTGCTGTTGATGGATACGACAAAATCACAGGTCGAAGCACCATTCTTGATGAGGATTATATTGAAAATATAACTTGGATTGGTTGTTTGCTTGGTGAAGATAAGCCTGTCATTATTCAGGTTTATAACGGATTTAATGAAAACGGTTTGACAATGGCGGTTGCCGACAAAGACAATGCTAAACTTGAAGTGCAGTTTTTTGGCAATAATACACCGGATGACTATAGTTCGGATGATGAAATTGAGCCACCTTTCGCTATTTATCGTCCAACCACAGCGAAAGTTGAGTCGTCACAAAAAACGGAGGGTGAATAATCATGCGTAAATTAGGACTAAAAGATGCGTTTGCTCTTTCTCGCATTATAAAATCAGCAGACATTAAAAGTGAACTTACCGAGTTTGTAAATGATGTTAACAGCAATAAAAGAAACGGCAAAGCTTTGGATGTTGAAGAAATTGGAATGAAATTTCTCTTAACTCTTCTCGAAGCTGTTTCTGATACAAAAATAGAACAAGAGTTTTATAAATTATATGGAGATATAAAAGGCATAAGTGAAAGTGAAGCCAGTGAAATTGACTTTGGAACATTTGCAAAAGACATTCGACAAATTGTAAAAGATAACGATTTGACAAGTTTTTTTCGCTCAGCCTCTATCTTGACATAAAAACATTAGAATTTTTACTGCAATACAGCAATGGTAATATTGCGGTATTGCAGTATTTATCTTTTGCCGAACTTTGCGAGATAATCAAAGCAAAAATCGAAAAAGAAGATGATGAATTAATATATCGTGCATACTTAGCGACTGTTTGCAATGCTCTTACAGGACTATCTTTTGTTGAATTTAAAACAAACCTCGAAAACAACAGACCGTCTGTAAATTTGATAATAAATACGCAAGTAGCCGCAGAAGATCGTGAGAAAAAGATAGAGCATTATATTGACGATTATGTGTGGGAGGAGGTGTAATGATTGGCTGTTGAAATATTTAAATTGTTTGGGTCGATATTCGTTAATAATGATGAAGCAAATAAATCTATTAGTGATACCGACAAAAAGGCAAAAAATACGCACAGTACACTCGGTAGCGGTATAAAAGCAGCGGCAAAGTGGGGTGCTGCAATAACTACGGCTGCTGGTGGCGTAGGGGCTGCCATGATAGCATCTGCAAGTAGCTTTGAAAGTTCATTTGCAAAAACCTCAACGTTACTCAACGGCAATATTGAAGAAATAGAAAAATATAAAAAGTCTATAATCAACGCCTCAAATGAAACAGGTGTAGCAACAGATGAAATGTGTGAGTCTGTATATTCTGCAATTTCGGCAGGTGTCGACCAAGCGGATGCAGTGGACTTTGTAACAGAATCGCTTAAGCTTGCCAAAGGTGGATTTACTGACACCTCTACTGCTGTTGATGTACTTACAACCGCACTTAATGCTTATGGTATGTCTTCTGATGAAGCTACACGGATATCTGATGTATTAATTACAACACAGAATTTAGGTAAAACAACAGTAGATGAACTTGCAAGCTCAATGGGAAAAGTTATTCCATTAGCATCTGCTTATGGCGTTAATGTTGAAAATCTTGGAGCTTCTTATGCAACTTTGACAGCTGGCGGTATAGCAACATCCGAAGCCACTACTTATATGAAAGGAATGTTTACAGAATTATCAAAAGAGTCCTCAAAAGTATCATCAATACTTAAAGACAAAACAGGTAAATCATTCACAGATTTGATGAATGAAGGTAAAAGCGTAGGAGATGTAATGCAAATACTTTCCGATTCGGTAAACGGTGACTCTACCGCTTTTGCCGGATTATGGAGTTCAACGGAAGCTGGTACAGGTGCTCTTGCAATTGTAAATGCAGGAGCAGATGCATTTAATACAACTTTAGGAGAGATGCAAAACAGCGCAGGTGCTACTTCCAAAGCATTTGATACAATGGAAGATACATTCTCAGTTAAAGTAGAAAAAATTAAAAATCGTTTTGTTAATATGGGTACAGAGATAGGCAATAAACTTTTGCCTATCGTTGAAAAGATTAGCGAGAGTATACTGAATTATATGCCTCAAATACAATCATTTATTGACCGGCTTGCCCCTGTTTTTAATCAGTTTTTTGATAACATTATGCCTAAGTTGCTTGATATTGGAGGGCAAATACTGCCAATTATAATAGACTTACTTGCACAATTTTTACCTGTAATATCAACTTTGTTCGAGGCACTTGCTCCGGTTATTGAATATTTTATAGGACAGCTATTACCTGCATTAATGCAGTTCATAGAGCAAATAATGCCTGCTGTTTTAAGTGTAATTGAAGCAATAATACCACTAATTGAAACAATATTTGCACTGATACAACCTTTTATAGATGTATTTATACAACTTCTTGAACCAATAGCAACGCTAATAACAAATGCTATAGCACCATTAATAGAAAAATTTGCTGTGTTGTTAAACAATTTGTTACAGCCTCTTATTCCCGTTTTTCAAGATATAGCAAATATTATTTTGGAGACTTTATCTCCTGTATTTAATCAACTTTCTCCTGTGTTTGATAAAATCAGCCAAGCATTAGAGCCTTTTTTTGAGTTATTAAGCCTACTGCTCAATAAAATAATCCCCCTGCTCGTGCCTATAATTCAAAATTTAGCAGACATTTTCACTAACAGACTTGGTTCAGCTATAGACTTTGTTAGCAGTATTCTTGATAATATAATGGTTATATTAGGCGGGTTGATTGATTTTATTTCAGGTGTATTTTCAGGAAATTGGGAGCAGGCGTGGAACGGCATTGTCGATGTGTTTAAGGGTATACTTAACTCAATACCAACAACAATGGAGTTTATTATAAATGGTGCAATAGGATTAATAAATGGACTCTTAAGCGGTATAAATTGGGCTGTAGAATGGATAGGATGGGATATTCCGACGATACCCGAGCTCACTTTACCACGTTTCAGAGCAGGTATTGATTATGTACCTAACGATAAATTTGCGGCTTATCTTGATGCAGGGGAAGCAGTTCTCAATGCGCAAGAAGCAGAAGAATACAGAAAATCTAAAATGAACAGTTATGGTTCACCATTTTCTGGTGTTGCAAAAGAAAAAATTGTAAATGTAACAAATTACATTGAAATTAATATACCTAATGTTAATGTTCAGAATGATACAGATATCAAAGAATTAAGCGAAGAGTTGTCAGAGAGACTCGCCGCTGAAATTGAAGAAAAGATGAAAAAATATGAATAATCTTTATTTTAATAATCATTGGCTATCAAATTTTGGTGGGCGCATAATTGATTTGCCACAATACGAAATTGCTCAACGCGATTTTAATACGGTAGTTGTACCCGGAAGAGATCTGGAAACATTGCAGGATAATAACCGATATAATAATGTTGAATTCAAGCGTAAAATTGCTTTTTTGCCGTACATAAATGATTTGACGGCTAGACAACTTGTAAATAGCGTAATTAAATGGCTGACAAGTTGTCATGGCTATAAAATCTATCGTGATACTTATAATATTGGTTATTTTACAAAAGCATATCTTTCAAAAACAGAATCAATTGTACGTGAATTGCCAACCTTACTTACAACGACACTTAATTTTAGTCGTTCTGCATTTTGGTATTCGGATGTCGGTCAGATTCCTAAAGATTTAACAGTTCATATACCAATTAAATTATATAATCACGAAGGAATACCATCCAAGCCAATAATTCGCATTAACAGGGATAATACACAAAATTCAGATTTAGCTGCAAAGCTTAAAATT
Organism: uncultured Ruminococcus sp.; assembly: GCA_910585865.1. Taxonomy (GTDB): domain Bacteria; phylum Bacillota; class Clostridia; order Oscillospirales; family Acutalibacteraceae; genus Ruminococcoides. The sequence continues at coordinate 2,276 of CAJUGO010000024.1, read as the reverse complement.
AACGATATTGAAATTAACCTTCATTGCCCACGCAATTACGATTATGCGATACTCAATGGGGAAAATATGCAGTATATTGCGTATGCTGCTGATGGTACTAAGACATTTGTTAATGATGTTTTGCCGCCTGATTTACAAATAGGCGAAAATATAATTGAGTTAACAGCTGATAGAAGTAATGGCATTTCAATTATACCTAACTGGAGGAGATTATAAAATGTATCCACTGTTGTATCATTCAACAAGTACTGTCGTAAGTCCATATAGTCTAAAATGCTTAGGGCGAATGACTTTATGTAAATCATGCAAGGTTACAGAAGAAAGAAATGGCGACTACACATTGACTGCAAATATTTCTGTTAATGATAGTTGCGCACAAATAATAAAGACACAATATTTTATGAAAGTAAAGCCTAATCCTTTTCACGAACCACAATACTTTGAGATATACGATATCACTTATATAAACTATGAAACAATTAAAATTAAAGCAAAACATATTAAACATAATTTTTATAACAATGTGGTTTCAACGGTTGGCGATTTTGGTGACTCTATTGCCAATACACCATTGGAATTTTGGGAAAACTTTATTGAAGAATATATATTACTTGAAAATCATTTTACTTTCTATTCAGATATTAGCACAACTGCCGAAATGAAGCTAGGATATAGTATTCCATGTACTATAGGTGATTTAATGAGTGATAACAAAGAAAGTCTACTTGATACTTATGGTGGAGAATATGAATACAATAACTTTAATGTGAGATTATTAAAAAAACGTGGCAAAGATAGCGGGTATCGTCTTAGATGGGGGCAAAATATATCTAGCTGTGAGCAGACAATTACAAGCAAAGATATCGCAAGCCATATAGTAGCAGTTGCTAAAGTTTTTGACGAATTAAGTGGGAAAAGTTACTATTTAACAGGGAATGTATTTCCCTTAACATCATCAAGCAGTAAATTACAAAAATTATACTTACTTGATATCAGTGACGAGACATCAAAAAATCCCGATTACTGGACAATTAACAGTAAAACAGGGGAAAATATCGATTTAATTATAGGACAATTGAATGTCCGTGCGACAGCACAAAGACAAATAATCGCGGAGAGCAATGGAAAACCTAAAACTAATATAAAAATCAACATTAGAGAAGAACTTGATAATATGAAATATATAGGATTATGCGATACTGTAAACGTTGATGCTAACGGTGAGTTTCTTACTGCAAAGATTATAAAAACTGAATATGATGCTTTGCTTGAAAGATGGGAAAAGCTTGAACTCGGAACTCCCAAAAGTAGGCTGTCAGATTATATCATAAAGTAACGAGGTGAAATATATGAATATAGAGCATACCCTATTAACTCTTGAACTCAATAGCATAAAAAATTTTAACATACTTGAAGCACGACAGGGAGATGCTAATTCTCGCTGTATTGATGTAAAACTTACGGTTAACGGGGAGCCGTTAACTTTGACGTCAAATATGTCGGCAAAAATAAACGCCATTACTAATGATATTGTAGTGGCCGATGGAGTTAGTGCGGTTATAAACACTGAGAAAAATATAATTGAGGTTAATTTAAGTGAAAATATGTTAAGTTTACCGGGATTATTGAAAATTGATGTAATGTTATATGAGGAAAACCAATTAATAACAGCGGAGATGTTTTCTATAAGGGTTGGAGAAACTGTTTTTAATGATAAGACAAAATTTGAACCTCAGGGCGGAACAATAGGCAATACCATTAAAGAGGTTGAAACCGCAAAAGGAACATATTCTAATCTTAATGAAAGATTTGCAGCGGTAGAAAATAACATAAACGAAAAAGTAAATAAAACCACCATCATTTCAGAATTTGACAAATTATTAACGGACACCGAAAAAATCCCTACAGCTGTTGCAATGATGAATTTTCTGGCAGATTATTATTACGATATCAATGATACATACAGCAGTGATGAAATTGATGAAATGATTAATAACATATCCATTGATTCAGCCGGAAAATCAGCGTATCAAATTGCAGTTGATAACGGATTCAGCGGTACAGAATCAGAATGGCTGGCAACATTGAAAGGATCTGACGGTGCAGACGGAACAGACGGCGCACCCGGTGCCAACGGTCAGGATTATGTATTAACCAGTGCAGACAAACAGGAAATTGCAAATCTGATAAATGCTGATACAGATACCATCCCCGGTTATGTTAGAACAGCCGCAGGTAATATAGCAGAAAAAATGATTGGCGTAACAGGTGAATTT
>CAJUGO010000023.1 GCA_910585865.1 uncultured Ruminococcus sp. | reverse complement strand
GGCAAACTGAGCGGGCAATATAAAATGAATGATATAATAGTCGAATTTATTAGACTATTATATCATAAAACTTTTTTGTTTCAATAGATATATTCATTATATTTGCGCAAATTTAAGCAATTAAGAAAAAAATGTTGAAATTTGTTTCTGTTTGTGTATAATTAAAACAGGTGTGCTTGACACATTTGATATGTAAAGCTCAGTATTCTGAAAGGAATGGTTAAATTAATGGATAGTTCAGAAATAAAACAGCTTCGGATTCTTGCCGCAAAGTCAAGAATCGGCGCAGTTATCGGCACTTATCACGCTAAGTCGGGTCATCCGGGCGGATCGCTCTCAGCCGCAGATATTTTTACTTATCTGTATTTTAAAGAGATGAATGTTGATCCTGAAAATCCCGATTGGCAGGACAGAGACCGTTTTGTCCTTTCAAAGGGTCATTGCTGTCCCAGTCTTTATGCAACACTTGCATTAAAGGGTTATTTTGATTGGAATGAGCTTACTGTTCTTCGTCATGTAGGTGCAATGCTTCAGGGGCATCCTGATATGAAAGGAACTCCGGGTGTTGATATGAGTACAGGTTCGCTTGGACAGGGAATCTCGGCGGCATGCGGTATGGCGCTTGCAGCAAAGATAGACAATAAGAGTTATCGTACATATACTGTTCTGGGTGACGGAGAAGTTGAAGAAGGTCAAGTGTGGGAAGCAGCAATGTTTGCGGCTCACAATAAGCTTGATAACCTTGTTGTAATTGTTGATCAGAACGGTCTACAGATTGACGGCACGGTTGAAGAGGTTGCAGGTATAGAGCCTCTTGATAAAAAATTTGAAAGCTTTGGTTTTGAGGTAATCAAGATTGACGGTCACGATTTCAATCAGATTGCAGACGCTCTTGACAAGGCTAAAACTATAAAAGGCAAGCCCACGGCTATCCTCGCTCAGACAGTAAAGGGCAAGGGAGTTTCATTTATGGAAAATCAGGTTGGCTGGCACGGAACTGCACCTAACAAGGAACAGTACGAGCAGGCTGTGGCTGAGCTTCAGGCTGAAATTGACAGATTGGAGGGCAATTGCTGATGGCACAGACTATTAAAAAAGCTACTAGAGAGAGTTTTGGTATGGCTCTTTGTGAACTTGCAAAGACAAATAAAGATATTATAGTTTTTGACGCTGACCTTGCAGCGGCTACAAAAACAGGTGTTTTTAAGAAGGAATTTCCGGAAAGATTTTTTGACTGCGGTATTGCAGAGGGAAATATGGTCGGCGTTGCAGCAGGTATGGCTGCTGCAGGAAAAATTCCTGTTGCCGCTTCATTCGCTATGTTTGCAACAGGCAGAGCATTTGAACAGATTCGCAATTCAGTTGCGTATCCTCACCTGAATGTGAAAATTGCAGGAAGCCATGCAGGTATTTCAACCGGCGAGGACGGAGCTACTCATCAGTGCCTTGAGGATATCGGTATTATGCGTACAATTCCGGGTATGGTAGTATTGAATCCTGCTGATCATTATGAAATGATGGCTGCAACAAAGGCCGCAATTGAATATGACGGTCCTGTTTACATCCGTCTTGGCAGACTTGCTATCGACAGCTTCAATGATCCGGATAATTATAAATTTGAACTTGGAAAGGGTATTACTCTGCATGAGGGCAATGATATTACCGTCATTGCAACAGGCCTTGTTGTAAATGAGTCCTTAAAGGCTGTTAAGGAACTGGAAGCAGAAGGTATAAATGTCAGATTAATTAATATTCACACAATTAAGCCTATTGACAGAGATATCATAATTAAGGCAGCAAAAGAGACAGGCAGAATTATTACTGTTGAGGAACACAATGTAATCGGCGGACTGGGCGATGCTGTTTGCGAGGTTACAAGTGAGGAATGTCCTGTTAAGGTGACTAAAATCGGTGTTAACGACAGATTCGGATACAGCGGTCCCGCACTCGAGCTTCTTGACAAGTTCGGCCTTACACAGCCCCATATTGCTCAGGTTATAAGAGAAGCAGTAAAAGAAGGCTAATAATAGGGATTAAAGGTCGGCTCGTTTTTGAGCCGGCCTTTTTTGATTTTTATAAGTCGGGGGGAATATGCGGTTATGGAAGACAAGCAGATTTTATTGGATAATTTAAATAAAGTCCACACTACTGAAATGGGTATTGACAGAATAAAGAAGAATCTTGCTTTAGAGACAAATGATGCAGTATCTTGGTGTGTAGATAAAATTAAAAACAGCAAATGTGAAATAACAAGAAAAGGCAAAAACTGGTATGCAGAAACAGACGACTGCATTATTACAGTAAATGCTTACAGTTACACAATAATAACAGCGCATAAGAAAAGGTGAAGTATTGGAATGGAAAAAAGACCGGAATTTAAAGAAATAAAATCTTATGAGGAATTCAGCAGGTACTATTGGTATATAGAAGAATTAAAACGCATATGTAAAGAATTGGGAATTGATAACAACGGAACAAAAGCAGAATTAAATTATAATATAAAAGAATATTTTAGAGGAAATATAATAAAGAAAAAGAAAACAGTAAAAAGGCAAAAGCCTACTGTTGAAAAACTTACATTAGATACAAAGCTGCTGGATTGTGGTTTTTGTTTTAATCAGAAGTTCAGGGATTTTTTTTCTGAACAGACAGGAGTCAGCAATTTTAAATTTAATACAGATATGGTAGCAACATCTAAGAAGGTTAAACTGGATAACGATACTTCATTTACTTTAAGAGATATGTTGGATATTTACTACGGTAAAAAGGAATATGCTAAAAATGACAATTCATCTTGTCAATGGAATAAGTTTTTAAAAGATTTTTGTGCAGATGAAAATAATTCTATATATACAAACAAATTAAAAGTCGCTTCAATTTTGTGGAGTGAGGTTCGCAATTCAACAAAGGAAAAAATTTATGACAAAAATTTATTAACGGAATACGCTGATAAAATTAAAGAATTCCAATAATTAGAATTCGGATAAAACTTTGGTTTGAATTGTTAAGCGCTTGCATTATAATATTTTTCAGAAAACAGGCAACACTAGGATTATTATACTTTTTGGAGTGATATTATGATTAAAAGCGTTAACTCAAAAGACTTTGAAAATGAAGTTGTTGACTCATCACGTCCCGTAATTGTTGACTTTTTTGCACCATGGTGTTCTCCGTGTAAAATGCTTGCTCCTGTAATAGACGAGATCGGAGCAGAATTTGAAAATACCCTTGATATTGCAAAAGTTAATATTGATACAGATGCTGAAATTGCCGATTATTATTCGGTATCAAGCGTGCCGACGCTTATATTGATTAAAGACGGAAAAGAAAAGGTGCGTTTTTCGGGAGTAATGCCAAAGGACAGCCTTGTCAGCAAAATGATGGAGTATCTAAATGAATAAGATATATGATTTGATTATAGCCGGCAGTGGTGCGGCAGGACTGACAGCGGCTTTATATGCATCAAGGAACGGTTTAAATTATATAGTAATTGACCCTTCACCCCCTGCCGGAAGTTCGGTTGCACTTGCAGATGAAGTTGATAATTATACAGGATTCAGCAATATAAGCGGCTTTGAGCTTATGCAGAAATTCTATGCTCATGCAAAGTCATTGGGAACACAGTTTGTTAATGATGAGATAAAGAAAATTGAAAAGACAGACGGGGTGTTTACTGTTATTTGTGCAAAGGATGATTATCAATCAAAGACTGTGATTTACTCCTTGGGAGCAGCCCACAAAAAGCTGGGAGTCAGCGGCGAACAGGAATTTTTGGGAAAAGGCGTAGGTTACTGTGCTGTCTGCGACGGTTTTTTCTTTAAGGATAAAATTGCTGTTGTTGCAGGGGGCGGAAATACTGCGGTAACAGAGGCTTTGTATCTTTCAAACATCTGCAAAAAGGTTTTTCTTGTCCATCGCAGAGACAAGCTGAAAGCAGACAAAGTTTCGGTTAAAAAGCTTGAAAGCACCGGAAATGCTGAGATTATCTATAATAATGAAATTGCAAGAATAAACGGCGGGTCTAAAGTTACATCAGTGCTTTTGAAGAATGGCAAAGAACTTAAAACAGACGGAGTTTTTATTGCAATAGGACTTTCTCCGCGAAGCTTTGCAGTTGAAGGTATTGTTGACATAGACAGCAGAGGCTATATTATAGCCGATGAAAGCTGCAAAACCTCGCTTGACGGACTTTTTGCAGCGGGCGATGTGCGTACAAAACGGTTAAGGCAAATTATTACAGCCTGCTGTGACGGAGCAAATGCCGCTGCAGAAGTAAATGATTATTTGTCATGAATTTATATTTATAGCATTATCTGAAAAGCGTCTGTTTTCTAAAGATAATTCAGACACTTTTCAGGTATTTAATTTATCAGGCTGTGTAAGAAACAGCACTCAGTTTAAGCTGTTTATGTTCTGCGTTTGGTTAATAAAGCATAGAGCAGATTCAGATTGTATATAAAAATGCTGAGACTGAAAAGATATATCTTAAACGATTTATTACAGTCAGGAATAAGATAAATCGGCATCCCGGGAGGTTATTATTTGAAATGGAAACAAAACTAAGAGAAAAATACAAGATCTTTAATAGAGATATTATTAAATACATAGCTATGGTTACTATGCTTTTGAATCATATATCAGTAATTTTTATGGAACCCGGTCACGTTGTATCAGAAATTTTTCTTAATATAGGATATTTTACTGCAATTACAATGTGTTATTTTCTTGTTGAGGGATACAAATATACTCACTCAAAGAAAAAATACGCCATCAGGCTGACGATATTTGCACTTGTTTCTGAAATTCCATACTGTCTGGCTTTTACTCAAGAAGGTGTGTTGAAGTTTCACGGTTTGAATATGATATTTACTTTGCTTATATGTTTTTTAATTCTTATTACTATTGAAAAATTATCAAGCACGATTTTGAAAATTATTGTTATTTTAGGCTTGATACTGCTTTCTTCAATTTCTGATTGGGCGTTGTGTGCACCAATATTTACACTGTTGTTTGTATGGGCTGACGGTTCAAAAGAGAAAATAAAAATAGCTTTTGTTATATCTATGATTTTGTTTGGCTCATTCAATTTTTTACTTGGTATTGGAAACTATCCGATGAGCACAAATATTTTTTATGCATTGGAAAGCATGGCAGGAATTGCAGTTTCAGGAATTGTAATTATCTGTTTATATAACGGTAAGCGAATGGAAAAAGGCAAAGTTTTTTCAAAATGGTTTTTCTATTGGTTTTATCCCGTCCATCTTCTTATATTGGGTATGATAAGAATACTGTGCTTATAAAATAAGTTGTAATTCAGATTTTGATTTATCATATATATATTATGTCAAAGCAGTAATTCACTTTTAGAAGCAAAAGTTTACATATACAAATGGTTTTTGTTAAAGAATCTGAGAAAATCTTAGGATAGGTGCGGTATATGTTTAATAAACATATGAAGCGTGGTAAAAAATATGAAAAAGTTTCTTGAAAACAGAATGACAGCTTGTGTGCTGGCAATTTTATGTACTCTTTTGTGGGGTACGGCATTTCCGTTCATTAAACTTGGTTATCAGTCGTTTCAGATTGACGAAAGCGACATAGGAGCAAAGTTTATTTTTGCGGGTCTGCGTTTTTTGTCGGCAGGCGTAATGGTTTATATAACTGTGTGGATTACAGACAGGAAACTTCCGAAATTAAGTAAAAATGACGTATTGCCCGTAACGGGACTTGGTCTGGTTCAGACAGCGGCGCAGTATATTTTTACATATGCCGGCATAGGATTTACAAGCGGGACTAATACTTCAATAATTACGGCGTGCGGATCTTTTTTTACAGTTCTTGCCGTACCTTTGTTTTTTAAGTCGGACAAACTCACTGTTTTTAAAATTTTAGGGTGTCTGTTGGGATTTGCAGGAGTTATAGCAATCAATTGGGGCGGTAAATTAAGTACGGACACGCTGTTTGGTGACTTGTTGATTTTATTTTCAACAGTATCTGCGGCAGCAGGTAACATTATTTCCAAAAAGACAGCAGCAAACAGGAATCCTTTTGCGGTGACGGCATTTCAGTTAATTATTGGAGGATCGGTTCTTCTTGTAACCGGTGTTGTATGCGGAGGAAGTCTTGCAATTTCAAATAATGAAAGTCTTTTAATATTATTATGGCTGGCATTTGTTTCGGCTGCAGCATTTTCTCTGTGGACTGCGCTGTTAAAATATCATCCGGCAAGCCAAATATCAGTGTTTAACCTGCTTGTGCCTGTATTTGGCACAGTACTGTCCGGCATTATGCTTGGTGAAGATGTGTTCAGGTATGCAACGCTTATTTCATTATTGCTGATATCGCTGGGAATTGCTTTTGTAAATTTAAAAACAGGGGGAAGGTGCAATGATTAAAGGAGTTATATCCGATATGGATGGTGTAATACTTGATACAGAAAAGTTGTATGTACGTTTTTGGTGTGAAGCGGCAAATTTTTTTGGATATCCTATGAAAAAGCATCATGCGCTGAGTATCCGTTCAATGGCGCGTGTATATGCGATAAAAAGATTAAAAGAATATTTTGGTGATGATTTTGATTATTATGCCGTTCATGATAAGCGAGTAGAGCTTATGGATAAATACATAGAAGAAAACGGAATAGAAGCTAAACCTGGTGCGGAAGAGCTTTTGTCATATCTTAAGAATTACGGATACAAAGTAGCTTTGGCAACTGCAACTGCACCGGAAAGAACAAAAACATATCTTCAGAAGCTCGACCTTTATAAATATTTTGACGAAATAGTATGCGCGTCAATGGTGGAGAGGGGAAAGCCTGAGCCTGATATTTATCTTTATGCGGCAAAAAAGCTTGAACTTGCTCCTTATGAATGTCTGGCTCTTGAGGATTCTCAAAACGGAATAAAATCTGCAAGTGCCGCGGGTTGCAAAACTGTTATGGTGCCTGATTTGGATGAACCGAGTGAAGAGATAAAGTCTCTTTTATATGATACGGCGTATAATCTTGCAGATGTAAAGCGTATTTTGGAAAAGCAATAATTTTTAAGCTGTATTAATGTTATTATATTTATTAAACATTTTAACTGATTGTGATAAAAAATAAAGGGAGAGAAGATGATGGATTTTATTAATGACATGGCAAGCTCATTCAATGATTTGCTGTGGGGACTGCCAATGATAATTATTCTGGTCGGCACGCACATCTTTATGACGGTAAGAACAAAGTTTATGCAGCGCAAAACGCTTAAGGCAATCAAACTTTCAGTAACTAAAGACCCTGAGGTTGACGGTGACATAAGTCCCTTTCAGGCCCTTACAACAGCACTTGCTTCAACAATCGGCACAGGCAACATTATAGGTGTTGGCACGGCAATTGCATACGGCGGTGCAGGTGCGGTTTTTTGGTGTTGGATTGCGGGTGTCTTAGGTATTGCAACAAAGTACGCTGAATCTCTTATTGCAGTAAAGTACCGTGTAAAAACAAAAGACGGCAGAATGCAGGGCGGTGCAATGTATGCAATCGAAAGGGGTATAAAGCCTGTAATCGGAGGGAAAAGGCGCAGTATGAAGTGGCTTGCGGTGCTGTTTGCATTATTTGCGGCTCTTGCGTCTTTTGGTATAGGATGCAGTGTGCAGACAAACGCAATTGCTAATGTTATGAATAATACTTTTAACCCTGAAAAAACATTAAATATCAGCTTTTTCGGTTCTGAGATTTCGGCTGTTTCACTTACTTCCGGCATTGTCATTACTATATGTACTGCTCTTGTTATATTTGGCGGAATCAGGTCAATTTCAAAGGTGTGTGAAAAATTTGTTCCGCTTATGGCGATACTTTATGTGGCTGGATGTATTATTATATTAGGCATTAACGCTGATGTTTTGCAGCAGACTGTATGTACAATTCTTGGAGCTGCATTTTCTCCTAAAGCATTGGGAGGGGGGATTTTTGGTGCAGGCATAATGATGGCTGCGCGGTACGGTATAGCAAGAGGTCTCTTCAGCAATGAATCGGGTATGGGTTCTGCTCCGATTGTGGCGTCTGCCGCTCAGTCAAGAAACCCTGTTCGTCAGGCAATGATTTCTTCAACCGGTACATTTTGGGATACTGTTGTAGTATGTCTGATGACAGGACTTGTAATTGTAAGTTCATGTATAAAGAATCCTGACATTGATTTAAATAAAGTTGAAGGCGATGCACTTACATCTGCTGCTTTTGAGCAGATTCCTGTTATTGGAACACCTATTTTGGTTGTCGGAATTGTATTATTTGCATTTTCAACAATTCTCGGCTGGTCATACTATGGAGAGAGATGTATTGAGTATCTTTTTGGCAAAAAAGGCATTATTCCGTATAAGCTTTTATTTATTGTGGTTTTGTTTATAGCTCCGATTACTGCACTTGACTTTGTTTGGATAATGGCAGATATTTTCAATGCACTTATGGCACTGCCGAATATTTTTGCAGTAATTGCATTATCTCCGGTAATTGTTAAGGAAACAAATTACTATATGTACGGGAACAGACTTGACGAATTTGACAGAACGCCGATTCCGGTGATTTATAAATAATTTTTTACATATGAGGATTGAAATGGACGAATCAAGGATTGACAGACAGTTTGACTTTATCAGGGAGATTGATAAAGAAAAGCTTATACAAAGACAAACATATCTGAATAATGCTGTACGCAAGGAAAATGATGCAGAGCATGCTTGGCATGCTGCAATTATGACTGTGCTTTTAAGTGAATATGCAAATGAGAATATTGATGTGCTTAAAACGGTGACAATGCTGCTGATACACGATATAGTAGAGATTGATGCAGGCGATACCTACGCATATGACAAAGAGGCGGCAGCAACTCAAAGTGAAAGAGAAAATAAGGCGGCGGAAAGAATTTTTGGATTGCTTCCGGCTGATCAGGGGGAAACCTTAAAGTCGTTGTGGAAAGAATTTGAACGAGGTGAAAGCCGTGAAGCAAAATTTGCCCATACGATTGATAATATTCAGCCTACAATGCTCAATGCGGCAACAGATGGCAAGGCGTGGGCAGAGCATGGAATTAAGCTGAGCCAGATACTTGAACGCAATAAAAATACTGCTGACGGTTCGCAGTCACTTTGGGATTATACTAAAAATAATTTTATAATGCCCAATCTTGAAAAGGGCAGAATAAAAGACGAATAAAAATGTATATTCGCTCCTGTTTGAAAGGTCGGTATTTTTTTCGGTAAATTCTAAACTGTACTGTGCAGATTTTTCTAAAAAGTGTAAAATTTTCATTATCTGTCCTTCTTATTCTTTGTAAGTATAGTCTTATTTTCGTATTATGACATACATTAAGAAGGATAGATATGTAAAAAAATTAAAAATTTTACCAGAAAACGCACAAATTTTACCACTTTTATAAAAAATAAAATAAAACTGCTATAATTTCAGTAAAGGGCGGCATAAATGTTCAGCCGTTTATTTGAAAGGATAGCAGTTTTTTTATTTGATAATAATGGTATATATGTTTATAGTATGATTTTACTTTATTATCTCTGTGGATTTTTTAAAATAAATAATAGTTATATTTCCTTCTATGAGGATATTTAGTATACCGATACTCTGCGGAAATAATTTTACAGAAAAGGGGTGCTTCCATCGTTTTTATAAAGCCATATTATGTAAAATTATAATTAAATTAAACGGAGGTTCTGAAATATGAAACACAAAGTAAGCACAATCAAAAAGATAGCATTAACAACATTGGCTGCAATATGCGCACGGTCATTGGCAGCGGCTATAAATGCGAGTGCAGAAACTTATGAAAGATTAGATAAACAGTAAATGGCAAACATATCTTAATTGCTGGTGAAACATGATAAAAAGTTACATATACGTATTGATCTTAATGATGGTTCTCATGTATGCGTTTTCTGGCTGTGGAGCAAACAAAGTTTATTTATATGTCGGGGTATCGCAAAATTGTAATGAAAACACCTTAATAAGCGAGAAACAAAACGCCGATATTACACAGGACAAAATTAAGATTGAGAACGAAACCCTTGAGTTTACCAAGAATAACGATAAGAATTATGACAGTGTTTATTTTTCATTTGACGGTATTAATATTGATAGCATAACATTTCAGAGTGAAAATGCAAAAATGCTTAACACAAATTTAAGTGAACATTGTTATTATGTCGACAGCTTTTCCATATATAAAGAAGTGACAGAGGAAGAGCTGAAAAGTGATTTTTGGGATTGCAAAAGTGAATATGATGAACTAAATTATCAATACGACAGTACAAAAATTCTGAAAAAGCTCTGGGATAACGGCGAATTTGACGATATTAAAAATGTGTATTTTAGCGGAGAAAACAGTGACAGTGTATTTCTTACAGGCTCAAAGAGGAACAAAACTTATGATATAACGGGCATTTTTTCTTATGAGAATTTCATTGTTGACGAAACAGGAAAAGTTGGTAAGCCTCAAAATAGTGTAGCAAATTATATGGGACAAAAGTCCAAAGTTTCAAAAATGTTCTTTCAGTGGAATATGACAAATCATTTTTATGATGAAAAAACCGTGACAGGAACAGATACGGGTTTTGACTCTGATAACATTATTTTACAATCCGACGAAATAACAATTAAGTACAATGGGGGCGAGCATAATTCTGTCCGTTGGATGTACGAAGTTCTCTATAATGATGCAGTCAAAAACGGAAAAAATCAAGACTTAGTTGCCGAGGATATTATAAAAATAAATGTGAAATATACCTTTGGACAGAGCGAGAATTACAAACTTAACTGCAAGCTCTATGCTAACGGAAAAATAACATTTACACTTACAAAATGAGGATAATTATGAAAAAATTTATTTTGACAATATCAACAATATGTGTTTTATCGAGCGCCGCCTGTATATTCTCTTCATGCAGTGAACAATCGTTAAAAATTGATTATTCTGATAAATATATAGAAAATCAGGATTATCAATATATGTATTCCGATGGATTTGGCCATTCAAGTTTTCAGAAGTCAAATGACGGTTATTATGCCGCAGTAAATAATTTCCTATTCTATATTGACGGCAAAACTATGAACGCAACTCCGATTTGCAACAAAAGCAATTGCCTGCATGATAGGGAACCTGACGAAGTTAAGCTGAAAGAGTGTAATGCATATGTACCTGATTATGCGGAGTATTCACGTAATACAATTCAGCTTTATAATAATAATATATATTTTCTTCAAATCGACAGAGCCGACTCGTTTGATGATGTTGACAAGTATCTGTTTTATGAAATGGATATCAAGAGCGGCAGAAGAAAACTGCTTTTGTCCTACTCTGACGGCAAGGTGGTTTTCTGGGCGGTTCACAGAGGCTATATTTATTTTAAGGCTGATAACTATATTTCATCATATGATTCGGACGAATTAAAGGCGCATGATGGTGCGGGCTTTAATAAAATGTTTAAGCTGGCATTAGGTGAAAGCAGTCCCGAAGCTATTTATGATTTTGAAAAAACAGATGGAATTTATAAAATGCAGCTTTCAAACAGCTTCATAATATACGGAAATCATATCTACATCGGTTACAGCGGATATAAAAATGAAGAAGTGTACAATAAGGTGATTTCAGCTGATGAAGATGTTCTTGAAAGCGCAGTTTCAGGGGTGCTTAGCGGATATGTGCATATTGATATTCCAAACAGCAAAGCGTCAATAATACTTGACGGCAGCGAAGAAAAATCAAAGGTATTTAACTGCTTTTATAACAATAAGCTTTGCTATTCACAAAGCAATAATGTGTATATTTCTGAGCTTGACGGAAGTAATCCAAAGTTGCTTGCTGAAAATATAAATGGAATTTTTCTTCATGACGGTAAAAATAACTTTACCAGTATTTTTGATACCGACAATACAGGAGAATATGTACAGACTATAATGTCGCTTGACGATAAATTAAACAGACTTGCGGTCTATACTATGCCCGACCACTTTTTTGTTCAGGGCATTGTGCAGTTGATGTGTCCGTATGATGATAAATACATATTTGGTTTTGTTGAAAATAATGATAAAACGGATATCGTGTACATTGAAAAGCAACAGCTTGAAAGTGACCAGCATCAGCTTAAGGCTAAAATGATTTACAGCTGTAAAAACAGTATTCCTGCATTTAAAGAGTAATAATTATGAAACTATTTATTTACGAACTGAGAAAGATATTTGACAAGAAAATATTTTTAATTGTCCTTGTACTTTGCCTTGTAATTAACAGCCTTCTGCTTTATTCATCTCAGAATACCGAGGAGAATAATTTAAGGCTTACGTACTCCGAAGAGTACGGCAAAATGTTGAATGAATATTTATCTATGCCGATTCAAAAGGCAAGAAATCGGATTGACGATGAACTGCTTGCCTATGAAATTTCCGGCAGGCTTGAAAGCCTTGCACAAGCTGATAACGAAGAGTTTATTGAAAGCTGTACATCGGAGCTTGAAGAGTACAAAAAGAGCAATCCCGATGCTTATCAAAAGGCTGTCAAAATGAACAGAAACGGGAATGAGAGTTATTGGAAAAACAGCTTTCTCCATGATATGTCACAGCAGATTGAGTACATAAATTCCTACCCCAAATTTATTGGTAAAATGTTTGACAGGGCAAAAGCACAGTCTGCATCATCAATCTTTGGTGATGAAAATTCATTTTCCTACAAAAATCTTTACAAGACAGCTGACGATTATTCGGAACTGAAAGATACCGAATTAAGTCTTGTAAATTCTGATTCTTTAACTGCAACGGTTAAATTCGGATTGACTGACATTTTTGTAATTGCGGTTGTGCTTTTAATGTGTTTTTATCTGTTTGGATTTGAACGTGAAAAAGGGCTTTGTTTGCTGATTCGCTGTACAAAGTTTGGCAGGTTGAAAACGATAATTTTAAAGTTTGCGGTGCTCTTTGTGTTGTCGGCTGTTGTATCGGTTCTGTTCATTACATCTGATTTTATATTGAACACGTTTTTGTACGGCGGCATGGATTTAAGTGTGAATATTCAGTCAATTTCCGAGTTTCGCAATTGTACGCTTTCGGTTACGGCAGGGCAGTTTTTATTTTTCTTTGTACTTTCAAAGATAATCGGAATTTTAATTATTTCTGCCTTTCTTGCACTTGTGTTTATATGTTTTTCAAGCTCGGCGGCAATTTATATTACCGGACTTGGAATAGTCGGCATAGAATATTTGCTTTACACCTTAATTGTACAAAATTCGTCTTTAAATCTTTTAAAGTACATAAATATCTTTTATATTATCGACGGCGGAGAGTTTTTCGGCAGTTACTTAAACCTTGACATTTTTTCAAATGCCGTGACTTCCATTCCGATTGTACTGTCCGTTTTCGGCGTTTTATTTGTTTTATGCACCATGTTTTCCTGTATATTATTTTGCAGATGCAGCCTGCAAAAAAAGACGAATGTTTTTTCGGGAGTATTTGAAAAATTCAGATTGTTTTTTTTCAAAATAAGCGGCAGTACAAGCATTTTAATGGCTGAAATTTTCAAGTTTATCATTCAGAATAAAATGGCATTTGTGCTGATTTTACTTGTGATTTTCTCAGTTATTTCCTCATTTGGAACGGTGCAGTATCCGTATTCTGAGATTTCTGATGCAGATTACAAAGCGTATATGGAATACCTTGAGGGAAACATAACGCCGGAAAAGAAAAGCTATATTGCTGAAGAGCAGAAGTATTTTGATGGTTTAAGACAAAGGCTTGATGATATAGCAGAAAACAGCGAGATTCCGAGCAGTACAAAGCAAGCTATGTCAAAATCGATTGAGAATATTTTAAACAGCAAGGGCGCCGCATTTGAAAGAGTCAGCGAGCAATACAGCCGATTGCTGAAATTAAAGGAAAGCGGTGTTAACGCAAGATTTATTGATGAGTGCATTTATTCCGTTTTTGTATCCGGTAAGACAAGGGAATGGAACAATTTTACACTTCTCTGTCTTGTGCTTTTAATAGCCGTTCCTTACATTTTTGCGGTTGAGTACAAAAACTCAATGATTAATCTTATCCGTCCAACAAAGAATGGAAAAGCAAGACTTTTTGTTAATAAAACTGCGGTGATGCTGATGTTTACTTTTTTATCGTTTGCGTCAGTTTATTTGCCGTATCTTATACGTTTTATAAGAACCTATGGTACAAACAGCTTTTCAACGCCGATAGTGTGTATATTTAAAAATCTGCAAAGTTCTTATTTAAGCGTTCTGGGTGCAATGATTGTAAATTTAGCGTGCAGTCTGTTACTTGCACTTGCAGCAGTTTCGGTTATCGCTGTACTGTCGATAATTACCGAAAGCAATATGTTTACAATGCTGCTTTCAACAGTTCTGATAATCATACCCTGCCTTGCAGTTTATTCGGCTGAAAGTTTGCGAATTGGTTACTGTATTGCAAATGATTTCGTGGCTGTTCTTATTATTGTATGCATATTCAGCGCTGCAATTTTCATTATTATGATATCTATTGCAGAATTAAAATTTACAAAATCAAGAATACGGAGGGCGAAAAATGCCGGCTCTTGAAATTAAAAATATTAGTAAAATATATAAAAAAGGAACAGTAAAGGCGCTTGATAACTTTTCTGTGACTCTTACACCGGGTATATACGGACTTTTAGGTCCGAACGGAGCAGGAAAATCCACTCTTATGAATATCATCACAGACAATCTTAATTCTGACAGTGGAGAGGTGCTCTATGACGGCGAGAATATTAAAAAGCTCGGCAAAAAATATCGAAATATTCTCGGCTATATGCCCCAACAGCAGGGTTTGTATGATGATTTTACGCTGAATCGTTTTTTGTGGTACATGGCTGCTTTAAAAGGTTTGAAGAGGAGAGAGGCAAAACTGAAAATAACTTCACTTCTTGGAACGGTAAATCTTACCTATGCGGCACACAAAAAGCTGGGCTCTTTTTCAGGCGGAATGAAACAGAGGGCGCTCATTGCACAGGCACTTTTGAATGATCCGAAGATTTTAATTCTTGACGAGCCGACGGCAGGGCTTGACCCGAAGGAACGAATAAGAATACGCAACTTTATAAGTGAAATTGCAGAGGATAAAATAGTATTAATTTCAACACACGTTGTGTCGGATATTGAGTTTATCGCAAAAGAAATAATTCTTTTGAAGAACGGTAAGCTTATTTCTCACGATACATGCAGTAACCTTACAAAAAATATTGAGCATAAAGTTATTGAAGCTGAAACAAATAAAGAAAATCTAAAATATTTTCAGGAGAATTACCGTATGTCTAATTTGTATTACAATGATGATAAAGTTATAGTACGCTTAGTTACCGATACTCCGCCTGAAAACTGTAAAATACAGGAGGTTAAGGCAACTCTGGAGGATTTGTATCTTTATGTTTTTGAAAGCGAAAAGAAAATTTAACTCTTTAAAATACAGAGAGAATTTGAGTTAATATGAGGAATATAAATTTGTATTACTTTAAATCAGCAAATGAACAACTATTGACAGGTAAAATAAAAAATATTGTTTTTTCCAATGATAAATGAGCATGAGAGAAAAAACACCACTTGCATTTATGAATTATTTGCAAGCGGTGTTTTCTTTTTATAAAAAGGCGAATTGCTTTTATTTGTCGTACATTACTGTGAATAACAGACGTAATTTATTTTATAAGTTACAATTTAAAAGCTATAAAATAATAGGATTTATTATAGTTATAATAATAAACAGTGAAACAGATAAATATATAAAATAAATTACTAAATAACTACAGTCCTGACAATTGGACTATGCGAATAACAAGAAAATTTAGGGATTGCACAGCGCGAACGAATGTTCTATAATTATAATAGAACCAAAAGGCAATGGGAAATACAAATGAAAGCAAGAGGAGAATCTGCCGGGAGAAAAACAAAACTATATGTATAGTTTGATTACCTGAATAAAACATTTCTAAACGGTTGTATGTTAACAGCTGAAAATGGTCAGTTTATAGAGTTATGATACAACACAGTAGGTAAGCTTTATCCAATAAAATAGATGGCGGAATAAGTAAACAGGTAATTGTGCGATTAATCTTGCATTATTTGAAAAACTTTTATATATAAGAAATATGGAACAGGAGAATAAAATAATGTACCCATATCACAATACAATTAAAAAAAGAATAAAAAATGGCGAACTTGTAAGCTATGAATATGTAGATAACTACAAAGATATAGGAGAGTGTTTATTATTGCATTTCAACACACCGCCGTTTGAACGACCAATAAGACCGCATAAATATCATGAGTATGCAGATATAATTGTTAAATGGGAAGAACAGCAGGAAGACTGAGTGGGTGGTTTAATGGCTTTAGAAGAAATCTGCCGCTTTATTATCGGTTTAAGTTCCATAATAAGTCAGTAAAATTGGTTGAAAGGAGTTGTAAAGTCCGTATATAGCGTGACATTATATAAATAAAAAATGGATAGATATATGAAAAATTAGTTTTAGAGGTGAGAAAATTGACTGCGAAAGAATATTTATCACAAGTTAGAACAATTGATATTGAAATCAACACAAAATTGCATGAGATTGAAGAATTAAAACAAAGGTCGCTATGTGTTCGGTCAGGTACTATTTCGGAACGCGTGCAGTGCAGTAATGGTAATTCGGCAAATAAAATTATAGACAAGATTATTGATTTAGAAAATCTTATAAACAGAGAGATCGATAAACTTGTTGACTTAAAAGCAGAAATACATAATAGAATAATGCAGCTTAATGATTCGCGCTATCGAATTTTACTTATTGAACATTATATAAATGGAAGAACACTTGAACATATTGCAGAAAGTATGAGGTGTAGTGACAGACATGTAAGACGGTTACACGGACATGCATTGCAGGTATTTCAAAAAAAATTAATATGATTTACAAATGTCCTGTTATGTCCGATTGTTCTGTGCTATAATGGTATTGTGGGAATTTAAAAATTCTTGTTTGTACATATTTTCCGGAACCGTTTATCTGCTTAGATAGGCGGTTTTTCTTTTTATGAATTGTGTAATATTTATAAATAAATTTATATAATTTGTAGAAATAAACAATTTACAATTGAAATAGAATAGTGTATACTAAATATAGTGAAATATATTCACGGTATTTTAGAAAAGAGGGGAAAAGATTATGAAAAAAATAACAAAAAGAATAGTATCAATTGCCATGTGTATTGCAATGATTGCTTTAACATCGGTTTCTGTTTTCGCTGTTGACAGAACAAGTGAAACTGCACAAGAATTAAATGAATCTGGGGCATCTGGGATTACTTATATTGAAGATCATTCAATAATTCAATGTGCAAACTATTATCTTAGTGGATATAATAATTATTATTATAATTTTCTAATCAAAATACCCAGCGGAGCTCCGCTTGATTCTGTAACTCTTTATGATATCTACGGAGATAAATATATCAATCTTGAACTATTGCGTTATCTCGGATTGATAAATTTTGAGTATTCAAGTCATGACGGAGATTTTTATATGTTTAGAGTATATGTAAAGTCTGGTGTCCCAGGATATGTTTGGGAGCACTATGGAATTAAGCTTTATTATGATAATGGCGATGAGCATTATATGTCCACCAATACATCTAAAGGCAGTACCACAGAAGGTCCCGGATACATTTTACAGAGAGAAAAATAATAATTAAAAGCAAAAGGTTAAGCTTTCAAGCTTAACCTTTCCTTTTGCAATTTTAAAGAGTAGAGATTTGCCGAAAATTTTAATAACAAATTATCTATGCAGTCGTATGTACCGAACAGATTGGTATTGGTAAGTTTTATATGTTGCTGCAACAGATATTCTGAGAGTATTGGTTTGCCTTATTATATACTTTTATAGCACCAATTTAATTTGTTTTGCCGAGCCGCCCCAAAAAGGAGCGGCTGAACTTTTTACACATCAAATGCATTTCTGCTAATACACCTCGTGTGAGGTGTGACTTTTGCAGTTCTTTTACTGAAATGCACGCAAGCATTTCTACTCACACACCTCGTGTGAGGTGTGACACGGGCTTGTGACCGTTCCTGAAGGAGCTGCATTATTTCTACTCACACACCTCGTGTGAGGTGTGACTGGTAACATCAGCAACAGCAGTACCCTCTTTACATTTCTACTCACACACCTCGTGTGAGGTGTGACAGTTATGGCGGTAAATGGTTCGGCGGTTATGCAAATTTCTACTCACACACCTCGTGTGAGGTGTGACTCATCTACATAAAGGCAACCGTATTGACCACCGAATTTCTACTCACACACCTCGTGTGAGGTGTGACCAAAAAGTTGATATCACAAATAGAATTGAAACTGAGATTTCTACTCACACACCTCGTGTGAGGTGTGACCGCAAAATATAGTATTTTATC
>CAJUGO010000022.1 GCA_910585865.1 uncultured Ruminococcus sp. | reverse complement strand
CAAAGCGACAGCTTTGGCGATTTGTGTTTCAATGTTCTCTCAGGTGTCAAAATCTCTGATTTTGGTTACACCGTGAGGTTATTATAACATAAAATCTGCATTTTAAAAATGAGAAATAGAAAAATGATAGAAAAATGTAGATTTATTTTTTAATTTATGATAATATATACATAAAATAAGAAAGGATGATTGATGTGACATATACCTATATTCCAAGAGGAGTATGTTCAAGACAAATTAATCTTGAGATTGATAATAACGGCAAAATTGTTGATTGTAAGTTTATCGGAGGATGCGCCGGCAACACTCAGGGTGTTTCTACGCTTGTTAAAGGCATGGATGCTGAAGAAGCAATCAATAAACTTAAAGGCATTGATTGCGGCGGAAGAGGCACATCATGCCCGGATCAACTGGCAACAGCACTTGAAGAAGCTTTGGAAATGATTTAAACTTTCTTTTTTAACTATAATAAAATATCTAAAACATATTCAAAATTACCAAACTCAA
Source organism: uncultured Ruminococcus sp. (assembly GCA_910585865.1). GTDB lineage: Bacteria > Bacillota > Clostridia > Oscillospirales > Acutalibacteraceae > Ruminococcoides. The sequence goes on along the minus strand of CAJUGO010000022.1, from coordinate 21,572 downwards.
AACACATACTTTTTATGCTGTTAATTATTATAATGCCTGAATATATTTATATTTTTTAAATTACACCTTATCCTGCAAAAAATTTGTATTTATATTTTTCAAATATATCTAGTTTTTTACTTTTTATTATGATCTAGAATATGATTCATAATTTTTTGTTTTGCTGCTTTTAACTTTAAAACAGTAAAACATAGTACGTGTTTTACTGCAAAGGACAATACTGTTATAACAGCTGAAACAATTGCCATTATTATCGTTATAAAAACAAAATCAGACATATAAAAACATCCTTACAATTATAGTGTGTAACCATTATAATTGTAAGGATATAATTTTTTAAAAGAATTATGTAATCATATAGGATACTAATATCAAAGTGATAAAAAATGCCATGAAACAGTACCTGATTTGTGCAACCAGTTTTTAAACAATTTCATACCATGCAAAACTATGAAAATGTTTTAACCGATTTTATAAGGATAAACATTATGCATTTATATTTACCTTGTGAAAATTTTAAACTGAGTATCGCACATTACATATCAAAATGCTTTATAGTAGACTTTATTGAATCGCAGCATAATTTACTTTGCAAGGAAATAATCCATCATGGTAAAGCCTTTTTCAATATAATTTCCTGTTCCAGCTGCTTCCTTTTCACAAAAGCATTTTATATTACTGTCAATTTCATTTTTACTGTCATAAATAAGATACGGAACCGGATTTGAAGTATGTGTACGTATTGAAAGCGGTGTAGGATGGTCAGGACATACTAAAACTGCAAAATCATCAAAAGTTTTAAGAAAATCAGTAACAGGTTTAAGAATATGCGCGTCAATAAGCTCAATAGCTTTTACTTTGTTCTGAGTTTCTCCTCGGTGACCGCATTCATCCGGAGCTTCAACATGAATATATACAAAGTCCGCCCCATTTTTAAATTCCTGTATTGCAGCCTGACATTTACCGTCAAAATTAGTATCAATGTACCCTGTTGCACCTGAAACATCCACACTGTTCATTCCTGCACATATCGCAATGCCCTTTAAAAGATCTACAGCAGAAATCATACTGCCTTTTTTACCGAATTTGCTTGCAAAACTGTCAAGGCAAGGTTTTGTACCTTCTCCCCATAGCCAAATTGAATTTGCAGGACGCTTGCCGCTCGCAATTCTTTTTTTATTAACCGGATGATCCATAAGCAAATCATAACTTTTTTTCATAAGTTCATATAGTTCAGCAGTATCTCTGCCCTTTGGAATATACTCTGTAACCACACGATTTGATATGTCGTGCGGAGGCGTAAGATCTCCCGGATGAGGATTACCGTTATTCCACACAAGACAATGGCGGTATGAAACTCCCGAATAAAACTTAAAATCATCATTGCCAAGCTCTTTTTCAATATAATCTATGAGGATTTTTGCTTCCTCGGTTGAAATATCGCCTGCGCAGTAATCAACCATTGTCTTATCCTCATAATTTGCTTCATCAGATAACGTTACAAGATTACATCTTAAAGTTACATCGGTATTTTTTAAATCGATACCTATGCTTGCTGCTTCAAGCGGAGAGCGTCCGCTGTAATAAACAGCAGGTTCATATCCTAAAACAGAAAGATTTGCAACATCACTGCCAGGCTTTAATCCTTCAGCAACAGTTTTTACTATACCTACCTCTCCTTTTGACGCAAGATAATCCATACATGGCTTTACAGCTTTAGCCATTGGAGTAGAATTGTCCAATTGCGCATTTGGTTCATCTGCCATACCATCGCATAACATAACTAAATATTTCACTTAAATCATCCCTTTTATATACTAAACTCAGTAAAATAAAAAACTTACTTTTGGAGTGTACCAAGACTTGCACACTTTAGATATGCATTTATAAAACCATCCAAGTCACCGTCCATTACACCCTGAATATTACCTGTCTCAAAACCTGTTCTGTGATCCTTTACCATTGTATAAGGCATAAATACATAACTTCTTATCTGTGAACCCCATGTAATTTCCTTTTGAACGCCCTTTATATCCTCAATTTTTTCCAGATGTTCGCGCTCCTTTATTTCCACGAGCTTAGAAATAAGCATTTTCATTGCAACATCGCGGTTTTGATACTGGCTTCTCTCTACCTGGCTTGCCACAACAATACCGGTAGGAATGTGAGTAAGGCGAACAGCTGACGAAGTTTTATTAACCTTTTGTCCGCCTGCACCGCTTGCACGATAAACATCCATTTTTATATCTTCAGGTGCAATATTAACTTGAATATCATCATCCATTTCGGGCATAACCTCTAATGATGAAAAACTTGTATGACGTCTGCCCGCAGAATCAAACGGTGAAACACGGACCAGACGATGAACACCTGCCTCACTTTTAAGATACCCGTATGCATTTTCACCTTCGATTAAAAGGACAGCACTTTTCAGACCGGCTTCATCTCCGTCAAGATAGTCAACCTCTTTTACTTTAAATCCGTGTGCCTCCGCCCATCTCGTGTACATTCTGTAAAGCATCTCAGCCCAATCCTGAGCTTCAGTTCCGCCTGAACCTGCGTGAAAAGTAAGAATTGCATTATTTTTGTCATACTCACCTGTCAACAAAGTTTGTAAACGTTGTTTTTCAAGGTTCTCGCTAACAGCTGTTACTTCATTTTCTGCCTCTTCCAGCAAAGACAAATCCTCTTCTTCATTCGCCAGTTCAATCAGAGCATGTGTGTCTTCGTATTTTGCTACAAGACTTTCATAGGCTTCAACTTTACCTTTTAAAGCGCCTGTGCGCTGCAAAACTTTCTGTGACTTTTCAACATCATCCCAAAATCCAGGCTCGGTAGCTCTAAGCTCAAGCTGCTGGATTTCTGAAACCATACCGTTCATACCGAGTGCATCAGATAAATCGTCAATATCAGGCTTAAGCGCCTGTAATTTTAACAGTAATTCCTCAAACTGTACCATATATGCACATACCTTTCTCAAATAATTTTACAGCGTTTTCTATATTTTTTGATACGCCTTAATCATAATTATTTATTATAACAAAATTGTCTTCAAATGTAAAGGATTGACATACATCTAATTTTTCTGATAAGATACCAAAAATCAAGAAGAGCCATACTTGTTCTTAAGAGCCTTTAAATCATAACTAAATATTACGGTTGCATTTACTGGAAATATTTGATATAATATATACACAAGAGTATGCGGAGGATAATATGGAATTTATAAAATATAAATGTCCTGTTTGTGACAAACATTTTAATAAGGATGATGATATCGTTGTCTGTCCGGAGTGTGGTGCTCCGCACCACAGAGAGTGTTATGAGAAAAAAGGTCATTGTTTTTACGAAAATAAACATTCAAAAGACTTTTATTTTGAGAACATAGCTTCAGACAATGATGAATCTGAGAACAATAATGACAATATTATAATATGCAATAATTGCAAAGCGGAAAATCCAAATGAAACGTTTTACTGTTATAAATGCGGTTCTCCGCTAAATGAACAAGACAGAAAATCTAATAATACGCAACAGCAAAACAATCAGCCGTTCGGCAATCAAAATATACCTCCGTTCGGCGTACCGTTCGGACAGGGACAACAGCAAGTTAACCCGTTTGACCCAATGGCAGGTCTTAAAAGCGACGAACCAATTGCTGAAAATGTTGCAGCAGGTGAAATGTCCAAATATATCGGTAAAAATACTCAATATTATCTGAGGGTTTTTAATCATATTAAAAAATTTAATAATTCAAGATTCAATTTTTCTGCTTTTCTCTTTTCAGGAATGTATTTTTTATACAGAAAAATGATACTGCTTGGCATTATTTTTTCATTTATTTTAATTGGATTTACTGTTGCCGAAACATATGTTCAGATGATGCCAGAATACAGAGAAATCTACAGTACGGTACTAAACGCACAAAGCTCCGGTCAGATTATGTATTTTACAGATATTCCCGGAATAAGCACTTCTGATATGTTGTTTTTATGTTTGCCGGTAATTTTTAATGTTATTAAATGCGTATTTATGATTATAAGCGGATTAATAGCAAACCGCTCATATTATGAGCACTGTACTAAAAAAATTAATAAGATAAAAAAAATTAGCAAAGCAGAAGAAACTTCCAAAATTCTTGAAACAAAAGGCGGAGTAAATCTCCCTCTCGCCGTATGTGTCGGCGTAGCATATATTGCAATAATATATATTCCATTTTTTATAAGATAAAAGATTAACGGAGGAAATTATGAAAATCACAAAAGCTGTTATACCCGCTGCCGGTCTGGGCACAAGGGTTCTTCCCGCAACAAAAAATATGCCAAAAGAAATGTTTCCTATTGTAGACAAGCCTACAATCCAATATATTGTTGAAGAGGCTGTTGCAGCCGGAATTACCGATATTCTTATTATTACCAACAGAGGCAAAGGTTTGATAGAGGATCACTTTGATGCTTCTCCCGAACTTGAATCCATACTTGAAAAAAGCGGAAAAACATCATTCCTTGAAACAGTAAGAAGCATTTCAAGTCTTGCAAATATTACATTCATAAGACAAAAAGAAATGAAGGGTCTGGGGCATGCTGTATTAAAAGCAAAGTCTTTTGTTGGCGGCGAACCATTTGCAGTAATGTACGGTGACGGAGTAATCATCAGCAAAACACCTGCAATAAAACAGCTTATTGATTGCTACGGAGAGTATGGCGAAGGTGTTGTAGGCGTAAAAAAAGTTGATGCTAAAGATATTCATAAATATGGTTCTCTTAAAGTACAAAACCTGCACGACAACGTATTTAGCTGTACAGATATGAAAGAAAAACCACAAACACCAGAGGAAGTGCTTTCTTTATATTCAATTCTTGACAGATGCGTACTTCCTGCTGAAATATTTGAAATTCTGGAACGAACTCAACCCGGTGCAGGCGGAGAAATCCAGCTGACGGATGCTATGAGAGAGATTGCCGTAAATAAAGGTATGACTGCCGTGGAATTTGAAGGAAAGCGTTACGATATGGGCAATAAATTCGGAATACTTCAGGCACAAATTGAGGTTGGACTTGAACACCCCGAAACAAAAGATTTACTGAAGGATTATATAAAAAATCTTGCAAAAACTTTGTAACAATGTCATAATTTTAACAGTTAATTAAAAATAAAGGAGATTTCACTCAAACCAGTGTGAAATCTCCTTTTAATATTGGTCATAAATTTATCTGATATCAATTAAAACAGGCTGTCTGTTTTCATAAATAACATAGTACTCAAATCCTGCATTTCCGGCAATTTCTATACCTTTTTTTATATATCTTCCAACATCACCTGAGCAATGTGCATCACTTCCGATTGTTATATATTCACCGCCAAGTTTTTTAAATCTTTTTATTTGATTTTCATCAGGCAAAGAAGTATCCAGACCTTTATAAAAACCGGAAACATTAATTTCCAACGCTTTTTTATTTTTAATTAAGATTTCATAGATTAAATCAATTTTATCCTGATACTCCTCCAAATCAGGGAATTTGCCTGTATCTCTTTTTATATAGCGCAGCGGATAAGTCAGATGAGCTAACGAGTCAAAATGCCCGAAAGCAGCTGTTTCAGCAAGTTCATCAAAATAAAGATTTAGTATTTTATTAATATCCTCATTATTAAAGTTAAGATAATAGAAATCTTCCATATTACGAAGATTATGTACAGAAGCAATAATAAAATCAAATTTGCCGTAATTGAGCGCTTTTTCAGTACAATCTATGTCATGAACAGGTTCGCCAAGTTCAATGCCGCATAAAACCTTAATACTTTGGGCAAACTTATTTTTCGCCGTGACTGCTTCATTATATGATTTTGGAATTAATTCATCAAAATATCCATATCTGCTCCCCGCTCCCTCTTTAATCATCGGAGACTCGCAATGATCGGTTATTGCAATTGCATATAATCCTTTATCAATTGCACTCTGACACATTTCATCAACAGAATTTTTGGCGTCAAACGAATTACTGGAATGTGCGTGCATATCACATAACTTCATAAATACTTCACCTCCGCAGAAATGATAACACATTGTTGCTATTTTTGCAATAATATGAAATTATCATAATCAAAAACTATTATTTTTTGCAATAATTTGCTTTACTTTATAAGAAAAAAAATATATAATAAGATAAATATATTATTAAGCATATGCAGGATATATTCTGTATTCTTGCATAGGTGGAGGTTATTATGAAAGCTATTATAACTGTAATCGGTAAAGACAGCATTGGTATTCTCGCTAAGGTTTCTGCATCCTGTTCAGACGCAGATGTTAATATTGTTGAGGTTACACAGAGTGTACTTCAGGATATGTTTGCAATGGTGATGCTCGTTGAAATTGATAAATCAAACATTGAATTTGATCAGATTCAGGAAAGCCTAAATAAAGTCGGCAAAATTACAAATACTAAAATTCATATTATGCATGAGGACATTTTTAACAGTATGCATAAAATATAACAAAACAGATAATTTTATTTAACTGCATATTGAAAGGAACTACATATTATGTTGGAAACTAAGGATATACTTGAAACCATAAATATGATTGAAAATGAACACCTTGATGTAAGAACAATTACTATGGGTATTTCATTACTTGACTGCATTGACGAAAATATTGATAAAGCCTGCACAAAGGTTTATGACAAAATATGCAGAAGTGCAAAAGATCTTGTTAAAACAGGCGAAGACATCCAAAAAGAATACGGAATACCTATTATTAATAAAAGAATTTCTGTTACTCCAATCGGCATGGTAGCCGCTCCGTGCCAAAGTAAAAAGGTTGTAAAGTTTGCACATACACTTGACAGAGCTGCTAAAGAATTAGGTGTAAACTTTATAGGAGGATATTCCGCACTTGTTCAAAAAGGCTTTGCAAGCGGAGATTATGCTCTTATTGAAAGTATTCCCGAAGCTCTCAGCGAAACTGATTTTGTTTGCTCGTCGGTAAATATCGGTTCTACTAAAGCCGGAATTAATATGGATGCTGTCAAAATGATGGGCAGAATAGTTAAGAAGACGGCTGAAATTACTGCTGACAGAAATTGTATCGGCGCTGCAAAACTTGTAGTTTTCTGCAATGCTCCTGAAGATAACCCGTTTATGGCAGGTGCATTTCACGGGGTAGGCGAAGCTGATACTGTAATTAATGTAGGTGTATCGGGTCCCGGTGTTGTAAGAGCTGCTCTTGCAAAGAGCGGAGAAGGCAAGGATATTACTGAGATTGCCGATATGGTAAAGAAAACTGCCTTTAAGATTACACGCATGGGTCAGCTGGTTGCTAAAGAGGCAAGCAAAAGGCTTTGCGTACCATTTGGAATTGTTGATCTTTCACTTGCACCAACTCCGGCTGTAGGAGACAGTGTTGCTTATATACTTGAAGAAATGGGACTTGAAGTTTGCGGCTGTCACGGCACTACCGCTGCGCTTGCATTGCTTAATGATGCCGTTAAGAAAGGCGGCGTTATGGCTTCATCGCACGTCGGTGGTTTAAGCGGTGCATTTATACCTGTCTCTGAAGACGCAGGCATGATTAGTGCTGCTGAAAACGGGTATCTTGATATAACAAAACTTGAATCAATGACAGCAGTATGTTCTGTCGGCCTTGATATGATTGTAGTTCCGGGGGATATTACTCCTGAGGTTATTTCGGCAATCATTGCCGACGAAGCTGCAATAGGCATGGTAAACACCAAAACTACAGCTGTCAGACTTATTCCCGCCGTAGGCAGAAAAGCCGGAGATGAACTTAATTTTGGCGGACTTCTCGGAAAAGGTCCCGTTATGCCTGTAAGAAAGGGTTCACCCGAAGTGTTTATTAACCGCGGAGGAAGAATTCCGGCACCGCTTCAGGCCCTTAAAAACTGATTTTTACGGAGGTGTTTTTTTGGAAAACATGATTAGGCGAATTGTAGATGCTGATAATAAAGCAAAAGCTATGGAAGAGGTTACTCTTAAAGAAAAAGAACAGCTCAGCAAAAATATCGACGCCGAAATTGAGCAAATCCATAAAAATTATATGTCAAAGGCTGAGGAAACAGTTAAACGCAGACAAATAATCGAAGAAAAGAAAGCAAATCAACAATGGAACGAAATTAAAAACAAACACAGATCCGTACTTATTAAGCTAAAATCCGATTTTGACAGGAACTCTGAAAAATGGATCAACGATATTGTAAATCGTACAATAGCAAATTAAAATTGTTTTTACTGACTCATTCAGGAGGTGTATGCGAATAATGTCTACAACTTCATTCGCAGTTTTGACTAAAGCAAGATCAAAATTCGGCAAACGACTGACAGAAAAAGATTATACAAGTTTACTTTCTTGTCAGAGCGTTCCTGAAATCATGGCATATCTTAAGTCATATACACACTATTCAAATTCACTTCATGATATAAATGAACGCGATATACATCGAGGACGTCTTGAAGCTTTATTAAGGCAGAATCTTTTCTATGAATTTGATTCACTTTGCCGATATGATTCCGGCATAAGTTCCGGTCTCGCCTCCTATATTATTGAAACTATAGAGGTTGAACAAATAATAAGATTTCTTATTTTGTTAAACTCAAATTCAACAGATAAGTTTATTTATCAGTTTCCTGCATACTTTTCAAAACACACAGAAATTGATATAGACAGACTGGCAAATGCAAAAAATTACAGTGAATTTCTTAAAGCAGCCTCTGAATCTCCATATTATGATATTCTTAAAAATTATTCCGCTGACTGCAAAAACCGCCTGCCTATTTCTGAAATTGAAAATAAGCTGTACAATTTTATTTTCAGCAACCTTAATACAGTAATCAAAAAAAATGTTAAAGGCAGAGAAAGACAGGAATTGACCAGCTTTTTTTACACTATTAACGATTATAATATTTTTTCAAGAATTCTTCGGCTGAAAAAATATTATAATCTTACTCCTGATGAAATAAAATCAAATCTTTTTCTTGACTATACAAATATCAGTCCAAAAGCCATTGATATGATGTGCCAAGCTGAATCTTCTGCCGAAGTATTTTCCATTATGCAGAATACCCATAACGGAAAGCTTATTAATAAAATAGGATATGTTTACGCAAGTGACATTTCTCCGCGGATAAAATATAGGCTGGCAAAAAAAAATATGCATTTTTCAAATAATCCGTCTGTAGTTATGATTTCATATATGTTTGTTGCAGAAACAGAACTGATGAATGTTATCAGTCTTATTGAAGGAACAAGATATAATTTAGACAGCAAAATAATACAGTCTTTGCTTATCACTTGATGGGCATGACTCTTGACAAAGAGGTGAATTGAATTTGGCTGTATCAACCATGCAGGCCGTCAGCGTTATAGGACTTACCAAAGATGTTGACAGTGTTATTGCGGTTCTTGGCGAATCAGGTGTGTTTCATCCCGACGATGTTTCAACTTTTTACAGTGATACGCGTGATTTTACACATCTTCAAACAAAAAATATTTATGCAGAACCTATGAATTCTCTTAAAACATCACTTAACCTCACTAAACACAAGTTTGAACTTGTTGATGTAAGTGATTTTAATCCTACTTTTAAGGAAATTGAGCTTTTTACCCAAAAAACGACAAATGAGCTTAATGTTCTTTTAGATGATAGAATGTTCATTGAAGATCAGCTCATAGAAACCAAGGAAAAGCTTACTGAAACTTCACATTTTGTAGGACTTGACATTGAAGTTGAAAAAGTAATTGCATTAAAATATATCGGTTCGCGTTTCGGCAGACTTCCAAAGGAAAGTTTTGATAAACTTTCTGCTTATAAGGACAATCCCTATGTTGATTTTATTGTATGTTCAGAAGATAAAACTCATTATTGGGGTGTTTATTTTACTCCTATTGAGCAGTCTGATGAAATAGACAGAATATTCTCCGGACTGTATTTTGAAAAATGCAATATATTGGGAGTAAACGACACCCCAAAAGTTTACTTGGAAAAGTTAAAGGAACTGCTGCCTTTGCTTGAAAAAAAACTTGACGAAGCACAAAAGTGCATTGATAATTATATAAATCTAAACTATGAGATAATCAGAAAGTATCTTTCAAAGCTGGAAGAACTTAATCTTTATGCAAAAATCAGAAACAAGATACTGCAATATAATAAAAGTTTTATACTTGTAGGATGGATTCCCTCTGAGTTTTCAAAACCAATTAAGCATAGATTAAAAAAAATTACAAGCGTTAACGTTGAATTTTCAGATGCAAAAAAGGAAATCAGCAAATCCCCACCCGTAAAACTAAAAAACTGTTTTCTTGCAAAACCGTTTGAATTTTACACTGAAATGTACGGAGTACCTAAGTATAACGAAATTGATCCCTCACTTTTTATAGCTATAACCTATATTATTATTTTTGGAATAATGTTTGCTGACGTGGGACAAGGAATTTGTCTTTCAATTGTCGGATTACTGATGTGGAAACTCAAAAAAATGAAAATTGGCAAAATACTGATTCCGTGTGGAATTTCTTCTGCTTTATTCGGACTTGTATTTGGCAGTATATTTGGATTTGAACATTTACTTGACCCAATGTATAAGTCATTATTCGGGCTTAATGAAAAACCAATTGAGGTAATGAATTCAGAGTCAATAACTATGATAATTATGACGGCTATAGGAATAGGCGTTGTTTTGCTTATTACAGCAATGTTTCTGAATGTTTACACTGCAAGCAGACAAAAGAATTACGGCCGTGCACTTTTTGGTACAAGCGGACTTGCAGGAATAATTTTTTATACTTCAATCGTATTTGGCATTATAGGGCAAATATTTATGGGATGGAATATTTTAACTCTTCCCTACATTATTTTTCTTATAGTACTTCCGTTTTTATTTATTTTCTTTGAAGAACCGCTGTCAAAACTGATAAACGGTGACAGAGACTGGATGCCGGAAAGCTGGGGCGGCTATATTGCTGAAAATCTTTTTGAATCTATTGAAGTTATTTTAGGATATGTGACAAACACTATGAGTTTCTTACGTGTAGGTGCATTTGTACTTGTTCATGCCGGTATGATGATGGTTGTATTTGTTCTTGCAGAATCTGCAGGCAGCATAGGCTACTGGCCTATAATTATTTTAGGAAATTGTCTTGTAATGGTTTTAGAGGCTCTTCTTGTTGCCATTCAGGTACTGCGTCTTGAATATTATGAAATGTTCAGCAGATTTTACTCTGGTGAAGGCAGACCGTATGATCCTGTTAAATTAAAATTACAATAACATTTCTGGAGGTTATTATTATGTTGAATTTTTTTGATTTATTAATGTTGGCTTTACCCGTTGTATTTCTTATTGTATCTGTTGTTATTGCTACTAAAGCGTTTGAAAAAGGCAAAAGCAAAAAAACGACTGTTCTTATGCAATTAGCATCATTTGCAGCAGTATTTGCAATATGTATGATTTGTCCAATAACAGCAAGCGCTGCAGCAAGTGATGTAAGCGCAGCCGCACCTTCTGACGGAATGGCATACATCGGTGCTGCAATTGCAACAGGTCTTTCCTGTATAGGCGGCGGTATAGCTGTAGGCAATGCTGCACCTGCTGCAATAGGCGCCACAAGCGAAGACCCTAAAGCATTTGGTAAAGCAATTATTTTTGTTGCTTTGGGTGAAGGTGTTGCTCTTTACGGCATGCTTATTTCAATTTTAATTATTTCAAAAATCGGTTAATTAGAATAATACAAGGATTGATAGATTTATGAAATTTTTTCTTATAAGTGATAATGTTGATACCAAAATAGGTATGCGTTTTGCAGGTATTGAAGGCGTTGTTGTACATCAGGAAAAACATGTGCGCAGAGAGCTTGAAAAAGCGATAAACAGGGATGATATTGCAGTTATATTAATTACTGAAACACTTGTTTCGCGTTGTCCTGATCTTATCTATGACATAAAGCTCAATCGCAGACAGCCCCTGATTGTTGAAATTCCTGACCGCCATGGCAACGGAAGAACAAAGGACAGCATTACCAGATATGTCCAAGACGCCATTGGTGTGAAACTTTGAATTGTTGCTTATTTTAATCTGATGAAGCTGTGAGGTTATTTATATGGAAAAATCCACGAAAACCGATAACTTTCTTAAAGCCATACAAAAATATGCTGATGCACAACGAAACGCGATGCGTAATGAGGTTGAGCAGCTAAAAGAAGAAAAAATCAAAGAAGCAGAAAAACAAGGTAAATATGACAGCGAAAAATACATCAAAGATAAGCTTGAGGAAATAAAACACAAAGAAACAAGCAAGCTTGCTAAAATGATGCAGGACAGTCAGAAAGAATTATTCCTTGAAAGGTCGCAAATGACTGACAATATATTTAAAAAAGCTGAAGAAAAGCTTTTAGAATACACGAAAACAACTGAGTATACTAAAAATCTGATCCATAGTGCCAAAAACATTTCATCATTATTTGGTAATAACAGCTGTATTATTTACGTAAACGAAAAGGATTTAAAAAACGCAGAAAAAATCGGCTCAGTTTTTAGCGGCAAGTTTGAAATTTTATCTGATAATTCTATAAAAATCGGAGGCATCAAGGGTTATTGCAAATCCATGAATATTGTTGCTGATGAAACACTTGACAGCAGGCTGTATGCTCAGAGAAAATGGTTTATTGAAAACTCAGGTTTGAGCGTGCTTTGATAACTGTTAATTTCTATTGAAAGAGATGGTATTAAAATGAAAAACAGCAATGTTATATACGGAATTAACGGCCCTGTTGTTACCGTTAAAAATGCTGACTGCTTTGAGATGATGGAAATGGTATATGTCGGTGAACAAAAACTGGTCGGCGAAATCATCGGTATTACTAATGAATTTACTACGATTCAGGTTTACGAAGAAACAACAGGTTTAAAACCCGGTGATTCGGTTACAGGTACCGGCGCACCAATGAACGTACTTCTGGGGCCGGGAATTATTGACAACATTTTCGATGGAATTGAAAGACCGTTAAAGGCAATAGAAAAACAGTCGGGTGCTTTTATAAATCGAGGTGCGCAGGTTTCTTCGCTTGATGATAAAAAACTGTGGAATGTTACAATTAAAGTTAAGGTCGGAGACCAACTTGAAGGCGGACAAATTTATGCTGTGCTTCCGGAAACACCTATTATCGAACATAGACTTATGGTTCATCCGGATTTATCAGGCGAAGTTATAAAAGTAATGCCAGACGGAGAATATAGAATTTTTGACACAGTTGTTGTTATCCGTGATTGTAATGGTATTGATCATAATCTTACTTTATGTCAAAAATGGCCAATAAGAACATCCCGCCCGGTAAAGGAGAGGCTTGCATCTTCATTGCCGCTTATTACAGGTCAGCGTATTATTGACACTTTGTTTCCTATTGCCAAAGGCGGCACCGCCGCTATCCCGGGAGGATTTGGCACTGGAAAGACTATGACTCAGCATCAGCTTGCAAAATGGTGCGATGCTGATATTATTATCTATGTAGGCTGCGGTGAGCGTGGAAATGAGATGAGTCAGGTTCTTGAAGAATTTTCTGAACTTATTGACCCTAAATCACAGCGCCCGATGACTGACCGTACAGTACTTATTGCAAATACTTCAAATATGCCTGTTGCTGCTCGTGAAGCATCAATTTATACAGGTATTACTCTAGGCGAATATTACAGAGATATGGGTTACCATGTTGCAATGATGGCAGATTCAACATCACGTTGGGCTGAGGCGCTCCGTGAAATATCAGGCAGACTTGAAGAAATGCCGGCAGAGGAAGGTTTTCCTGCCTATCTTCCCTCTCGTCTTGCTGAATTTTATGAACGCAGCGGACGTGCAAAAGTTTTAAGCGGCGGCGAAGGCTCTGTAACACTTATTGGAGCGGTATCTCCACAGGGTTCTGACTTTTCCGAACCTGTTACGCAGAATACAAAAAGATTCACCCGTTGTTTCTGGGCTCTTGATAAATCACTTGCTTACGCAAGACACTATCCTGCCATCAATTGGATGCAAAGTTACAGTGAATACTTCAATGACCTTGATACATGGTTTAGAAATAATTTGGGCAGCGACTTTATTGAGTACAGAAACAAAATCAGCGCATTACTCCAGGAAGAAAGTTCACTTATGGAAATTGTAAAATTGATAGGATCTGATGTTCTTCCTGATGACCAAAAACTTATTATTGAAACTGCAAAGGTAATTCGTGTAGGTTTTTTACAGCAAAATGCTTTTCATGCCGATGACACATATGTTCCGCTTGAAAAACAAAAGCTTATGATGAAAACAATACTTCATCTCTATGCAAAATCAAGAGACATCGTTGCTAAAAATATTCCGCTGTCAAAGATATTAAAATTTGGCTTATTTGATAAACTTACAAAAATGAAGTACGATATCCCTAACAGCAAGACTGAAATATTTGACGATTATATAAAAGAAATTGATGAAAAGCTTGCTGCAATTTCTTAATAAGGAGGTAGTGCTGTAATGATCATAGATTATGTAGGAGTCAAGGAAATTAACGGTTCACTGATCGTTATGGACGGTGTAAAAGGTGTTTCCAATGAGGAAATTGTTGATATTTGTATCGACAATACAACCACCCGTCAAGGACGTGTGGTTCAAATTGAAGGTGAAAAAATTGTAATCCAGGTGTTTGAGGGTACAAGAAGAATAAGTCTCACCAATACTAAAACCAGACTTACCGGACACCCTATGGAAATGCCTCTTTCGCCTGAAATTATCGGCAGAGTACTTGACGGTGCCGGAAGACCTATAGATGGTCTTGGCGACATTTTCCCTGTTAAAAAAGAAAACATTAATGGCACTCCTATTAATCCTGTTTCCCGTATTTATCCAAAAAACTATATTAATACAGGAATTTCAACTATTGATACTCTGATGACTCTTATCAGAGGTCAAAAGCTTCCAATTTTTTCAGGCTCCGGCATGAAACACAACGACCTTGCAGTACAGATTGTAAGGCAGGCTAAAATCAGCGGCGCTGATAACACAAATTTCGGCATAGTATTTGCAGCAATGGGAGTTCAAAAAGATGTTGCAGAATATTTTAAGAAAAGTTTTGAAGAAAGCGGTGTTCTCTCAAGAGTAGTAATGCTTTTAAATCTGTCAAATGATCCTATTATTGAAAGAACACTTACTCCCAGATGTGCTCTTACAATAGCTGAATACCTTGCTTTTGAGCTAGATATGCATATTCTTGTTATTATGACTGATATGACCTCATACGCCGAGGCGCTTCGTGAATTTTCATCATCAAAGGGTGAAATTCCCGGCAGAAAAGGTTTTCCCGGTTATTTATACTCAGACCTTGCGTCACTTTACGAAAGAGCAGGAATGATTAAAGGCCACTCGGGTTCAGTTACTCAAATACCCATTCTTACAATGCCTAATGATGATATTACTCATCCTATTCCTGATTTGACCGGTTATATTACTGAGGGGCAGATCGTTCTTGACCGCTCGCTTCAGGGACAGGGACTTTATCCGCCAGTAAGTGTACTCCCCTCACTTTCACGGCTTATGAAGGACGGTATTGGTGAAGGCTATACCAGATCAGACCATCAGACACTTGCAAACCAGCTTTTTGCATCATATGCAAAAGTAATTGATGCAAGATCACTTGCATCTGTTATCGGAGAAGAAGAGCTTTCTCCTACTGATAAAAAATATATTGAGTTTGGAAAACTATTTGAATCAAAATTTGTTAATCAAGGTTTTAATGAAAACAGAAATATTGAGCAAAGCCTTGACTTGGGATGGGAGCTTTTGTCTGCCTTGCCCAGAGCAGAACTTGACCGTGTTGATGATGCACTGCTCGACAAATATTACAAAACTTAAACTATACCTCTTGAAAAGGAGAAACAGAACATAGATGGCAATTCAGTCTGTACCGACAAAGGGAAATCTTATGAATACAAAAAAGTCCCTTGCACTTGCTAAAAACGGATACGAACTTCTGGATCGAAAGCGCAACATTCTCATAAGAGAAATGATGACCCTAATCGACCATGCTAATGCTATACAGCAAAAAATTGATGATGCTTACGCCGAAGCTTATATTGCTTTGCAGACAGCTAACATTACTAACGGTTTTTGTGAAGACATTTCCAACTCTATTCCCTATGAAAACAGTTTAGAGCTTGATTCACGCAGTGTAATGGGCGTTGAGATTCCCATATTGACTATTAAAGAACGCCAATATCATGACTTTTTACATTACGGTTTGCGTACAACAAATTCAGCTATTGATAAGGTTTACAATAAATTTTCTGAGGTTAAATATCTTACAGCAGAGCTTGCTGAAATTGAAAACAGCGTTTACAGACTGGCTAATGCAATAAAAAAAACTCAGAAGCGTGCAAATGCACTAAAGAATATTTTAATTCCTCGCTTTGAAGAAACTATTAAGTTCATATCTGATGCTCTTGATGAAAAAGACAGAGAAGAGTTTAGCCGTCTTAAGGTAATTAAAAAGAAAAAACAAAGAGAAACTGCATAATAAAGACTGTCCGTTACAATCTTGACCCTTTGCATCAAAGATACTAAAATCGGCAACACATTACCAATTTCAAACAGCTGCTTTCGTGCGGCTGTTTATTTTTGCTTACAGTGAATTGGTTTATACATTCTCGTAGTGTTAATTGGATATTTGGGCAATTGCTTGCCAACTGATTTTATATATCTTTTATTTTCTCTTTTCTTTTGTTTTTACTTTCTTTCATAATGAAAATCCCCCTTGTGTTTTCGGTAATGTATTACAAAATACTTACCATTATACTCGTAATTTTTTATGATTAACGTTTGAAGTAACGTATTATTATTTTAAATCCAAAAGCATCAACTAAAATCCCGTTACTTAAAAAAGTAACGGGATTTTTTGAAAATAGAGTTAATATTACTTTTCTGTCCACTGTGCATACATAGTAACTATGTCATTATGATAACCAGATGTTTTAGATACGACTGTTTTATCATCATATATATCTTTTACCCAGCCGCTTGGCTGACTTCCTGTTACATACCAACCTGCTGAAGAACTGTTTGGATCTTTATAAAACCAGGAATTATCTGCCTTTCTGTATGCAGTCCATCCAACAAATACACTTCCATTTTTAGTAAATGTATTTTCTCTTAACGCTGTACCAACTCCGTATGTTACTTTAGTATCATCCATAGAACCTGTTCCGCCGTTTGCGTGATATTTTATGGTATATGTACTTGGTTTCCACTGTGCATACATAGTAACTACGTCGTTGTGATAACCAGATGTCTTAGATGCAACTGTTTTATCAGCATATATATCTTTTACCCAGCCGCTTGGCTGACTTCCTGTTACATACCAACCTGTCGATGAACTGTTTGGATCTTTATAAAACCAGGAATTATCTGCCTTTCTGTACGCAGTCCATCCTGCAAATTGGCTGCCATACTTTGTAAATGCATTTGCCCTTAAAGCTGTACCAACACCATATGTTACTTTAGTATCTGCCATAGAACCTGTTCCGCCGTTTGCATGATACTTTACAGTATAAGTACTGGGCTTCCACTGTGCATACATAGTAACTACGTCATTGTGATAGCCTGATGTTTTAGAGACCACTGTTTTATCATCATATATATCTTTTACCCAGCCGCTTGGCTGATTTCCTGTTACATACCAACCTGTTGATGAACTGTTTGGATCTTTATAAAACCAGGAATTATCTGCTTTTCTGTATGCAGTCCATCCTACAAATTGGCTTCCATACTTTGTAAATGCATTTGCCCTTAAAGCTGTACCAACACCATATGTTACTTTAGTAGCTGCCATAGAACCTGTTCCGCCGTTTGCATTATACTGTACAGTATAGGTACTGGGCTTCCACTGTGCATACATAGTAACTATATCATCATTAACACTGGTGGTATTGGCAACAAAAGTCTGATCTGCATATATGGATTTTACCCAGCCTTTTGGTTGGTTTCCGGACACATACCACCCCTCTGATGAGCTGTTAGGATCTTTATAATACCATTTGTTATCTGATTTTCTATGTGCAGTCCAACCCGCAAATTGACTTCCATACTTTGTAAATGTGTTAGCCTTAAGCCTGCTTCCCACATTATACTCAATAGTACTTTGCGACATTGAACCTGTTCCGCCGTTTGAATTATAATTTATCTTATAAAAAATTTTGTCAGGGTTTAATCTGTATGTATACATCAAGTTATATAAAGTACTATCAATTTTCCGTGCATAATTAACATTGGGTGACTCTTGAACATGTATTCCGAATGCATATCTATGGCCGTCTTCTTCAAAATACACAGGTGAACCGCTTGATCCCGGAGCTGTATCAAATAGGTGCGATATAGTCTTTCCATTAATGCTTTTAATTAAATTTCCGGATTGTGAATATTGCCTTCGTATGCTTTTGTCACCATGATATCCCTGTAATGTTGCATATTCATTTTCTGAAACCGAGCTGATAAAACCTAAATATCCACAAGCTTCTTCTAAACTGTTTGGAACTTGAATTATTCCCCAATCATCTATTCTCCAATCATAATTAGCCCAAGTTACCCTGTTAGCATAATAAGGATTTCCGTTATTTTTTGTTTCATCATATCCGGGATAAATTGCTACAATTTTTGCAGCACCTCCCCTTTCGTTATCATAAACACAATGCCCGGCAGTCATTAAAGCTTTATCAGCGAATATCCACGCTGTACCTGTTGTTATATCCCCATTAGGCCATGTAACTCTAATAAACGCAATACGGGAATCAGGTGAATTCACAACATTTCTTCCATCACCACCAATAATACTCCGAAACTTATTGTTCAATATATCATCATTCTTCGGATTTTTATCAATATTGTTATCAGAAATATAGGAATTTGCTACAGTTTCAGTGATATTTTGACTATCTGGTAATTGTATTTCTTTAATTAATCCAGTTTCTAAATCTTTTTGCAGGATTGTAGTTACGCTTTCAGTTGAACTGTCAGTTTCTAATCCAGTAACAGAAATCGTAAAAGATGTCAACAATATACTTATTAATATAAAAGCTGATAAAAAGTTTATTCTTGTCCTACTCATAGTTCTTTCTCCTAATTTTTAAAACTTATGCTGTTAAATTATTTCTTGCCTCCCTATTATATTTTATAGTTCTATATTTTCAACAGCACTTCTATTACCATTATAATATTAGCTATTTTATTTTTCAACATTTTTCTTATAATTTGTTGTTTTATATAAATATATTGCTTTCTAT
The DNA here is from genome assembly GCA_910585865.1 of uncultured Ruminococcus sp. Classification (GTDB taxonomy): domain Bacteria; phylum Bacillota; class Clostridia; order Oscillospirales; family Acutalibacteraceae; genus Ruminococcoides. The sequence continues at coordinate 2,267 of CAJUGO010000022.1, read as the reverse complement.
TCATGCAAATGTGACAATATGCCACTTTATAACTGATAATTAAATTTTTTAGGAAATTGTCTCAGTATCAACTAATTTAAAAAATTTACTACATGTTTGTCTCTCTTTTTGCATTTCTGTTATAATGCTAAAAACACCTTACCTAGTTATATTTAAATTAATTACTTTAATATTTTAACCCTTACAGAATCCAACTACACTAATTTTATTTGTTTTCCCAATTGAATAAATACATATATTTTTCACAAACAAAAAACAAGCGACAGCTTAATTACCGTCGCTTGTCCATTCACTTTTTGTTTTCAAATATTTCTAACTATTGAAATAAATTATGTTTCGTATTCATATAATTAGAAAGATAATATAAATTCTCACGTTGTTTTTCTACAGTTTACTTTCTGCGTTTATGCACTTCTTTATTATTATTGATTCCTTTAATTTTAAATAGAATAAGATACCCTGCAATCAAGGCAAGCAAAGTAGTCTGTGTATAAAATAACTGATACTCTTCCTTAGAAAATTTAAAAATATCATGCTCTTTAAGGCTACTGTCAGGCGACTTTGTATAAAGTGCAACATAATTATCATCTTGCTGAGAAATTATAGCCTCATCGATTGTAGAAGCATTCCCTGTTATACAAGATACTGATAACAAAGACATTATAACCGTAGAAAGCATCATTATAAAAAAAATAGATTTTTTCATTATTATATCTCCGTATGTTTTCAGGTAAAATGCGAAATCGCTTTGCCTATAAACCAAGCAGAATGCAGACATCTGCTTAAACTCAATTACCCGACTATATTCAGTTTACAAATATAAAGCAAAAAATAATGCCCTTAAAAGGGCATTTGGCTGGGCCGGCGGGATTCGAACCCACGGGTGACGGAGTCAAAGTCCGTTGCCTTACCGCTTGGCGACGGCCCATTATATGATTAAAGCCGCCAAAGAACGCTTTAGCGGCTTTATGGTGACCCATCGGAGATTCGAACTCCGGACACCTTGATTAAAAGTCAAGTGCTCTACCACCTGAGCTAATAGCCCACATAGATAGTGACTTTTTATAGTTGAATACTTGATTTCTTTGTATCTTGCAACCTTGATTTCCACTACGTCGTTTATTATATAGTATATTAATTCGATTGTCAAGACATTTTAACAAATTTTATAAATTTCTGTATTTGTGTCCATTCAAATTTATATTTTTTCCCTTATCTCAAAAATTATTTTATGCAAAAGTAACGGCTTATGACAGGGTTTCAGTCATAAGCCGTTTTCTTTTGCATTATTTTTTACTAAGCGATAAGGAAAAGTATTTTATGCTATGATAAACACTTCTTCATCTTGAGAATCAAGCAAATTTTCGAGATGTTCAATTCTTTTTGCTGTATTTGGGTGGCTTGCTCTTAGTCGGTCTAATATGCTTAAATTGTGCGGTAGACTGATTTTCTGGAGTATGTATAAGGAATCAATTAATTCTGCTCCATATCCAATATCAAATGCAAATTTGTCCGCCCATAACTCGTTTTGTCTGCTGTTAATAGATAAAATAATTTGGCTGACATAGGAAAATATTATAATTCCAATGTCGAATAAAAATCTTGCAATCACTGCAAAAACATCTAAAAATGGTATTCTCATTAAAGAAAAAACAACTTCGGTTATTAACATTATAATTCTCATAATGAATATTAGAATAGTAAATATTCCGTTTCCTATAGTGCTTAATAATAACGCTTTTGTATCTCCATTTGATAAATGCCCGAATTCATGTGCAATAACACCCTTTAATTCATCTTGTGAAAAGGTTTGTATTGCTCCCATTGTGACCGCTATTGTTTTTCTCCCGATAGCAAAAGCATTTACACACATATTATCAATAATATACAGTTTGATATTATTATTTAATTTTGTGTCATTTTGTTTGGCGTTTTCATAAACTTCTTCAAATATCGGTAGTAAATATTCTTTTTCTTCTCTTGTTGAAATTGGTCTTACTTTTTCAACAAACCGCAATAACACTTCTCCGATAGGAGAAAGAGCAATCAGAATTGAGATACCATATAGAAAGAAAACAAGAATAAAGGAATCCCAATCTGCACCCAATATACTCCATGCAAGGGAAAAATATATGATTACCCATACAACATAAATAAAATTCTTAGCAATATTTTTAAATAGCTTTTCTAACATAATGATACCTCCAATTCATTTCATTTGTTTAAAATGGTTTATGTATGTTTATTTTACATTGCTGTCCTGTATC
>CAJUGO010000021.1 GCA_910585865.1 uncultured Ruminococcus sp. | reverse complement strand
ATACTGATAAAATTAATAGATTCTAGTGGGTTCGATTCCCATCATCCGCTCCAAACGCCCTTTTTGTGAGGGCGTTATTTTTTTGCATTAAAAAGCAAAAAATGATTAAAACACTGAATAAAATGACTTTTAGCATTTATAAATTTTAAAAATTTGAAAGCTTTTGAAAATGTAAACTTACACAGTAAAAAGCTTTTAATATTACAACGCTTTCGAAAATTAATTTAATGTGGCGGTTGTTAAGGATACGGTGGCAAAAATGACATAAAATACTCAAGAAATCTTACATATTGTGTATTATGTACAAAAAGCAATTAAAAACTTTTGCTTGCGTACACTTTTATTATTCGCAGTGAGAAAAATAACAGAATATTTAGTTGATAGAATATAATTATCACAATATGTGAAAAATTTTATGGGAGTGAACACTATGAATTTACGCAAGCCGCTGGCTCTGGTGCTGTCTGTATCTATGTTATTAGGTATGACTTCATATGCATCCAATGCCGCAGTCAAAAATGATGAGTCGGTTTCGGCAGGGAACTACATCAATGGCAGTTACCTTGAAACATATGCTAATAAAGCATACAACGAATCCGATTTGGGCTCTGCTTACTCGAAGACTTCTACAACGTGGAAAACATGGTCGCCGGAAGCATCCTCTGTTCAGGTCAAGCTTTATAAAACCGGTTCAGACAATGAATCGGGTGCAGGTGTTATCGGTACTCATAATATGCAAAAGAACAGCACAACAGGTGTTTGGTCTTTAACACTTTCCGGTGATTTTAAGGATGTTTATTATACATATCTTGTAAATGTAAACGGAAAAACAAACGAAACTCAGGATATATATTCTAAGGCGGTAGGTGTAAACGGTAACCGTTCAATGGTAGTAGATCTTGATTCGACTGACCCGGACGGCTGGGCAACTGACAATCATGTGCTGTTTGACAGTGCATCTGAGGCTGTAGTATGGGAAGTTCATGTCAGAGATTTTTCTGCTTCTGATACTTCAGGTGTAAGCAAAGAAAATCAGGGCAAGTATCTTGCATTTGCAGAGGGCGGAACAAAACTTAATTCTGATACAAGTGCCGGTGCTGTTTCAACAGGTATTGATTACCTTGTAGAGCAGGGCATCAACTGTGTTCAGCTTATGCCTGTCTATGATTTCGGATCAGTAAATGAGACAATAGCAAGTTCATCAACAAACCGCAACTGGGGATATGATCCTCAAAACTATAATGCCCCAGAGGGGTCATATTCATCTGATCCTTATAACGGCAATACAAGAATTACAGAATTTAAACAAATGATACAGGCTCTTCATGACAGAGGAATTTCTGTTGTAATGGATGTTGTATACAATCATACTTTCTCAAGTGATTCATGTTTTACAAGAACTGTACCAAATTATTACTACAGAATGACGTCATCTTCTGCATATTCAAACGGTTCGGGATGCGGAAATGAAACTGCATCCGATAAGCTTATGTTCAGAAAATATATGATTGAATCTGTAAAATACTGGGCAGAAGAATACCATATAGACGGATTCCGTTTTGACCTTATGGGTCTTCATGATATTACAACCATGAATCAGATACGTTCAGCACTTGACGGTCTTTACAGCGACGGATCAGGAAAAAAGATTCTTATGTACGGTGAACCGTGGACAGGCGGCACTACTCCTATATCAGACGGATGTACTCAGTCAAAGGCATCTTCTCTTGATGCAAGAGTTGGTATGTTCTGTGACTCATACCGCGATGCTATTAAAGGTGACACGAACGGTACTTCAAAAGGATTTATCCAGGGAAATAACGACAGTACTTATAACGTTGTCAAAGGTATTCAGGGAAAAGGATTTGGAGCAAAGGCGCCTTCTCAGACGATAGCTTATGCTGATGCTCATGATAATCTTATTCTTTGGGATAAAATTGTTAAAAGCAACGGCTCATCTGCTTGGACATCAACATCAGAAGCTTATAAAGGTCAAGTCAAGGAGGCCATGGGTCTGCTGCTCACTTCTCAGGGTATTCCGTTTATGACGGCAGGATCGGAATTCTGCCGTACAAAGCAGGGTGATCACAATAGTTATAAGTCAAGTGATTCAATAAATGCTATTGACTGGACAAGAGTAAAGACATATTCAGACATTGCGGCTTATTATAAAGGTCTTCTCCAGATTCGTAAAAATTATACTCCTATGAAAAGCAGTTCATTCAGTACACCTGCATTCCAGTCAAATTACGGATATGTAGTTGCTTATACATATTCTAACAGCAAAAGTGACGAATGGGGCAAGGTATGTGTTCTTGTTAACAGCGGAACACAGGCTTATTCGATTCCGCTTGATTCAAGCGGCTGGACAATTGTAGCAGATGGAAAAACAGCCGGACTAAAGAGTCTTGGAACAGTTTCAGGAAACAATTATTCTGTTCCCGCAAGAAGTGCTGTAGTTTTGGTACAGTCATCCACATTTTCAAGACTTAGTAATGTTGAAACAAAATTCGGTACACTTACCACAAAGCATGTTGATGAAAATGGAAAGGTACTTAAAACTTCAACAGCTAAGTATGCAGAAGGTTCAACTTATCGTGCACTTCCCGACACAACAATTTTGTTTGACAATGAACTTATAGACACACAGGGCGCTGTATCAGGAAAAGTTGTTGGCGGACAAAACTATAATGTTACTTTTGTTTACAGTTCAAGCGGCATACAGTCCGGTTATCTTACTGTAAAATATGTAAACTCAAGCGGAAGTTCAATTAAAGATAACGCGTCATATCATCTTAGAGCAGGCGATGTCTATGAAATTCCTTTTGCTTCAATACAAGGATATCAGCTTGATACAGAAAAGTATCCTGTTCAGAGTTACGGTACATTTGACGGAAATGACAAGACAATAACATTTGTATATAAAAATCTTGATAATACATCATCTACCGTTCATTACTATGATTCTAATGGCTGGAGAAATATACGCTGTTATGCCTATAATGATCAGGGCGATGAGCCAAACGGAACATGGGACACGGCAACACTGATGACGAGTGAAGGAAATAACTGGTATAAGTGTACAATTCCTGCAGCTAGTACATATGTAATGTTCCATCCTTCTTCTGGAACCGGACAGGAACCGGGACAGGGCGAAAGCGGTTATCTTGTTTCGGGAGAAGCATGGATTCAAAATAAGGCAGTAACATTCTCAAGTAAGGTCATTACTTCACATATTGATGTTAATACGGGTAAAAAGCTTGTTGCCGATTCTGTAAATGAGCAGGCAAAGGTTACAAATTCCGCTGTATACACAACTTCAGGACTTACAGGTAGAAACGATGTAATTGTTCCTGGCAATGCAACCGGCAATTATGCAGCAGGAATAATTAATGTAGTTTATTTATACGGAACATCTGAACCGCCAATAACGACAGAGCCGCAGACTACAGAGGCATTTACTACAGAACCACAGACAACAGCCGTTCCAACTACAGAGCCGGTTACTACATTACCCGGAGAGAAATTGCTTATTGGTGATGTAAACTTTGATAAAAGAATTAATATAACTGATGCGACATTAATTCAAAAGCATACTGTAGAGATTGAAATGCTTAGTAACAAATCATTGCTTGTTGCTGATTGTGACGGAGACGGAAGAATCGGGGTTAAGGATGTAACACTTATCCAGAAATATGTTGCGGAATTAGCAGACACCGGAAATGTAGGAAATTATATTAATGTTCAGGAAGAACCCACAACAGTACCGTCTACAACGGCTTTATCGACTACTTCTCCTGAAACTACAGCAGCACCTACTACTCAGAAACCTACAGAACCGCCGACTACTCAGGCACCCACACAGCCTTCTACAACAGAGCCGGTGCCTTCCTCCTATACAGTTACATTTACTAACTCGTTAAAATGGGGAGGTACTATATACTGTTACTATTGGCAAGATGGAGAGGAAAGTGACTGGCCGGGTACAGCAATGAAGTATTCGGGTACAAATGATTACGGCGAGGCTATTTACACTGTAACTGTTCCTTCTGATACCGATTACATTATTTTTAACAATAATAATAGTCAGACAATTGATATTCCATTTGACGGAACTGAGCTTAAATTCTATGCTTTATCAGAGATGGATGAAAGCTGGCATCATTTGTACGGAACATGGTAAATTTTATTAACTGATAGAAAATGACAGCTTCACTTTATTAATGAAGCTGTCATTTGTACTTTTATATTGTTATTTCAACTATTTCAACGGTTTAACCGAAAGATAGTAAATATTTATTTAAAGCATTCGTATCGAAATCTATTGATTAAGATTGTGACTCTATAAAGAAACGAAAGGCAAGACAGACCGTTTTGGTTTGCCTTGCCTTTTTTGTACGGTGTAGCACACTATGGTATTTTCATAGAAATTGCCGCAGTGGGACAGAAATATAAAATAAAACTAATATTGCAGTTAAATCAGTTCCAACGCTCTTTTATATAGCGGATCTAAATCACAACCGCAGCTTCCGCACTCTTTATCTGCCTGTTTTATTGCCGATATTAAAGTTTCTTTATCAGATTTTCCGTCTAACCATTGTTGTGCCGGAACAGATATTAAATCCCAACCGGATGCAACAAACTTCTCCATTATAAATTTTAATTCATCCATAATGATGCTCCTTTCAAGTTGACAGTTTTCTGTTTACTGTCTATTTATTATAATTCAACGTCAATGAAAAATCCGTTGCTGTCAAGCTGTGTTACCTTCCTGCGTATTGGCTCCCAAAGGTGGTGATGCTTGTCTGTTAAATTTTTAATAAAATTAGAATTTAATTTTTTCAGCAATATAGTCACTAAGTTTATCAATTGATATTCTTACCTGATCCATTGTGTCACGGTCACGGACTGTAACACAGCCGTCATCAATTGAGTCGAAGTCATATGTAATGCAGAAAGGAGTACCGATTTCATCTTGTCTTCTGTAACGTTTTCCGATTGAACCGGCATCATCATAGTCAACCATAAAGTCTTTAGAAAGTATCTCATAAACTTTTTCAGCGTGTTCGTTAAGCTTTTTGGAAAGCGGAAGAATGCATGCCTTAAAAGGAGCAAGAGTAGGATGAAGTCTTAATACTACCCTTGTATCTTTTTCATCAATAATTTCTTCATCATATGCTTCAACAACAAGCGCAAGGAATAAACGCTCAACTCCAAGCGAAGGCTCAATAACATAAGGAATGTACTTTTCATTTGTTTGAGGATCAAAATATTCAAGAGCCTTTCCGCTTGTATTGCTGTGCTGAGTAAGGTCATAATCTGTTCTGTCTGCAACTCCCCACAATTCGCCCCAACCGAATGGGAACAAGTATTCAAAGTCAGTAGTAGCTTTGGAATAAAAACAGAGTTCTTCTTTTGCATGATCACGAAGTCTGAGATTCTCTTCTTTTATGTTCAGAGAATACAGCCAGTCACGGCAGAATCCTCTCCAGTATTCAAACCATTCAAGATCAGTTCCAGGCTTACAGAAAAATTCGAGTTCCATTTGTTCAAATTCACGCACACGGAAAATGAAATTTCCCGGTGTAATTTCATTACGGAATGATTTGCCGATTTGAGCAACGCCAAAAGGAACTTTTTTGCGGCTTGTTCTTTGAATGTTGGAGAAATTTACAAAAATGCCCTGTGCTGTTTCAGGACGAAGATAAATCTCATTTTTACTGTCCTCAGTAACTCCCTGGAAGGTTTTAAACATAAGGTTAAACTGTCGGATATCAGTAAAATTATGTTTGCCGCAGTTCGGGCAGGGTATTTCCTTTTCATTAATATAACTGGTCATATCTTCATTTGACCATCCGGCAACACTTGTGCCGTCAAAATCTTCTATAAGGTTATCGGCACGATGGCGTGTTTTACACTCTTTACAATCCATGAGAGGATCGGAAAAGCCGCCGAGATGCCCCGAAGCAATCCAAGTTTGGGGGTTCATCAAGATTGCAGAATCAAGACCGACATTATATTTATTTTCCTGTACAAATTTTTTAAGCCATGCCTGCTTAATGTTATTTTTAAGAGCCATACCTAAAGGACCGTAATCCCATGTGTTGGCCAGACCTCCATAAATTTCAGACCCAGGATATACAAAACCTCTGTTTTTGCACAGAGCTACAATTTTGTCCATGGTTTTTTTACTGTTCTCCATAACTAAAACCTCTCTTTTTTATTGATATATAATAGAATAATACAATCATTTTTTATCAATGTCAAGTAGCTTGGCTGCTGTCTGTTTAAAAAGCAGATTAACTTAAAAAAATTAATAAAATTAACAAAAACCACTTGTAAATGCAAAGAATTTAATATATAATGTAATTACTCAAATTATGAGTAATTAACAAAGGAGGAATTAACGATGAAAAAATCATCAAAGGTTCTCAGCTTAGTGCTTGCAGTGCTTATGGCAGCTTCCTGTTTTACAGGACTTACTATCTTTTCTGCATCAGCTGCTGAGGATACAAAAATCTATTTTGAACTTCCAACTGCTGATATAGTAGATTGGGGCACAACAAAATCTGTATATTGTCATCTTTACAATGTATATGGTGATAGTACATTATTCGAGCCTTCATGGCAGGCAAAGGCAACAAAATGTAAGCAGGATCCGGAAACAGGCTTGTATTATTTTGATACAGCAAAGCTTTGCGACATTGCTTATAATGATAAAGGAACAGCAATTGCCGGTGATCCACACGGCGGTCTGAAAGAGGGCTGTGATTACGGTATTATTTTCTCAACAATGGCTGCAGACAAGAATACATATCAGACATGTAATGTTACATTGTCAAAAGACTGCCTCGGCGGAACAATTGTATGCACAGGCGGTAAGGTTGAGAATACAGAAGACTCATCAAAACTCGATGACAGAGCTACATGGAAAGAAGCTAATCTTGCTGCTGAATTCGGACCAAGAGCGTCTATTACATCAACAGGCAAGATTATAGGTGAGAATTTCGGTAAGTATCAGCCAAAGGAACAGCTTGTTTCTCAGTTTATCTTTAACTGGGCTGTTAAAAATGCCGCTATTATTACTTCTGAGCTTGTTCTGGCTGACTGTGCTGAGCTTGGTGTAGATCCAATGGATGTTTACAACGATTATGCTGTAACATATGCTGAACAGCTTGCTGATCCTGAAGCATATCCTAACTGTGCTCCTCTCAGCACGGTTGCTGAACTTCTTAACGTTGATCCTAATGCTACAACAGCGCCAGTTCCAACAGAGCCAGTTCCAACAGAACCAGTTCCAACAGAGCCAGCTCCAACAGAGCCAGTTCCAACAGAACCAGTTCCAACAGAGCCAGCTCCAACAGAGCCAGTTCCAACAGAGCCAGCTCCAACAGAGCCAGTTCCAACAGAGCCGGTTCCAACAGAGCCAGTTCCAACAGAACCAGTTCCTGCTGAGACTGTATATGTAGTGGCTGGTTCAGAAGCATTTTGCGGAGTTAACTGGGTAGGCGATCCAGCAGCAGCTCCTGAAAATGTAATGACTAAGAATGGTGATGTATACACATTAACATTTGCAGATGCACAGCCTGGCGAAAGCTTACAGATTAAGGTTGTAGAAAATCTTGCTGACGGTACACAGAACTGGATTGGCGATGAAACAGGCAACAATATTACATTTAACGTAACAGACGTATGTAATGTTACAGTTACATTTGATCCTGCTACCAGTGCTATCAGTGTAGAAGGCAAATATGTTGAAATGGTAACAGACCTTGAAATTGAATTCATCGCTACAGTTGGTAACGGTGACGGCAATTGGCTCAACGGTGTTGCTTGGGATCCTGCAGATCGTGAAAACGAGATGGAAATGATTTCTGATAACGTATACCAGATTAGATACACTGATATTGAAGAGTATGACACATATCAGGTTAAGTTTGCAGCAAACGGCTCTTGGTCAGACAACTGGGGCGGCGTATTTGCCGGCTTTGATGTTGAAACAGAAGCTGTTTACAACTCAAACGACAATATCACAATTGATACAACAGGTATGGAACTTTGTGACCTCATCTTAACTCTTGATCTCACAAACTTCAATTATGCTGCTAAAACAGGTGCAGTATTTACAGTTAATGCAATAGATAAGACACCTGCAAAGACAGTATACGGCGATGCTGACGGCGACGGAAGAATTACAATAACAGATGCTACAGAGATTCAGAAGATTTCTGTTGGTCTTGTACAGGCTTCTCCTGAGCAGATTAAGATTTGTGACGTAAACGGTGACGGAAGAGTATCAATTCAGGATGTTACACTTATCCAGAAGTACATTGCTGACCTCGGTTACAATACATATCTTGTTGGTCAGGCAGTAGCTGATTAATCTTACGTTTTGATTAATATCTAACACAATTGCTTTTAAAGCCCCGCAGGTTTCTGCGGGGTTGTTTTTTATTTATGAGAAGAATTTAATTGTATATGGTACAGCAATGGAGTTTTTATATAAAGCTGTTTGTACGAACTTGATGTAACGCCATATTGTTTTTTTGCGTTTTGGGGCTATGCAACTCTATATAAAATATGATATACTAATATTAAGCGGAGTTAAATAACAAAAATCTGTTAACAGAGAATACTTAACTTTATATATCATATCGCCTTTTGACGGCAGCTGTTTTCCTTGTTTTATGTTATTAGCTCAAAAATTATATAAATCAATTTAATTGTGTTTGAGTATAAATGTATATTAATAATGAAACAGTTTCGTTGAATAGGGGTGCATGGTGTTGATTATTCATGATATTTCAAGAGATACTTTAAATACTCCCGTTTACGACGGTGATCCTGAAACATCATATGAGATGGTTAAAAGCATTGAAAATGGAGATGAATATAATTTGTCAAAGGTTTCAATGTCTGTTCACTCAGGAACTCACATTGATGCACCATTTCACTATTGTGCAGACGGAAATGCAATAAATAATATGAGATTGAATACTTTTTACGGAAAATGTACAGTTATTTCTGTTGACGGAATTCTTACGGGAGAGGATATGGAGAAACTTTTGCCATACTGTAAAAAACGAATTCTGTTTCACGGAGAGGGCAATACTTTTATCTCACATTCTGCTGCAATTGTTTTGGCATCAAGCCGCGTTGTACTTGTAGGTACAGATGCTGCATCAATTGCTCCGCCTTTTGATGAAAATAAACCGCATCTTGAACTTGCTCGTGCCGGAATAGCAATTCTGGAGAATCTTAATTTGTCGGCAATAGATGACGGAGAATATGATTTATGTGCTTTTCCTGTTAAGATGGGCGGATTTGAAGCTGCACCGTGCAGGGCGATTTTGTTTGAACAGGAAAAAGGGTTGAACTAAGGTGGTATTATGATAAAAATAGTAATTTTTGATTTGGATGGCACACTTGTTAATTCACTTACTGATCTTGCTTTAAGTGTTAATTATGGATTGAGTAAATCAGGTATTAACGAAAAGCCTGTTGAAAATTATAAAAAATATGTCGGCAATGGCAGAGACCTGCTTATAAAAAGAGCTATGGGAAAATATGCCGATAACAATGAATTGTATTTAACGGTTAAAAAGGATTTTGATACACATTATTCTGAGCACTGCAACGATAATACTACATCATATCCGGGATGTTTGCAGATGCTTGCATTATTGTCAGATAAAGGGTACAAAACAGGAGTACTGTCAAATAAACCGCATGAATTTGTCGGCAGAATTTTGGATAAGTTATATCCTGATCATATTTTTACAGAGGCATGGGGACAAAAGACTGAGTATAACCGCAAACCTGCTCCGGATGCGTTGCATGCAATTTTGAAACTGCACAATATTAAGCCGTGTGAATGTATATATATTGGCGACAGTGATGTAGATGTTTTTACTGCTGATAATGCAGGTGTAAAAATGGCAGGTGTATCATGGGGATTTCGGGGCAAAAAGGAACTAATTAATGCGGGTGCTCCGTTTGTGGCTGATACAGCAGAAGAACTTTATGAGTATATATGTGGTTTAAATGAATAAGATAAATTATCAAAAAGAGCTTGACAAAATAATTGAAAAGAACCTTGCAGACAATAAAACTCCGTCACTGCTTTTGCATGTGTGCTGTGCACCGTGTTCAAGCTATTGTCTTGAGTATCTTTCAAGGTATTTTAACATAACGGTTTATTATTATAATCCGAATATATCTGAAAAAGAGGAATATGAATACCGGCTGAGTGAAGAAAAACGGCTTGTTTCTCTTATGAGTTTTGAAAATCCCGTAAAAGTTATTGAGGGAAAATATAATCCGGAAGAATTTTTTAAAGCTGTAAAAGGATTTGAAAATGAACCGGAGGGAGGAAAGAGATGCGAAAATTGCTTTAGACTCAGGCTGGAGGCTTCTGCAAAATTTGCAAAAGAAAAAAAGTTTGACTTTTTTACTACTACGCTTACGATAAGTCCGCTCAAAAATGCAGATAAACTTAACAGTATCGGTGTTCAGTTGGCGGAAAAACATGGTGTAAAATGGTTGTACAGCGATTTTAAGAAGCGTGAAGGATATAAGAGGTCTATAATACTTTCAAAAGAATACAGCCTTTACAGACAAAACTACTGTGGGTGTGTATTTTCAAAGCGTGCAGTAAGTGCAAATAATATTTAATAATATTTATTTTTATCATTTTTACAAACAAGGATCTCCCGTTATTAATGGAGATCCTTGTTTTAAATATATATAATTATCTTATGATTGTTTTAAGATAATCTGAAACTTCTTTTTCTGTTGCCATTTGCATTACCTTGTCAGCAACATTGTCGGCGTCGGATTTTGTCCATTTTGAAATTGCTTTTCTTACTTTGAGAACAGATGGTGCAGATACGCTGAATTCTGTAAGGCCAAATGAAATGAGAAGAGGAATCATCATTTCATTTGAAGCCGTTTCTCCGCACATTCCAACAGGAATGTTGTTTTTTGTACCGCAGTCAATGATATATTTGATAAGCCTTAATACGCTTGGCTGAAATGCAGAGTAGAGGTTGGAGACTTCATTATTTCCTCTGTCACAAGCCATTGTGTATCCGATAAGGTCATTTGTACCTATACTGAAAAAATCTGCCTCTTTTGCAAGAGTATCAGCAATGACAGCTGCTGATGCGGTTTCCATCATTACACCGATTTTGATATTTTCGTCAAATAAAATTTTACTTTTTTTAAGTTCTGTTTTAAGCTCGTTTATAAGCTGTTTTCCTGCTCTGAATTCATCTATTGCTGTAACTAAAGGAAACATGACTTTTATATCGCCGAAAGAACTTGCACGCAGAATAGCTCTGAGCTGTGTTTTAAATAAATCCTGATTCTTAAGGCAGTATCTTATCGCCCGAAATCCCATAAAGGGATTTTCTTCTTTTTTAAGTCCAAGATAAGGCAATGCTTTGTCACCGCCAATATCAAGTGTTCTTATTATAAGAGGTTTATTTTTTAAAATAAGTGCAGCCTTTTTGTATGCATTAAACTGTTCTTCTTCTGTCGGAACAGAGTTTCTGTCCATAAATAAAAATTCCGTTCTGAAAAGTCCTGCGCCCTCACCGTCGTGTTCAATTGCTTTTATGGCATCATCCTGGTTGCCGATATTACAAAAGAGCTCGTAAGTTTCTCCGCTTTTTGACTTTGTAGCAATTCCCCTAAACTTTTCAAGTTCGCGGCGCTGTTTTAAAACAGCATTTTGTTTTGTTGTATATGCTTGTATCAGATTTTCATCAGGTGATGCGATTACAATTCCCTCACAGCCGTCTGTTATTACCATTTCACCTGCCGAGAGTTTTGTTGTCGCTCCGTTTACACTTAGCACAGCGGGAATTTCAAGTGCCCTTGCAAGAATTGCCGAGTGAGAGGTTTTTCCGCCTGTTTCGGTTATTATACCTACAATATTTTCTTTATTTATACCTGCCGTCATTGACGGAGTAAGTTCCTTAGCTACAATGACCGTGCCTTTTGGAGCAGCGCAGATTTTAACCTCGTTAATGCCAAGAAGGATACTAAGAATGCCGGTTTTAATATCTTTTACGTCTGCGGCCCGCTGATTTGTCAACTCATCATCTGCTGATGAGAACATTGAAATAAACATATCACACATATGCTCAAGAGCGGCTTCGGCACACTGACCGTTGGCAATAAGTTTTTCAATTTCTCCGCTTAAATAAGGATCTTTTATTATTTGTATATGACCTTCAAGTATTTCAGCTTCCTTATCTCCGGCAGATTTTCGCAGGGCGTCTGCCTGTGCGGCTGTGTTGTCGCAAAATATACTTACAGCATTTTTGAACCGCTGTAATTCTTCTTCTGTATCTTCTGTTGTTTTATGAGTGTATTCAAGTGAATGCTCTTCAACGAGCATTACTCTGCCAATTCCGATACCGTCGGAGGCGGCAGTTCCGTGTAGCATATTGTTCACCTCATATGACATTTTACGGTTTTCTATATTATTCGCCCAATCCGCTTTCTATCAGCTGAACAGCTTCTGAAAGGGCCTCATTTTCGTCAGTACCATTGCAAATCACTTCAATTTCGCTTCCGCATTTAATGCAAGCTGCAATAATATTAAGCAGACTTTTGGCGTTGTATTCGTTTTCATTATATCTGATCATTACATCACAGGAGTATTTTCCCATTGCATTTGCAAAAACAGAAGCAGGGCGCATGTGAAATCCCTGTGCATTTGTCAGTAAGAGTTTCTTTGATACCATATTAATTTCTCCTTTAGTAATTTAATCAAAGTACCGCAGCCGTATATCCTGTGGAACATTTAATATATTTGTATTTGGGTTATTCTACTGGCTTTTTAAAGAGTGCAAGAAGAAGCATGCCAACTATAGAACCAATAGCAAGAGCAAGAATATACATAAGCGGATTGCCTATTGTTGCAACTACGAATACTCCGCCGTGAGGCGCCATAAGCGTACAGCCCAAAAGCCACGAGAGACTGCCTGCTGTTGCTGCACCGATTGCACATGCAGGTATAACCTTGAGCGGATAAGATGCCGCATAAGGAATTGCACCTTCTGTAATAAAGCTGAGCCCCATAATATAGTTTACAACTCCGTTTTTGCGCTCATCAGAAGTCCATCTGTTTTTAAAAAAGGTTGTAGAAAGAGCAATAGCAATAGGAGGTACCATACCTCCAATCATTACAGAAGCCATTACATGGTAGCAGGCTGTTTGAGTTGCAAGATCGGTTGTTGCAGCGGCGGCTGTAAGCATGCCTGTGCCAAATACATAAGCGGCTTTGTTGAAAGGACCTCCCATATCAATAGACATCATTGCGCCCAGAATACATCCAAGAAGTATGCCAAGGTTATTTTCGCTTAGCCAGGTCAGACCGCTGTTAAGACCAGTGTTGATCATGCCCATGAACGGGTTTACGGCACACATCATAACACCTACAATACCAAGACCTGCAAGGGGGTATATAAGTACAGGTTTAATACCTTCAAGTGATCTTGGGAGTCTGTCGCAAAGCTTTTCAATAAGCAGCATAATATATCCGCCGAGAAAACCGGCTAAGAGTGCACCTAGGAAACCTGACGGAACAGCTGAAGCAACATTTGCAGCTGATGCAGCATCACCTGTGAGGGCAGCAGGGTTTGCAAAGGTTGCGCCGTTTGCTGCGAGAAATCCGCCTACAAAACCTACAAGCATACCCGGACGGTCTGCAATTGACCTTGCTATAAATCCTGCAAGGATAGGAATCATAAAGTTAAAGGCATATCCGCCGATAGTTTTAAACCAGGCGGCAAGAGGGGTTACTGTGCCAAAAGCACTGTTGCCCTGAGCCTGTACGCCGCTTGCTGTGTCAATAAGGAATGCTATAGCTATAAAAATACCGCCAGCAACTACAAACGGTAGCATATGTGATACACCGTTCATCAGATGTTTATAAAGCTGCCTGCCAAAATTTTCGTTTGAGTTTGATGAGTCAGATGCAGAATCCTTATGGCTTGAATGAAACACCGGGGCTTCGCCGTTAACTATTTTATTTATCAGTTCCTCAGGCTTGTTTATACCGTCTGAAACTTTTGTTGAATATACGGGTTTCCCGTTAAAGCGTGCAGTGTTGACGCTTTTATCAGCAGCTATTATAATACCGTCGCAGTTTGCAATTTCTTCTGCTGTAAGCACATTTTTTGCACCGCCTGAGCCGTTGGTTTCAACTTTTATAGTGACGCCCATCTTTTCACCTGCTTTTACCAATGCTTCGGCAGCCATATAGGTGTGAGCAATACCTGTAGGACAGGCTGTAACAGCAAGGACTTTGAAATCTGATTTTTCAGAAGAGTTTTTTATAACGGACTCTTCAGGAAATTTTTCACTTTCCTTTTTATCAATAATTTTAAGAAATTCATCTGCTGTTTCAGCGATTTTTAATTTTGAAGTAAAATCTTCATCCATCAAAAGCTGCATAAGTCTTGCGAGTACCTCAAGGTGAACATCTCCGTCTGTTGTAGCTGCAATCATAAAAATTAATTTGCAGGGTTTATTGTCTGCTGCACCGTAATCAACACCTTCAGGTACAGTGATTGCAGTCAGAGCAGGTGCTTTAACTGCTTCACTTTTGGCATGGGGAATAGCTACTTCCATGCCTACAGCAGTTGTTCCCGTTTCCTCGCGCTTAAGAATACCTTCTTTAAAAGCAGAAACGTCTTTAAGATTACCGCATTTTTCGTGTAGAGATACCAGTGTTTCGATTGCATCATTTTTAGTAGCTGCGCTGACATTAAGAGCAATGCCCGATTTTTTTATTAAATCAGTTATTCTCATTGTTTTTCTCCTTTTAGCTGAATTTTGCAAGCAGTTCATTTATTTTTTCTTTTGTGGCAAGTCCGCTGAGAAATGCTGTTGCATTTCCGCATACACTACCTAATTTTAATGCTTGCTGATAGCTGCCGGTTTTTTCATAACCTGCAATAAAGCCGGCTACCATTGAATCTCCCGATCCTACAGTATTTATAACTTTTTCATTAAAAACACCGGCTTTGTATTTTTTGCCTGTTTCATCTATAAGCATTGCACCATCTTGTCCAAGAGATATAAGAACATTTTTTGCCCCCATTCTTCTGAGTTCGTTTGCATACTTTTCGGTATCATATTCATTGCAAATATCTACATTAAATAGTTCGGACAATTCTTGGCGGTTTGGCTTGATTAAAAACGGTTTGTATTTCAGTGAATTGACAAGGAGTGTTTTTGTTGCATCAATTATAATTCGTATTTTCTTATCCTTAATTCTATCTAGTATTTTTTCATATACATTATCCGGCATAGTACTTGGTACATTGCCTGCAATAACTATCGTGTCGCCGTCTGACAGGCGGTCGATTTTTTGCAAAAGACGTTCAAGTTCATTTGTCCCGATATGAGGACCCTGACAGTTAATTTCAGTTTCCTCGCCTGCCTTGATTTTTATGTTGATTCTTGAGTTGCCGTTTTCGAGCCTGATAAAGTCAGTAACAATTTTATCATTGCGTATTCCTTTTTCAATTGCATCTCCTGTAAACCCGGCTATAAATCCAAAGGCTGTGCTTTCAATACCAAGCTCAGCAAGCACGCAGGAAACATTAATGCCTTTTCCTCCGTAATAATATTCTTCACTTGTGGTGCGGTTCGTTATTCCGGTTACAAGTGAATCCAAGCGTACAATATAGTCGATAGACGGGTTAAGAGTAACAGTATAAATCATTTTATTACCTCCTTAATCATTTTTTGTTCTGCAAACTTTTAGTTTGTCAGTACATTAGTGACAGTGCAGTATTTTTGCTTTATAGAAAACGGTTTGTAAACTGTCGGGAAAAGAAGTGCTATACCTTCTCGAATTATATAAAACACGATGTTATTTTTTATACTTGAAAAAGTGACAAAAATTACTTTCCGGATTTTGCCGGATATAAAAAATAAATTATACATGGCTTTTACTCGTAGAATATTTTTGTAAGTAATTTTTTGCTGATGCAATAAAATTTAATCCTATATCAATTGCGGTGTGTTACTTATAAGAGTCAGATTTTCTGCTTAACTGAATTATATCATATATTTGTTTAAAACCAAATAAACAAACATTTTAAATTTGATTTCTGATATAACACGTAAACAAATTAAAGAATATTAAAACTTATAAGTTTGTTACGCACCAACCGCTGTACACAATAGCTTGTGTAAAAGTTTTACAATTATGTTGACTGAGGAGAATTTTTATAATAATATGTTTGTAGGATTTATAATGTACTTCTGTAATTTAGGAAATAAAAAGACAGAATATTTTTCAAAATTAAAAGGATTGATGATATTGGACGAAAGATTTATAAGAACTTCACTGGTTCTGGGCGAGGAAAGTATAAATAAATTAAAAAACAGTAAGGTTGCTGTTTTTGGAATTGGAGGAGTTGGGGGATATGTGTGTGAAGCACTTGCACGCAGCGGAGTAGGCAGGTTTGTATTGTTTGACGGTGATGTGGTTTCTGCTTCAAATATTAACCGCCAGATTATTGCGCTTACTTCTACTGTAGGTCAGTTTAAAGCTGATGTCATGAAGTCACGGATTTTGGATATAAATCCCAGTGCGTTGGTAGAAGTGCATAATGAATATTTTACACCTGACAATGCAGACTCAGTGTTTATTGACAGTCTTGATTATATTGCAGATGCAGTTGATGATATAAAAGCAAAAATAATGCTTGCAAAGATTGCAAGCACTAACAATATTGATATAATTTCTGCGATGGGAGCAGGAAATAAGACAGACCCGACACAATTTGAAGTAGCTGATATTTATAAAACTAGTGTGTGTCCGCTTGCAAGAATTATGCGCCGTGAACTGAAAAAAGAGGGCATAAATAAACTAAAGGTTGTATATTCAAGGGAGATTCCGAAAAAGACTGAGTACAAAACGGAAGAGAAAAAAACTGTAGGAAGCCTTGCTTTTGTTCCATCTGTTATGGGGCTTATTATGGCAGGAGAAATTATTAAGGATATTTCAGAACGTTAGAAAAAACAGAGCACCGAAAGTCATTTTACAGAATTGTAATTCTGCGCTTATCAGATTTTATTATACATTCATCATTTAGATTTTTTATTTCTCTCATCATTGCGCTTCTGTCGACGGCAAGGTAATCTGCAAGATCAGCAAGCGGCAGAGGTAAAATAAAAGTACTTTTATTTTTTTCAGTTTTTAAATATTCAAAAAAGCTTATAAGTTTACTTCGCAGACTACGTTGTGAAAGAATATCAATATGCATAAGATGTTTTTTTACCGACAGCATAATGAGACTATCAATATAACTGTTGTGTTTATCGCAACTGTTTTTACAGCATGTTATAAAGTTTTTATATTTTATACATATTATCGTGCAATTGGTTTTTGCTATTATATAAAATGCTTTGCTTTCTGATTGAGGAATAAAATGCATTCCGAATATATCGCCGGTTTCGTAATAATTGAGAATCCTTCTTTGATCTTCATTGTTGTTTGTAGACAGATATGCAGTACCGCTTGCAATTATTCCAATTGTGTCATTGTCAGATGAACAAATTGTAATAATTTCTCCTCTTTTATATGTTTTTTCAACAGGTGAAAAACACTTGTTTATCCCGATTAAATCTGCGTTTGAAAGTCTTGAACCAATGGAAAAATCCTTCATTATAACCACTCCATAATGTGTGTGAATTTTTACTTTGACACTATATATTGTTATTATATAACAAAAATGTTGCAAGCGCAACAGTATAATAAAATTTTTTGTAGTATAATATGTTTCGCAGTTAAATGATTTAGAAGTATTACATTAGAAAGGATAGGGAATATATGAAAATTATTAAGCGAAACGGTTCGGAAGAAGAATTTAATATTGTTAAAATTATTAATGCGATAAAAAAAGCAAATGAGGCATCAGAGCAAAGATTTTTGACTGAAGAACAGATTAATGATATCGCAGATTATGTTGAATATAAATGCAAAAAGATAAAAAGAGCAGTGTCGGTAGAAGAAATACAGGATATGGTTGAAGATCAGTTAATGGCAAAAGGCGCATTTGATCTTGCCAGGAAATATGTAAGATACCGTTATAATCGTTCTCTTATTCGTAAAGCCAATACAACCGACAATCGCATTTTGTCTCTTATTGAATGCAATAATGAGGAAGTAAAGCAGGAGAATTCAAACAAGAATCCTGCTGTAAACAGTGTACAGCGTGATTATATGGCAGGCGAGGTAAGCCGTGACCTTACACGCAGAATGTTGCTTCCGCCTGATATTGTAGAGGCTGACAGGCAGGGAATTATCCATTTTCATGATTCAGACTATTTTGCACAGCATATGCACAATTGTGACCTTGTAAATCTTGAGGATATGCTTCAGAACGGAACTGTTATCAGCGATACATTAATTGAGAAACCGCATAGTTTTTCAACAGCGTGTAATATTGCTACTCAGATTATCGCACAGGTTGCAAGCAATCAGTACGGCGGTCAAAGTATCAGTCTTGCTCACCTTGCTCCGTTTGTTCAGGTGTCGCGTGAGAAGATACGCCGGGAGACCTTAGCTGAGATTGCAGAACTGGGATGCGAGGTATCAGAGGAAAAGATAAATGATATTATTGAAGGTCGCCTGCGTAAAGAAGTGAACAGAGGCGTCCAAACTATTCAGTACCAGGTTGTAACTTTGCTTACTACCAATGGTCAGGCACCGTTTGTTACAGTATTTATGTATCTCAATGAAGCTAAAAATGAGCAGGAAAAGAAAGATCTTGCATTAATTATAGAAGAAACCTTGAAACAGCGCCATAAGGGAGTTAAGAATGAGGCCGGTGTATGGGTGACTCCGGCGTTTCCAAAGCTTATTTATGTACTTGAAGAGGATAATATTTCGGAAGAAAGCAAGTATTGGTATCTTACAGAGCTTGCCGCAAAGTGTACAGCCAAGAGAATGGTACCGGATTATATTTCCGAAAAAGTTATGCTTCAGAATAAAATTGATAAAAATGGCGAAGGTCATTGCTATACCTGTATGGGATGCAGAAGCTTTTTGACTCCTTATGTTGATGAAAACGGCAAGCCTAAGTATTACGGAAGGTTTAATCAGGGTGTCGTAACCGTAAATCTAATTGACATTGGATTGAGTGCCGGAAAGGATCTGAACAGATTCTGGCAGATATTTGACGAGCGCATGGAGCTGTGTCACAGAGCCCTTCAGTGCCGTCACGAACGTCTTACGGGGACGCTCTCTGATGCGGCCCCTATACTTTGGCAGTACGGTGCTCTTGCAAGGCTTAAAAAGGGAGAGAAAATAGATAAACTCCTGCACGGAGGTTATTCAACTCTGTCACTGGGTTATGCAGGTCTTTGGGAATGTGTTTACAGTCTTAACGGCAAAAAGCTTACTGAAGATGAAGGAAAAGAGCTTGGTCTTCAGATAATGCAGAAGCTTAATGACTATTGTGCAAAGTGGAAAAAAGAAGAAAATATTGACTACAGTCTGTACGGAACACCGCTTGAGAGCACTACTTATAAGTTTTCAAAATGTCTGCAAAAGCGTTTTGGAATCATTAAAGGTGTAACAGATAAAAACTATATTACAAACAGCTATCATGTTCATGTTTCTGAACAGATTGATGCCTTTAGTAAACTGAAGCTGGAATCCGAGTTTCAGGCTCTTTCACCTGGCGGAGCTATCAGCTATGTTGAAGTGCCGAATATGCAGAATAATATTCCTGCGGTATTACAGGTTATCAAGTTTATCTATGATAATATTATGTATGCGGAGTTAAATACAAAGAGTGATTACTGTCAGGAGTGCGGATTCGACGGTGAAATCCGGATTGTTGAGGATAATGGAAAGCTTTTATGGGAGTGTCCTAAGTGCGGTAACCGCAATCAGGATAAAATGAACGTTGCAAGAAGAACCTGCGGATATATCGGTACTCAGTTCTGGAATCAGGGAAGAACGCAGGAAATTCAGGAAAGGGTGCTTCATCTCTGATGAATTACGGAGAAATAAAAACTTGTGATATAGCTAACGGAGAGGGGATAAGAGTCTCTCTGTTTGTTTCAGGATGTACACATCATTGCAAAAACTGTTTTAATGCAGAAACATGGAATTTTGATTACGGTAAACCTTTTACAAAGGATGCCGAGAATACAATATTTAAAAATCTTGCATTAGATTATGTTGACGGACTTTCTTTGCTTGGTGGTGAACCGTTTGAGCCAAGCAATCAGCAAGCATTGCTTCCATTTCTTAAGCGTGTTAAGGAATTATATCCAAATAAAACTATATGGTGTTATACAGGATATTTGTTTGATGAAGAACTGTTAAAAGAAAGCCGTGCAAGGTGTGAATATACCGATGAGATGCTTTCGTTAATAGATGTTCTTGTTGACGGTGAGTTTAAACAGGAACTTTATGACATAAGCCTGTCATTCAGGGGCTCTTCAAATCAACGTATAATTGATGTCAAAAAATCATTGGAGCAGGAATCGGTAATTTTATTCAATTTATTTTAAGCGGAGCATTGAGTTGTTTGGAAACCATCCAAAGAAAAAATATCATTGGAAACATTCTTTTGAAGACTAAAAAACGATATATTATGTATATGAAAAAAGTATGATTCAAGTGAAGCATTGTCTAAAGCAGTTGACGAATAGAATATATAGATTATTATAATTATAAGCGGATTAGGGCTAAAATGAAATGGATGTTTTCCTGTATTTCACAGGAGAACATCCATTTGTTGTGCCTAAGTTATAAAATAGTGTATCCAAAGTTGTAGGTACATATCATAACTTGTAAGACATTTTAGAATCTGGCGTGCCAAAAGGGATTCGAACCCCCGACCTTTCGCTTAGGAGTGACGCTATACGCTATTAGTCAACTCCCTCATAGTGTTGGATAATCCCCGTATCTACTGGCTTTTCACGGCTTACGAATGTTATCTCGTACCTCTGTTTTTCTGCTAATTTTATATGTTTTTAACCTCTGTATTTTGCAGGCAATTAGCACCGAGCTTGTAATTGGGGATTTGTTGCGGTGTCAAATTGGGTCTATCCTATATAGATATTTGTTTACTCGTACCGCTTTGTGTTATCTATTTGCCTTACAGCTTAATCAGAAAATTACTGTGCATATATTAGCATATTCCCGCCGATTTTGCAATAAGGCTATGTAAAACGAGGGACAATCCTATCACGGATTGCCCCTTTATATTTTACAAATTTTTCGCTAACGACTTCAAAAGCGTTGCCATCTCTGGATTAGCAAGCAGCTTCAACAGCATTTCTTGGTCTGTCGGTGATACCGATGGCTCTGTTTTCTGCTGTGCTTCTTCGGCTTGCGGAGTTTCCTTTGTCTGGTAGAACTGTTCCTCAAACCGTTGTGCGTTCAGCCGTCTATCATCGTCTATGATATGAGAATACACATCAGCCACCATTTTAACCTGTGCGTGTCCAGAATCGCCCTGCACCGATTTCATATCGCCGCCGTTGAGCTTCAGCTTATATGTGATACTGGAATGTCGGAAGCTGTGGAACACCACGGGCGGCAGGTCGTTATCATCAATGAGCTTTTTCAATGCCCGATTGATGACCTGTCCCTCTATGGGTCTGCCGCAGGACGAAGCAAATACCAGATTATAGTCGGTGTATTCTTCGCCAAACAGTTCTTTGAGATTTTCAACTTCCTCATAGCGTTTCACAAGCATTTCGGCTACCGTTTTCGGCAGGAATATCTTTCGGACGCTCGTTTTGGTTTTCGGCTCTTTCAGTACCAACGCTGTGTGGGTGCTTGAAAGGGCAGGCGGGAATTTGAGTATCACGCCTTTTTCACTTAACTGCTCCAGAGCGTCACGGTTTACCCGCTGCAATTCCTTGTTCACAAAGATATAGGCGTTGCCTGCCTTAATGCTGCTCTCCGATATGTCGATGCAGTCCCAAGTCAAGCCGAGCAGCTCCCCGATGCGGAGAGAGCAGGAAAAAGCAAGGTTTAATGCCAACGCCAGAACATCGTCATCGCAGACCTCCAAGGCTTTGAAAAGCGTTTCGGCAGTCCAGATTTCACGCTGTTTATGTTCCTCTTTCGGGAGTGTCGCATTAAGTACGGGATTTCTCGACATCAGCTCCCATTTCACGCCTTGGTTAAATGCGTTTCGGAGCAGCTTGTGTATTTCTCTGACCGTATGGGCGGTGAGGTACTCATTATTCGGCTTGCGATTGTTTACCACCTTTGCCTTGACCGTGAGCAGGCTTTGATAGAATTTATCCATTGTCCTCGGCGTTATATCGTCCAGTTTCAAGTCACCGATTAAGGGATTGATATAGTTGAAAATCAAGCTCCGTCTGGCTTCATAGGTTGACATTGCCCATGTGTTCACGCCGTAAATAGACATATATTCTTCAAGCAAGTCGCTGACCGTCTTAGCCGTGGGGAGAATGAATGTCCCCGTATCCTGTTCAAATTCAATCTGCTTTTTTCGCTTCTTTGCTTCCGCATTGGTCGCAAAGGTTTCCCATTTCTGCCGTTTTGCACCGCTTTCATCCGTGTAGGTGTAAACAACGGAGTAGCGGTTTTTTCTTTTTACGATTGATGCCATAATCGCCACCTCCTTAAATATTGCTGTCAAGCCAAGCATCAAAACTGGTTTTTATTACTCGGATGCCCTTATCCGTGCGGATGCTCTGAAAACCGTTCCGCTTGATGAGGTTATATGCCGTAGGACGGCTTATACCAAGTATCTGCTGAATTTCTGCAACAGAATAGCTTGCTTTATGCGGAGCTTCCTTAGTCGCTCCATTCAGTTTCGCAATCTGTTCCTCGAACATTCTGCACCTCCTGTCCGACAGCCTTTTTATAGCGGCTCTGAGAGCCGTGCCATTCCTCAAAGCTGTCTATGTAAATACGGGTATACATTCCAACCTTGACCGTCTTAAACGGTTTCTTTTTTAATAGTTCATAAAGTGAGCCTTCCGATATACCAAGCAAACGGGCTGTTTCCTGCACCGACATTGTAATAGCCGTCCAGTTCTTACCGCACGGGTCGCCGTTGACCTTTTTATAGTGGAGCTGATTGTCATACCAGTCCTCAAAGCTCTCCACCATGACACGCATCTTTCCTGCAATAATAACGGTTTCAAAGTAATTCTTTTTGACAAGCCAATAGGAATCCGTTTTGCCAATCCCAAGCAGCTTCCTCATTTCCGTAACAGACATACTTTTCTTATTCATCTGCATTTCCTCCGTTCCCTTGTTTCGGCTCGTCAGCCGTTACAAAATGCTATATAGCCAAGCGTTTCTGCTTGGCTATATAGTAGGTCATTTCAGAGGAAAAGTGAAATGTGCAAAACCGAAACATCAAACAGTTTCGCACACTTGACAGGCGTTCATCTGGTTATCGAGCCAATCATCAAAGCTCTTTTTTGATATTCGGATATTCCCACCGATGCGGACACTGTGGAACACACCAGATTTGACAAGGTTATAGGCTGAATTTCTCCCAATGCCTAAAATGTCCTGTATCTCGTCAACGGTATAAATCCTCTTTTCATAAGGGATACTCGGTATTGCTTCCGTTTCCCTATTTAATGTGGCAATTCTATCTTCAAACATCCGAAGCCCTCCTTTCAGCCTGCGGCTTGTCTGCTTTCACGCCAATACTGATAAGTAGCGGCGTGACAATCGCTTCCATGATTAAGCTGTCGAGCCTTGCAAGTCGCTCTTTCAGCCGTTTCTTGTCAATGGTGCGTATCTGCTCCAATAAAACAATGGAGTCGGCGGGAAGCCCGCTAACCCCGTTCAAGTCATAATGCGTAGGCATCTTGCTTTTGGTCTGCCTGCTTGTGATAGCCGCAATAATTACGGTAGGGCTATATCGGTTTCCTGTGTTGTTGGAGATGATAAGTACGGGGCGTGTACCGCCTTGCTCCGAGCCGATAACGGGGTTAAGCTCTGCGTAGTAGATTTCGCCACGCTTAATAATTCTATCCATGTGTTTGTCCTCCCATCTGGATTTAGGCAGGGGCTTTCTGCCTATGTAGCCGCCAGATACAAGGAAGTATTTAAGGTCGGGAGAGCATA
>CAJUGO010000020.1:6188-32560 GCA_910585865.1 uncultured Ruminococcus sp. | reverse complement strand
CTGTTTACAACTCAAACGACAATATCACAGTTGATACAACAGGTATGGAACTTTGCGATCTCATCCTTACACTTGATCTCACAAACTTCAATTACACATCAAAGACTGGTGCTGTATTTACAGTAAAGGCTATTGATAAGTCACAGGAGGAGACAACTGCTCCTACAGAAGAAGTTTCAACAACAGAAGAGCCAACAGAAGTTCCAACAACAACAGTTCCTGAGACAACAGTAGCTCCTGAAACAACAGCTCCAGTTCCAACAACTGAGCCTGTTCCTGGCGAAGCAGTATATGTAGTAGCTGGTTCAGAAGCACTTTGCGGAGTTAACTGGGTAGGCGATCCAGAAGCAGCTCCTGAAAATGTAATGACTAAGAATGGTGATGTTTATACATTAACATTTGCAGATGCACAGCCAGGTGAAGGCTTACAGATTAAGGTTGTAGAAAACCTTGCTGACGGCACACAGAATTGGATCGGCGACGAGACAGGCAACAACATTACATTTAACGTAACAGATGTATGTGATGTTACAGTTACATTTAATCCTGTTACTAATAAGATTGAAGTAACTGGCGAAAATGTTGTAATGGTAACAGACCTTGAAGTTGAGTTCATCACTGCAGTTGGTAACGGTGACGGCAACTGGCTTAACGGTATTGCTTGGGATCCTGCAGATCGTGAAAACGAGATGGAAATGATTTCTGATAAGGTATATCAGATCAGATTCAACGATATCGAAGAGTATGACACATATCAGGTTAAGTTTGCAGCAAACGGCTCATGGACAGACAACTGGGGCGGCGTATTTGCCGGCTTTGATGTTGAAACAGAAGCTGTTTACAACTCAAACGACAATATCACAGTTGATACAACAGGTATGGAACTTTGTGACCTCATCCTTACACTTGATCTCACAAACTTTGATTACACATCAAAGACTGGCGCTGTATTTACAGTAAAGGCTATTGATAAGTCACAGGAGGAGACAACAGCTCCTACAGAAGAAATTCCAACAACAGAAGAGCCAACAGAAGCTCCAACAACGGAAGCTCCAACAGAGCCTCAGACAACAGAAGAGCCAACAGAAGCTCCTACAACTGAGCCTGTTATCAGCGGAGTTAATGTAAAGGCAACTTCTAACATCTGTTCAGAAGTTTCACAGACAATTGATCCTGCTACAGGTCTTGTTACAGTAACATATTACTTACAGTCTAACAAGAACGTTCTCAATACTCAGTGGACATTAACTTATGACAACACAGTTCTTAAGTATACTGATGAGAATAACACTTATAACGGCAAGCTTGGATTTATGCCAGTAGTTTCAACAGGTGAGCTTTACAACACAACTGTTGAAAATCAGATTACAGGCGGATGTTCAGATCTCGCACTTTACGACTTCTCAACAAGCAAGCCATTTGTTCAGGTAACATTTGAAATTGTTGCTGAAGGCAATACAACAGTAGACCTCTTTGTTGATGAGCTTAGAGTTGGTAATGTTGATCCTGCAACAGGTTCTGTTGATGAATCTACAGAAGAAAATATCGTTGTAAACGGTATGCTCAGCGAAAATGCTTTCGATGTAATCAGCACAGAAGCTAAGATTGCTGTAGGCGGCGGTATTGTTCCGGTTGAGCCTACAACAGTAGCTCCTACAACAGAAGCTCCAACAACAGTGGCTCCTACAACAGTAGCTCCTACAACAGTGGCTCCTACAACAGTGGCTCCTACAACAGTAGCTCCTACAACAGTAGCTCCTACAACAGTGGCTCCTACAACAGAAGCTCCAACAACAGAAGCTCCTACAACAGAAGCTCCAACAGATGCTCCTGCAACTGATGTTCCAACAACAGAAGAGCCAACAGTAGCACCTGCTACAGATGCTACATCAGCAACCGGTGTTACAACACCAGGCTCATCTACATCAGATACTCCTAAGGCACCAGGCACAAACAGCGGCGCAGTACAGACAGGTAATGCTTCTATGGCAATTGTTATCCTCTTAGTACTTGTATCTGCAACCGGTGTTATGTACTTTACTCGTAAGAGATCTTCTAAGTAATTTCTCTTTTGAGACTTAAAAAATAAATTTTTTCGCCCCCCGGTAACGGGGGGTGTTTTTTCACCTGAAATTCACAAAAATTTCTTGTATTATGCATTGAAATTTTTGCAGTTATAATATATAATATTATTATCAGTCGACATAATTGGATATTTAATATGATTTTGTGTTTCATAGTTTTTACACATCTGCAAAGTGTGATTTTATAAATTAATTTTGGTACTGTGCAAAATCAATTTTAAATTCGCTTTATATTATTAAGCTGAGATTTTTGTATTATATTATCAAACTAAAGGAATGAATGAAATGTCAAAAAGATTAAAAAATTTTTTCTCTGTTATTTTTGCTTTGGCAGCTGTTATGTCAATCAGCTTAACCGCAAATGCAGCGAGTGATGAGCTTGATATCAATTCGGTTGCTAAGGTAAAGGTAGGAGACAAAATTAAGTTTTCAATTAATATGAGTGATTCTACTGAGGAAGTTCTTGGAATATGCATGAGTGTTTTTTATGACAAAGAATATCTGGAACTTGACACAAATTCAATTACTTACGAAAAGTTTGACGGTGCAGTACAAAATCCTAATCTAGACGGATATTTTAAATTTAGTTGGACCAACATAAATGATTTGCAAGACTTTTCCAAGAAAGCCAGTCTTGTATCTGCTGAGTTCAAAGTGTTAAAAAGCGGCAAAACTGAGATTTCTCAATTTATCACTGACTTATATGGCGAGGACATGACACAGCTTAAATCCTATAAGCTTACCTATGATGTTTATGTAAACAATAAACTGGCTGCTTCTGATAAAACTCCGATTGTTAATGATGACAAAAGCAAAGAGAAAAAGATGCAAGGCGACTTCATAAATTATATTGATGGAATGGGTGCAGAGAACACACCAAATAAAGATGACCATCCATCAGTTATAGCAGATAAAAATTATGTTTCCCAGCAAATAGTTACTGAAGTAGTTGATGTGACAAAATCAGTAGTTGACGGCACATCGGGGAATGGCGGATCCAGTACCGTAACAATTGTAATAATAATCGCAGTTGTAATAATTGCTTTAGCTGCTGCAGCAATTATTATTGTAAAGCGGAGAGATGACAAAAATGTTTAAATAATGTCTTAATACTGCTAAATACACAAAAATCTTCTCGGATTTTTGTGTATTTTTTTGTTTTTCTTTACTTTAAAATGATTGATTTTTTTAAATAGTTGTTATATAATGATTACAAACCGATTAATATCGGAACTATTTTTGGAGGAGATTTGAAATGTCAAAAAAATTTATTAGTCTTATATTGGCAGTAGTTCTCGCGTTTTCATTAGTAACAGTTGCTGTTGTAAGTGCGTCTGCTGCTGTTGATGCAGATGGTCGCTATGTACCTTCAGAATCCGTCGAAGATACAAACAGACTTTACTTCTATATGCCTGCAGATTGGTATAATGAGCAGTTTAATGCTACTACTGCCGGTGCTTATTGGTGGGGCGGCTCAGATCCATGCGGCGCAATTGACGGTTCATCTACCGGTTCAGCTTGGCCGGGTTACAAGATGCAGATAGGCGATGCTGATTTAAGTCTTTACTATCTGGATTGCCCAAGTGATGTACCTCTTATTGTTTTTAACAATTATCTTGATGGTACAAATGATAAAACTGCACCGCAGTATAAAATTGCAACACAGACAAATGATGTTACAGCATCATATTATTCAGAAGGCGACAATGACTTCTATGATAATTTACTCGACGGAGAATTTTTTGCAATGGCTGAGGAAGCTTACGACGGTGATGACAAAACATTCTTTGGTGAGTTTGAAAAGAACTTCTTCATAGATCCTGAATGGGGTATTTCAATGGATTTTGACAATATGATTTATGTTGTTGATCCTTCATTGACATCAGAAAACTTCGAAGGTAAGAAGACTTTTGTAGGTGAGTGGTACTTCTATTATGGTGATGGCAAATACGGTTCATTACCTAATCAGGATATGGCTGAAGAAGCTGGTTTAGTTTATGATTTATCTAACCCTGCTACTCCTGATACACCAGATCCGAAGCCAACAACAGTAGCTCCAACAACAAAGCCGGCAGTTCCTGCTCCTGCTACTGATCCAACATCTGCTTCCGGTCCGGCTTCAACAGGTGATACAGCTGTGAAAGGTGATAACACTGCTGTACAGACCGGCGCTTTCTCTATGGCTGTAATCGTACTTACAATTCTTGCTGTTGCAGCAGGCGCAGTACTTTACACACGCAAGAGATATGAATAATTAATATTTTTGACTATTGAGCACCCTTCATAACGGAGGGTGCTTTTGTTTTAAATTTTTAAAATAAAAATTATAAAAAATATAAATTATAATCAAAAAGTTTAGTTAAAATGACAAGAGCAATAATTGAGTATTTTGGATAAAAGTCTTGATTTTTGCAATGATTTATAATATAATATATACACTGATACAACTGTAAGTGTCGAAAATACATACTGGAGGAAATTTAAAATGTCAAAAAAAGTTATAAGTCTTTTATTGGCGGTTATGCTTACTGCTTCAATGATAACTGTTGCTGCGGTCAGTGTATCAGCTGATACTGAAGACGACGGAAAATATATTCCTTCCGAAGGCACGGAAACTAACAGATATTATTTTTATATGCCTTCTGACTGGATCAATGAATATTCATCCGTTGCAGGTATCTATTGGTGGTCAGGCTCAGATGCTCCTGATTCATGGCCTGGATACGTTGCAAGTAACGATGATGCTGCCGGCGTTTATTACTGCGATGTACCCAATGACACTAATGCGGTAATTTGGAATAATGCCTTTGACGGCGGTAATGATTCTGATGCAGCTGAATATTCAAAAGCAATGCAGACCGTTGATATTGGTGTTGAATCATATGATGAGGGTGAAAGTGATCTTTATCCAGCCGGATTAGAAAACTTTGATAATATGATTTATGTTATCAACCCTGATGATGTTTTTGTAAGTGATCGCGGAAAAACTACTTGCGGCGGTGAGTGGTATTACTATTATGGTAACGGTGAATACGGTGTTCAGCCGACAAGAGATGAGGCTATTGCTGCCGGTTCTTTATTTAATACTGAATATCAGCCGCAAACATCTCTTGATGACACTGCAGAGTTTACAGAGGTTGTAACAGAAGCACCTGCTGAAGAAACTACAGAGTCTGCAAAAACTGAAATTACGACTGAGACTTCTAACGAAGAGATATCAGAGCATTCTGAAGAACCTAATATGATTTCCGAAGGACCTTTCCTTACACTTAATGCTACTTCAAATTATTTTCCGACAAGTGTAACAAAGTACAATAAGGAAACAAATCAGGTGACAGTCACATATTATTTCCAGGCATCAAAAGATGTACTTGATACACAATGGTATATGTACTATGATCCCGCAGTGCTTTCACCTAAGGCAGCAAACAATAAGCCTAATGATATTTGTCCTTCATTTGGAGCCAGTGCAGGTCCGGTAAATCTCAAGGCAACAGGTGACACTCCTGAGCGCAGATCTGTTAAATATTCGGCTACTAATCTTTATCTTTCTGACTTCTCATCAAGCAAACAGGCATTTGCAAGCATTGTGTTTGATGTTGTAGCTGAATCTCCGGTAACTACAACCGTTGATCTTTTTGTAGATATACTTCGTGTATCTGCTATTGATGAAGACACCGGCATGACCTCTAGTGCAGAGGAAGTAATGCTTCTTGATCGCGGCATAATTTTTGATAATGAGTCTACTGCTACAGTAACAACTGACCGCACAACTGTTGTTACTCCATCAACATATGTTGAACCTGATACTACAGATGTTCCTACTACTGAAGAACTGACAACAGCAGTGCCTACAACAGAAGCACCTACAACTGAAGTGCCAACAACGGCTGTACCAACAACAGAAGCACCAACAACAGCTGTACCTACAGATCCGTATCCGGCAGTTCTCAATCTTACAGTGAATGCTACTTCTAACTATTTCCCGGAAGCATCTGCTCAGTATAATCCGGATACTAAAGAAGTTGTTGTGACTTATAATATTCAATCTTCAAAGAATTTACTTGATACACAGTGGTACTTAACTTATGATCCTAAGGTACTTAGTGTTTCAGATAAGAATACAATAAGTTCTGTTTCTCCGGCAATTAATTCACAGGGTGCTGTAATTAATATGGATATAGTTCATGATGGTGTAGGTTATGTTAAGTTTGCTGCATCAAATCTTGGACTTTATGATATCTCAACTTCAAAAACTCCATATGCGACAATTATCTTTGATGTAAACGATATTTCTGCTGTAGCTCCAATTTCAACAACTGTTGATCTTGTTGTTGATGTTTTAAGAGTATCTGAAATTGGCGATGATGGTATTAATAATTCTGACAAGGAAGTTTTGCTTGTTGACAATGAAGTTGTGTTGGACAATGAGATGACAGCAACTGTAAGAATTTCAACTGAAACTATTCTTACACCATCAACTTATGTTGAGCCAACAACAGAAAAGCCAACAGAAGCACCAACAACAGAAAAACCAACAGAGGCTCCTACAACAGAAGAGCCAACAGAGGCTCCTACAACAGAAGCACCAACAGATGTTCCTACGACAGAAGCACCAACAGATGTTCCTGCAACTGAAGAGCCAACAGAAGCTCCTACGACAGAAGCACCAACAGATGTTCCTGCAACAGAAGAGCCAACAGAGGCTCCTACAACAGAAGCACCAACAGATGCTCCTGCAACAGAAGAACCGACAGACGTTCCATCTACAGAAGAACCGACAATTGCTCCTGCTACAGATGCTACATCAGCTACAGGGGTTACAACACCAGGTTCATCAACATCAGATACACCTAAGGCACCAGGCACAAGCAACGGTGTTGTACAGACTGGAGATGCTTCCCTTGCTGTAATTATACTTACACTTCTTATTGGTGCTACATGCGTAATGTTTGTACTCCGTAAGAGAGAGATGTATTAATCCACTTTATTTTCTTAAATATATATTTAGGGCTGACCAATTAGGTCAGCCCTTTTAATCTTTTTTATTTGTGTGAAGTTTAAAGTTAGAGGTAAAGCGTATATCATATATCCTGAATGTATAAGTGAATCTTGCGATGAGTTAGGTTTTTATTAGAATAGATTTATAAACTATTTAATGCAGCAAGTTAAACGAATAGTCGTATTTTTGAGATACAGCATTATACTTAATTGAATGCTGTATGGAGTCATATTTATTTCACTAATAAGAACTTTATTGGAATGAATTTATATAATTATCTAAGGACGGTGACAGAAGATTAAATATGTGTTTATTATGCACCAAAAAATATTCTGACTACTATAACACTCATTATTCCTGCAGTAAGATCAGCCATTATAGCAGCAAAAAGCGTGTGTCTGATTTTCTTTATTTTAATACATCCATAGTACATGGCAATAGCATAAAATGTTGTTTCGCTTGAGCCGGCGAGCACAGAGGCTACTCTGCCTGCAAAACTGTCCGGACCGCAATCTTTATATAACGCAGTTAATAGGGCAGTTGAGCCGCTTCCGGATACCGGACGCAGTAAAACCATTGGAACAATTTCTTTGGGAAAGCCTAAGTATGCAGCTGCTGGTTCAACAAAACGGCATATGGCGTCGACTGCGCCGCTTGACTGTAGTAAATCAACGGCAAAAACCAAACCCAATATTGTGGGGGCAATGTTGTATAATAACTGTATGCCCTCTCTTGCGCCTTTTAAAAATATATCGAATACAGGCACTCGCTTTATAAGACCAAATACAACAACAATACAAGCAAATGCCGGCATGACAAATTCCATGTGAACACCTCATATTATTTTGAAAGACAATTATTTTATTTTGATTTTAATTATAGTTATTTTTTAACGTTTTCTGCGGCTCATGTTTAAAGTACAAGCTATAATTAAAGCAACTGCAAGCGCACATGCAGAGCTAATCCATACAGGCACAATAATCTCAAATGGTGCGGTACTTCCGTACGATTGACGTAAAGTAGCAAGAGTTGTAGGCAGCAGCTGCAATGATGCTGTGTTCATTACAACAAATATAATCATTTCATTGCTTGCAGTATCGCTTCTGTCATTTAAAGTGTGAAGCTGTTCCATTGCTTTTAATCCAAACGGAGTAGCTGCATTGCCAAGGCCTAGAAGATTTGCGCTTATGTTCATAGTTATACTTTGAAAAGCATCGCTGTTCTTTTTCAGTTTTGGAAACAATGGACGCAAAAGCGGTGCAAACAGCTTTGCTATGAGTGCTGTCAATCCGCTTTCTACAGCAATTTTCATAATTCCCGACCACAGACACATTATGCCGGCCATTGTCAAAATAAGCTCAATTGAAGATGCGCCGCTTTCAATTAAAGCTTGTGAAAGATTGTGCGTGTTTCCAAGTAAAATTGAGCATAAAATGCTCAAAATGATGAGTCCGCTCCACAGATAATTCAGCATTTGATCTCCTTTTTCAACGGCTATTCCTAAATAGCGTTTTTATAAAACAAATTTGTAAAAAATGCATTAACTATTTTTCGGTAATTATTGACAATTATCCCGAAAAATGGTATATATATACTAAAATATGAATTAAGGGGGAATATGATTATGATCTTTACTAATTTTAGAGAAATTGACAAAGCAGGCAGAATAGTAATTTCAAAAGATATCCGCAATCATTTAAATATACAGGCAGGCGACATTTTACATATTGAAGCTGACAGTGAGTGCATTACAATTAAAAAAGCTGAAAGTAAGTGCGTTTTTTGTAATTCGCTTGACAATCTTAAAGAATTTAATAATAAATACATATGTGCTGACTGCCTTAATAAACTTACACATTAATACAACTTGACTTTTTAATATAAATATATCATTATATATTTATAAATATGATTGAGGAGCGTGTTTTTTTATGGCGAGAATTGATAAGGCTAATTACTACCTTGATATTGCAGAAACAGTTCTTGAACGCGGAACGTGTTTAAGGAGAAACTTTGGCGCTATAATAGTAAATAACGATCAGATTGTATCAACAGGATACACCGGAGCGCCCAGAGGAAGAAAAAATTGCAGCGACCTGGGACTTTGCATCCGCATGGAGAAGAACATTCCCAGGGGTGAAAGATATGAGTTGTGCAGAAGCGTTCATGCTGAGGCAAACGCCATTATCCATGCATCAAGAGATCAGATGCTGGGAGCAACGCTATATCTTGTCGGCAAAGAAGTGACAACAGGGAAATATGTTGAAAATACATCTTCATGCGCCATGTGTAAGAGAATGATTATTAACTCAGGTATAGATAAAGTTATAGTGCGCAATGATAAAAATGACTTTACAGAATATGATGTTCTTGAGTGGATAATTGGTGATGATTCACTGCAAGGAAAACGCGGTTACTGAGATTTTTCGGAGTGCAAATGAAATTATACATTGCTGATATTAATGGTATAACGCTTGAAAGAGCAGGCGAGCTGGATTTTGACAGAGCACAGAAGGCTGCAAGATATAAGAAAATAAAAGATAAAAAGCGCTGTATTGCAGGCGGTCTGTTTTTTAATAAGTTTTTAAAAGGTGTTAAAATCACCAAGAATGAATACGGGAAACCTGTAGCAAAAAACGGCGATTTTTTTAATTTATCACACAGCGGAGACTATGTAGTTTTTGTACTGTCGGATTGTGAAGTAGGCTGTGACATTCAATATGTCAGAATGATAAAAGCGGAAGGTATTGCTAAATTAGTCTTTTGTTCCGCCGAAATGGATTTATTATCTCAGTCTATTGATAAAACAGATACATTTTACGAGTTGTGGACAAAAAAGGAAAGCTTGCTTAAATGTATAGGAGAAGGATTTCACCGCAGCAGTAAAAGTGTAAATGTTGCGAATAATATTTTTAGTGAAAACGGGAAAGAATATTATTTTAAGATATGGAGCTTTTCTGATTACAAAATTTGTGTATGTTCTGAGAAAAATGATTTTCCCAAGGAAATTGAATTTGTGAATTTATGAGGTATCAGCTGTGAGTGATTTAAAAAATTTTATTGTTACCGGTGAGTCAAAGATCAAGATTAGGGATTATATGACAAAGCCCAAAGATGGAATCAGTAAGGAAAAAATTATTAAAAAGACAAATTTAAATCTTGAAAAAATGGAGTCTTTTCAGGATAAATTGTATTCTGAGGGAAAAGAGGGGCTTGTGCTGATTTTTCAGGCTATGGATGCAGCAGGAAAGGACAGCACAATAAAAAATGTTATGAGTGGTCTTAACCCTCAGGGAATAGATGTATATTCCTTTAAACAGCCGAGTCTTGAGGAATCTGCACACAGTTTTATGTGGCGTGCCGCAAAAAAATTTCCCGTAAGGGGCAAAATGGCGATTTTTAACCGATCATATTATGAGGATGTTTTGGTAGTAAAAGTTCATAAATTATATGAAAACGCTAAAATGCCTGAACGCTGTAAACATGGAGATGTAATTGCCAGGAGATATGAAGACATCAGAAATTTTGAAAAGTACCAGTACAATAATGGCTACAGGATAATTAAGTTTTTTCTGAATGTGTCAAAAGAAGAGCAAAAAAAGCGTTTTCTTGAAAGAATAGATCTGAAAATCAAAAACTGGAAATTTTCTGCATCCGATGTAAAAGAAAGAGCTTATTGGGATGAATATATGAAAGCGTATGAAATGGCTATTAACGCAACAGCTGCTAAAAACAGTCCGTGGTATATTATTCCCGCCGATAAAAAATGGTATGCCCGCTATCTTGTGTCGGAAGCAATTGTTGATGTGTTTAAGAAAATTGCTCCGCAGTACCCAACACTTCCCCAGTCAGCACAAGATAATCTTCATAAAGATAAAGAGCTTTTATTAAATGAAAAATAAGACTATTAACCGATAACCGACAAAGTATAATTTGTCGGTATTTTAATGTAGATTTCAGAATAACTTCAAAAATATTGTTGACAAATTATGTATACATGCTATACTGTATATAGTACATAATAGTACAATTTGTTGAAATAAGGGAGTTATGTTATGAAAAAAAGTATGTTAAGCATTGTTATTACTTTTTTGTTGCTGATATCAATTATACCGTTAGGGACAATTGCAGTTAATGCTGTTGATACAGGCGATACGGCATCAGAAATTGAGCAAAATGAATCATACAATACAGTTTCAGACGACTCCGTAATACCGGATGCTGATGAACCTGAGTATAACAATGACTTCGAAGAAATATATTTTAATGTTAAAAGTACGGGATGGAATAAAGCGGAAACAATTTATTGTCATGTATGGCGTTTTGATAATACAGGTAAATGGCCTGCTTATATGTCGAAAGCAGAAAAATGTACATATAATAAAGATACGGGAATTGCAGCCTATAAATTAAGTCAAACAGGTAATTTGATAAATAAAAAAGATGGAAATTTATATGGTGTAATTTTTGCTTCAAATAAGGGAGAACAGACCTATACCGCAGTAATGAATGGAAAATGCATGGGAGACACCTTGTATGCAACAGGTAATAAGTTTCAGTCTCCGTCCGACTCGCAAATAACTGTACTTGAAACTGCGTGGCGAAAAAATACTGACTGCGGCGCCCTTAAATTTATAAGCTATACAGGAAAAGTTTGCGGAACTGCCCATACTGAGGGTGAGAGCGATACAAAAATGCTTGCTCAATATCTCATAGACAGTTATGACAATGAGTATAAATTATCACACACACAGAGTTTGCTTAACCAGCTTTATCTGTCTCCAATAGATGTATTGGAGGGGGTATTTGATATATTGAGTGAGAATGAAATCACAGACAGCGAAATGGAAATAATCCAGTCTATCCTTTATACGCTGTCCGAATGTGCAGATCCTACTATGCAGGTAAAAGTGAGCCGAAAGACTCTAAAACTTGGTGCGGGCGAAAAATTTAAGTTAGATGCTGTTGTATGTGACGATAAATACGGCACAGAACGTGATGCAGATGATTTTATTACATGGAAAAGTGAGAATACTGCAATTGCAGTTGTTGATGCAAACGGTGTAGTAACCGCAAAAAAGCCAGGAAATGTTTTTATCAGAGCTATGTATGAGGGTGGTTCATACGATGACTGCAGCCTGACCGTAATGGCCGCTCCGTCAAGTGTAAAGCTTAGTCAAACATCAATTATTCTTGGCAAGGGGGAAAGCATTGAAATATCAGAAACTACTAACAGCGGATCATATGCAAACGCCATAAATCTTAGCTGGGAAAATTCAAATAAGTCGGTGGCAAATGTATCAAAAACAAGCGGAAACAAAGCTAAAATTACTGCAAAGGCTACGGGCACTACAAATGTTTCAATAAAACTGTACAACGGAAAAACTGCAACCTGTAAGGTAACCGTTAAGCCTGAGCCGACAAGTGTAAAGGTTAATCCAATAAGTGTTACGCTTGGCACAGGGGAAACATATACAGTATCTGAAAGTACAAACAGCGGTTCATATGCAAATGCTGTAAATCTTAAATGGAGCAGTTCAAATACGAGTGTAGCCTCTGTTACAAAGGGAAATGCAAACAAGGCTGTAATTACTGCAAAGAAGCCGGGAACAGCCAATATTACTATAAAACTGTACAACGGAAAAACCGCTGTCTGTAAGGTAACCGTTAAGCCTGAACCAACAAGTGTAAAGACTAATCCGATAAGTGTTACGCTTGGCGCAGGGGAAACCTATACAATATCTGAAAGCACAAACAGCGGTTCATATGCAAACGCTGTAAATCTTAAATGGAGCAGTTCAAATACGAGTGTAGCCTCTGTTACAAAGGGAAATGCAAACAAGGCTGTAATTACTGCAAAGAAGCCGGGAACAGCTGATATTAAAATAAAACTGTACAATGGAAAGACAGCATCCTGCAAGGTTACCGTTAAGTCTGCACCTGCAAGCGTTAAACTCAGCAAGACAAGCATTACACTGAAAAAGGGACAGAGCTATACATTATCTGAAAGTACTGACAATGGATCTTACGCTAAGTCGTTTGCATGGAGCAGCTCAAACAAAGCAGTTGCAACGGTAACAAAAGGAAACGCCAATAAGGCTGTTGTTAAGGCTGTTAAGACGGGAACGGCGAATATTACAATTAAAACTTATAACGGAAAAACAGCGACATGTAAGGTGACGGTAAAGTAAATATTCTTGTTTTATGATGTAGTACATAATTAAGCGGGCTGACATTTCCTCAGCCCGCTTAGTTTTATAATTGTGTATCAATATATTCAAAATAATTTTTCCGGCTGACTGAGCCTTGGTTGTTTTTATACCATTCAAATTCTTCAGCCAAACCTTTATCAAGCGGGACGGTATCGGACATTAGCTCATACTGTTTTGTAACATCCAGCACGTACTCGTAATTATAAAAGCAAAAATAATTTCTTTGATTGATTTCCTCATTTACATTTACAAATTCCGGTTTTTTTCCTGCCGCACCATAACACAGTTTTACCCAATCCCTTATTGTGACTGCTTTTTGATTTCCCAGATTAAATATTTTGTTTTCGGGATGTTTTTCAAGCAGAATTTCAATAAATCTGCATAAATCTTTTACATTAAAGAATTGCAGTTTCATGTCACCGTTTCCGGGAATATAAAATTTTCTGTTTTTAATTGCGCAGTCAAATACAAACAGTTCGCGATAAAGATTTTCATATAAACCGTAAAAATAGGGTGGTCTTAATATGTATGCATTGGGAACATTTTTAAAAAGATATTCTTCTGCGGCAAGCTTGTTTAAGCCGTAGTCACCCCACACGGAATTTTTACCGCATTTTTGTTCTTCAGTAAACGGCTGCGGATTTGTTTCGGGATAAACTGCACTTGAGCTTATAAAAATATAGTCTTTAAAGCTGTCCAGTGCATCAATAAGTGATTTAACGTGATCTCTGGTGTAAGCTGTAATATCGAGTACAGCGTCAAAATGTATTCCCTTAAGCTTATTTCCAAGCTTAAGTCTGTCGCAGTTAATTAAGTTTACATGTTTGTTTTGCTCACGGTTGTTGCGGTTTATAACATACACATCATAGTCTCTGTCGGCAAAATACTGTGATGTAAATTTGCTGACGAAGGTTGTTCCGCCTGTAATAAGAATTTTCTGCATAGTCAATACCTCCGGTTTTTATATGTATTATATAAATAAGGTGAATTGATTTTAAATCAATTCACCTTATTGCTTGGATTGCCGTTTAAAAAATTTTTGATATTGCCGGCAACTATATTCATCAGTCGTACTCTTGTTTCAACAGGCGCCCATGCAATATGAGGAGTAATTATACAGTTCTTAACGCCCGTCAAAATGCAGGTTTCTTCCATAGGTTCAACACTGAGTGTGTCAATAGCCGCTCCGCCGAGATGATCGCTTATTAGTGCATGATATAAATCCTGCTCAACCATAACACCGCCTCTTGCCGTATTTACAAACAATGCTCCCTGCTTCATTTTTGCAAATGCAGATTTATCAAACATATTTTCAGAGCTGTTGTTTAACGGACAGTGAACGCTGACTATATCACTCTTTTTCAAAAGTTCTTCAAAGGATGTGTTTATGACCCCATCAATATTTTTAGGGGTACGGCTGTATGCAAGTACATTCATCCCAAAAGCGGTTGCAATTTTTGCCACTGCTTTTCCGATGTTTCCTAAACCAATAATACCAATTGTTTTTCCTGCAAGTTCATTAAGGGGATAAACAAAGGGTGAAAAGGTTTTGCTTCGCTTCCACAAACCGTCCTGAACAAATTTATTATAGTTTGAAGTGTTATTGAAATGCTCAAGAATAAGTGCAAAGGTATGTTGAGCCACCGCATTTGTCGAATATGAGCCTGCATTGCAAACCACAATATTATGCTCTGTA
This sequence comes from uncultured Ruminococcus sp., assembly GCA_910585865.1. Taxonomy (GTDB): domain Bacteria; phylum Bacillota; class Clostridia; order Oscillospirales; family Acutalibacteraceae; genus Ruminococcoides. The sequence continues at coordinate 17,566 of CAJUGO010000020.1, read as the reverse complement.
CAATAGTCAATATCAATGTTATTGTAGCCTGTTGCAAACAGACCTATATACTTTAGATTTTTTGCAAGACGAAGTGTGTAAGAATCAAGTTTCGTTTTGTTACATACAACTATATCAGCATCTGCTATTTTTTCTGCTGTCTCATCATAGTTTAATAGACCGTGCTCTTCAACCTCGCCATACTCTTTTAGTATGTCAGCATTTACAAGGTTATCAAGCACAGTTTGAGCGTCTGTTAAAACAATTTTCATTATTATCACCTTGATTTCATTATACTATAAATTTTTACCTCTTGCAATGACTGTACAATTTTTATATAATTAATATTGATTTATGGCGTGCTTGAAAATTACATGTACTAAGCCTGAATTTGGAGGTATGAAGAATGTATAAGAATTATCTTTTTGATTTGGACGGCACATTGCTGCCGATGGATATGGACAAGTTTATCAAGCTTTATTTCGGTTCGCTGTGCAAAAGATTTGCACCTGTGCTCGGCGTTGAGTCCGACACCCTTGTAAAAGCAGTATGGAAGGGAACAGGCGCAATGACCAACAACAACAGCTCCTGCTTAAATAAGGATATTTTTTGGAGAATAGCTTCCCAGGAATGTAAAATGGACTTAACTCCGTATATTGAGCAGTTTGACGACTATTACAGCAATGAATTTATAGCAGCAAAGCAAGCAGTGGGATTTACTCCGTATGCAAAAAAGAGTATTGAGTTTATAAAGAAAAACGGAGGCCGTCTTATTGCTGCAACAAACCCGATATTTCCTGCTGTAGCTACTAAACGCAGACTTGAATGGGCAGGGGTGTCTGCTGATGATTTTGAATTTGTTTCAACTTACGAGAACTCTTGCTGCTGTAAGCCAAACCTAAAATACTTTGAATTTATTTGCGAAAAATGCGGTATAAAACCGGAAGAAAGCATTATGATTGGCAATGATATTGACGAAGATATGTGCAGCGAGAAGCTTGGATTTGATACATATCTTATTACTGACTGTATTATAAACAGGGAGAACAGGGATTATTCAAAACTTAAGCATGGCACATTTGAAGAGTTCTATAAAAACTTTTTGTGTGCTGAGTGATTTTAAGCATTAAAGGTTAATAATATTATTATACTAAACATTATTTAAAATGCAGATGGCTTTTTGATAAACTTTCTTCATTTTTTAACGGTGTTTAAGTCAAGAAAAGGAGCGGCATAGCCGCTCCTTTTATAAATTATTTAAAATATTTTACGCCGCTTTCAAATATTTGCTGATCTTTTTCAAACGGAACATTTTTATAAAGATTTTCACCTTTTCTTTCGCTGTGTCCCATTTTACCGAGAACTCTTCCGTCAGGAGAGGTAATACCCTCTATTGCACAGACAGATCCGTTAATATTATAAGCTATGCTGTCGCTTGGATTTCCGTTTAAGTCAACATACTGTGTTGCAATCTGTCCGTTTTCTGCAAGCCGTTTTACGGTTTCAGGGTCAGCCATAAATCTGCCCTCGCCGTGCGATACCGGAACTGCAAATACATCGCCTGCATTTACATTTGCAAACCATGGTGATTTTACAGAGGTTACTCTTGTATAAGCCATGTGTGAAATATGACGGCCTATTGTGTTGAATGTCAGCGTTGGGTCATTTGCATTAAGCTCCCTGATTTCGCCGTAAGGAACAAGCCCAAGCTTAATAAGTGCCTGGAAGCCGTTACATATGCCAAGCATAAGACCGTCACGGTTTTTGAGAAGTTCATTAACTTGATTTGCAATGCGGGGATTACGGAAGGTTGTTGCAATAAATTTGCCTGAACCGTCGGGTTCATCACCGCCTGAGAATCCGCCCGGAAGCATAATCATTTGTGATTTTGCAATGAGCTTTTCCATCTCGATAATTGTTTCTTCAATTGCATTTGAGGTAAGGTTTTTAACAATGAGCATTTCAACATTTGCTCCTGCCCTTTCAAATGCACGCGCTGTATCAACTTCGCAGTTTGTGCCCGGGAATACGGGAATAAACACTGTGGGTTTGGCTGTCTTTATTGCAGGTGCTTTTGAATTTCTTTCTGTATACAGCTCTGCATTGATTTCCATTTCAGGGCATTCTGCCTGTGTCGGGAATACCTTTTCAAGCGGAGCACTCCATTTAGCGAGGATTTCAGAAATTTCAATTTCTGTACCGTTGATGGTGATTTTTTCGTCATTGGTAACAACACCTAAATCGTAGCACAAAACATTTTTGTCAAGCTCTGCATTGTCTGCAAGTTCAAGCACAAGCGAACCTGAAAGCGGAGCAAAGAGCTCGTCATTAGTAAGTTTGTTAGTAAACTTGAATCCATACCCGTTGCCGAAACAAGCCTTGCATACGCTTGCAGCGGCGCCGCCTTCTTTTACAACTGATGCGGAAAGTACCTTGCCGTTTTCGCAGAGGTTATATACTGCCTTGTACATTTCAATTAATTTATCCCAATCCGGCATAAGTGTTTCCTTTACTTCCGGAACGGGAACATATATAACTTTTGAGCCGGTCTTCTTAAACTCGGCAGAAATTGTTTTTGATGCTTTTGTCATTGCAACAGCAAAACTGACAAGTGTAGGAGGAACATCAATATCCTCAAATGAGCCTGACATACTGTCTTTGCCACCGATTGACGGGAGACCGAGCTTAATCTGTGCCTGCATTGCGCCAAGCAAAGCAGCGGCAGGTTTGCCCCAGCGTGACGGTACATCATTGAGTCTTTCAAAATATTCCTGGAAAGTAAGGCGTGCCGTAAGCGGATTTGCACCGATTGCAAGCAGTTTTGAAAGTGACTCAATAACGGCATAGGCAGAACCGTGGAACGGACTCCATCGTGAAACTCCGGGGATGTAACCGTAGCTCATTGCTGTAGCATCGTCGGTTTCACCCTTTTCAAGAGGAATTTTTGCTGCCATTGCTTCCTGCGGAGTAAGCTGATTTTTACCGCCAAACGGCATAATTACGGTAGCGGCGCCGATTGATGCGTCAAACCGCTCAGCAAGTCCGATTTGTGAGCATACTTCAAGGCGAGCCATATTTTCTGCAACAGCCTTATCGGCAGGCATATTTCTGAGAGTTTCAGGGCACATTTTGCGGTAGCAGTTATCAGCTTTTGGAGCGGTAATATAAGCTTGGGCAATCTGTGTAACACCGTTTGTATTCAAAAATTCGCGGCTCAAATCAACAATTTTATCGCCTCTCCAGTTCATGGTAAGACGAGGGCTTTCTGTTACAACTGCAACTGCTGTTGCCTCAAGATTTTCTTTTTCGGCTTCGGCAATAAACTTTTCAACATCTTTTTTGTCAAGTACAACTGCCATTCTTTCCTGACTTTCAGAAATTGCAAGTTCTGTGCCGTCAAGACCGTCATACTTCTTAGTAACTTTATCAAGGTCAACAGTAAGTCCGTCTGCAAGCTCACCGATTGCAACACAAACACCGCCTGCGCCGAAGTCATTGCATCTCTTTATAAGTTTTGCAACTTCTGCGTTGCGGAACAAACGCTGAATTTTACGTTCAGTAGGAGGATTACCTTTCTGAACTTCAGCACCGCAGGTTTCAATTGAACTTTCAGTGTGAGCTTTTGATGAACCGGTTGCACCGCCGCAGCCGTCACGGCCGGTTCTGCCGCCCAAAAGTACTATTACATCATCGGGCATAGGAACTTCGCGGATAACATTTTCTTTGGGAGAAGCGCCGATTACAGCGCCAATTTCCATTCTCTTTGCGACATATCCTTTGTCATACAGCTCGGTTACCTGTCCGGTTGCAAGACCGATCTGGTTACCGTATGAGCTGTAGCCCTGTGCTGCGCCTGTAGTAATTTTGCGTGACGGCAGCTTACCGTGCATTGTATCTTTAAACGGAATTGTAGGGTCGCCTGAACCGGTTACGCGCATTGCCTGATAAACATATGATCGGCCGGACAAAGGATCTCGGATTGCACCGCCCAGACAGGTTGCAGCGCCGCCGAAAGGTTCAATTTCAGTGGGATGGTTGTGGGTTTCATTTTTAAACTGAACAAGCCACTGCTCTGTTTTTCCGTCAATCGTAACGGGAACTTCGATTGAGCAGGCATTAATTTCTTCACTTTCATCAAGATCGGGAATAAGTCCTTTTTTCTTGAGCGACTTCATGCCTATCAGCGCCATATCCATAAGGGACACGATTCTGTTGCTGTCCTTGCCGTAAACTTCATTACGGGTATCATAGTATTCCTGTAGGGCATCTTCAATAACTTTGCCGAGGGCAGACTGTTCAACCTCAATATTTTCCAATTGTGTAAGGAAGGTTGTGTGACGGCAGTGGTCTGACCAGTATGTATCAATTACTCTCAGTTCGGTAACGCTGGGATCACGGTTTTCTGTATCTCTAAAGTAGTCACGGCAGAATTTTAAGTCGGAAAGGGTCATTGCAAAACCCATGGAACCATAATATTCAGCCATTTCATCGTCATTCCATTTGATAAAGCCCTCAACTCTTTTTACGTTCTCCGGAACAGGAATTTCCATATCAAGTGTTTTGGGCTTGTCAAGGGAAGCCAGACGGCTTTCAACAGGGTTGATAAGATACTCTTCAACCTTTGTAAGTTCGTCATTTGTAATCTCACCTTTAAGAGCGATAACTCTTGCGGTAAGTACTTTGCATCTTTCCCCCTGTGTAAGAAGCTGAACGCATTGCTCGGCAGAATCTCCGCGCTGGTCATATTGACCGGGAAGATACTCCATAGCAAAAACCTTCCATCCGTTTTCAACAGGCAGGGTTTCTTCATAAATAACATCTGCATTAGGTTCGGAAAGAACAATGCCTTTTGCCTGGTTATATTCATCTTTTGTAAGTCCTTCAATGTCATAGCGCATAATATAGCGCAGATCAGATACGGACTTCATGCCAAGGTTATGGCGGATATCCCAAAGTGTTTGTTTGGCGAGTACATTAAACCCGTCTTTTTTTTCAACAAAAATTCTGATTACTTCTGACATAATTTTATCGGCCTCCCGTATAAACTATATTCTTATATATGATACCATAGTCCATATGTGTTTTATTTCATTTATGACATTAAACAACTAAAATTATATGGCAGTCATTGTCTGAAAACATGTCTTGGAAATCTCTGAAATTCTGTATAAAATGTAAATAAATGAATATTGACAATTGGTACTTAGAATGATAATATTTTTATATAAATAGAAAAGCGAGGGAATAATATGAAGAAAATAAAGTTTTTTATTTGTTTTGTTTTTGTTTTGTCATTGATTTCCGCCTCTTTTTTTACGGGATTTGCAGAGCAGAAGCAGAAGATGTACGGTGATGTAGACGGAGATGGTTCAATCTCTATTCTTGATGTAACATTAATTCAAAAGCATATTTCGGATATTGATTCTATTTTGCCTGAAAGAATGATACTTGGGGATGTAAACGAAGACGGTCAAATTAATATTTTAGATGTAACATGTATACAAAAATGTATTGTTTCGTTAGATGGCATCGGAAAGACAGGACAGATTTATCAATCTGAAGAAGACAGAATAAAGGCTTTGGAGAAAGAGGTGTTTGAACTCACCAATAAGCAAAGAGTAGAAAACGGATTAGAGCCTCTTGTATATGACAAAAATCTTGAAGCTTGTACTGATGTAAGAGCAAAGGAAATTTCAGTTAAATTTGATCACACAAGACCCAACGGTACGCCGTGGCACACGGTTTTTAGTGAGCTTGGTTTTTCTATTAGAGGATCAGCAGGCGAGAATATTGCTGCCGGATATGTTAATCCGTCTGATGTTGTGGAGGGCTGGATGAATTCTCCGGGACACAGAGCAAATATACTTTCTGCGAATTTTAAAAAATTTGCAGCAGGACTCGCTATAGTTGACGGCAGGTATTACTGGGTTCAACTGTTTATGGGTTAATTTAAAAAAATATGGGAAAATGCCTTTTTGACAAATAACGGCTGATACGTACCCTCCTTATCGGATGTTCGGTAAGGAGGGTATTTTTGGTTTATGACATTGAAATATCTCGGTTATGTCGAGGGAGGAAGGAAATTGACATAAAATGTAGATATCATGAAGTGGAAGCATCGCAGAATTATATACATATGTTAGTAAGGTTGCTGTTATATTTAAGTGTATATCCAGTTTGAGAAAAATAAAACTAATTTTCTTGACAAATTAAAATTTAGACGTTACAATTATAATAGAACATATGTTCTAGAATTGATTAAGCGAAAATATCAATTTATCTATTTTTAGGAGGAAAAAATTATTGAGTAAACAAGCAATTTCACTTTCATATTCAAACGGTGGAACGTGGATAGGTTTTAGTGATCAGACAAAATCTACTATGGACTGCTTAAAGATCAAAACAAGATCCGATAGATCTTTTTATTTACAATATAGGACTTGGAATCAGGGAATGGATGGATATTATCCGTATGTAAAAAGTACCGAAAACGATTATGCAGGTTCTTCAGGTAAGCCAATTCAGCAACTTCAGATCCAGGCATACAAAAATGATGGCACTAAGTTAGTATCAGGTGTTGTTGTTATGTATAGAGCCTTTGTAGAAAACAAATGGCTACCATGGGTAAGTAATGCTGACCCGGAATGGATGGCTAGTGTACAGAGTAAATATAATCTGAGTGGTGATTTGGATACTGGCAGCTCGTATGCAGGAATATCCGGAAAGATTATTAGCGGAATAGAGATTCGTGTGTATGAAGAATCATCATTAGGAAATTATTCTGGTGGTGAATTAAATTCTTCACTAAGCTATATGGTTGGAACCGAGTCTAATTGGAAGTCATTTTCAAAAAGCACTTTGTCATCTAGAATAGATGGAATAAAAATTCAGACAGGTAGCAACAAGGATTATTATTTAGCTTATCAAACATGGAATGAAGGACAGTCTTCTTACTATCCGATTGTGAAGAGTATAGAAAATGATTATGCAGGTTATCCTGGAAAGGCCATTCAGAGATTAAGTATAAATGTATACAAAAATAATGGCACAAAACTTACTTCTGGAATTATTGTTATGTATAGAGTATACGCTGATTCAAGGTGGTTGCCATGGGTAAGTAATGCGGATCCTGAATGGATGAGAAATGTAAAGACTAAATATAGTTTAAACGGTACCCTGGACACAGGTTCATCTTATGCTGGTATAGATGGTAAAAATATTAGCGGTGTCGAAATACGTATTTTTGAAGAAGATTCATTAAATGCTGGATCAGGTAGTTTCGCCGGAGCTGAAGAAGTTATAACTACACAGTATATGGCTAATAATACATCTAATTGGAAAAGTTTTAAAAATAAAATAACAGCTTCTCCTATTGATGGTATTAAAATTCAAACCAATTCAAACTCAGATTTTTATCTGCGTTACAAAACATGGAATGAAGGACAATCATACTATTATACTGAAGTAACAAGTTTAGAGAATGATTACGCCGGTTATCCAAACAAACCGATTCAGGGACTGAGTATAAGTGCTTATAGCAAGGATGGAACAAAACTAACTTCCGGTGTTGTTGTAATGTATCGTGCTTATGTTGATGGAAGATGGTTGCCATGGGTAAGTAATGCAGATCCGGAATGGATGCAAGATGTACAGGAACAATATAATTTAGGCGGAACACTGGATGTTAGTTCATCATATGCCGGAATTATCGGCAAAAATATAAGCGGTATTGAAATCTATGTTTTTAAGGGTAAATCAATTTCATCGTCAATTGGTAATTTATCCGGAGGCAAAGTGAGTTCAACACTTAGCTATATCGACGAAGATTCAAATTGGCATAGCTTTACTTCGATGGCAAGCTCTGTTCATATTAATGGTATAAAAATTAAAACCGACTCATCTAAACCATACTATCTTTTATATAGAACATGGAATCAAGGTAAGTCATATTATTATCCATTTGTCAAAAGTACTTCAAACGACTATGCAGGATACCCTGGCAGCACTGTGCAGTTGCTGAACATTCAAGTATATAGTAAGGATGATGTAAAACTAACATCAGGTGTAGTTGTTATGTACAGAGTACATGTTGAAGGCAATTGGCTACCTTGGGTAAGTAATGCTGATCCGAAATGGATGCGCAGTGTACAGTCAAAGTATAATTTAGATGGTACTTTGGACACAGGTTCATCCTATGCAGGTATAGACGGCAAAAATATTAACGGTGTGGAAATCCATATCTATGAGGAAAATGAAATTTATACTAAGCCGTCAACGCCTACAGGTTATAATAAAATTATTCAGGTTCCGTTTATTTCCCAGTTAGGAAAATATCCTACAGGATGTGAAAGTGTTACTACAGTTATGGCATTGAATCATATTGGTATAGATGTATCTGTAGATAAATTTATTGATTCGTACTTAACAAAAACCGGAGTTCCTTTTGATCCCAATATTTCATTTGGCGGGAATCCCAGATCGACCAGCGGTTATGGATGTTATGCACCAGTAATAAAAAAGGCTTTGGATAAAGCTTTATCCGGACAAGAATATACTGCAAAACAATTGTATGGAGTTTCTATGAAAAATTTATGTTCTAACTACATAGACAAAGGTATACCGGTAATTATGTGGGCAACTATGTATATGAATACTCCATATATCAGTTCAACATGGACTTACAACGGAAAAACAATTAACTGGATTGCACCGGAACATTGTTTGCTGTTGGTGGGATATGACAGCACGCATTATATTTTTAATGACCCTCTGACCTCCCAGCCGCAAACATACTATAGCAAATCTTCTGTTGAAGCGGCATACAAAGGATTAAATTTACAGGCTATTGTTCTTGAAAAAAAGGATACTAGTACGCCTACACCGACTCCGACACCTGTATATAAATATGGTGCAGTTAAAAATCCTGAAAATGGAAAAATATATCCGATTGAATACTTTGAAAATGGTATGCAGTATATTAATGTTCCTTATAAACTTGAAAAAACAACAAGATTAGTAAAAAATTCTTTTAATACTGCAAAATTTATTTCGGGACTTGCTTTTGATGATAGTCTGGTAGATAAAATGGACAAAGCTCCACTGATTGGCAGCATTTATGGTATTGTTGTCGGAGGCATTACATCTTTTGCTGAAAGCTGGGAGTCATTATATATAGATGTTGAATATTGGCAAGACAAAATTTCAGGCAAAAGACGGGCATTTGTTAAATGTGGTGAATCAAATTATTGTAATTTCTTTAACAACTTAATATCACTAAAAAATCAATCTATGAGATCTCTTCATGGACGCTGGTCAGGAGCTAACATGTATTCTGCACAAGTATGGGAAAGTACTGTTAATGATCTTGCAAAAGGGCAGTATGCGAAATTTAAGGGAATAATACCAAATAATTCATATAACTATGATATTATATTTACATTTGATGAAAGACGAAAAGATGATAAATATGTATCTCAAATTTTTTGTGGCAAAGATGGAAAAATGTATGAATATGCGACTATATATAATAGTGAAAAAATTGAAATTGTTGTTAAAGATTTTTGGGGTACAGAAATTGATCGTATAAATATTTTGCCTCAAATTAACCCTGTAAGTGAATTACCTCAAGATAAAGTAGCACTTTTTGAATTTGTGAAATCATAAATATATTTACAACAGCCGAAGTAGAAGAATACTTCGGCTGTAATTACAATACATAGATTTTAAAAAACATAAAATTTAATAATCTACTCCCTCTTGTTTTAGCATATTATCTTCAATTTTATAGTGTTTGGTAATTTCCATATTATCAGCAACCCACAGTGCTAAATCGCCCGAAGAAAGTTCCGCATCATCGTCAAAAACACCGCATACGGAAAAGTCGTCATCACGGTAGCAATTAATAGCTTTATATGTTTTATCTATAATTACATAGGAATATTCTACCGCTACAATTTTTCCGTTTTCGCCGTCATACTCTTTATAGACAAAGTTAGTCGCCCACTCTTTGTCTTCCCATGATTCGGGAATTGTATTGTCTGGTGTACTCGAACCGTCTATTAATATATTGAAAAAATCCATGAGACTTTCTGGTGACTCAAATTTTTGTTCCGGAAAGCTTTCCATTACTTTACCTATATTTATATATTCGATACTATCGTTAATGATTTCTTCAATACCCTCATATTTTCCTTTAAATAAATCTTTATAAGCTTGCTTATAGTTATCAGCTATGGGCATTAGAGAAGGAATGATATAGTTTTCTATACTTAACTTGTAGGGAGAAACTTTATCGCCGGCATTTGTTTCATTAGCATTGGGACTAAAACATGCAATAGAAGTATAATCTTGTGCCAACACTTTCCAGTCTGAGGGCACATCGAATGAAAATGTTATATAATTATCTGAGCTGTTTTGTGTAACTGTTTTCATATCTACATCAGGCTTTATAATAGCATTATTTTGCTGACAGCCGAAAAGTGAAATTATAAGTATGACAGATGTTATTGTTGATAAAATTTTATACTTCATTTATATGCTCCAATTTTATTTTAGTGTAGAATCATTGGATGTTTGTACTATTGTTCATTTAATGTATTAAATGATATTTTCTATTTATTATATCATTATGGTTAAATTTAAGAATTAATAGTCTTTTCCTTCTCTTAACACTACACCATCTTCAAGCCTATAGTGTTCGGCAACCTCCATGGTGCTTGCAATCCATAAAGATACATCACCCGATGATAGTTCAATATCATTGTCAAAAGCTCCATATACAGAATAATCATCATCACGGTAACAATTTATGGCTTTATACGTTTTATCAAGAATAATATACGAATATTCAACTGCAATAATATTGCTATTTTTACATTGATATTTTGTGTATTTGAAATCTGAAGCCCAAACTTTGCTGTAAAAATATTCAGATAACTTACTGTTAGGAACAGTTGGTTCTTCAGTCAATATATTGAAATAATCCATAATGCTTTCAGGGGTTTTAAATTCTATATCTGGAAAGCTGTCCATTACCTTACTTATATTTATGTATCCAATGTTCTCATTAATAAATTTTTCAACGCCATCGTACTTTCCTTTAAATAAATCTTTATAGCTCTGTTTGTATTCGTCTGATAGCGGAAAAATATCGTAGGTATTATAATTTGTAATAATTGCATAATGTGGAGAAACAGTATCTACATTTTCTTCAGATTGATTTGATGATGGACTTCTGCAAATAAGTGAATTTTTATTTACAGCTATAGCTGACCAATTGTCAGGAGAATCAAATGTAAATGACACTAAATCATCTAAGCTGTTTTGTGTAACTGTTTTCATATCCACATCAGGCTTTATAATAGCATTATTTTGCTGACAGCCGAAAAGTGAAATTATAA
>CAJUGO010000020.1:0-6088 GCA_910585865.1 uncultured Ruminococcus sp. | reverse complement strand
GTATGACAGATGTTATTGTTGATAAAATTTTATACTTCATTTATATGCTCCGATTATACTTTCGCATCGAATTATTAAATGCTTATAGTGTTGTCAATCGATTGTGTTAAAATATACTTTTATATTTATTATACAATTGATATTACACTTTGTAAAGTTTTAACAAGAGTAAATTGGAGTTTCTGTACATAAACTTGCATAACTTAATATTCCGAGAGACAGAATAAAAGGAAAGATTGATAATAACATAATGGATAGAAACTTTAATACAACTGTGACACAGTTGTATTTCCAGTTTTTAATTAATATATTCCCTGTATAGTAACTTCTCCTGAATTAACAAGATAAATTGTGCCGTCAGACAGCATGATTTTGAGTTCTCCGCTTTTATCTATGCCGACAGCTGTACCGCTTATACTCTGGTTATCTTTTTGCAATGTTACATTTCTTCCGATTGTTGCACACATATCAGTATATTCTGACAAGGCGGATTCAGTCAGTTTAAGATTATTCTTTATAAATTCATCTTCTATATGTTTAAGCACACAGGCAAGAAATTTATTTTTATCAGGATAATTACTTGTCTCAAGAAATACAGATGTTGCTTTGACGGCAATATCTTCGGGAAATTCAGCAGTATCTGTATTTATTCCAATGCCTGTCACAATGTATTCAACTGCGTCAAATTCTGCGCTCATTTCAGTTAAAATTCCCACAAGTTTTTTTCGCCCGACAATAATATCATTAGGCCATTTTATCATGCAGTCGAGTCCGGTAAATTCTCTTATTGCCTTGCATACGGCAAGTCCTGCAAGAGGTGTGACTGAGGAAACTTCTCTCGGAGCAATGTTGGGGCGCAGAATAAAAGAAAATGCAATGCAGTCATCCTTTTTCATCTCCCAGGCCCTTCCAATCCTGCCTTTGCCATTTATCTGTTCTCTTGCTGCTACTACTGTTCCGTTTTTACAGCCGTTGCTGCCAAGATTTTTTAGATAGTCATTTGTTGAACCGACAGAATCGAGAACTATCAGCTCTTTTCCGATAATTTTTGTATTAAGATGTGTTTTTATTCCTTTTTCATTTAGATAAGATGGAAAGGAAACGAGCCGATAGCCTTTGTTTGTTATGGAATCAATTTTATATTCTCTGTCCTTAAGTGATTTTATAGCTTTCCATACAGCCTGACGTGATACGCCAAGCTTTTCGGATATAGATTGTCCGGATACATAGTTGTCGGATTTTATCAGAATTTCAAGAATTTTGTCCTGCATAATAATTCACTCTTAAATCATTTTTACTATTCTGTCAAGTATTTTATCTGCAACTTCGCTTTTGCTCATAAGCTCAAGCGGTTCAGTACTTTTTTTAGTGATAATTGTTACTTTGTTGGTATCTGTCTTAAAGCCTGCGCCGGTTTCTTTCAGATTATTGCAGACTATCATGTCAAGGTTTTTATTCACAAGCTTTTGCCTTGAATTTTCAATCATATTTTCTGTTTCCATTGAAAAACCGCATATAATCTGATTCTTTCTCTTATTTTCGCCTATATGCTTTAGAATATCAAGAGTTTTTTCAAGTTCAATTGAGGTATTGCACGAGGATTTTTTTATCTTATTGTCTGAAACTTTTGCAGGGGTAAAATCTGCAACAGCCGCTGATTTTATAATAACATCGTTTTCCTTTGCAAGAGATGTGACCGTTTCAAACATATCACGGGCAGTAACAACGTGCACCGTTTTTATAAATGAAACCGGTGCAATGTTTACGGGGCCGCTCACGAGAGTTACGTCTGCTCCTCTTAGCATAGCGGCTTTTGCAATTGCAAACCCCATCTTGCCTGATGAGTGGTTAGTGATATATCTTACAGGGTCAATGCTTTCCTGTGTAGGACCTGCTGTTACAAGCAGTTTTTTTCCTTTTAAATCCTGTTTGTCTGCAAGAGCAGCTTCAAGATAATCAAGTATAATATTTTCGTCAGGGAATTTACCCTTGCCTATTGCTCCGCAGGCGAGCCTGCCCTCTGCAGGAGGAATAACTGTATAACCGAAACTTTTAAGTTTTCTTATATTATCCTGAACAATAGGATTTTCATACATGTTTGTATTCATTGCAGGAGAAATAATTTTCGGACATTTTGCCGCCATAATTGTTGTGGTAAGCATATCGTCTGCAATGCCGTTTGCAATTTTGCCGATAACGTTTGCCGAAGCGGGTGCAACGATAAATACATCTGCTTTGACCGCAAGAGAAATATGGGCTATATTATATTCAAAATTTCTGTCAAATGTATCCGTAAGGCATTTATTTTTTGTAAGCTCTTCAAAGGTGATTGGATTAATAAAATTTACGGCATTTTTGGTCATTATGACATTTACATCACATCCGTTTTTTACAAGTGTACTTGCAATGCCCGCGGCTTTGTATGCGGCAATGCTTCCTGTTACGCCGAGTACGACGGTTTTCCCTTTAAACATTTCAGTCCTCCATATCACTCAAAAGACCGTGCTTTTCATAGGCTGTAATTTTACTTATACAATTGTTTTCATCTACAAATACTACAGCAGGCTTGTGGGTTTCAGCTTCTTCTGCGCTAATCTCGGCATAACTCATGATTATAATTTTGTCGCCTCTTTGAACACATCTTGCAGCGGCACCGTTAAGACATATTATGCCTGAATCCTTTTTACCTGCAATAACATAGGTTTCAAATCGCTGCCCGTTATTTATATCAACAATTTGTACTTTTTCATATTCCATAATGCCGGATGCTTTTAAAAGGGTCTCATCAATTGTAATAGAGCCTATGTAATCAAGTTCTGCCTGTGTAACCGAGGCACGGTGAATTTTACTCTTAAGCATAGTTACGGTCATTTGGACGTCCCCTTTCAGACAGTAATCATAAAGTTATCAATAAGCCTTGTTTTGCCTATATACACGGCAACAGCGGTAAGTATTTCTCCGCTGATTGTATCAACAGACTCAATTGTTTCAGCATTTACAATACTTACGTAATCGATTTTTGCAAGCGATTCAGTTTTGATTAAATCAGTCATAGCATTAATAACGGTCTGTGAGCTTTTTTCTCCGTCTGCAACCATCTTTTTGCCCAGCTGAATTGATTTGCTTAAAATCAGAGCCGCTTTTCTCTCGCTGCTGTTTAAATACGTATTTCGTGAGCTTTTTGCAAGTCCGTCAGCTTCCCGCACAATAGGACAGCCTACAATTTCTATGTCAAAATTAAGATCTTTAACCAATCTTTTGATAATTGCCAGCTGTTGAGCGTCCTTTTCGCCGAAATATGCACGGTCAGGTTTTACAATGTTGAACAGCTTGCTTACAACGGTGCATACTCCGCTGAAGTGAGTCGGTCTTGTTTTACCGCAAAGCTCAGCTGTAAGATTATTCATAACAACCTGTGTTGAGAATCCGTCGGGATACATTTCCTCCGGCTGCGGATGAAAGATTAAATCTGCACCCGTGCTGTTACAAAGCAGGCTGTCTTTTTCAAGGTCACGGGGATATGTTTCCAAGTCCTCGTTTGGTGCAAACTGAATGGGATTTACAAATATGCTTACAACTACTCTGTCGTTTTCATTAACGGCTTTTTTTATAAGACTCTGGTGTCCTTCGTGAAGATATCCCATTGTGGGCACAAGACCTACAGTAAGACCTTGTGATTTCCATTCTTTAACTGTTTCTCTTACCTTTTTTACGGTGTTTTCTATTAAAATCATCTTAATTTCCTTAGCCTTTCCGCCCACAAATCAGGAATGAAAATTTTACAGCCTTACTGTGGGCGGATAAGGTGTAAATGAAAATTCAGCTGTCTTTAAAAACTATTTAGTGTGATTTTCACGCAGTTTCTTTTCAAGCTTTTCGATAATCTCTTCAGAAATTTTATATTCATGTTCTTCTGACGGAAAAACTTCTGTTTTAGTTTCTTCGATATATTGTGAAAAGGCGTTTTTCATAACAACTCCGACATCCGCGAATTTCTTTGCAAATTTTGGGGTGTAGTCGGAAAACATTCCAAGCATATCCTGATAAACAAGCACCTGACCGTCACAGCCGTTTCCGGCGCCGATTCCTATAGTTGGAATATCAAGTGTTTTTGTCACAAGCTCTGCAAGTTTTGCAGGAATACATTCAAGTACTACGGCGAAAGCGCCTGCTTTTTGTACAGAAAGAGCGTCATTTATCAATTTGAGCGCCGACTGTTCATCTCTGCACTGGACCTTATATCCGCCAAAGATATTTACTGACTGCGGAGTAAGTCCAAGGTGAGCCATAACGGGGATTCCTGCGCTTGTTATAGCTTTGATTGAGTCGCAAACCTCTGCTCCGCCCTCAAGCTTTACAGCACCGGCTTTGCCTTCCTTTACAAGTCTGCCTGCATTTACAAGAGCATCATAAGGGGATGTCTGATATGACATAAAGGGCATATCTACTACCACAAGAGCTTCTTTTGCCCCTCTTGCTACAGCTGCGCCGTGATGAATCATGTCTTCCATTGTTACTGCTGTTGTGTCACTGTATCCCAAAATAACATTTCCCAGCGAATCACCAACAAGGATTGCATCAATTCCTGATTCATCTATGAGCTTTGCCGTTGAGTAATCATATGCTGTAAGCATAGTGAGTTTTTCGCCATTTTGTTTTGCCTGCTTAAATGTTGTTACTGTTTTTTTCATGTTATTTTCTCCTTAAAATACAGTATTAGTATTAATAGCTGTTCGGATGCCGGTATCTGTGAACGGCGCTTTACAGTAACTGTCACAGTACCTTTGAAGAAAATGCGAAATTTATTGTAAAAGGCACAAGTAAATTCCGCTTACCTGTGCCCGTTAATTTTAAATATATATCCTTATTCCGTTTTACTGCACTTTTAGTCCCGCTCCATAGGATGCAGGCTTATAAAGGAATATGAATAAATTCTGTTCATTCGGTACAGTTTCAAAGCGAATACCATCCACAATAAATATTATCATAATTGTCTTTAAAAAGCAAGGTTATCATGGATTATTAGGCATAAATAAATCAGGGAACATTTAATGCACCCTGATTTATGTAAATTATTTTTTGTTTTTATGATAAATAAACCTGAGCCCTTCAAGAACAAGATCGTCATTTATAATTATATCCTTTTGGCAATAGCTTATTATTGAGGATGCAAGACCTCCTGTTGCTACAAGCGTGCATTTTTGTCCAGCCGCCTGCTCAAAACGCTCTATCATTCCGTCAATCATACTTGCATTGCCGTAGATTATACCGCTTTTTATGCTGTCGGTCGTATTAGTGCCTATAATTTTTTTAGGATCAGCAATATTTACAGACGGCAAAAGTGCACATCGAGCAGATAGAGCATCAAGTGAGATTTGTACGCCCGGAAGGATTGCTCCGCCGCAATATGCCCGGTTTTCGTTAATATAGAGAATGGTGGTTGCGGTTCCGAGTCCCACTACGATTACAGGACAGGGGTAAAGCTCTTTTAATGCAACGCATATGCAAACAATGTCAGAGCCGACAGCAGAAGGGTTGTCCAGACGAATATCCAGTCCTGTTTTTATGCCCGGTCCTATAACAAGACTTTTAACTCCCGTTACGGTTTCAATTGCTTTTTTAAGCGGGTCGGTAATTTGCGGAACCACCGAACTGATTATTGAAGAGTCAATCATGTCAGCATTTATACCGTAAATCTGACAGAATGTATACAGCTCAACGGCAAATTCATCGGAGGTTTTGCTCTTGTCGGTTGAAAATACAAGTTTAAATTTTAATTTGTCGCCGTTAAAAATGCCGAGTTTAATATTAGTATTTCCAACATCTGCTGTTAGTAACATGACGTTCCTCCCAAATATTTGAATTACAAATAAATTAAATCATAAACGATAAACGCAAAAGCGGTTATGATTCAACAAGCCATCGCTCGTTGGCGTGAAACGGCAAGCTGAGCGGGCAATATAAAATGAATGATATAATAGTCGAATTTATTAGACAATTGAATTATAAACGCAAAAGCGGTTATTATTCAATAAGCCATCGCTCGTTGGCGTGAAACGGCAAGCTGAGCGGGCAATATAAAATGAAT
>CAJUGO010000019.1 GCA_910585865.1 uncultured Ruminococcus sp. | reverse complement strand
GCTGGTATTTTATCAGTGTTGACATCAGTAGCAGGATTGCCTGAAATTAATAAAATGGAGGAATGATTATGGAATTTAAACAAGCATATGAAGCATTAAAGCAAGGTGCAGATATAAAAAGAGAACATTGGGCAGGTTTTTGGCGAAAAAATTCAACAACTATACATCTACATTGCAAAGATGGTACTATTGTTCCGTTTTCATCTGCTGATACATTTTTTACAATTGATAATATTTTAGCAGATGATTGGATAGTCAATGGAAATAAATCAACTGGAACAGAATTAAATGTTTCAACTTTTACGTTCGGCGAAGCTATAAGAAAATTAAAAAAAGGCGAAAAGGTTGCGCGAAAAGGTTGGAATGGCAAAGGAATGTTTGTATTTTTGCATGAAGGTTACGACACCAATGAAAACAGTAAATTTACTGGTAATGATCATGATTGTGTGAATCCATATTTTTGCATAAAAAACGTAGATGGTAATATATCTACTTGGGTGCCCAGTGTAAATGACTGTCTTTCGGAAGATTGGAAGGTGGTTTAATCATGTCAAAGAAAATCTATTTATCACCATCCAATCAGCGTAATAATACCTATGCAACAGGCAATACAAACGAAATGGCACAGTGCGATAAAATCGCAAATGCAACTGCAACAGCACTGAAAAGATGCGGATTTGAAGTAAAGGTCGGAAAATCAGGAGATACAATGCAGAACCGCTGTAATGAATCTGACAAATTCAATGCTGATATTCATATGCCAATCCATACGAATGCGTATAACGGTAAGGTCACAGGGGGCACAAGAATTTTCTGTCTTAATTCAAACGGCAGAAAGGCGGCAGAAGCTGTTCTAAAGTCATTGGGTTCTATTTCCCCAGGTACAGCTGACAGCGTTTCCTATCAAACAGGACTATATGAAATCAATGTGCCCAGAGCGTTAACGGTTTATGTTGAGTGTGAATTTCATGATACAAAGACGGGTTCAGACTGGATAAGAAACAATACAACAAAAATAGGCGAAGCGATTTGTAAAGGTCTGTGTAATTATTTTGGCGTTACATATAAATCACAGTCAACGTCAAAAGAAAAAGTCCTTGACAGTCAGGGATATAAGAAAGGGCAGAAGTCGGACGGTATTCTTGCCATTAAAGAACTTCTGTTGATCGCAAAATCTAAAGGCATAATTAAATCAGGAATGGATGAAAACGGTTCATTTGGAAACGGCACTGAAAAAGCTGTAAATGAGGTTCTTAAAATAGGCGGTTACAAGCAAAACGGAATTGCAGGAGATAATTTTATTAAGTATCTTACGAAGCTTATAAGGAAATGATAAAAATCCTTATTTGGTATTTAGGAGTAACAAAACTATGAAAGCATTTTTTGAAGACCATACAACATAAAGAAAATTTTATAAATCTGTTCAAAACAAGTTTTTAACAAAATATTTAATAAAACTGATTATATCTGTCTCTAAACTTCAATAACTTACATGTAACTCATGTAACTAACAAAATGCTAAATTGACTCGATAAAATCTATATAGTCCCGTTAAGCACTGTTTATTCAGTGCTTTTCTTTTTTTGTGTTGCATTTTCAAAATTATTATTAAAAATATTTACAATTTTCGTATCAATACATAACTAATTTATAAAAAAATTGGGTAGCTTTTTTTAAAATAGTTTAATTTATAATATTAAGTTGGGCATTTGTATAAAATATACAAATTATAATATAAAAAATTATTACATTAAATTTACAAGTTTTGTTGAATTTTGATGCAAAGTGTAATAAAATATATGTGATATATTTTAACTTAACGGAGGACTTTGTATGGCATATTTAAGCAATATAGCAAACTATTTATTACTTACACCATTTGATAATAAAGCACAGATTAATGATATAGAAAGTAAAATTATAAAAGAGTTATCTGTGGGTACCTTTTTTGATAAATGTTATTCCGCGCCATTGTTTTTAGACGAAGACTATTTGAAAACCACATTACTATTGGATGAAAATCAAAGTTATGAAGATAGTAGTACTAATGTTTATGAAATATTAGATGCAAATGATAAAACTAAGAAAAAATATAAAAATTTTTATAATTGGTTGTCGGATTCTGGTAATACTAAGGTATATACTATAAGTGGAAACGCTGGTACAGGAAAGACAACCTTTATTAATTACTTAAAATACATTGAACGTAAATCTAAATGGGTAATTCTT
Source organism: uncultured Ruminococcus sp. (assembly GCA_910585865.1). Taxonomy (GTDB): domain Bacteria; phylum Bacillota; class Clostridia; order Oscillospirales; family Acutalibacteraceae; genus Ruminococcoides. The sequence goes on along the minus strand of CAJUGO010000019.1, from coordinate 30,672 downwards.
GATTTAGCTATTGCTGATAAATTCATTACTTGGTTCGGGGATATAGAAACAACTATAGAGAATTTTGATTCTCCATATAAAAAAATGTATGCAGTAATTTTAAATAATATGTATAATTTGCTTTTTGGTATGACAAGCGATGATACTGAAAAATCGATTAGTAGGATATATAAAGCATTAAATGTTATATGTGAGAGTTATAAAAATAAATTTTTAAATACGTTTCCTGCTGGGGGCACTTTTTTTAATGAACTTTGTGAAATTATAGATAGTAACCAAACTGAATTAAATATTGTAAAACAAACAGCTTTGTTTTTTAAAGTTTATTTTGATAAAAAAGAAAAAGAACTAACAGAAGAAAATTTGTTTAATAAAACATTGGACGTATATTTATTAATTTTACGTTGCAAAAATAGTGATAAAACATATATAATAACTTTTGATAATTTAGAGCGATTTATAAATAACAAAGAAATATATAATAAGGATGTTGATAAAATAAGAAAGACTTTAAATGAATACAGTAAGAAGATAAATAAAGCAAACAATTGTAATAATGGAAAATTTAAATTTATTATGGCTATTAGAACGAATACAGCAAGAATGTGTGATTCAAATTTACAATCATCTGATGAGTTAGCAAGTGATTTAGATATAAATGGTTGGTTTTCTACAGATAGTATAATTAAAAAGAAAAAAGACTGGTATAAAGAATTAAAAAGTGTTAATAACGAAATTAAAAGATTAAATGATGAAATAATTTTATTAGAACAAATTACAGGTGATTTGCGAAGATGTGCAGATAATGTATTAACAGGATTAAAATTACAAATTGATCCATTATTTAATTTCAATACAAGATTAATCGTTGATTTTTTTGGGATTTTATTAGAGTCGCCTAGTAAGCAAAAATATATTAAAATTTATAATGAGTTATGGAAATGTGACACTGCTATTTCAAGGTTTGCTGCTCGCAGCATAATAAAAGGTCTTATTCTACAAGAGTTAAATGAAAACGATAATCTTTTTAAGCATCTAAAAGCCTATTGTGATGAAAATGTAAATAATGAAAGAGGATTAGGATTAGGGCATTCACGTAAGATTTTAACTTTGCTTTATAACCATACAATATCGGGTGCAAGAGAAAATAAACTTGAGATTAATGATGTAATTAGCGATTTATTTGCTGTTAGCAAATCTAAAGATAGTTGGAATGTGATTTCCTTAAAACAGCAAGAGAATATAGCTGAGATACTATATTATATGAATTCTTATAACCGAAAGGATAATGATTGGATTCAATTTATAGATATGCAATATGAGAAAAGTGAAGAAAATGTTACTTTAGAAAATTACAATGAATTATTAGAAAAACTTAATGTGAATTCTCAAAAATTCACATTAAGAATTACGCATGCGGGAGAAGCTTATTTAAAATACATAGTTTCATCGTTTGAATATTTTGCAGTACGTTATTCAGATACTTATGTACCTCTTTTTTCAACGCTACCAACGAAATCAACAATGGGCAAGAAAATAAATGTAAAAGATTTAGAATGTATAAAAATATTAGATCATGTATCTGAAAATGCTATTAATTGTATAAAGCATCTTAGAAGGGATAGAGATATAAAAATAATACTTAAAGCAAAACAAAGTGGGAAATTACATAAACATAGAATTATAGAACAGCACAAAGGATATATAAATAATTTTATAGAATTTATAATTAAATACATTACAAAAGAATCAATGTCTGAAACAGCTCAGAAAAACTACTTATCTGTAATTGAAGAGTGCGTAAATATCAGAAACAGATACAATAAATTATAATGAATAAAGGAGGAATATTATGCATAAATTATATTATATTGAGATTTATCAGGAAATAGAAGGGAGTATTTTAACAGTAAATGATGTTATCTCGTTTTTAGAAATTATTGTAAAAATCATTGTTGGAATAGTTGCTATAATTGGAGGCGTAATTGCTATTATGTATTTTCGCAAAATGCGTGAAAAAAGATTAAATGCTTCATTTTGTTATTTATCTAGATTAAAAGTTCGGATAAATTATTTGTATAACACATTTAGTGATAACAGCGAAGATATAATTTACAGATTTATACCAGAAGCCGAAAGAAGATTACCGGATACAGCAAAAAGTTTATTTATAAACAATATAATTAAAACTTTTTCTAATAACGCAAACGAAACATTAAATTTTTTAAAACAACAAGATGATCAAATGCCTAGTAAGCGAGGTTGGACAAAGTGGTTTGATGTATTTATAGATTTTCTTGAAGATTGTCAAAATATAGGTGACGAAAAATATTTTAAATGGAATAACCTTGATAAAAATAAAATGAATGAATATATTACTTTAAATCTTAAAAATATGAAGAAAATGTTGGATTCCATAATAGAATATCAAATTGAAGTAGAAAGTAAAATTTGTAAGAATTAGACCTTTTGCTTGATGTTCTAATAATTAAAAGTTGAAAAAAACAATCATAGAGAAAACAATTATTGATTTAAAAAATAGATTCACCTATTTTTATATTTCATCGCTTGTAATAGTGGTGCCTTCACTCTTCATTGTCAATAAATAATTATCTTAACTGTTTATTGCAAAAAAATATATATTAAAAAAGTGTAGAAAGTTTTTTTGAACTCAAAAATGGACGTAGTTTATATGAGAAAAATTATTTTCTATGTACCTGAATACCAAAATAATAAATGAAGTAATAATAAAAGACAGTACGTTATATAGCAAAATTATTACTGAAACAAATTTAGAATATATGGTAAGAACAATTTCTAATCTGTATGATGCTTTGAATGAAAGCAAAAAACACTTTTTCAGAAATAGAATCTTTATTTGATTTTTAATAAACGCAATAATACAGATATTATTAATAAGTTTTCTATTATAATTCAAGTATTAAGTAAGCATTGTATTCATAATAAAATTAGTATATTTTGATTGGCGAGTAGAGTGCATTCAATTAGAAGTGTTGCTACATAATTGCTACAGATTAATTTTTGATGTCGCCATAACCTAGTATTTAAGCCATTATTACAAACTAATATTTTGACTGTTAATCATGATGTCACTGGTTCGAGCCCAGTTGGGGGAGCCACGAAGGCTGTAGAATTTTTTTCTACAGCCTTTTTCTATACCCAGAGGATTGACAACTTTAAATGGGCTCTTTGTCAATAGTTGGGGAAAACCGAAAAATGAATTGATTCATTACAAGCGATAGCGTCAAGCTGTCGCTTGTTTTTGATAATTGATAGATTGATGAGAAAATATATGCAAAATACGATTACGAAAACGATTGAAATTTCTGTAGCCGTAAGCATTGCGTTTAAGGACTTTAATTTTGTTGTTGCAGCCTTCAGTAAAGCCGTTAGTGATAGTAGAAGAAAATGAATTAAGAATACCTGACAGCCAATTTATCATAGTATTTGCACACCTTTGAAGTTGAGGAATATCACTGTCAAATGCGGAATTTATCCAATCGGACAAAGCAATTTTAGCAGAATCTCTGTTTTTGCAGTCAAGGATTTTAAGAAAATTTTCTTTGAAAAAATAAGCTGTAGAGAGAGTAGGAGAAGCGTAAAGCAGAATATTTACTTGCTGTTTTTGTTCATCAGAAAGATAGTCAAATCTTTTTAGTAAAAGCTGTCTTGATTTTTTGAAGTATCTGCGATGGAATTTGCTGAATTTCTTTTGTTCCTGCTTTCTAACAGCTTCAAAAACCCAGATAACCTGCCGAATCCAATGATATTTATCAACAATTTGAGTCGTATTTTTGAACCAAGCGGAAGAAATATTAGAGTAAGCTTTCCACATATCGGAAATGAAGTATGTAATACCTTTGAAATTTGAAAGTGTATTGGGTTTAGATCCAACGACATTTTATCATTTACACAGCATGATGATGGTTCTGTTCTTATCAGGCATGAAAAATTTGCAACAGCTGCAGGTACATAGAAGAAGATTTTTCGGAAAATATTACTCTTGAAGATTTTTTTAACAGCTTGTCAGAAGAAGAACAGCGAGATTCACTCCTGCTCCTTTTTCCACTGTAGGCTGAGAAGAAAGCAGATGTTTAGGTTAAGTTGATAATCATGGTTTGATGTGATATACTTTTGGTGAATTACTTTCTGTGTGAGGTATGTTATGGAGTATAAGGAAGTCCAAGGAATTGCTAAGAAGACAATGGATTATATAAAATCTGAGATTAAGGTGGGAATGTCACTAGTTGAAGTTCGAGAAAAATGTGAATATAAGATGCTTGAATTAGGTGCAGATTCTTTCTGGTATTGGGATGTAGGTGCTTTTGTTTTTGCTAATGATGAAACTACTCTTTCTATTTCAGGGAAGTGCTATAATACTGCAAATAAAGATATAAAGTCTAATGATATTATTACAATCGATTTAAGCCCTCAAAATTCTAATATTTGGGGCGATTATGCGAGAACAATTATTATTGAAGATGGAATAGTTGTAGAAAAGATTGATAATATATTAAATCCCTTATGGAAAAAGGGATTGTTAATGGAAGATATATTACACAAAGAACTAATTAATTTTGCAACTCCTGATACCTCATTTGAAGAACTTTATTTTTATATGAATGAATTTATTATTGCAAATGGATTTGAAAATCTAGATTTTATGGGGAACTTAGGTCACTCTATAGTAAAGGATAAAAATGACAGGATTTATATTGAAAAAGGTAACACAACAAAATTAAAAGAAGTAAAATATTTTACTTTTGAACCACATATTAGTATAAAAAATTCTATATATGGTTATAAGAAAGAAAACATTTATTATTTTGAAAATGATAAATTGTTAGAACTATAATAAATTTACCAGACTTTTTCAGTATTGTGGATATAATGTTGCTTGAAAGGACGGCGATAATATGAAAAAGCAGATCGCAATAATATTAACTTTGATTTTAGCGGCAGGAACATTCACAGCTTGTGCAGCAGAGGATAAAATTAATAACAATATTCAAACATCCGTAGTTTAGACTACGGGTGTTTATGTATTAAAATAATTTCTTAAATCAGCACAACAAAGCAGATGTACACCGCCAAAACATACGAAACGGAAATTATTGAAAATCCCATCGTGTCGCAGTGGCACAAAACCGACTGTTATTTACGGTTTCAGAAACTATTTTTCCACAGCCGGGACGGTTGTCCGATAGTGGCGACAAACTATGATACTATGTTCCGAGGGCTTACGAAGAAGTACAACAAGGGCCACGAGGAAGCCTTACCAAGTAATGACACCGCACATCTTACGCCATACGTTCTGTTCCAACTTAGTCAATGCCGGAATGAACCCGAAAGCGTTACGTTATATCGTAGGATATTTCAACATCATCATAACCCTGAACGATTACGCACGTAATTTTTGTTTTTGTAAAGGCTGAAAAGGAAAGGCTGATTGCGCATAACCGCAGACTGATTTACTACTTTTAAGAGGGATAACCTAAAAGTTTATGAGAGTATATAAGAATTTCTCCCTATATCTAAAATACTGTAAAAGACCCGAAATACGTACTATACCGATATTTAAGAACTTCTAAAGAGATAATCTAAATTCACCAAAATTTTTATTGAAAAAATTTTGAAAAAACACTTGACTTTTCCAAAAAGCTTTGGTATTATATAGTAAATTAAATATGTGTTTGGCAAACCTGTGGAAATGCAGGGACGCAAAGTCAAGGGCCTAAGCCGAAAATTCGGTATGGCAGCCGATTGCCATTCAAGTTTAGCTTGAATGTATTTGTTACGCTCACGGATGTGAATGTAGTTGCAATTTGTTTTTTGACGTTGTTGCTATTTTCAGACTGTGGCGTTTTTTGTTTGCCTTTAACATTTAGAGAGGAGGAAATGCGGGACAGTTTATAATAATTCCAAGGGGCAAACCTGTGGAAACGCAGGGACGCAAAGTCAAGGGCCTAAGCCGTAATGCGGTATGGCAGCCGATTGCCTTTCTTTAAAACAAAAAGTAACCGGATGTGAATGACATCCAGAAAATTTTTAAGAAAGAAGTGATTATATGAAAAGAAAACTGTTCGCGATTTTATTAGCGCTGACTATGATTATGCAGTCTTCGGCGTATGCTATGGCTGCCGTTAAGGACGATATGCCAGTGTCAAGTGAAATCACAGATACTCTTAAGGGAAGCGAGAACCTTATCGATGGAACATCTAAAGGAACAGCTTCTGCAGATGAATCAACATCTGTTGATATAGGTAATGGCTCTGACAGTGAGGTGCTTCAGCCTTCACCAAGTGAGAATGAAGATGAGGTACAAAATGATTCAGAGATTGTAAATTTTGAGGTTCAGCTGCAAAATGATTTCCCGGTAAAAAAATCTCTTGCAGAGAAAAAAGATATGTTCCTTGTCACTCTGCATGCGAACGAACCCGATGTTCATGAAGGTGAAGAGAAACATTTTGATACAGTAAGCACTGTAGTTGATAACACCATTATTTTCCGCGCAGCAAATGTTCCTGCTGGAACATATACGCTTCGTATGAATTCAGAGTACTATTTTGAGAACTTTACTCAGGAAGTTGTTATTAATGAAGGTACCAAGACAACATTGATGTACAGCAATAGCTACACATCAAACAGAGGAGCAGGTAAAACGTCCCCAGGTGTATTTGCTTTGGGTGACGTAAACAATGACGGTGCTATCAATAGTACTGATGTTGAAACAATCCTGCAATATATGGGACAAACAGAAACAAAGACGAAGCTTCCAGATGATGCAAATCCATCTGAGGAAGACTCCTCTAAGATTAAAGATAAAACATTCCAGTCTATTTACGATTTGAATTTAGATGGAAAAACTGATATTCAGGATTTGAGCATTCTCGCATACAATATGGGTCATGAAAAGCAGAATGCAATACCGATTGTGACAGTTCTTCAATCTGCAGTAAAGGTTGAAGAGGCACAGGAGAAGGCTGTTCCTAAGGGCGAGCGCAAGCTTGATACTATTATGGAAGATGTTGCAGAGCCCATTAAAATTGCTCCTAAGGAAGAGGGCGCTGCAATTTCGGAGGTTAACCCTGTTGAAATTGAGATGGAGATGTCAGGCACTGCAGAAGTCGGCGGTATGGTTATTTCTGCTCCTGCAGATAGCGGTCCTACCGGTGGTACAATTAAGGTTGAGGTAGCTAATCCCGACGATCCGGAAGGCAAAGGCGAAGTAATCGAAGTTCCTATACAGGACAGTCAGGATGTTGCAGAACCAGTGATGCAGAAAGAGTCCAGAATGGTTAGAGCGGCTCGCAAAGCCAAGGGTTCTTCAAGAGCTACTGCTATTCGAAATGCAGATGGTACAATTGTAATCGATTTGGGCAGTCAGGTAGCTATAAAGAAAGTTACTATTGTGGTTACTGCTACTGCAGCTTCTACCAATCTTACAGAAATCGCTAAAGTAGAATTCTTAAACGATATGGAATCACGTATCCCGGAACCTGAACTTAATATTCCTAAAAATATTGAGGCAAGCGGTTCAGGCGACAGCATTACCGTAAAATGGGATGCAGAAACAAATGTTACCGGCTATGAAGTTGCTGTATCTGCTGTTGCAAAGGACGGCACTAAGTATAAAGAAAGAACATACAAAGCTGGTGTAAATCAGATTATAATTAACAGCTTTGAAGGTGGTCATAAGGATAAGATTACTCCATTATGGACATATTCAATCAGAGTAAAATCTACAAACGGTAACTGGTCAAGTCCTTACAGTTCAAAAATCGAGCATTATCAGCTTGCAGGTAAGGCGCCTGAAGCTCCTGACAATGTGAGCATAAACGGAAAACACCGTCAGCTTGATGTATCATGGAAGGATATGACAGGTACAGAGAAATATACACTTGAATACCGTGAAAAAGATGCTGAAGAGTATATTGCAGTACATGATATCATGACTAATCGTTACAGCATTACCGGTTTAAAGGATAATACTACTTACCAAGTTCGTGTGTACGGCTGGAACTCAGACGAAAACGGCAAGCTTCGCCGTGGTCCGAACTCATTGCCTGCAGTTGGCAAGACAGCAAATGAGACTCCACAATTCCCAAAATACGGCATGATTTCAAGAGATGAGATTGAATCAATTCGTAATAGATATTCTGTAGACAACTCTAAATATCCAGAGGGTGTTAAGTATGACAATGAATTTCTCATTGACGATGACTATTCTACATATTTCCACAGCACAACAGGTGCAGATATCGGTGCAACTGTAGTATTCAAAGAGGAAAAAACCATTAAAGAAGTTGTTGTTACTAACCGTTTGGAAGACGGATACGGTGACGGAAGTGGTTCTTTCTTCAGAATATATATCACTGCTCATGATGCTAATGGTAAAAAAGAAAGCGTAGGTTGTAGTATGCAGGTACTGCACCCAACAGCAAAGAATACTATTCGCTATGTGCTTGACCGTCCGGTTAAAGCAAAACAATTAGATTTCGGCTTCCATAAATATTACAACGCTGCTTGTACTATTTCTGAAATTAAGTATTTTAACTATGATTCATTGGAAGATGAGGTATATGGTCTTTATGCAGATGATATGCATGTTTCTTTGAAAGATACTGTAACCCTCGAACAAATCGAAGCACTTAAACAGCGTGCAAACACTAAAGACGCAAAATGGGATGAATATCATCCAAAGAAAGACCTGCTTTTATCCGAACTGGATTATGCAGAAGAATTGTTTAGAAACGGATCTTCTATTGGAGAAGTGTTCAACGTTAATTCTAAAATTACAACTTATGGCAATGCCAGCCAGTTTGGCATGGGACTGAGCGGATATCAGCCTTTGGGTTATACTGCAAAGTCAGGCTCTAAAATAAATGTTTATGTTGGTCAAAAGAATAGACAGATAGGTCAGTCTGTAGACGCAAGATTGGTATTTACACAATATCATGCTGAGTCTGCTGCATGGAAATCCGGTGAAATTTCACTGGTTCAGGGTAAAAATGAAATTACTATTCCTAACATATCAAGCCTTGACTTTGAAAAGGGCGGTTCAATATATGTAGTACACACTTCACCGATTGGTATTGCAGAACGCCCGGTTGAGATTCGCGTAAGCGGCGCAACTAAAATTCCTGTTCTTGATCTTTACAGAAATATCGGCAACGACCGTGCAACTGTAGATGAAGCAGCATGGAAATCAACTATCAGAACTTATTTGGAAGAACTTGTTAAGTACAACAGAAATCTTTCAGCAAAACATTCAGACCATCAGGAAGATGTTGGTGGGTATGAGTTTGGAAACGGTTCAAATTGTTTCTTAAACTGCACTGAAATCAGTTTAGACAATGTGTTTATATCTGTTCCTGCAAGCCAGATTTTAAATGGTTTGGGTGGAGTAAACGGCAACCTGGATGCAATGACAGACAAGATGTATAACAGCATGGTTGCAATGAACCAGATGATTGAAACATTCTACAAGCAACGTGGTTTTTATCCGTTATATACAAACGGTGCTAAGGGTATTCCGGCAGCTCGTTTCAATATCCGTTACCACAGAATGTTTGCCGGTGCATTTATGTATGCAGGCGGTCTGCACTTAGGTATTGAGTGGGGTTCTGTTCCTCCATTGACTGGCGGTTCACCTATAGTAACTGATGAAAACGGCAAGCGTATCGGCGGTAATATGTTTGGTTGGGGTATTGCTCACGAAATGGGTCATGATGCAGATGTTGGAGGACTGACATATGCAGAAGTTACCAATAACATTTGGGCTCAGTTTGAAAAAACATGGGATACTGCAAATACCAGCCGAATTCCATACCAGTCTGTTTATAAGCATGTGACATCTAATACAACAGGAAAGCCAGGTAATGTATTTGCACAGTTAGGTATGTATTGGCAGCTTCACCTTGCTTATGATAACAATTACGCATATTATGATTATTACAAGAATGAAGACGGTCAGATAGTTTACAATGAAGAAAGCTATAACAATATGCTTGCAAATGAATTCTTCGCAAGATACTATCTGTACAGAAGAGATTTTAACTCAGCACCAAGCACGGAAACTACACTATACTCAGTACGCAACGGCACTACTGATCAGAACATTATGCGCACAGCTTGTGCAGCAGCACAGAAAGACTTAACAGATTTCTTTAGTGCATGGGGTATGGTTGTTGATACTACCACTGCAAACTACGCAGCACAGTTCCCGAAGGAAACCAGAAAGCTTCAGTATCTTAATGATGCTGCTCATGAGTATTCATTGGCAAATCGTCCGGCTATGACATCTACAGCTGTAAATGCAGTATTGGAGCAGGGCGTTAACAAAAATGCCAGAAAAGTTACTCTTACAATTACTCTCCCTGACGAGAAAAATATGGACGCAGTTTTGGGATATGAAATTATCCGAAATGGCAAGCCTGTAGCTTTTGTTCAGCCTGCAACGACAGAAGACGGTACATATGCTGCAAGCACAGTATATACTGATGTAGTTGAAACTGAGAACAACCGAGTTATGACATATGGTGTTGTTGCTTATGACAAGTATTTGAACGCTACTAAGAAAACTGATCTTGAACCTATCAAGATTCGTCATGAAGGTGATTTACCAAGCGACAATTGGACTGTTACAAGCATAAATACTGTTTCTAATGACGGTGTGCTTACAGTTTATGAAGGTACAACTCCAAAGGACGGCAACTCTTATTTGGATGTTGCAACAAATGAAGAAAAAACCTACATTCCGACTATGGATGTAAAGTATCTTGACAAAGATACAGGTGAAATTGTTCGCACAGACAGTGCAGCAAAACGAATTTTTGACGGTGACTATGGCACTGCTTATAATGGAACAACAAAAGATAATACTGCACAGATGGTTATTTCTCTTGGCGGCAGACAGGAAGTACTTGCTATAGCAGTTCCGGATCCGGCAAGTGAAGGTGTGGCACAAGGCTCAACAGGTCTGTGGAAGTATATACTGGAATTCAGCAATGACGGCGGCGCATCTTTCACCAGAATGAGTTCATGTGTTGCAGGTGAGTTGGCAGACGGCAGAAAGGTTCTGTATTTCAAAACAGACGGAAATATTAAAGCATTTAAGGCAACACATTTCAGAATTACTGCACCGAGTAGAGTTAAGACTTTGGGCTTCCCTGAAATCATGCTCCTTGGTCCGTCAGGTGACAATGTTGATATCGGAGTATCTACTGTTGGAGAAGACGGCAGAGAAACATGGAATACAGAAAACGCTATCGGTATTCTTGACCATGATTACATTCTTGACGCTGAAAGCGGAAGTAAGATTCCTGAAGGCTCATTCATTGTTACAGGTAAGTATGCAGGCAATGCTGCTTACAATGTAGTTAAACTGTATAATCAGGATCACAAAATGTTTGACGATTCATTTGAAAATAAGCGCGACAGTATTATCAACGGTTATCAGGTATTCTTTGCAGATATGCCTGACACAGGATGTATTGCAAATGTAAAAGACGGTTTCTGGGTTTACTGGTTGGAACCTTTGAGCGGTGAAAACGAAGGTAAGTACGGTTTGCCGGGAGCAGGTGAAAACGGCGAGGATCTTGTAGTAGAGTTACCTACTGCAGTATACGCTGAACTATACCGCGTTGACAACGCACTGACTCTTGCAGGCGAGCGTTTGGTTAGTGATTCCTTTACGGTTGCAGTACCGGAAACACTTCCACACATCACTCTGACAAACAGCAGTACAGAAAGCTAAGTAATAAAAACATATAATAATAAACAGACGCTGCCGTCAAAGATGGCGGCAGCGGATTAAAAAAATGGAGGTCAGTATGAGAAAAACGCGATTTATTGCATTGCTCCTTGTAGCAATTTTAACATTTTTTTGCATAACCCCCGCAGCTACATATGCTGCTGAAGTATCAGAGACGACAACTGAAACGACAGATTCACCGGCACCTTATTCTCTGAAAACAAAGCAGGCAGACGAATATGACGCTAACACAGTTCAGGTTTGGCTCGAACTGGATCCTGAAAAGGCAGAGAGTGTAGCTTCTTATCAGATTGCTCTTCAACTGATGAGCGGTGACGGTTCTGCTGTCACAGGCAGAGACATGAAACTTACCTTTGACAAAGCTTTGGATAAGGTAAAGATTAAAGAGGCAAATTTCAATCCGGATACTCAGATTATGCAGGTTTATGTAGCAGGCACTGAGAATCTTGTTCAAATTACAAAGGATGAAAACGGTAACACAGTAAATAAGCTGCCTATCGGTACACTTAAGGTAGAAAAACTTGAAGGTATAAAGAATACTTTTAAAATTGTACTTAGCGGCAATACAGGTGACTTAACTACAGTTGGTCTGAATATGGATTCAATCAATGCAGCTGAAGCATACGGCGTGGATTTTGTGATTCCTGTAGACGGCGCAGTTTATGGTGAACCTGTCCGTTTCCCTCTTGACATTAAAGTAGAGGGTAAAGGTACTGTAAAGGCTTATGTTGTTGAAGATGACGGTGAAAAATCAGCTGACAGCGGTGTTTATGAGAATTCTGTTGTACGTCTTAATGCAACACCTGCCCAGGGCTATCGTTTGGCAGAAATCACTCTTACAGATAATCTGAACAAAGAGCATAAAGTAGAACTTGGCGGAGACTTTAAGTTTACTATGTCAAGTGTTATAGGTGTAAAGGCAAAATTTGAAGAAATGGAAGAAACCTATGCAGTTACCGTAGGCGAGAACGGCGCTATTATCGGCACTTCTGAAAGTGCAGTCAGATTTAAATCTCGTGCAGTAGCAAGCGTTACTGCAAAAGTTCCTGAAGGCAAGCAGTTTTCATGTTGGAGAAATGAGAAAAATGACATTGTAAGCTATAATTCAACTTATTCCTTTGCAGTGGTTTCCGATGTTACACTTACTCCTGAATTTATAGATAAGAATGCAGAAAAGACAGAACTTCCATCTATAGTACTAAATGCTACAGGCACAATGGTTCCTTTAAACGGAAAGTATCGTATGGGTTATTCCGGCGTATGCTCTGTTCCAAAAGGTTATAAGTTGGTACAGAGAGGTATTGTTCTTACAAATCAGGCTATTGATGAAAACAATATAGATGAGTTTGTTATAGACGGCAAAATCAATAACGTAAAGGTTGCTAAATGTACAGTATCAGGTACAAATGCTCAGTTTATCGCCAATGTTAACAATGTGGCTAAAGGGGGACAGAGCAGAACAGCTCGTGCGTTTATGATCTACACTGACAGCAAGGGCGAAACTAACACAGTTTATAGCGCAAATGCTGTTACATTGACCACACCATAAGATGAAAGGAATATTGAATATGAAAAGGATTTGCATTTTAGGTATGTGCGTGTTGACTATACTGACTGCAAGTGTGTTTGCAGGATGTAATAACCAAGATTCCGGAAAGCAAACAGCAAATACCAGCAGTTCGGATACGGTGAACAAGTCTGATTTAAAGCTTGTGGAAGGACAAAGTTCGAATATTGATATTGATGAAGACAATATCAATGATCCTTTCAGCAAATAATTGGGCAGCAGATTTGTAATAAAATGAATTAAGTTTAATAATCAAAAACTGCGGCGTCAGTGATTCGGTCGGAATTATGAACGCCGCAGTTTTTTTTGAAATATGAAAGATTAACGGGAGTCATCAAAAATGCTGTACAATTTTGAAGGAATATGTTACGATAAGAATAATCACACGAAAAAATACGAATTAAATGTGGAGGAGAGTGAATATATGCAAAAGTACAGAATCCTTATTGCAGATGATTCTGAGATGAACCGCTCAATTCTGGCAGATATGCTTGGTAAGGAATATGAAATTTTAGAGGCGGAAAACGGCGTACAGGCACTTGAGATTATACGTACCCATCAACAAAGCCTTTCACTGGTACTCCTGGATATTGTTATGCCTGAACTTGACGGTTTTGGAGTGCTTGCTGAAATGAATCGCTGCGGCTGGATTACAGACATACCTGTTATTATGATTTCAGCGGAAAGCAGTGCTTCTTATGTGGAGCAGGCATATGAGTTAGGTGTTACAGACTTTGTCAGCCGCCCCTTTGACGCACTTATTGTACATCGCCGGGTGGTCAATACTATTTTACTTTATGCTAAACAGAAAAAACTTGTAGATTTGGCGGCACAGCAAATCTATGAAAAAGAGAGACAAAGCAGGCTGATGATTGAAATTTTAAGCCATATTGTTGAATTTCGTAATGGCGAAAGCGGGCAGCATGTCCGCAGGGTACGCATTTTGACGGAGCTGATACTAAGACATATAAACGGACAGTCTGATAAATACTGTTTTTCTCAAAAGGAAATTCAAATAATCAGTATTGCATCAGCACTTCATGATATTGGCAAAATTGCTATTCCCGAAGAGACACTGAACAAACCCGGCCGCTTAACAGATGAGGAATTTACGGTGATGAAAACACATTCGCTGATTGGTGCACGAATGTTGGAAAATTTGCCTATTCACCAGCAGGAACCTTTAATCAAAACGGCTTATGAGATTTGCCGCTGGCATCATGAGCGTTATGACGGCCGTGGTTATCCTGACGGATTGCAGGGAGATGAGATTCCTGTTTCTGCTCAAATTGTCGCTCTTGCAGATGTGTATGATGCACTGACAAGCGACCGTGTCTACAGAAAAGCCATTCCTCATAATATTGCGGTTTCGATGATTTTAGAGGGAAAATGCGGTGCATTTAATCCTATACTGTTGTCTTGTCTGGAAGAGATTTCAGAAAACTTGGAATATCAGCTTATGAAATGTATTTCTGCTGATGATCCGCTTAGAATGCGCAGTGTAGTGGAAGAAATGCTGCAGCGCGAGGAACTTACTGCATCACGGCGAACATTGCAGCTGCTTGAGCATGAGCGCATGAAATATGATTTTTTTGCTGCACTTACAAAGGAAATTCAATTTGAGTATACAGTTTCTCCATCTATGGTGAAGTTATCCCCGTTCGGTGCAAGATGGCTCGGATGTTCCGAGATTATTATGGATCCCTGCCATGATGAGAAAGTAGTTTCTATGCTGCCTGAAAAGGAAATAAATGCACTGGCAGCGGCTCTGCGTTCTGCAACGCCTAAACATCCGGAAACAACTTATGACTGCAAACTGAATCTTGACAACGGTGAAAGATGGGTTCGTATTGTTTCGCGCACTCTTTGGTCGGAGGAAGAAACACCGCAATACGTTGGAGTTATCGGAAAAGCTATCGATATTCATGATTCGCGAATTAAAACTGATGCCTTAGAGAAAAAGGCGTCTACAGATCCATTAACAGGACTGCTTAATCATGCCAGTGCAAGGGAACAGATAAAGGCACATCTGGCAGAATATCCTTCAAAAAGATTTGCATTAATAGTGTTGGATTTAGATGATTTTAAATCTGCCAACGATACTTTTGGCCACCAGTTTGGCGATAAGATTCTTGTGCAAATTGTTCAGCGGATGCGCAGCAGTACACGTGAAGGTGATATTGCGGCGAGGGTCGGCGGTGATGAATTTCTACTGTTTTTGGAGTATAAAACAAATTTGGAATCCATTGTCAGCCGGATATTTTCAACTCTGTGCGGTGAGTTCGGAGATTTTATGATTTCTGTGAGTTTGGGTGTTGCTGTGACGGAGACGGTCGGTTTTGATTATGATACGCTGTTTCGGGCAGCAGACCAGGCTTTGTATACGGTGAAACGCAGCGGCGGTGGACAATATCGTTTTTTTGATACTACAATGGAAGATATGTTTTCTGTAATTTCGCCTATTGATGGGGCTAATAACAGACATTCCGTAAAAGCAGAGGAGGAAAGTAATAATGACACTTAAACAATGTTATGAGATTTTTGAGGGAGACTATGAGGGCGTTTTAGGACGAATGCGCAAAGAGACATTGGTTGAAAAATTTGCTCTGAAATTTCTTGATGACCCAAGCTTTAAAACTTTACAGCAGGGACTTGCGGTACATGATCGTGAAACTGCTTTTCGGGCTGCCCATACAATCAAGGGTGTTGCGCAGAATTTAGGTTTTACTGGACTTTACGAGTCTGCAAACCGTCTTACGGAGATACTGAGACAAGATGAAGAGAAAGAAGTATCATCTTTGGTGAATCAACTGGAGTCAGAGTATCACAAAACCGTAAATGCTATTTTAGCGTATCGGGAGGCATGATTTTATGAAAAGTCAAAAGATAACGCGTGTTTTAAAAATCGGAATTGCCTGTGTTGTGGCGATTTGTTTAACTGTGTTTTCATTTTTGATTGTGTACATGGGAGATCAAAGCACAAAAACTATTCATCAGGTTGGCGGGTTTTATATGAAGGGTATGTGTGAACAAATATCCATTCATTTTGAAACGCTTATAGAGATGAATTTGGATCAGGTAAGTGCTCTGGTAAAGACAACCCCACCGGACAGCAGTATGAGTCAGCAGGAATTAAAACAGCTGTTGGAGCAGAATTCCATGACTTGCGGCTTCAGTGATTTGGCGCTTATGTCAAGTGACGGACAATTTGAGATGATTTACGGTGAAGGTTTGCAAATTGTTGATCCGCCTCCTTTTCTTAAATCATTAAACAGTAATGAGAAAAAAGTAGCACTAGGGTTAGATAATAAGGGCAACAATGTAATTCTGATAGGTGTTTCAAGTGAGTATCCTATGGCGGACGGAAAGAATAGTACGGCGCTTGTAGCGGCATTTCCTGTAGACCGTATTACAGAAGCACTTTCTCTGAACGTAAACGGTGCTAAGGTGTATTCATTCATCATTCGTTTCGACGGCAGTTTTGTGGTTCGTACCGTTGAAAAAGACCGTGATAATTACTTTGACCGTGTTATGGATCTTTACGAGGAAACAGAAGGTATAACGCCTGAGGAATATCTTGAGGAACTGAAACAGGCTATTAAGGAAGAACGTCCCTATTCCGGAGTTATGAAGAACAACGGTGTACGGCTGCATCTGTCCTGTACAAAGCTGCCTTATTCAGAGTGGTATTTGATGACATTTATGCCTTATGGCGTGTTAGACCAAACAATTGATGATTTTGGTTTCAAATGGGTATTCATAGCAGTAGCAAGCTGTTCGATTATTTTGGTGGCATTACTTATTCTGTTTTTAGTATATATGCGTATGGCTTGGTGGCAACTTAGAGAAATTGAAAATGCCAGACTGGAGGCAGAGCGGGCAAACAGAGCGAAAAGCGAATTCTTGTCCAATATGAGCCACGACATTAGAACACCAATGAATGCTATAGTCGGTATGACTGCGATTGCCTCCGCTAATTTGAATGATACACAACAAATACAAAACTGCCTGAAAAAAATTACGCTTTCCAGTAAACATCTTTTAGGACTTATCAATGATGTGCTTGATATGTCTAAAATTGAGAACGGAAAAATGACGCTTAATATGGATCAGGTGTCATTACGTGAAGTTATAGACGGTATAGTAAGTATTGTTCAGCCTCAGATTAAAGAAAAAAATCAGCAATTTGATTTGTCCGTTCATGACATTTTTGCAGAGAATGTATGCTGTGACAGTGTGCGTTTGAATCAGGTAATTTTAAATCTGCTGTCAAATGCGGTGAAGTTTACTCCGGAGGGTGGAGCAGTTCGCCTTGATATCTATGAGGAGCAATCTGATTTAGGAAACGAATATGTACGTATTCGACTTTGTGTAGAAGACAACGGTGTTGGTATGACTCCTGAGTTCAAAGAGATTATTTTTGAGGCTTTTGCCAGAGAGGACAATACACGCATACATAGAACAGAAGGTACAGGACTTGGTATGGCAATTACAAAATACATAGTGGACGCTATGGGCGGAACTATCGAGGTAGAAAGTACTCAGAATGTGGGAAGCAAGTTTTTTGTTACGCTGGATTTACGAAAGGCGGAGGTCTTGGAAGAAGATATGGTTCTCCCAAATTGGAATATGCTTGTGGTAGATGATGACCGCCATCTCTGCGAGGGCGCAGTTGCTTCGCTGAAGTCTTTTGGCATAAATGCGGAGTGGACACCTGACGGTGAGACCGCTATTGAAATGATGACGGAACGGCATCAGCGGCAGGATGATTATCAAATAATTCTGATGGATTGGAAACTGCCGGGTATAGGGGGCATTGAAACGGCTCGTCAAATTCGCCAATGTCTGGGGGGAGAAGTCCCGATTTTGCTGATTTCGGCTTACGACTGGGGAGAAATTGAAAAAGAAGCACGCCTTGCAGGTGTAACAGGGTTTATTTCCAAGCCGTTGTTTAAGTCTACTTTGTTCCACAGTCTCAAGCAATTTGCGGATAACTCCAATTCAGTATCTTCACTTCCGGAGGATGATCAGAATTTTGCACAGAAACGAGTTTTGCTTGCAGAGGACAACGAATTGAATTGGGAGATTGCTCATGATCTTTTGTCAGAACTCGGATTGACACTTGAATGGGCAGAAAACGGACAGATATGTCTGGATAAGTTTACTAATTCGCCCGAGGGATACTATGATGCAATTCTTATGGATATTCGGATGCCTGTAATGAACGGATATGAAGCAACTAAGGCTATCCGTTCTCTACAGCGGAAGGATGCTGTGACGATACCAATAATTGCAATGACGGCAGACGCTTTTGCAGAAGATGTACGAAAGTGTTTGGAGAGCGGTATGAACGCACACATCGCTAAACCTATTGACGTGAGAGAGATATCCCGTCTGTTGGCACGTTATATGTAAAAATATTAGAGGGAACTGTTATTGGGCAGTTCCCTCACTGTCTCTGCAAAAGCTGTGGGTTTACGTGTAACAATGATACCCAAGCCTATAGAGTTATATATCGTAGGTTCAAAGTTTCACATAACTGCGTTGTTGTCCCTTTTTAATGTGATTTTGATATTGCTTTTGGTTCTTATATAACATTTTGAAAAAAATTTAAAAAATTTTAAAAAAGTGCTTGACAAATCTGGAAGTACATGGTATTATATAACCACGATGAAACACAAGTGATTATTCACTGAGTTTCTTCTAACAATTTCATATTTAGCAAACCTGTGGAAATGCAGGGACGCAAAGTCAAAGGGCCTAACCCGTTTATGACGGTATGGCAGCCGATTGCCGTTCAAGTTTTTCTTGAATGTATTTAGCGTTTACAAGTGTAGGCGTGGTTGCAATCGTTTTGACGTTTGCTATCCACCTTCGATTTGTAGCGTTTTTTATTTTGTCTGAATATGAAATTTAATATAGAGGAGGATGATTACCCTGAAGAAAAAACTGTTATTTTTCAAAAGCGTGCTGATTGGGCTTATGGTTCTAATGTCTGTGGGAATTTTGATTTTCACCATTATTTCTTTGAGTACGGTGAATCACATTGATCGGAACTTATTTGGTTATAAATCATTCGTGGTTCTTTCTAATTCAATGAGTGCTACGGATTTTTCAGCAGGTGATTTGGTAATTACCAAACAGGTGGATCCCGCGAATTTAAGGGCAGGGGACATCATCTCTTTTCAATCTACTAATAAAGAAAGCTACGGCGAAGTGGTTACCCACAAAATTAGAGAGGTGCAAACGGACAACACAGGCAACCCCTTATTTGTAACTTACGGTACTACCACTAATACGAACGACAAAAGCAAAGTGGCTTTCGACCGAGTCCTTGGCAAATACGAGTTCCGGATCGTAGGAGTTGGCAACTTATTGCAGTTTTTAAAAACTGTACCCGGCTACATACTCTGCATTTTTATTCCATTTTCTGTGCTTATTCTTATACAGGCTATTGAAACTGTTCGGAAATTCCGCAGGTATAAGAAGAAGCAGCTTGCAATGATGAAGATTGAATGGGAACATTTACAGGCAGAGAAAGCTGAATCTATGAAAATGATAGAGGAACTCAAGAGACTCAAACAGGAGGTGAATGGAATTACATAAAAAGTGCCATAAAACAGATTCATAGCAAATTTATGCATCATTTTTTGATGTATTGAGAAACGAAAATTAATGTTTTAACTCAATATACAAATATAAAAAAATAAAATTACAATTATTAAAATTATTAAATTTTGGAGGATTATATTATGAAAAAAATAAAAAATGAAAAGAGATCAGTTGTATTTAGCGCACTTTCCGTAATTCTTAGTTTTGCCTTATTGGCAGGCGGTACACTTGCATGGTTCAGCGATACTGAGACAGGCAGCAACCTCATAAACACAGGTAATTTAGATGTAGAACTTAATCACATCGGTAGTAATGGTGTTGAAAAAGTAGAGGCAAATACAGATTTGTTCTTAAATGTAGATGGTAATGAAATTGTATGGGAGCCCGGTGCTGTAGCAACTGAGACATTCGTTGTAGAAAATGCAGGAACACTTGATTTAGCATATGATTTTAATCTTAATACACAGGAGTCTGGTGTTGATACTGCTGACGGCAAGAGCTATCTTGGTGATTATCTTAAGGTTGCATTTGTTCCCGCAACTGTTGCCGAGGATGGAACAGTTACTCCTGCCTCAATTACAAGAGAGGGTATTGCTGATTTAGATTTCGTTTCACTCTCTGAGGTAGAAAGTAGAACCGGAACATTGCAGGAGAATCAATCAGAAGCATATACTGTAGTTGTTTACTGGCAGCCGGTTTCAAACGATGTTGACAATATTTTCAACCTTAACAATGATCGCAGCGGATCTTATCAGTTAGAATTAGGTATCGAGTTAAATGCTACTCAGCAAACAGGTGAGAAAGACAGCATTGATGACGGATACGATGCAAAAGCTGTAGATGAGTTTATCACAGGCGGTGTTGGTACAGACGAAGGCGAAAATGCAGATCCATTCGCTTAATCTCATAAATTTCCCTCTCTCTTTTGAGAGAGGGAAAGACAAATTTTTAATATTGTCTAAAGCAATTTTCTTCTGAGCTGAGTGCTCGGAAGAAATAGCTGTATTATAAATAATTTTAATTGTGGTCTTTAAAAATAGGGGTGAGAACTATGAAAAACAGACTGTTATTATATGTTTTGAACCAATGGTCAAAAGTGAAAAGTTTTGGTTTTTTGTGGTTTTTGCCATCTGTTTTGGGTTTACTTTTATCTGCTGTGCTTTTAGTGAATACAAGCTGGGCTTGGTTTGTAAGTTCAGTTCAAACTTCTCGGACTATCAATATTGCCAATTTTTTAGTAGAAGCTGTAGTTACAGACGTTGAAGGAACTGTTTTGTATGAATCACAGGAAGGCGGATATCTTTTAAACAGCAATTCCGCTTATACTGTTACTCTTATGGCTACAAGTACAGCCTCAGAGGGTTATTGCATTGTTAGGTGTGGCGAACAGTCATTTTATACGAGCCAAATTTTCAAAGGTGAAGCGTTGTCATTTACTGTAATGCCTGAGGAGAATATGTACTGTACATTTACTCCAATGTGGGGTGAAAGTTCAGAAGAACCAGGAATAGCAAATGGCAGTATTCTAGAGGTAAAACAAATGTAAATAATAACATGGGAACATACAAATCAACAGATTTTGCATTGAGATGTTGCTGTACTTTTGCTTGTTTCCTTATAAGGCGAATTATCTTGGGCATTTGCCAAATCCGATAATAAAACAGAAATTGGAAACAAGCGATGGTGAAAACTGTCGCTTTTTGTATATTCTGTTATTTATTGTGTATACTTTGATTACCCGCTTTATTTCGTGGTAGGTTCGTAAAATGCAGCGAATGGTAATTTAGTGATTTACAACAGAATATTAAAAATAACTTATTTTGTAAACAAGGTGTTTCAGATTTTAATTCTGCGACGCCTTGTTGCTTTTTGTGCCAAAAAATTATAGTATATGCCAAAATTATTGACGTATTATTGTTCGTACTGTATATTTAAATAAAAGGAAAATTATTAAAAATTTTGCTTCAATAAGAATTTGCTAAGCGATTATAATTCAGATAAATATGGAAGTTATAAGTAAATGTAAAGCAGCTAAACTTATAGAGAAAACAGAGTGAGGTTGCTTTTGACTGCGTGAGTTTGCTTAAAATTTGGAACTAAGACAGCTAAAAGAGAATAAATAATGTTTTAGGCAGAAAAGGGGAGAATCCAATGGTTAATATAATGTAATTGCAGTTTAATTATTTTTATATAAACAGGAGGATTTTATTATGAAACGTAAAACAATTAAAGGTAAAAGAGCAGTTGCTGCTTCTATGGCAGTTGTATGTGCATTTTTGACTGTTACAGCGATTAATGCCGGAGCAATTTCATATTCGCCGGACGGACATTCCGTTACTGTAACAAGTTCAGATACAACAAATGGTTATTCGCTAAAATTATCTTCGCAAGACGGTCGTGCCGTGGGAAGTTTATGGAGCGTTACAAATGGAGGTCCTACTACTTTAAAAAGTAAAAACAGTGTGCAGTATGTAAAGACAAATGGCACGACAGCTATTTATTCGGGCAATAATAGTTTTATTACAAGTGATTCTACTTACCAATTAAGAACTGTATCAACTTCTAAGCTGAATGGATATTCGAGACTTGCAAAAATAGAAGCATCAGGATATGCAAGTTGTATAAGTACTTCAGCAGTATCAAACAGAACTGTTTTTATTAATGCATACTATTAAGAGGCATAGTAATGAAAAAAACAGTAATAATTTTACTGCTTGTCATTATGGCAAGCAGCATTGGTTGTACAAATAACAGCATTAAAAGTAAAAACATTAATACATATGATGAAATTAGGGATTATCCGTATAGTTTTTGTGATTTATCCACAGGAAATTTTACTGTTCAGAAAGGAAATAACGGATATTATTTTTCTATAAATAATTTTTTGTATTTTGCTGATGAAGACAACATGATCGCAATACCGTTGTGTAATAAGAATAATTGTTTGCATGATAAAGAAACTGATTATTCTAAACTAAGCCAGTGCAATGCTTATTTATTGGATAATTTAATCAATACAGATTTTTATTTTTTAAATAATAAGTTATATATATTAAAAGATGAATCGTATTATGAGGGTAATAAGCTGGTTGTTATAAATTCAATATACGAAGCACAATCCAATGGTACAGAATTAAAAAAAATATTTTCCGTAAATAAACAGATACTGCGTTGGATAATACACAGAGGAATAATTTATTATGCTACAGATTCAGATGGTAAAGTCGAGGGCTTTGACTTATCAGACAAAAACACTAAAGTTTATTTTGATTTAGATGCGGTAGAATTATATATGCCTCAATTAAGCAATTTTTTTGCTTATGCAAACAACATATATTATTGTGTTAGCGGGTTTAAAAATGAGAAGCAATTTAATGATATGTTAAATGGGGAGAATATTTCTCCTTTCGAGTATATATATGTTTATACTGCTTCAGGTGAAAGTAATTATATATTAAATTCTGATATTTCGGAAGACGGAATAGTTTATCAGGGATTCAAAGATAACTGCATGGTTTATACAGATGCTGATTATGATAAAAAAATAAAGTATTTGTATTTTTTAGATCAGAACGGGAAACGGACAAAACTCGATTTTAAATTTGAAAATATATATGATTTATATTATTCGGATGATGTTTTTACCTATATAAAAACAGGGAAAACAATTGATGACCTCGAAAAAAACATTTTTAAAATTTATGACAAAAATGAAAAACTACTTGCTGCGGTTGATTTTCCTGATGGATTTGCAAATGAATTTTTCATAGGTGACGATAGATATATTTTTTATTTAGAAGATAAAGAAACAGGTGTAAAATTACATTATATTGATAAGGATAATTTATTAAAAGGAAAGGCTGAAATAAACACAATTTATAGTTCATAAAACAGCAGAATCTTAATTCTTTAGTGCTCCTCCGTTTATTACGGGGGAGCATAGGTATTTCATTATAAAACATATAGAAATCTAAGATAATTTTCTGAGTATAGGGCGCATTGCCTTTTCAAGCTGCAGTTTACTAAAAATGATTGATTTGTCGAACTAGTTAATAGAGATAGGCTAAAATGTTTTTCATTGGTATTCTTCTCTGCGATGTATGAATATTAAGTTAAAAGTTAAATCTATTGAGTATTGGGCATTTGATCATTACGGATATATTGCACAGGACGGTATTGTATGTTAGTAATATTATTTGTTGCATGCAGTATTGACTTAAAATTATTTTGCAGTAGAATATAAATATAGCTTGTTAAATAATGATAAAGCACACAAATAGTGAAAATCTACACTATCTATGTGTTTTGATATTATTAACCAAGCACTAATACAAAAGTGAGGTATTCATATGAAAAAATTACTCGCGTTTATTCTTGCTATTGTCATGGCTGCATCATTTACTGCTTGCTCAAACGGAGATAAGGCACAGTCTGAAAACACAGTCGATGCAACAGTTGCTGCCCAAGAAACAACAGCGTTATCTTCTGATACGGATTCGCTTGAATGGGTTGACTATGCAGAATACAATCTTGATGAGAATGCAAAGGTTAAAAATGTTATACTTATGATTGGCGACGGAATGGGTGAAAACATAATCAAAGCCTCAGAAATTGTAAAGGGTGACAAGCTTGTTATGAGCGGATTAAAAAATCAAACTCATGTCAGCACTTATTCCCAGTCAGTAACAGACGGGCTTGCCGAATTTACAGACAGCGCGGCGTCGGCTACGGCGCTTAGTACGGGTTATAAGACATATAACAAATATATAGGTGTCGGTCCTGACGGAGAAAAACTTGAAACAATATGCGAATTTGCAAAATCACTTAATATGAAAACAGGTCTTGTGGACAGACACTATGTTTGTCACGCCACTCCTGCCGGAATGGCTGCACATAATGATAATCGCGGTAATTATGAAGATATTCTGCGTGAAATGATTAACTCAGATATTGATGTTATGTTTGGCGGCGGTTCGCATTTTTACGATGAGATAAAAAGCGTTCGCAAAGCAGTTGATAAAAATAATTATAAATATATTAATAACGAAAAAGATTTGTTGAGTATTTCCGGTGACAGCGGCAAGGTTTTAGGTTTGTTTGCATATGCTAATATGGCGAGGGCGGATATGAATCCTACTCTTACTACAATGACATCGAAAGCACTTGAACTTCTTGATAATGACGAAGGATTTTTCCTTATGGTTGAAGGAAGTAATATTGATGTATTTGAATCAAAGGGTGATATGAAGTCAACACTTGAGCAAATGCAGTCGTTTGACAAAACGGTTGACTATGTATTAAAGTGGGCAGAAGACCACCCGGGTACGCTTGTTCTTGTAACTGCCGACCATGAAACAGGCGGGGTGCGGATTCCTGAAAATGCAACAGCAGAAGATATTAATGACAGTTGCTTTACATCCGGCGGTGAGCACACTAATACTAATGTTCTGCTTATGGCAGGAGGAGCGCAGTCGGCAGATATATGCAAAGACGAGGTTATAGATAACACTGATATTGCAAAGTATATGCGCAAGGTACTTAATAATTCCCGCAAATAAAATTTTTGTTATAGGTGAAATTTATAAAATAAAGAATAATTTTAAAATAATATTGAAATTATTATAAAATTGGTGTATAATATTGTCGAAGATATACGAAATAGTAATTTATTTTTGTATCTTCTAAAAATTTTTAATTGAGGGGAAAAATAATGAAAAAACTTTTATCAATTTGTATGACTGCAATTACCGCACTTGTTTTAGTATTGGTACTTACAGCTTGCGGAGGAACTAAAACCGGATACTACAAAATTACTTCTGCTACTGCTATGGGTATGGAAGTTACCGGAGAACAGCTTTCTTCTTTAGGTTTTGACGGATATCTTAAGCTTAATGACGGCGGTAAAGGTGAATTGACATTTGCAGGTGAGACACAAGAGCTTACATGGGATGACAAAACCCTTACAGCTGACGGTGATTCAATTGAGTATACACTTGAAAACGATACAATTACAATTGACAAGGACGGAACAAAGCTCGTATTTACATATGATGCAGACTATAAGCCTGCAAAATAATTTAATTTGAGCATATAACATTTGACGGCAATGAATTTTCATTGCCGTTTTTGCATGCATAAAATAAACAACCATAATCTCGATAAGCAGAGTTATGGTTGTTTATAGTTTGTGAATTAATTTCCAAGACAACTGTCAAGTGCATCTATAATTTGAGATTTATTCATATGCTGTCCGATGAATACCAGCTTAACTTCACGGTCACCGTACTTTTCATCCCATTTTTCAGCCATATCCGGATACTCCTCAAGATACATTTTTTGCTGTTTTTTTGGAAAGGCCGTAAGCCATTTGCCCGATTCGGTAGCAGTAATCTGAATGCCCGCCTGTTCAAAGATGTACATGTCATCTCTTTTGTCATCAAACCAGAGTATTCCCTTGGCACGGACTATGCTCTTTGGCCAGTTATTTACAAAATCCTGAAGCTTGTCCTGATTAAAAGGACGGCGGCGATAATAAACAAAAGTGGCTATTCCGTATTCTTCCTCATCGCTGTCATCATGATGATGGCAGCAATGCCCGTGTTTGTGATCGCAGTGCGAATGATCTTCTTGATCGTGATTATGTCCGTGATTGTGATGCGGATTATGTGCTTCATCAGACACGTTAATATCCTTATCGTAAAGCTGTGCCCAGCCGGCAGATGCTGCTGTTTCATCAAAGTCAAAACATTTAGTATCAAGAATGTCCGCTGTATTTACATTGCCGAAACTTGCTTCAATAATTTTTGCTTTTGGCTGAAGCGTTCTAATCATAGCTTTAACCCGGTCAAGCTGTTCATTAGTAACTTTATCAACCTTATTAAGAATAATTGTTGAGCAAAATTCGATTTGCTGAATTAGGAGATTTTCGACGTCGTCATCTTCAATACTATTATTAAGCAGATTGCTGCCGCACCCAAATTCTGTGGCCATTCTTAATGCATCAACAACAGTGACAATATTATCAAGACGGCAAATTTGCGGGATTTCATTTTCGTCATCCCCTTCAAGAACTGCAATTGACTGCGCAATTGGCAGAGGTTCACATATTCCGCTGGCCTCAATAAGAATATAATCAAATCTGCCTGATTTTATAAGATCGGTAATTTGGTTGATAAGATCGACACTGAGTGTACAGCATATGCATCCGTTTGAAAGCGGTACGAGATTTGAATCTTTTTGGGTAACAACACCAGTCTTTGAAATAAGCTCGGCATCAATATTTACTTCACCGATATCATTCACTATGACAGCACATTTATAGCCTTCCTGATTGTTTAATATATGGTTAATGAGAGTTGTTTTGCCTGAACCGAGGTAACCGGTAAGCAGTGTAACGGGTACAGGCAATTTTGGACTAGCCATTTATATCTTCCTTTCAAATTTTGAGAATCTTATTTACTTTTTAATATATCACATATAGAACTGATGTCAATAGTTAAAAAACGTACAAATAGCAGTATAGCTGTTTAGTGAAATCACTGATTATCAAAGTTTTCCAAAAAGCTGTGCCTTTTTCCAAAGAGTTTATAACCGACAAGTGTGTCCGCATTCACATTGTGAATTGAATTAAATATTAATTTTTCAACATTAGGATTTGTTTGCTTAAGCGTTTTGATAAGCTGTTTGATCTCTGCACGCTTTGAAAAAGATACCTCAGTATTTGACTTTTGAGTAACGGTGCAGGCACAATCAAGAAATTCCAGATTATTATAATTTTTCCAAGCGACTATATCTTTTTCATGGACACAGTAAAGCGGACGAATAAGCTGCATATTTTTAAAATTTGTACTTTTCAGTTTTGGCAGCATTCCCTGAATTTGTCCGCCGTACAGCATTCCGAGCAAAGTAGTTTCAATAACATCCGAATAGTGATGCCCGAGCGCTATTTTGTTGCAACCAAGTGACTGGGCAAATTCATATAAAGACCCTCTTCGCATTCTTGCGCACAAATAGCAGGCATTTTTGTTTGTTTTATCTACTGTTTCAAAAATATTTTTGCTGAAAAACTTTATGGGAATATTGAGTTTTTCAGCATTTTCTTCAATTTTTACGCGGTTTTCTTTTGTATATCCGGGATCCATACAAATATATTCAAGATTAAAAGGTATCTCACTGTAACGTTGAAGCATTCTGAGAATTACAGCAAGTATTACTGAATCTTTGCCTCCTGATATACATACCGCGATTTTATCGTTTTCATTTATCAGCTTATATTTTTTAACTCCCTCAATAAAGGGATTCCATATCCTTTTGCGATATGTTTTTGAAATGCTGTGTTCAACTTGTTTGTAAAAATCCGTAGTTTCTGTCATAGTCAGTCCCCGTAAAATTCAACTTGCACAAAAAATTTTAATATTCTTATTTTATCACAGGTTAGAGCTGTTTTCAAATCTTTTTCTCAGCAGCTTAAGGGCTTTAGTTTCTATTCTGCTGACATATGAACGAGAAATATTCAATTGTTTAGCGACATTTTTTTGTGTCATTGGCTCGCTGCCGTTTAAACCGTATCTTAAAATGATAATTTTCTTTTCGCGTTCGCTGAGTTCTTCATTTATGAATTGTCCGAGTTTTTTACTGTTAAGTTTAAAATCCAGTTCATCAATGATATTATCGTCTACAGACATTATATCAAGCAAAGTAAGCGGATTTCCGTCTTTGTCAGTATCAATTGTTTCATTAAGCGATATATCCTGTGCGCTTTTTTTTGCATTCCTGAAATGCATAAGAATTTCATTCGCTATCCGTTCCCAACGGCTCTGGGTTTTCCTCTGCAAAATTGGTGCAGTCAATCTCCGATTCCGTATCGCCAAACAGCACTACATGGACGTTTTTCCCGTCCCAGACAATCCGGCGAATGAACGCTCTAAGTGCTATTCGCTTCTGTTCTACTCCCATGGTATCGAAAGACTGCCCAAAGGATTTTAACAGTTCTTTTGTCCTGTCAAATTCCTCATTGGAATAGAGATGGTTTTTTGTCAATGAATCCAGTTCGTGGATTCGATTCTTGATTTTCTCATTCTTCTCGTGAAGCGTGTTAATCTGCTCCGTGATGTAATCGAATGCCGGGGTATTTGGCATCTTTGCAAGGGTTTTCACCAGATTCGCAATCTGCTGTTCATTTTTCTGTAATTCCTTTTTAAGAGTATCTAACTGCTGATTGTATTCTTCCCGATTATCTTCCAATTTCTTTTGAACATTAGCTAATTTTGTCATGAAATAGGAGCTGTCTTCAGAAATCAGCTTGATTTGTTCGCATATCGTTTTGTCAAGCTCATTGCCGTTGGGATTCTTGCTATTGCAGAGCTTACAACGGCTGCGTTCTTTGGTTTCACATAGATAGCTGTAAATCTTCTCTCCTTGTGCATTTGTCCGCTGACTGAGCTTCGGTCGCATGAAGTTTTGACAGTTCCCACAGTACAGCAGACCGGACAATAACGCCACATTGCTTTTCGGCTTGCGGTATGACTTGGAACGATTTTGACTGAGCAGTTCCTGTACTTTCACCCAAACAGCTCCGGCAATCAAGCCCTTGTGTTTTCCCACTGCAACAATCCATTCGTCCATATCCCGCATTTGGTTGGACTTGCCGGATTTCTGAATGGTTTTGTTGTAGGCCATGATTCCATGTCTGCCATTAAACTCCGATTGTTCAGCGTAAATCTTCACGCCTAAACTATCGAAATATTCCCATGCATTCTGGTCGGCTATCATATAAACCGGATTTTGTAAAATGGAGCGAATGGAAAACCGGGTGAAATTCTTCCCGTTCTTTGTGGTAATATTATTCTGCAACAAATAGGTATCAGTTTTGGTAAGGGAATTGGTTTCTATAAATTTCGAGTAAATCAGCCTGATAATATCCGCTTCTTCTTTAATGATATCCAGTTTGTAGGCTTTTCGCTCTTTTCCGTCTATCGTAATGCTACCGACAATATGTGTACTTTTATATCCGGTTGGCGTTGTGCCGCCTAACCACCGTCCAGATTTGGCAAGCTCGTGCATATTGTCCCGGATACGCTCTGCGGTGGTTTCACGTTCCAACTGTGCAAAAACAGATACCATCATCATCATAGCCCTGCCACTGGGGGACGTGGTGTCAAAATCGTCCCGGATTGAAGTGAACTCCACGTTGTAGTAATCAAATTCGTCCTTGAGTTTTGCAAAGTCTCCCACATTACGGCTGATACGGTCTAAGCGGTAGCAGACCACAACCTGAATCCGATTTGCCCGGATTTGCTTCATCATAGCCTGAAACTGTGGACGGTTGACGTTTCCGCCAGAGAAACCCTCATCCTCAAAAACAAGTATGTCTTCTTCTGTTACATTTTCATGGTGGAGCTTGATATGTTGACGGCAAAGCTCAATTTGATTTTCAATGCTTTCGCCCTTGCCGGTGAATTTTGATTTTCTGGAATAGATAGCGTACTTTCGATTATCCTTCCCTTTCATTAGATTATCCCTCCGTATAAGTTATATGACATGTAAATTCCTCACACAATGGCTTTCTTGCAACCTTATTATAAACCGAATACGCCAAAAAAGCAAAACATTTTCTCAATAATAAATAATCTACATAAAATGAATTGTACATATAAGCCGTATTTTGGCTTTGTACGGTAATGCAATAAATGATATT
>CAJUGO010000018.1 GCA_910585865.1 uncultured Ruminococcus sp. | reverse complement strand
TCGATTTTTTTCTTTCTTGTCCAGCATTTTCATCACCGCTTTTATTATACCATAAATACGGCAAAAAGCCCAGCAATTGCTGGACTTTTTCGACAAGCTGAAAGGAGCAGGTTTAAACCTGCTCCTAATTTGTACATTTAAAATTATTCTGCTACAAACTGATCTTTGCCTACCGAACATAACGGGCATACCCAATCTTCGGGTACATTTTCCCATTCTGTGCCGGGTGCTACACCGTTGTCTGGATCGCCTGTTTCCGGGTCATATACATAACCGCATACTTCGCAAACATATTTCATAATATCACCTTATTTAAAATATCTGTTTAAAAGACCTCTAAAGCCTGCACCGTGTCTTGCCTCATCCTTTGCCATTTCATGAACAGTGTCATGAATAGCATCAAGATTAGCAGCTTTTGCGCGCTTAGCAAGGTCAAATTTACCTTCACAAGCACCTGTCTCAGCGTCAACACGCATCTGAAGATTTTTCTTTGTGCTGTCAGTGAGAACCTCGCCGAGAAGCTCTGCAAATTTAGCAGCATGCTCTGCTTCTTCAAAAGCATACTTTGTAAATGCAGCTGAAACTTCAGGATAGCCTTCTCTGTCTGCAACTCTTGCCATTGCAAGATACATACCTACTTCGCTGCATTCACCCTCAAAGTTAGCTCTTAAATCTTTAAGAATATCTTCGCTTACACCTTTGGCAACACCAACTTCATGAACTGTAGCAAAAGCAGCTTCTTCATCCATTAACTTGAACTTCTCAGCAGGAGCCTTACATACAGGACAAGCCTCGGGAGCTGTAGGACCTTCGTGAACATAACCGCATACTGTGCAATACCATTTCATAATTTCTTCTCCTTATTAATAAAATATTAATGTAATTTTATTACCGAACATTTTGGGCAGATACCATAGTAGATTACATACTTGTTTTCAACCGTAAATCCCTGTTTGGCAAGCTGTGAAAATTCTTCGGTGATTTGCGAGCTGTCTTTAACATCATAAACACTGCCGCAGCAGTTGCAAACAAAGTGCGGATGAAGTGAAGTATCACCATCAATCCGTTCTTCTCCGTTGACATTACAGATAACTCTTATTTTTCCTTCATCCTTGAAAAGCGCAATATTTCTGTATACCGTGCCTAAACTCAGATCAGGAATGTCCGATTTTAGGGTTTCATAAACCCAACGGGCGCTTGGGTGAGTGTCTGTGGCACAAATTGTATTGTAAATAGCATTACGTTTAGAACTAAAATTTCTTTTAGCCATAGACATTCTCCTATGCGTTAATTGAATAAAAATGATAATGACTATCAAGTTTGTATTTATATTAGCATAAACAACGCTATCTATTTTTACAATAAAGAATTATTCTTTAAATTTCTAAATAAAATTGAGGTAAAAAATATGTGTATTTTTACTAAAGTTAAAAAGTATTTTCTGTTTATTGTATTGCTGATGTTTATTATTGCAATTCTTGCAGTAATGCCGGGAGCAAAAAATAAAAACGAAAAAAATCAACCGGAAAAAGTGTATTTGCCTGTAATAATGTACCATTCTTTGCTAAAGGATAAGAATTTGCAGAACAATTATACAATATCTCCGGGTTTGTTTGAAGATGACTTAAAGCATATAACTCAAAACGGATATACAACGGTAACAGTAAATGATCTTATCAATTTTGTTTATTCGGACAAAGCACTTCCCGACAAATGTATTATGCTCACTTTTGACGACGGATATTATAATAATTATTATTATGCATATCCGTTGCTTAAAGAGTATAATTGCAAGGCAATAATTTCACCTATAGCGTCGGTTACAGAAAAATTCACACAAACCAGGGATATTTCTGTAACATACGGTCACTTGAGTGTAGATGATATAAAAGATATGTTGAAATCCGGGTGTATTGAAATTCAAAATCATTCATATGATATGCATTCTCTTTCACCTCGCAGAGGTATTGAGCAGAAACGTGCTGAAAACGATGAAGTATATAAAAATATAATTACCGATGATATCAATAAAGCACAGAGTTACTTGAAAACACAAACGGGAGCTGCTCCAAATTGTTTTGTTTATCCGTTTGGTGCGAAAAGTAATAACACATTGGACATAATAAAGGAACTTGGATTTGTATGCACAATGACTTGCACGGAAAAGCCTAATGTCATTACAAAAGATCCTAACAGTTTGTTTGAACTTGGCAGATACCGCCGCGATTCAAAGGAGACAATGGCCCAATTATTAAATAGAATAAAGGCTGAAACTGAAAAAAATGTTAAGAATTAAGCTCCCGTTTACGGGAGCTTAACTCTTAATAATGAAATTAGTTATATTTTAAATAATATTTATTGTATTTTGTTTATTTACTAAAATTTAAATTTTATTGTTAAAATAATAAAAGATTCTCTGTATCTCTAAATTGTATTTGTTTTATACTGTGAGGCTTTTCTTGAAACTGCTTCACACAGTGCCATAAATATAATGAATAGCGGTGTAGTAATGGGCTGCGATATATTTACAATTGCCTGTACAGAGTAACAAATCACGGCAGAAGCACATACAATAACAAGCGGATTATTTTTTGCATATTTTACTGCTCTTGCAATCGTTCCTACTACTGCTGCAAGATATGTGCCAAGCCCTGTAATTCCTATGGTAATCAAATAATTTATGTATTCATTGTGAGCAGCATTTGTTGATGAATCTCCAAATTTTAACAAATCGGAAAAATATTTTGAAAATGCAAAGAAAAACGTGTCGGGTCCTGTTCCGAATAGTTTTTGCATTAATGAGGCGTCGTTAAAAATCCACATTGACCTTATCCACATAAAACCCCTGTGAGTACCCCATTTGTCATTAAAACGAAGAATTGTTGTGAATTTTCCTAAATCGGTTTTTGTATCAATACAACTGAAATATAATACAGTAAAAATTATACCGGTTACAATCAACGCAAAAATGCATAGAAGTACAATGGGAACAGCTTTGGAAAGAACAATGCCGGGTTTTTTATAATCAAGAAAATACAGCGCAATTGTAATAATTCCTGCTGCCGCAAGAAAAATATAGCTTATATTTGAGTATACAAAAATCTCTTGAAAGGCATCCATGCCTTTGCTTTTGTCATTCATAATAAATGAAAACAATCTTAGAAACTTTGCTGATAAAAGCATAACTGTAATTGTAAGGAAATATCTTTTGAGTCTTTCAATTCTTCTTGAATACCATATAAAGTAAATTACTGTAAATACCCCGATTCCAAGTATTCCCGAATCGCTGTCGGCCACCATCAAGGCAGAAAAACCGATACCGCTTACAAAAAGATAAAGAACGCGGAGAGCAGTTTTTTCAGTATATACGGCCATAGCTATTGCAACCGGAAGAGCTATGCATATATAGCTTGACAGTAAATTTTTATTTCCTATTGTTGATATAAAAATAAGGCTTTGTTCTTCGGAAAGTCCGATAAACATTTCAAGCGGATCAATGTAAAAGCTGTTCAGAATCGCAAGTGCAAAGACCAGTGACGAAGCACAGGCAAATGCAGTAAATATGTATTCAAAATAATAGAAAAAACGCGTAATCAGAAAATATATTCCCACGTAAGCTATCATTAGCAAAAGTCCGCTGTTTCTGCCGGAGGAGGGAAAGTTTTGTGATTCGCCGTATATTGCTGAAACAGGATTGCTTGAAAAAAGAGTAGATATTATGTTAACTGCAAGAAAAGCAAGTACAGACCAGTCGGTAAAAGATAGTTTTTTGTACCATTTGCTTTTTGGGGGGGCGTTTTGCAATTGTCTGTCAGTCGGGTTACTGTAATCCAATTTAACAGATAAAATTAATAAAAACTCTGCAATTGCAAGCGCGCCTGAAAGTATAAGGAAAAAATAATATTTGTCATGCCTTATATTATAAAATTTATATGTAAAAAATAGAGGAAACAGGGTAAACATAATAATAATGTAATAATTTACAAGAGCCTGTTTTACTGAATATTTTGGAGAAATTTTGCAGGTTTTATTCTTTTTATATTTTTCTGTGCTCATAATAGTTACCTTTCAGAATAAATAATATAAATTAATTTTATACCGCAATTGCGTCAATGTCAATTGAAAAAACTATTGTATTTATATGAATTGAATGATATAATTAACAGAAAATAGAAATTGGTTTTGTTTCATGCCTGAAGAATATTTGGGTATGATTAACAGAAATTGAGCTGTTTTGTCAGATTGGGTGATTTTATGAAAAGATTGGTTATTTTTGGATTTGACGGCACACTTGCCGATACATCTCCGGGTATTTTGTATTGTCTGAATACAACAGTTGCTTCAATGGGATATGCGCCTGTTAAGCATGATGAACTTTACGGTATAATAGGGATACCGCTTAAACAGGGGCTAAAAAAGCTGTTTAATATGAATGAGGATGAAATTGAATATGCAGCCAATAATTACAGCAAGCTTTATTCGCAGAAAGGCAAGGAGATGTTTACTGTTTATGACGGAATGGCTGATGTTCTAAAAGAATTAAAAAAGAACAAAATGATGCTTGCGGTAGCAACACAAAAGCACATAATGTTTGCTTCTGATATGCTAGAAACATATGAATCAGGCGATATTTTTGATGCAGTCTGCGCTACAGATGTTGATACAAATCTAACAAAAAGCGATTTACTGCTGCAGGCTTGTGAAAGACTCGGTGTTTCTGTAGAAGAGAGCGTACTTATAGGTGACAGTTATATTGAAGCTCAGGAAGCCGAGAAAATAGGAATGGATTTTGTCGCAGTGCTTTACGGATGGGGATTTAAGTGTAAAGAAGATGCGGAAAAGTTCAATTGCAGTGCGTGTGTAAGTTCAGCATCTGAGATTACTTCAAAAGTTTTGACACTTTAATTTAAAATATGTGTTGACAAGTCAAAATATTTAGTGTATAATAATTAAGCTGTTGTAATAGATGACAGCATTCCGAGGTGTAACTCAGTTTGGTAGAGTGCTTGGTTTGGGACCAAGATGCCGCAGGTTCAAGTCCTGTCACCTCGACCAGTTATTTAAGACCAATCAAAATGATTGGTCTTTTTTTTGCGTTATTTTTTAAAAATTGCATAGTTTTATGCAATTTTTTTTGATTTTTCAATATAAGTGCAATACACTTTGATGTATGCAAAATTTAAATTAAAAGGAGATAACTAAAATAAAAAGAAAAATACAAATTAAAAATTTATTTTATGGAGTGATTTTATATGATTAATATTGTAAGTAAATACGGAAACAATACTGATTGTACTGATTGGGGAGTATATCTAACACAAGCATTTAACGATAATTCAGATAATGTAATTTATTTTCCTAAGGGAGAGTACTCAATTGGTTCATGTAGCTTTAGTAATATAGATAACAAAACAATAATTTTAGATAATGCAGTACTTAATTTAAATGAAACAGATAAAGAACATATGTTTGATTTTTCTAATTGCAATAATATTTCGTTCATAGGAGGTAAGTTAAACGGTAATCATCATGTCCCTGTAGGTATTCGGGCATATAACTGTAAAAAATTAAATATTGAATCGGAAATTGCGTTCTTTGGTATATCGTCAGCATCATATTCAGCCGGTATTGCAATGAGCGGGGATTGTTCATATAGTAGTATTAAAAATTCATATATTCATGATGTAAAAACAGGTTCAAATATTACTTCTTCTGCAATCGGTGAAGATGGTTACATTCACTGTACAGCAATCGGAATTATAACTAATAAACAAAATGAATATAGTAAACATGTGACAATTAAGGATGTTATTATTGATGAAATCGGTGATGATATCGTTACATTAACTAATGATGATAACACTACTAAAACAGAACAGGTCGATGGTGACGGCATTTATATAATTCAAAGACCAATTCTTGAAACATTAACTATTGATGGCTCGAAAATAAATGTTTTAAGTGATGCAGTAGAGAGTTTTATAAAAATAATTAATCCTAAAATTACCAATTGCAGTAAGAGAGGCATTAAAGTAAGTACTAGGTCAGTAGATATTGAAGGTGGTTATATTGATGTTTGCAGTTGGGGACCGGCCGTGGATTTTCAATTTGCTAGAAACTGTTCAATAAAAGATACTTTTGTCCGAAATACACAGACATCTGCACTTGCAGTTTGTTGGGATGACGGTAATATTCTAATAGATAATTGCACTTTTAAGGGTAATATGAAAGATAATTTATATAAAAACAACAGATATGCAAATTATGGTATTGTATTAAATGAGAAACTCTCAAAGGATGCTTCAACATTAGCAAGATTTACAAACGCAAGACATAATATAAAAATACGTGATTGTAAATTTGATGATGTTGTCAGTGCTGTCTGCACGGGAAATAGTAACAATAAGAAAGAAGACTATCAAAGTATTATGATTACTGAACCGGAGATAGGTTTCTTTAGCGGAAATGAAGCCATTATATTGAGTGATACACGAATTAAACAAGTTGATTGCATCAATATTGATGGTATGAAATTTAAGTATGGCAATACAATTTCAGATATTTTTGAAGCCAATAACTCGTACTATTCTCAGACGGTTAACGCGGGTCAGTTAGTGAATATAAATGCAGGAACAAATCATATTAACCCAACAATTTCTCTTACTATCAAGAGTAAATATATAAATGAGGACTTTGAGAAAATATATAAAGATTATATCTTTTCGGCTGATTATACTGATTTTGGAGACAGATATGCAAGACACAATGATGTATTCACAGTCCCGGAAAATAACATAGTTATTGCGGACGGAACATATGTA
The DNA here is from genome assembly GCA_910585865.1 of uncultured Ruminococcus sp. Lineage (GTDB taxonomy): Bacteria > Bacillota > Clostridia > Oscillospirales > Acutalibacteraceae > Ruminococcoides. The sequence continues at coordinate 29,883 of CAJUGO010000018.1, read as the reverse complement.
AGTGCAACTAATCAAAATTTAGCTGCTACGGTTCTTAATGATACTGTAACTGTTAATGTTGCAAGTATGGAAAATACTACAGATTATATTTATATTCCACTTGAGTCGGAAATTGCATTTGACGGAAGGGAATTTAATTATATTGTGGATCAAAATACTAACAATTTACCAAATGTTACCGTAACATTTACTAAACAAAGCAATAAGTATTCTCCGGTTGGCAATTTTATTGAGACAGCATTGAATAAAGAATCAAAGAGTTACTTAGTGAGAGGAATCACAGATACAGCAGGTTACTTGCGTGTTAAAGTAAGACCTAATGAAACACTTTCGTTTAGTACATCATTTAAAATTAGTCTTATGAATAGAGAACTGATATTTGCAAAAAATATTGAAGAGAGATTAAAAGAACTTGAAATGAAAGTGACAGAAATAACATCCAATAGTTGATGAATATAAAGTAATATAACTCAAAAATATTTATAATGGCAACTATAAACATTTCTATGTGTTTAGTTGCCGTTATTTTTTATATTATTAATTCAATTGAATACTAATTTTGTTTTATCATTTACATAGGTAAACACCCAGTGTGCCCCGAGGGAAAGTTAAGGAATCGGAAAGGGAAAAGCGTGAAGCATATGTTCAAGAAATACAGCTGGTGAATATGGACTGTGCTCTGTAAATGCTTCAATATATCTAATATCGTGAGTATTCGTCAATGGCTGTGTATCGATAAAATTTATTGGAAAGGTAAGTCATATTCCATTACACAGCCTGAGGGTGAAATTTTTATTAGTGAAGGATACTATACAAAGGATTGTAAATATTATAATGCCCTGAGTAATGAGGAATGCATTGACATAGAAGGAATGAGGGGAGATACCACTGATGAAATATCAGAATGGGTTGGTCTTTTTTGCGCTTTTTTATAAATTCTATAGATATATGCAGGCGGAAAATTGGATATAACATCCTTATGTTTTGCTGTAATAGTAATATTATATAAAAAGTTGCAGAAATGCTAAAAAATATTGACAACATCTCTGCGTAATAGTACAATGAATCATGAAAAATATTGTTAATTTTTAATTTATATTGACAATAACTGTGTTGTTCACTGTTTTTTTAGGTATAATAGCATGCCTGTGTTATAAAAAATAAAATACAGTATTGTTAAGCAAAATAGAAGTGTATAATTTTAATATTATAGTTATAACAAATAAATAATGCTTGGATAGATTTATTATGGAATTATATAAGGCTCATATAAATAAGGATAATGATACTGTACAGTCAGTCAAAGATCATTGTCTTTCTACTGCTAAACTTGCTAAAGAATTTGCTGTAAAAGAGTTGAAAAGTATAGTATATGCGATTGGACTTATGCATGATATAGGTAAGTATCAACCGTCATTTCAAAAAAAAATATCATATCAAGAGAATATTCGTGTTGAACATTCCACTTGCGGAGCGATTGTTGCAAAAAGTAAATACAATAATGCTCTCTCTCTTATAATGCAATATTGTATTGCAGGGCATCACTCAGGAATTCCCAATGGCGGATATGCAAACGACACTGAAGACATGACGACACTTAGAGGTAGAATGAATCGCAGTTTTGAGGATTATTCCGCTTATGAAAATGAACTTACAATTCCTTATATTGATGAGGACCTGTTTAATAAATTTTTATTGAGAAATTGTAAAACGCAAAAGGAGGTAATAGAGAAATTTGCTTTTGTTACAAGATATTGTTTTTCGTGTCTAACTGATGCTGATTCGATTGATACTGACAGGTTTTGCAACGGTAATCGGGATAGGGAGCTAAAAGCAGATTTTGTAAAATGCCTTAACAAAATCAATAATAATTTCGCTTCTTTATCAAATGTAACGGATCTTCAGCAGTCACGTTCGTTAATTCAGCAGCAGGTATACGATAAGGTTAATATTGACTCTGAAATTTATCTTATGAATATGCCTACAGGAAGCGGAAAAACTCTGTGCAGTATGAAATTTGCGCTTGAACGCGCAATAAAGACCGGTAAGAAAAGAATTATTTATGTAATTCCATACAACAGTATTATTGACCAGACTGCAGAGCTGTTTGAAAATCTGTTTGGCAATGATGCTCAGATTTTGAGACATCAGTCATCATTTTCATACGATGATACGGATTTAGATGAAGATTATAAAAATATTATCCGCCGTGCATCAGAAAACTGGAATGCGCAGATTATAATTACTACGTTCGTACAGTTTTTTGAATCAGTGTATGCTAATAAACGCGGCAAGCTTCGAAAAATGCATAATATGTCAGACAGTATAATTATTTTTGATGAAGCACATCTTATGCAGCAAAATTATCTTCAGCCATGCCTTAGATCCGTATCTTATATAACAAAAATTTTAAACAGTGAAGCTTTATTTCTGACGGCAACAATGCCTGATTTTCAGAGATTAATATATGAATATTCATTATCTGACAGTGTTATTGTCAATCTTATTGATGATACGTCTATGTTTCAAAGATTCAGTAAATGTTCATATATAGACATTGGTTCAATAGGAGCAGAAGAGCTTGCGGCAAAAATATATGATAACCCTTCGACGTTAATTGTTGTAAATAAAAGATCAGCGGCAAGGCATCTTTATTCAGTCTGTTCGGGAAAAAAGTTTCATCTTTCTACATATATGACCGCTTATGACAGGAAAAATACGATTGAATCCATTAAATCTGAAATTGAAAAATTGGAAAAAGATTACCCTAATCTTGAAAATGTTCCCGATAACAGAAAGATTACTGTTGTATCTACTTCGCTTATCGAAGCGGGAGTTGATCTTGATTTTTATTGTGTTTTTCGTGAAATGTCAGGTCTTGACAGTATTCTTCAGGCAGGTGGAAGATGCAACAGGGAGGGAAAAAGAGAAAATTCAAAGGTTTTTGTTTTTTCTTTTGATTCGGAAAAAACTTCCGTATCGGATGATGAACGGGCAAACATTACAAAAGGGCTGTTTGCAAAATACAGCGATATTTCTTGCCCTGAAAGCATAAAAAGTTATTACGAAAAATTATTTTTTATTAATAAAAGCAATATAATTAAAAATTCTATATCAGAAAAATGTTCTAATATAAAGTCAATTCCTTTTAGCAAATATGCAGAAGAGTTTGAGCTTATCGACAGCAATACCGTTTCTGTTGCAATTGCAAGGGATGAAAATAGCATAAAGCTTATTGATGATATAAAAAATTTTCGTTCTGTAAATCACAGAAAACTGCAAAAGTATACATTTTCGGTACATCGCAGTGAATTTGAATTATTATTTAAACAGCACGTTATAAACGATTATGGCAGCGGGATATGGTGTCTTACGAAACATAAATATTATGATAAAAATATCGGTGTGATTTTTTAAGCTAAGGACTATTTTATTGATTAAGGAGAAATATATGAGCTATGGATTTAAAATTATGGTCGAAGGCAATTATGCTTGCTTTACGAGGCCGGAAATGAAAATAGAAAGGGTGAGTTATGATGTACCTCCGCCCGGAGCACTTGAGGGAATGCTTAAAAGTGTATACTGGAAGCCTGCAATTCGATATGTAATCGATAAAATTATAGTGTTTAATCCGATTAATTTTATTAATATAAGGCGAAATGAAGTTAAAGACAAAGTTTCGTTCGCAGCTGTAAAGAGTCAAATGAACGGAAAAGGCGGTAATCCTTGTATTTATACTTCTGAGGAACGAAGTCAGCGAGCAGCAATGGTTTTGAAAAATGTCAGATACGGTGTGGAATTTCACTTCGATTTAACAGGCTTAAAAAATGATTACGAAGCTGATGCAGAAAAAAAACACTATAACATTATTAAACGAAGACTTGAAAAGGGACAGTGTTTTAGAACCCCGTGTCTCGGATGCAGTGAATTTCCGGTAAGAAGCTTAACGCTTGTTGATGATTTTGATTTGGATCAGATAAGCAGCTCAATACTTGCGTCAGGAGATGTTGATTTAGGGTTTATGAGCTATCGTGTTTGTTTTAACGATAATGGTATTCCACTAAACGGAGACTGGGACAATCCCAAGTTTTCTGACAGGGCCTATACCCGTTATTACAGACCGCATATGATAGACGGCATAATAGACGTAGCAAAATACAGGGAGGTGATGAAATGCTGATTAAGGCGTTGTGTGATTACTACGACATGCTTGACAGTGAAGGAAAGGTAGTGTCTGATGGGTATTCAAAAGTCAAAGTACATTATCTTGTTTGTCTTAATCCTGACGGCAGTATTGATGAGATAGTTAATTGGCAGGATAGAGAAACAATAAGATCTGCAAACGGCAAAGCTAAAGAAAAACTTGTTCCCAGAGAAGTTATAATGCCTAAGCGCACAGAAAAAACAAGCATAAAAACAAATATAATTGAACACAGACCGCTTTATATTTTTGGACTCAACTACGATGGCAAGCAGTTTGTCCATACCGACAAAACAAAAAAAGCTGAAAAATCCCATACCGCGTTTAAGGGTGCAAATCTGTCTTTTATTGAAGGACTACACTCTCCTCTAATAAATGCTTATAGGGCTTTTCTTAAAACTTGGGTTCCTGAAAATGAAACGCAAAATCCATATTTGCTTTCCTTGGGAAAGTCATATAAAAATGCTTACTTTGTTTTTTGTTTAAGCGGTTATCCGAATATGCTGCTGCATAATGAACGTCTGATTAAAGATAGGTGGGAAAAACAGGTTGAGGCAATGAAAAGAGCGCCGGATGCTGTAGTTGCCCAATGTGCAATTACAGGAAGGGAGGAGCCTATTGCACGTATTCATAATAATCTGAAAGGTATTTACGGAGGACTTGCTTCTGGATCTGTATTTATTGGATATAAAAATTCCGCAGGCTGTTCATATGGCAATAAACAGTCGTATAACAGTAATATATCAGAAACTGCTATGAACAAATATACAGAAGCGTTTAATTATCTGCTTGACGGCAAAAGGCATAAAAGCTTAATTGATGATATGACAGTTGTTTATTGGGCAACAGGAGGCACAAAAAATGAAATTTGCTCAGACATTATGTCATGCATAGTATTTGGCGAAAATGATTTAATGGATGCAAAAGAGACTGATGAAATGCTTGAAAAGCTTATTGAATCAGTAAGAGAAGGCGATATAACCGATTGTAGAATTTCCGGTGTTGATAAAATAGACGAAAATGTCGATTTTTATATTGTTGGTGTAAAACCAAACTCTTCCCGTGTAGCTGTAAAGTTTATTTATCATAGAAAATTTGGAGAAATACTTACAAATATTGCACTGCATCAAAGTGATATGCAGATAAAAGAAAGAGTAAAACCTATACCTTTATGGAGATTAAAAAGAGAGCTTATTTCGCCGAAAAGCAGCAACGAAAGGGTAGGAGCTTCTTTGTTGGCTGAAATGTTTAAGGCAATAATTTACGGAAGTAATTATCCGAATTACTTGCTTTCAACTATTATCAGGCGTGTTAAAACAGACAAAACAATTAACAGCGTCAGAGCAGGTGTGATTAAAGCATGCATAAACAGAAATTTAAGACTGTCAGGTCAAAAGGAGGAAATAAAATTGGCACTAGATTACAATAACAAAAATCAGGCTTATCTTTGCGGACGTTTATTTGCCGTACTGGAAAATCTGCAACAGGCTGCATCAAATAATTCACTTAACAGGACAATTAGGGATACATACTTTTCTTCGGCGTCTTCAAAGCCGGCATTGGTATTTCCAAAGCTATTGAGTTTGGCACAAAACCATTTAAAAAAGGTTAAAAATCCGGAGCGATATAATGATCTTATCCAATTGATAATCAGGGGTATCGACAGTGAATTTCCTGAAACGCTTATGCTTTCGGAACAGGGAAAATTTATGATTGGATATTATCATCAGAAAGTAAGTTTACCATCGGAAAATAATACAGATAAGAGAAATGCAGATAAAAATAATATAACTAAGGAGAAAATATGATATGATTGTTAATAACAGATATGATTTTGTAATGATTTTTGATGTGGAAAACGGTAATCCAAACGGTGATCCGGATGCAGGCAATACTCCTCGTATTGATGCAGAAACAGGCTTAGGCTACATAACAGATGTTTGCTTAAAACGCAAAATCAGAAATTATGTTGAACTTGCCAAGAATGGTGCTGATGGCTACAACATTCTGATTAAGCCGGATAAATCGCTTAATGCAAAATTTTCTGAAGCCTATGACGCAAAGCAGCTTGAGCACAAGCAGAAGGGAAAAAATGCGGATGATGTAAGGACAGCGCGTGATTATATGTGTGAAAAGTACTTTGATGTACGTGCTTTTGGCGCCGTAATGTCAACCGGCGAGGATCCGTGCGGAATAGTAAGAGGTCCGGTGCAGATTAATTTTGCAAGAAGTATTTCTCCTATAAATATTCAGGATATTACAATAACAAGACAGGCGCGTACTTCCAATGATCGTATGGAAACAGGCGAAACTGAAATGGGAAGAAAAAGTATAATTCCATATGCACTCTATCGTGCTGAGGGATATATTTCGGCAAGTTTGGCAAACAAGATAACAAAACTTTCTGAAGAAGATCTTGAACTTTTATGGACATCTATAATTAATATGTTTGAAAATGACCATAGTGCAGCAAGAGGAAAAATGTGTATGAGAAAGCTTTATATTTTTAAACACGAAAATATTTTGGGAAATTCTCCTTCACACATTCTCTTTGATAAAATTTCAATTTCAGAAAATACTGTACCCCCTAGAAAATTTAGTGATTATACAATAAATGTTGATGAGAGTATGCCTGAGGGTGTCGAATTTATATGTAAATTATGATTAGTGATGATATAGCAATTCGTTCAGTCCAGCATTATCTCTACTGTCCTCACAGATGGGGACTTCTTGAAATTGACTGTGCATGGGCAGAGAATATATTTGTTACAAAGGCAAATATACTGCATAGCAGAGTTCATAATCCAAAGGCGGCATATTGTTCATCAAAGAAAAAATGTTATACATCGGTTTCAGTATATAATGATAAAAGTGAATATAATCTTTACGGTATAACCGACTGCATTGAAGTTGCGGGCAACAGAAATTCTGATTTATGCATTGTTGAATATAAACCCACAAAGCCCAAAAATAAAGATTATAATTTTGATGATTTGATGCAGGTATTTGCTCAAAAAATTTGTGTGGATTATGTGTTTAACTGTAACTGCGACGGAGTTTTGTATTATGCAGATGTAAAGAAAAGAATAAAATTGCCTTTAAAAGATAATTTTTTAGAGTATGATCAGATTCTGAAAAGTAAACTAGCTGAGATGCGCAGATTGCTTCGTGAGGGGAGAATCCCTGAAATCAGCAAAAATAATAATTGCAGCGGATGTTCAATGAAAGATATTTGCATGCCTGCTTTAAAGAAACCTGTAAGTGTGAAAAAGTGCATTGAGGAGATTCTGGAGAAAAAAGAATGAGAAAGCTTTTAAATACTATTTACATTACAAATGAAAAGGCATACCTTTGTCTGGACGGTGAAAATCTTGTATGCAAGGTTGACGATGAATATAAATTCAGAATTCCTTTTGATAATGTTGAGAACATTGTGTGTTTTAGTTATCTTGGCTGTTCTCCTGCGTTAATGGGTAAATGTGTAGATAAGTATACTGATTAACTTTGTTTCGCCTAACGGAAAGTTTCTCGCGAAGGTTTGCGGAGAGACTAAAGGAAATGTATTTCTAAGAGTAGCGCAAATTGATAAATTCAGAGAAGACGGACTTTTGCTTACTAAAAATACACTGGCTGCGAAATTCTGCAATTCGGTACAGGTAATAAAAAGAACTCTTCATGATAATTCAAATTTAAGGGATGATGAAAATATTAAGGCGGTTATCAATGCGCTTAAAGGCGGAATTGATGAAATATATTCTGTTAATTCAATTGAAAGTTCATTAGGAATTGAGGGGAATTGTGCACGAAATTATTTCTCAATTTTTAATAAATTAATTACCAACTCAAAAACTTCACTTTCATTTGAATACCGTACAAAACGTCCGCCGCTTGATCCGGTAAATGCACTTCTGTCATTTGTCTATACTCTGTATACAAATGAATATGCGGCTGCGCTTGAAACCGTTGGACTCGACAGTTATATAGGTTTTTGTCATACTTTAAGAAGCGGAAGAAGTTCACTTGCATGCGATTTGGTTGAAGAAACACGTTGCCTTGTTGAACGGTTCGTACTAACGTTGCTTAATCTGCAAATTATAACAGAAACTGACTTTGATAAGCAGATTTCCGGTGCGGTTTGGCTGAATGACGAGGGCAGAAAAAAAGTTTTGACACGCTGGCAGGAGAAAAAACGTACTGATGTAGTACATCCCTATCTTAAGCAAAAGATCCCGTTTGGACTTATACCGTATATACAAAGCAACATGCTGGCAAAGTATGTGCGCGGTGATTTGGAAGAATATCCGTGTTATCTTCTAAAGTAGGTGATAAATTATGATGGTTATTATAAGCTATGATGTATCGACATCAGATGTGAATGGTAAAAAACGCCTCAGAAAGGTTGCAAAGGAATGACAAAATCATGCGCAGCGTGTTCAGAATTCTGTTTTTGAAGCTGATTTGGATTATTCAACATTTTTAAAGTTAAAGGACAGACTGGTTAATATAATCGATGAAACTAAAGACAGTCTTAGATTTTATTATTTAGGAAACAGATGGGAACAGAAAGTTGAACATATCGGAAGCAAAGAGACGTATAATCCTGAGGGGGTTATTATAATTTGATTTGGCGAACCCTAAATGTTACCGAAATACCAGACAGGTTCGCATGAAAAAAGGCCAGTTTTTTGTTTGTAATTGCATTGATAAAATTTATTTGTAAAAATTGTCCACCTCATTTTGTGGTGATAACCGATACAATACTATATTTTGCGGTCACACCTCGCATGAGGTGTGTGAGTAGAAATCGTGCAAAATATCCGATGGAAAAATATTTTCAGAGTCACACCTCGCATGAGGTGTGTGAGTAGAAATTACAAAATCCCGTAAATAAGACATCAGGTGAAAAGTGTCACACCTCGCATGAGGTGTGTGAGTAGAAATTACAGAATCGCTTAAATTCCATATTAACTTGATTGTCACACCTCGCATGAGGTGTGTGAGTAGAAATGTAAGAAATACGCAGAGGATTATCCCTCGTCAGCGTCACACCTCGCATGAGGTGTGTGAGTAGAAATGCTGCATCTGTTAGCGGTGATGCAAATGCTATTGAACGTCACACCTCGCATGAGGTGTGTGAGTAGAAGTTTCACACCGTTTTTCAGTTATTGAATCAAGAATGGTTGTCACACCTCGCATGAGGTGTATGAATAGAAATCCCATGTCTTTTATTTAATTTTAAAAAATATGATCACACCTAGTTTAATCCGACCTCTGAAAGTTAGACGAAAAATTCAGCTTTTGGAGGTCGCTAATTTTATGAAAAATACGGTTAAGAGTTCAAGAAAAAGGCAGTAATAGAAAAATCACAACTCGCAGTGGGTGTATGCATAAATACATTGATGATATATTTTTGATTATTTGGTATGTATTTTATTTAAGGTGAAGTGCTGTGAAAATTTGGCATGAATTTTTGTTGCATATTTATGGAAAATTTGATATAATAAGTTTTATAATTACAAGGAAGCCTAAAATTTCTAGAGGGTTATCTTTGTTATAAAATAAAAATATATTTACTGTTTGATTTGTAATTTTAATATGTTTTATAAATTGATATTTCAATAAAAACAAAAACAATGGATACAGATATTAGTTTTACCTGTATCCTTAGTTTTTCAGCTTAGCTCATCTTCTATAACATCCATAAGATGAACTAAGCTGATCTCCAAAAAATTACATGAATCAATAAAGTTTTTTGCTCTTTCATATTCAAGAAAAACGTTTGGTATAGACTCTGCGAGACAGTAAGTTTGATTTTTGACAGTCCATGCTTCTACATCATAAGCAGTATAAGTTTTTCCTTCTTCTGTCTTTAAAATGTTCTTATTTAAACGGTAAATATATTTGTTCATTTTTCTTTTATTTCCAATAATTGAGATACTGTTTTACCTGTGTATGTTGCAATTTTTTGCAGCGTATCTAAATTTGGACTTGTTATTTTCCGCTCAATTAAGCTAATAGTTTCCGAGCTTATCCCACAGTTATAAGCAAATTCAATTTGCGATTCATGTAATTCTTTACGGAGGTTTTTCAAATTATCCGCTAAAATATCAATTTCAGTCATTTTTTCTCCTCCAGTGACAAATTATAACAAATTTTGCATAATTATACTACATAATATATTACGGATTTATTATTTGTGTGGTGTTTTGGTACAAAAAATTATTCATTTCTAATAAAATAATGGATGACAGTACAATTTTTAAGCAGAGTTCAAATATAAATTGCACTCTGCTTTTTATAATAATTATATACATTAAGTAAGTTTTGTGTTGCTAATCATAAATAAACACAGTTTTTTATCCCTATATGAAACTGATGGTATGTAAGCTGGTTATGGTAGTTCGGTTAATAGTGTTGCTTAAATGAATTAAACATAAAAAAGTAACCGCCCTGTACTGCTAATACAAGACGGTTAATAAGATGAAATATCTAATCAAAACAGTTAAAATAGTTATTTTTCGCTACTTATATTAACATAGTAATAATTTGATGTCAACAGAATCTTTAATTTATAAATATCTGAATATGGAAGATTATAATATATGGTGAAAACATATTAAATAGTTATCTTTTGTTTTTTGAAATCACAGTTTTACTCTAACACAGAGGTTATCTATCTCTATATTAATCTATATAATTTTTTCTTTTTTGAAATATGTCTGTTGTAACCTTATATTTTTCTTTCATATGAGTAAATAATATATATTGACAGTTATTGTCAAATATTGTATAATATGGTCGAGAAGTGAAAAAACTTCTCCCGGTCACTTTAAATCGTCCGCTATTTATTTGGCGGGCGATTTTCTTTCTGTAAAATTATCTGTAATTACTTATTTACAGAAACAAAATGCGTTGAAAAATGTTGTCATAATTGACAATTTTTAATAAGCCCAATTATTCAAATTATATATAATCATGAGCGAATTCGATAAAAATAATGTTGAATTTTATAGTTATAGTACAAAAATAAATTTAAAATCACATATAAAATGATTTTTTTATCATATTTTCTTGTAAAAGTTGTTGTATTATTTACGACAATAATGTATAATAGAAGACAAAGTAATTAGGGCGTATCTGAAAGGCATTTAACGCTAAGCTGTTAAAGAAAAAGATGTTTTTTATTTTTTGAGCAGTATTCAGTGCAACACGTTGAACAATTGTTTGTTTTTGATGATATTGAAGCTTTTCAGATACGTCTTAATAAATAGAAATGTATTGGGGGTCACTGATATGACAGAATCTTCTTTGAATGCTTTCAAAGGAACTATAGCTCAGGAACGAAAGCTAAAAGAGATAATAGAAAATTATAAGGATATGCCGGGAGCTTTACTGCCTGTTTTACAGGAAGCTCAGGGAATTTACGGATATTTGCCGGTCGAAGTTCAGCAGATGGTAGCGGACGGTCTGGAAATATCTCTTAGTGAAGTTTACGGTGTTGCTACTTTTTATTCACAGTTTAGTCTTACACCTAAGGGAGAACACAGAATAAGTGTATGTCTTGGTACTGCATGTTATGTAAAAGGTGCTGACAAAATTCTTGCGGAGATTGAAAAGAAGCTTGGAATAAAAAGTGGAGAATGTACACCTGACGGATTGTTTTCAATTGATTCATGCCGATGTGTAGGAGCCTGCGGTCTTGCTCCCGTAATGATGATTGATGATGAGGTTTACGGAAAGATGACTCCTGACCAGGTTGATAAGATACTTGATAAGTATATCAAGAAGGGAGGCAAAAAATAATGAAACTTGAAGAACTTAATAAAATAAAAAAAGAACATGAACAAATTGTTAAAGTAAGAAAACTGATTGCATCTGAGGGCGAAAAGCTTGCAAAGGAAACCGGTTATCGTAAGCAGGTTCTTGTATGCGGTGGTACCGGATGTACTTCTTCAGGCAGTAAAAAAGTTATTGAGGCTCTTGAAAAGGCACTTAAGGCAAATGGTCTCGAAAAAGAAATTCTTGTTGTAAGAACGGGATGTTTCGGACTTTGTTCATTAGGTCCAATTATGATTGTTTATCCTGAAGGTGCGTTCTACTCACAGGCAACCCCGCAAGGAGTAGAAAGAATTGTTAAAGAACATTTAAAAGAAGGCAAAGTAGTTAAAGAACTTCTTTATCAGGAAACTGTTCATGAAGACGGATCTATTATATCGCTTTCCGATACTGCTTTTTACAAAAAACAGCTTAGAGTTGCTCTAAGAAACTGCGGTGTTATTGATCCTGAAAATATTGATGAATACATAGCTGTTGACGGTTATCAGGCGCTTGCAAAGGTTCTTACTAAAATGACGCCGGATGATGTAATTAATGAGATTACTGCTTCGGGTCTGCGCGGCAGGGGCGGCGGCGGCTTCCCAACAGGAAGAAAATGGTCTTTTGCCAAAGCCAGCGTAAATGATGTTAAATATGTTTGCTGTAATGCTGATGAGGGCGACCCAGGTGCATTTATGGATCGTTCTATTCTTGAAGGCGATCCGCAGTGTATTATTGAAGCAATGATAATAGCAGGATATGCAATAGGCGCTCATCACGGTTTTGTTTATATCAGAGCAGAGTATCCGATTGCTGTAGAAAGACTGCAAAAGGCAATTGATCAGGCAAGAGAATATGGTTTCCTTGGTAAAAATATTTTTGGATCAGGCTTTGATTTTGATATGGAAATCAGACTTGGTGCAGGTGCCTTTGTGTGCGGTGAAGAAACAGCTCTTATGACTTCTATTGAAGGAAACAGAGGTGAACCTCGTCCGCGTCCTCCATTCCCGGCTGTTAAAGGTCTTTTCGGCAAACCTACGGTTCTTAATAATGTAGAAACATATGCGAATATAGCACAGATTATATTAAACGGAAGTAAATGGTTTAATTCAATGGGTACGCCTAAGAGCCCCGGAACAAAAGTATTTGCTCTTGGCGGCAAGATTACAAATGTAGGTCTTGTTGAGATTCCTATGGGTACTACTCTGCGTGAGATAGTTGAAGAAATCGGCGGTGGAATTCCTAACGGCAAAAAGTTTAAAGCAGCTCAGACGGGAGGCCCGTCAGGCGGCTGTATTCCTGCTCTTCATATAGATACTCCGATTGATTATGACAGTCTTCTCGCACTTGGTTCAATGATGGGATCAGGCGGTATGATTATTCTTGACGAAGATACTTGCATGGTTGATATTGCAAAGTTTTATCTGGAGTTTACTGTTGACGAAAGCTGCGGAAAATGTACTCCGTGCCGTGTAGGTACTCGCAGACTTTTACAGTTTTTGGATAAAATTACTTCCGGCAAAGGCGAAATGGAAGATTTGGAAAAAATTGAAGAGCTTTCACATCACATGCAGACATCATCTCTGTGTGCGCTCGGTCAGACAGCTCCAAACCCTGTTCTGTCAACTATGGGCTACTTTAAAGATGAATATATTGCTCATATTAAAGATAAAACTTGTCCTGCCGGAGTATGTAAGGCTCTGATGAAATTTGAAATTGTCCCTGCAAAATGTAAGGGTTGTACGCTCTGTGCAAGGAACTGTCCTGTTGGAGCAATTTCAGGTACGGTAAAACAACCGCATATTATTGATCAGGATAAATGTATTAAGTGCGGACTTTGTATGAAAAACTGCAAATTCGACGCTATTTACACACACTAAGGAGGGATAATCATGGATATGGTACATCTTAAAATAAACGGTATCCCTGTTGAGGTGCCGAAAGACTATACAATTTTGCAGGCTGCTAAAGTTGCAAAAATTGAAATTCCATCTCTTTGCTATCTTAAGGATATAAACTGTATCGGCGCATGTCGAGTATGCGTTGTTGAAGTTAAAGGCAGAAAGGGGCTTATTGCTTCCTGTGTATATCCGGTAGAAGAAGGAATGGAAGTATTTACAAATACTCCAAATGTAAGAGCTTCACGTAAAACAACAATTGAGCTTATATTGTCAACACATCACAAGAAGTGCTTGTCATGTGTTAGAGGAAATAACTGCGAACTTCAGAAGCTTGCATTTGACTATGGTGTAGATGAAGACAGATTTAGGGCTGAAGAGCCAATTTACGAAATTGATGACAAATCACCGTATATTGTGCGCGATAACAACAAGTGTATTCAGTGTATGCGCTGTGTTGCTGCCTGCAAGAATGTTCAGCAGGTTTCTGTTATCGGACCGATAAAAAGAGGATTTAAAGTACATGTAGGATGTGCTTTTGAAAAAGGTTTGGGCGATTCTCCTTGTGTTGGCTGCGGTCAGTGTATTGTAAGCTGTCCGGTAGGTGCACTAAATGAAAAGAGCCAGATTGATGAGGTTTGGGATGCTATTTCGAATCCGGATAAGCATGTAATTTTCTATACAGCTCCGTCTATCAAAGCTACACTTGGTGAAAGCTTTGGTATGAAGATAGGCACAAATGTTGAAGGTAAAATGGTTTCTGCAATCCGCAGACTCGGCGTAGACAAAGTGTTTAATATGGATTTTACAGCAGACCTTACAATTATGGAAGAGGCAACAGAGCTTGTTGAAAGAATTACCAATAAGAAGCCTTTGCCTATGTTTACATCATGCTGTCCGGGATGGATTAAATTTGTTGAGCATTATTATCCTGAGCTTATACCTCATCTTTCTACCTGTAAATCACCACAGGGTATGTTTGGTGCTGTACTTAAAAGTTACTATGCACAAAAATACAATATCGATCCTGAAAAGATGTTTGTTGTCAGTGTAATTCCATGTACAGCAAAGAAGTTTGAGGCTACCCGTCCTGAACTCAGAACATTCGATTTTGATGATGTTGATGTTGCTCTTACCACAAGAGAGCTTGCGAAGATGATTAAAGGCGCAGGTATACATCTTGAAGATATGGATGATGAGGACTATGATGCTCCGTTTAATAAAGCAACAGGCGGCGCAGCAATTTTCGGTGCAACAGGCGGTGTACTTGAGGCTGCACTTCGTACAGCAGCAAAAATGCTTGACGGAAGCTTTAAAAAGATTGAGTTTAACGAGGTAAGAGGTCCTAAGGAAATAAGAGAGGCTAAGTATAATGTAGCCGGTATTGAAATTAAGGTTGCTGTAACTTCAGGACTTGGAAATGCCAGAACTCTGATTGATAAAATCAAGAAGGGTGAAGCTGATTATCAAATGGTTGAGATTATGGCTTGTCCCGGCGGTTGTATTAACGGCGGCGGACAGCCTGTTCAGAGTGACAGCGTAAGAAATTACGTTGATCTTAAGGCTATTCGTTCAAAGGCTCTTTATGATTACGATAAAAAATGCGAATACAGAAGCAGTGATGAAAGCCCTGTTATTAAGACTGTCTACAATGAGTATTTTGATGCTCCAGGAAAACCGCGTGCACATAAACTGCTACATACAACTTATGTTAAGAGAGGCAATCACTGATTAAATCTTAGAATTTGATTTTATTAAACAAACGGCATACACATTCTGTTTATGAGTGTGTATGCCGTTATTTGTTAACTGTAAGTTGTTAAAGTGTTTTGGCTGAACAGTGAAAAATCTTAACAGTAAACCTTTCGATGTAAAAAAGACGGTAGGTTGACTGATGGGATTTTTTCTGGCAAATTAAGGTTGTGCACTATTTGCATATCATGTTGTTCATCGAACCATTATTAAATACCATATGATAAGGCGATAAAACTTTAAAAATGGTTATCAATACGGTGTTTAATATTATTATAATAAGTAATTGGTTCTTACGGTATTGTAAGAACCAATTAGAAAAAAGCTTTTTGTTTTTATAATTCGCAGTAAAGAATTAAGAAACAGAATTTTCACTGCATATGCTTTTATAAGTTGCAATTGTATCTAAAGTATCGCCAAGCTGAGTAAAAACAGAACTAAGAATTTGTAAATTTTCTAATGTTAAATTACACGACAATGTATTTGCAATAGCCGTGATATATGTTGTTAATTCACAGGCATTCAATATATCACCCCTTTATAGTATACTATGTCGTAAATATATGCATGGTGTGCCAATTCGGCAAATGAGAAAAACGAAGCAGATTTATAATTTACAAAAACAGGAATCCATTTATTACGGATTCCTGTTTTAAGTTATATGTTTATTAAGCGAATTATTAATTTTGCTCACCACGGAGCAGAATGTTAGCACAGAATACATTGTTTTTCCATATTATATTGCAATATCCGCCGTTTTTTTCTGCAATACGACGGACAGACTGAACGCCAATGCCGTTTCCTCGGCGTTTGGTAGATTGAAGGATTCCGTTTTTCTCTTCTATAACACCGTCAAATGTGTTTTCTACTGTCAACAAAACAATATTATTTGAGTGAAGGTAAGCCTGTGCTCTGATATGCCTTTTTTTCGGTTTTGTACAAATGCTTGCTTCCAATGCGTTTTCCAATAAATTTGAAAGTACCAGACACAGTTCCATTTCGGTAATAGGAAGCTTATGCGGTAAGTCAAATTCAGTTGAAAACGGAATATCATTTATTTTGTAAAGAACGGCATAATGACCGATAACAGCATCCACAGCAGGATTATCGCACAAATTCAGTTCAATATCGGGTATAGCTTCCTGTGCCTGAGCAAGATAATATTCAAGCTCCTGCCAGTCACGGCGTTTTGTCAGTGTTGCAATAGTAGAAAAATGATGACGCATATCGTGACGTGCTTGTCGGGTTTCCTCAATTGCGGAGCAAAGTGTTTCATATTGAGTTTGCTGCATCGACAGAAACTGGTTTTCCTGTTTTAAACGATTATTTTTGTTAAGGCTTTTTGCTATAAGATAGAACAAAGCATAAAATAACATCAATAATGCAAGCAGAATCAGGCTTACGACAATATATATCTGAAGAATCCTTCCCTGATATAAAATTCCGGGTATTATGGGGATCATAAACAAGTTTAGTGCAAAAAATACAGTTGGCAAAATCCAAAATAAATACCAAGTCTGGGCAATAGAATCATATTCTAATAAATCGCAAGCAGCATGCGTGGCCGGATACCATGAAATAATGACAGACATCCAACAGAGAATATTATATATTAGCCCTGCTTCCAAGCCGAACCAAAGTGACAGATTGTCCGGACAGAGTAAGGCGTCAATTGCTCTTGCAACACCATTGATACAAGAGAAAGAACCGCATACAGCTAATAGGACACTTATTGATTTCCATGGAGTTATCTTTAGTGTGTACTGGTAGGATATAGCTGTAATAACCAAAATAGGTATTGTTACCCATATTGTTCCGATCTTAAAAAAGTAACATAAACTTCCTCCTATTACACACAGCAAAATTGAAGTTAATACGGAAAAAACTGCGAGTTTTGCTTTTGATATATGCAGGTGATGTTTCATTGGAAGATATGTAAGCAATAACCCCGGCAGTATAACAGCAAGTTCTATAATCGGGTTAATAAAATTATTCATCATTTATGCCCCCTTTTAAATAAAAAATCGCCAAAAGTAAGACGTGCTGATTTTGCTATATCACGGCTTACAGATATTTTATCTCCGTTTTTTAATATGAAAGCTGTTCCGTCAAAATCATCTGCATATTCAAGATTTATAATAACACCCCTGCTGCATAGGAAAAAACGTTCATCTTTTCCAAGTTTTGCAGTAAACTCTGAAAAAGTCTGTCGGGTAATCGTTGTTTTATCATTAGTGCTATAAATATGGATTCGATGTTGGAAGTGTTCAGCATAAATGATTTCACTGAATCTTAATCGAACAGTGCCTCCTACAACATGAACATCCAAATATTTATCCGGAGCAGGAAGTCTTTGCATAATTTCCTCGAACAGACCATTAAGCTCGTCATCGGAATAAGGCTTGACAAGGTAATGAAATGCTCTGACACGAAATCCTTCAAGAGCGTGATCGGTGGATGTGGTGGTGAAAACAAGCAGACATTTCTTGTCAAATGTGCGCAGTTTGGCGGCTGTTTCTATGCCGTTTAAACCGTTCATATATATATCCAAAAAAACAAGTTCAAAACATTCACACTGAGCTTCATCTAAAAACTCTTTTCCTGATTTGTACTCAAAAATCTGCGCATTTAAGGAGTATCTGAGAATCATAATAGATACTTTTTTATGCAGTTCTTTTCTTTCTGATTCTATGTCATCGACAATAGCAATTCGCATTAGCAGTGTCTCCTTTTAAATAACTTGTATTGTCATCTAATAAATTATTATAACATAAAATCATTGTGATTATTTGCAATTCGGGACGGATTTTTACAATTTGTGAAAAACCAATGGAATAAAATGCAGAATTATTTATAATGGATATCAAGTTAATTCTTATGTTTAAATGCAATTGAATGAAGGAAGGTGTTTGAATATATCACATAGCAATTTTGACATCAACTTGTTAAATGGACTAAAGGAGAACTTCAAATAAAAAATTACAGGAGATGAATTATTAAATGATAAAAAAACTATCACGAAGGATATTGGCCGTTTTTTTAACTGTGTGTACTTTGATACCGGCTTTTGCATTATCTGTTCCCATTGTAAGTGCAACAGAAGTAAAAAGCAGTTCGTCTGTAAGCTATATTTCTCAACTCAAGGTTGCGACTGATGATTATGAAAGACTTTTAAAAGATGGTTTTATGTCCATTGATACGAATATTAATTATAAGGGTTATGTTTACTTAAAGTATAAAATTACTGATAATCCTGAGGAAGCTATAACAGGAATTGTTTTTTCACATCAAAAAAGTGATACAATTACTTATAGAGGAAGAACATATGAACTTTTGTCAGATGTGAATTTTAGTGTAAGTAATTTTAGCTCCAATTGCATGTATCTGTATTTTACCCATGAGTCTGATCCATATGGTACTACGGAGTTTTTAACAAGTCTTGATGTTATTCAAACAGATTCGTCATTTTCTTTAAAAGGAAAAAATTACAAACCGGTATTATGCGATTCGACAAATATGCCGGCAGATATTGATGGAAGCGATATTGAGTCTTATCCCTTTATTTCTTCTAAGCGGACTTATTTGGTATATGAAAGTCAGCCCGATCCCGACGCTGTTTACCAAAAATCAGGTAATGATGAATTAAGGCAAACCGTAAAATCCGTAAATGGAACAAATTATTATAACTTTGATGCGGATATTTCAAAAAGTGATTTTCTTGAACGGGCAATGACAATGCAACATGATGGGAAAAGTGCTATTGAGTCATGGTCACAGGTTTTTTATGCTATGCTTAAAGCACATGATAATCCGAGTGGCTATTATGTATATAATAAGGACAAGGCTTATAGCTTTGACGACCTGTTCGGAGATGGCTTGTATTTTGACCTTGTAGCTGCTTTGACAAACGGAACCGGAGTATCTAATTCATTTGCACCTTCCTCATCAAGCTCTCCGACTCTAATTCGGTCATCAGGAGTCAAAACAGCAAAAGATATGTCTTCTGTTTATACCGATGTGTGTAATCTTCATTTTTATGAAGGAAACCCACAAAATAATAACATAGATCTCGACTTTTTGAAAAATGAAAAATCTCATTCCGATATAGTTTATTCTTTATGCAGTATATCAAGAGGAGCTCCCGATGACAGAAGTTCATTTTCAGATACGGTAGGAGTAGTATTTTATAATTTTGAATTAATACCAATCATTGAAAACGGAGATGAGGAAGGTACAGATTTATTGAACTATGCTGATTCATATACAACTAAAAATAAAAATGAATCCAGTGTAAAAATTGATAAAAACGATTCTTCTACGTCAGTCTCATCAAGTAAAAGCTTTTCAAGTTCTGTATCCTCATCAACAACAAATGCGCATGCTACTACTAACGGCAACTCATATACTGTAACTAAAGGCGTTAGCTTTGGTGCGTCATCAAATTTTGGAAATAAAATACCGCTTACAGTAAACGGAAGCGTTAATTTAAGTATGGCTGAGGCATTTAATTTTTCAGAGTCAGACACTGTTACTGAAAGCATAACAAAAACAATTACAAATAATGACAGCTTGACTTTTAGCATTCCTGCATATAGTATTGCTGCCTTAAACTGCGTATCCTCTGACGAGGCACGCACCCAAGAATATGATTGTTCCGTAGCTTTATCTTATGATGTAGCATTTATATCTTACGGAACCTACGGACTTGACATTGCACCTATGCTTAATCCATATGCATATGAGGGATATGGGTATACTTCTTGGTGTGTTAAAATCGGCGGTGAAGATAATTCTGCCCTTGACACATTAAAAGCACTTTATAATTCACAGGGTCAAGATAAAAAAGGTTTCAGCGTTGACTGCAAAACATCTAACAATGGCTCTTTTACAAGCTTTTCATCAGAAGAGTGGCAAAAAATATTTAACACGTATATTAAAAGCCATGAATTCCCATCAACAATGTCAGATACGGTAAAATTTATTTCAAATTATCAGCCCATGTCTTTTCTTGGAGGAACTTTTAATTCAGACGTATCTGCTGTAACATACACGTTTGATAAATATTATGCACTCTATCCCATAGACAAAATCAAAATATATAAAACAAAACCGGCAAGTTCATCTCAGACATTGGTTCAGCATATAGATTTAGGTGGTGACGGCAGTTATCGACTTCAGGATTATTACAATACAATATCTGCCTTTGACGAGCATAACAGCGATTGGACTAACTGGGATTCCACACAGGGATACTGGGCGTTGGTAACCGATGAACCGTCAACCGGAGAGGAAAAAATTATAAAAATTACTTCTGATCCTGTTTCAGATGGCATTGTTTCAGCTTACAAGGACTCAAAAACAGGATTGATATATATAAATCCGATTAAAAACGGAAAATCCTATATACGCTATGTCATCAATGAAAATGTATTTCAATATTATCCGAATGTTCCCGGGGATGCAACGGATTTTAGTACATTAAATTTGAAATATGTAACAAATGATGATATTACTGCAAAAGGAACTATTGAAATCAATACATCAAATATTGAGCACCATTTTGATGAAAACGGCTTCTGTGCAAACTGCGGTGCATATCAGCCTGCATATCTCAACAGTGATGGGGTATATGAGATCAGCAATGCAGGCCAACTATACTGGTTCTCTTCCCTTGTGAACGGTAATCGCGCACACGCTGAATTCGGAAACCAAAATGGTTCGGCAAACGCAGTACTTATCAAAGACATTGTTGTAAACAATACAGATGTCAACAAGCTTGCAGATAAACAATCTGAAACTCTTAGAAAATGGCTGCCAATTGGCACCTATGATAATTCTTATTCGGGGAAGTTTGACGGCAGGCACCATACGGTAAGCGGTCTTTATTTCAGTGATTCAAATGCTGATAATGTCGGATTGTTCGGCTATACAAGAGGCGGAGCCAATATAAGTAATGTCGGCGTAATTAACAGTTACCTCAAGGGTAAAAACTGTATAGGCGGTATCTTAGGCAGAAACAACAATTCAGGCGTTAACGTACAGCGTTGCTTCAGCGAAGCAACAGTTATCGGCAATGAAGGAGTCGGCGGTATTTCAGGTTCGACCTACGGCGGAAAGATTGTTGACTGCTACAATGCCGGTTCTGTAACGGGTGCTAAGTTTGTCGGCTCAATAAGAGGGCATAATACGAACAGCAGCGGAGCAATGGACAACTGCTTTAATGTCGGCGAGGTTATAGGAACAGGAACTGACAATATAGGCGGAATCAGGGGCGATGGTAACGGTACAATAAGCAACTGCTATTGTATCAGTACTAAACTTACCGATACAGCTGCAACAACAAAAACACCTGAACAGTTTGCGAGCGGTGAGGTTGCTTATCTGCTTAACAATTCAGTGACAAGCGGCAAACAAGTTTGGCTTCAGAATATTGATAACGGAGAGACCCCTGATAACTATCCGAAATTTAAAGGCGGAACGGTTTACTGCGGTGATGATTGTATTGAAAAAATATACAGCAATTACTCTTTAATTGATACTGGCGGTCATAAATTTAATAACGGTTTTTGCACAAAATGCGGTGAATATCAGCATGCAACTCTTAACAATGACGGATATTATGAAATCAGCAATGCGGGACAGCTTTTCTGGTTTGCATCTCTTGTAAATGACGATCATACACACGCTGATTTTGAAGAACAGAATGTCAGTGCAAACGCTGTTCTTACAGCTGATGTTGACCTTGAGGAACGTGAATGGATTCCGATAGGTTACTATACGTACTCAAACCAGTTAAATGTATATTCAGGTAAATTTGACGGACAGAATCATACCATTTGCGGTCTTGTTATCACCGAATATGCGCCTGGCGAAATGACAGGATTATTCGGAAAGGGTAACGGTGGAACGCTGGAAAACTTTTCTGTTAAGGGTAGTATAACATCTTCAGGCGATTTCGTAGGAGGCGTTGTTGGCTATGCCTTGAATGGAACAATCGTAAAGAATATATCATCTAAAGTTGATGTTAATGGAGTTAACGATGTAGGCGGTATTGCAGGAAAAAACGAAGGTACAATAGAAAACTGCTGTAACCTTGGATCAGTATCCGGAACTGGTAACTATGTAGGCGGTATCACAGGATTTAACAGCAGCAAAATAAGCTGTTGCAGCAACAGTGGCAGTATTTCATCTTCATCCTTTAATTTCGGTGGTATTGCAGGAAAAAATTTCAGCGGGATGTTTTCTTCTGCGTTAATTATTAACTGCTATAATACAGGAAATGTATCTTGCGAAGACCGCGGTGATATCGGTGGAGGCATCGTAGGATATAATGATCGTGCAACAGTTGAAAACTGTTATAGTTCAGGTAATATTAACGCTCCAGGTTCAGAGGTAAACGGATTGATTGGACGTAACACTAACAGCTCAGGCTCTATAATTAAAAACTGTTATTATCTTGATTCCTGCGGTGCTTCGGACACACTTGGTTCAAGCAAAACAAACGAACAGTTTAAATCAGGTAATGTAGCATACTTGCTCAACATTGAGGTTACAGACGGTTCTCAAGCGTGGTATCAGAATATTGATAACAGCGAAACCCCTGATGACTATCCGAAATTTGACGGCGGAACAGTATACTATCTTGAATATAAGGATACTTACTCAAATACTTATTCTGAACCGCCTAAACCTGATGCATTTGACGAAGATGATGGCGGAAATCTTATAATAAAGACATACGACGATCTTGTAAATCTAGCAAATCTTATAAAAAGTGATTACGAGGTATACGGCTCACAAAAATATATTCTCACTAATAATATTAAAGTATCTGATGATGCTGTATGGGTACAGGGTATAGGCTCTGTGTCCGAGAACAAACCTTTCAATGGAACCTTTAATGGTAACGGTTACTGCATTATCGGCCTTAATGTTAACTCATCTGAGTACGGCGGACTTTTTGAAATAATAGGTGAAAAAGGAAAGGTCAAGGATTTGTTTGTTTTTGACTGTGACTTTAAAGCTTCTTCAAATGTTGCAGGCGGAATTGCTGCAATCAATAAAGGATCAATTGACCATTGCATAAGCGGTGTAAATTTGACTACAGGTACAATACATTTCCACAACAAATCTATTGATGCTGCTGCTCTTAATTCCAGCATTAAGGGAAATATAAGCGGCGGTATTGCCGGGGAAAACAGCGGTATGATTATTGGATGCCGCAATGCATCTGTTGTATCAGGAACACAGTGCGGAGGTATTGCTGCTGTAAATACAGGGGAAATTTACGGATGTGCAAATAATGCTAAAATTGGCACTTCAAACAGTTCTGTTTCAGGCGGACTTGCCGGAATAAACAGCGGAGCAATTAAATGTTCTTATAATTCAGGAAAAGTAATCGGCAGTGCCGAAAATTCCACAGGTTCAATTACCGGGCTAAACGAATGCAGTAATTCGCAGACCCCTGATGTAACTGACGTTTTTTACCACACGGAAAACGGACTTAATGTTGTTGGAACAGATTCTTCAGTATTACCGGATGATACAAATAAGGGTGTTGAAAAATGTCTTAATCTTGCAAGTGACAGTATTACTGATGAACTTAATGCCGTTAGCGGAAATGACGTTGTATGGATTCGGAATCGGAATATTAATCATGGATATCCTATGATAAAAGGTAATTTCCTTAAATACAGTGTTAAATCAGCAGGAAACAGTATAACTGTTGGGGGTGTGATGCACAAAGACTTAAACATAGAATATTCTCTTTGTAATGATAACAGTTTTGAAAAAAATATGTTAAAGTCAGCACTTGGTGAAAAAACTATTTTAAATATGTATTCATTATCCTTAACAGATAATGAGGGAAATTACATTCCGGCTGAGCTTTGGTGCCAGAGTGAATTTAAAATCTCTGTTCCTGTTCAAAGCAAAAATGTACAGCTTGCGGGAATAGACAATGACGGCAAAGTAGTCTGTTATGAACCTGACTCATTTAAAAACCAGACTGCGGTATTTACGGTATCTCATCCAATGTCATTTGCAATTGTTGAAAATACGAACACAGGTGTTAATAATTCTGATTTTGTAATAAATAATTCCGGCGATCATTCTGCAATTCAAACTGGTTCGGTTATGTGCTGTACTGTATTGATGACGGCGTTATTTGCCTTGGTGTTCACAATTGTATTTAAAAGAAGGGAAAATTTTGAGTAAATCTAAAAAAATTATTTTATCAGCGGTAATTGCAGTTTTACTTATTGCAGTTTTAGCTGCTGTAGGCATAGTTGTATACAACAATTTCTTTGCAGAAAAACCGGTACCGTCTGACGGAGTTGTCGGAAAGATTTCTGCTGATTGGGATACCGGTGCCAAAGAGGGTACTTCACCACAGAGTGCCGGTATTCAAGTGCCGGGTTATGGTACTGCAGAAATGAAAGAGGGCGATAAGAGCCTATACTTGAGTATCGGAAATCCAAAGTCCAACGAGTGTGGATTTTATGCAACATTAAAGCTTGAAGATGGTACGGTATTGTATGAGTCTGAGCTGCTTAAACCGGGGTATGGACTTACGGAAGTTCCTCTTACGGAGACACTTAAAGCCGGAAAATATACGGCAATCGTTTATTACGAGTGTGTTACTCTTGACGATGAACATACTCCGCTTAATTCCGCTGAGTCGGAGTTTACATTAATTGTTAAGTGATTTAGAGCACGCTAAAATTTTAGCGTGACTCTTATCTATAATAATACCGGGGCATGTTGAAAAATGATAAACTTTAGAATAACGGCGGTTTTTGCTATACTGCATTAAGTATAATAATATGTCCAGTTTGGCGAAAAATCTCTCGTTTTTAAAAGCGACACTTTTCATCTTTGCTCCGGCATAAAATAATTTTGAAAGGATGTTTTTTATGAAAACAAGAAAAATCATTACAGCGCTGCTTGCAGGAGTAATTGCAGCAACAGCTACAGTATCCGTTTCTGCTGCAACTCTAACAGGAGAATCACCCGACGGGTCTACTGAGGTTACAGCAAAAATTGAAGGCGCAGGTCCGGGAGAAGTAAGCTATATTATCACAATCCCCGATAAGGTAGACTTTGGTACTCTTTCACAGCCTGAAACTGACGAGGACAGTTATAAATATGTTGGATTTAATGTTGTGGCAACTGAACTAAATAATTTTTCAACTCGTCAGGCAGTTTCTGTTCATATAAAGGACAGTGTTTCAGAGGACGGACAGTTCTACCTTACACAAAAAGAGACTGAAACTCCGTTTACAATTTCATATGACATTTTTGAAAGAGTAGTTGATGACACTAACCGTTTGGAATACACACCAATGAATGAAAGCGGTACTCAGGGCGAGTACGGTTATCATCTCTGCACATTTACAGCAGGTACTGAGGGAACAGCTCAGGATGTTACGCTTGCGCTCAACCAGAAAAAACTCTATGGACAGGATCTTAATACTATTGCAGGTGATTACAGCGGAACAATGGTATTTCACAGTGCAATCACAACATTTGGCGGTTAAGTTATAATATGGCATTAACCTAATATGAAACTTACAAATAATAAAATAAATAAGTGCTTGTGCCTGATATGTTTTTTAGTGTGTTCAATATTTTTTATGTCTTTTACAACTGCCTTTGCGGCACGCACTGACGGTGATGTGAAAGTAGTTGCGCAGATTACAACTTCTCCGCCCGAAACAATTCCGTCGTCTGATAATAATGGCGGTAATTCGGGTACTAATGATGAAACATTTGTACCAACAGGAACTTTGATATTCGGATGTGCTGTAATATCTTTGCTTTTACTTGTTGTATCTATGGTTATTATTTATCTGTGTAATAAAAATGATAAGCAGTGCAAACAACAAGCTAAATAATATCATTGACAGGAATTATTTATTTTAATGGTTAAATATTTGTTGAAATGAAAATACATACCATCCCCAACATAAGACTTTTGGATGGCGGAAAATTGTACATGTACGGAAGATTACCGGATAATATAGTAAGCAAAACCGAAACGACAGCCCTAGGCATGAGTACTGAAACAATGCCGAAATTTTGGGTATTGCTGAAAATAATCTGCAGATTATAGATTTCTGTATGAATTTGTTGACTAATACACGGATTCTATAAAACTGCTTACAAAAATCTGGAGGAGTTTCCTCCGTATTTTAACATTATAGAACCATAGAAATACTTTATATTTAAAATACGCTTTTAACTGTTTAAAGACAGGGAAAGTTTATGAACATGATGAGGTGGATTATGAAAATTTTTAATTGTCTTTTGGGACTTTTTTCAATTATGGGGGCGTTATACTGTATTTTTTATCCGGGAATCACTTTTTTGAACAGCGGATGGATAGTGACAATTCTTCTCGGATTGTGGGGCATATGTTCAGTAATTGATTTTGTATTAAAGCGTAAAAGCAATAATAATTCAAAGGGCGAAGCTGCGATAGGTGCTTTGGGATTCATTGGAGGCATTGCGGCTGCGGTTGTATCTGTACTTTCAATGTTTATGCCGGGAATCCGCATACTTCTTGATGTAATTATCCTTTGCATATTCGCCGGATGGCTTATTGTCAGCGGAATAACATCTGTTGTTGTATCGCTAAAAGTGAGAAAAACAGGATCTAAAAGTTGGATACTGACACTTGTATGCGGTATTCTTGTTCTGCTGGCAGGAATATATGGAATTTTCCATCTGATTTTCATTGCTCAGACAATAGGTGTTCTTATCGGAATACTGCTTCTGACATACGGTTTCAGACTTATTGCGACGGTGTTTGAAAATTATTGATATCTGTCTGAAAATATTTATACTAATAATCAACAAAATAATGCCGTACAACCTCAAGTTTGGTTGTACGGCATTGCTCGTTTATATTTTATAGTAATTTACTTAAAAACAATTAATTGGGTCTGGAAAGTCAAACTGTCTGCTCAGACTTAATGAAACATCATGCTGGCTTTTACTTTATATAATTTGTAACTAGTTTTCAGCTCTGTTAATAGCATTAAGTACGCCTAGCACAGAGGCAACATTTACATTTGAGTCAATACCTATTCCGAAAATATTATTGCCGTCGGGCTTTTTGAGTTCAATATACGAAACTGCTTTTGAATCTGATCCCTGGGAAATAGCGTGCTGACTATAAGAGATAAATTCATACTTGTCGAGCCCGACTGCTTTAATAGCATTAAAGAAAGCGTCAATCGGACCGTTGCCCACACCGCTGAGCGATACTTCGTCGCTTCCGTCGATAATCATTTTGCCCTTAAAGTGAACATAATCTTTGCCATTTTCACTTTCTTCGTAAATTTTTCTTCTTGTAAGCGCATATTTTTGCTCATGGTCAAGATAGTTTTGTTCAAATACATCAAAAAGCTCTTTGGGTATAAGTTCTCTTCCAAGCTCTTCGCATTTTGACTGAACAAGCTTTGAAAATTCGGGATGCATTCTCTTTGGCAAATCGTAACCAAAGTTATTGCTCATTACAAATGCTGCTCCGCCTTTGCCTGACTGGGAATTTATTCTGATAATCGGCTCATATTCTCTGCCGACATCAGCAGGATCAATCGGAAGATAAGGGATTTCCCAATAATCTGTTCCGCTTTCCTTCATATACTGCATACCTTTGTTTATTGCATCCTGATGAGAACCTGAAAATGCTGTAAATACAAGTTCTCCTATATATGGCTGCCGCGGGTCAATCTTCATATTTGTACAGCGTTCATAAATCTCACGGAGTTTTGGGAGATTTTTAAAATCAAGCTTTGGGTCAACGCCCTGGGTAAACATATTAAGTCCCATTGTTACAATATCCATATTACCTGTACGTTCGCCGTTTCCAAACAGAGTACCTTCAACTCTTTCTGCACCTGCAAGCAGTGACAGCTCACCTGCCGCAACTCCGCAGCCACGGTCATTGTGGGGATGGACACTGATGATAGCGGCATCGCGATGTTTAAGATGTTTTATAAAATATTCGATTTGATCAGCATATGTGTTTGGAGTACACATTTCAACAGTATTAGGAAGATTCAGGATAACTTTATTTTCTGAGTTTGCGTCAAGAGCTTCTATAACTTTATCACAAATATCAACTGCATTATCCATTTCTGTGCCGCTAAAGCTTTCGGGAGAGTATTCAAATCGGATATTTGTTTCGCCGGTATATTCATCGGTGAGCTGTTTAATAAGTTTAGCTCCTTCTACAGCAATTTTAGTTACGCCGTCCATATCAGTTTTAAAAACAACTTTTCTTTGCAGAGTTGAAGTAGAATTGTAAAAATGAATGATTACATTTTTTGCGCCCTTCACAGCCTCAAAAGTTTTTCTGATAAGATGCTCTCTGGCTTGCACAAGAACCTGAATAGTAACATCATCAGGAATATGATTATTTTCAATAAGTTCACGGCAGATTTCGTATTCAGTTTCTGACGCGCTGGGAAAACCAATCTCAATTTCCTTAAAGCCCATGTCGCATAATGCATGGAAAAATTCAAGTTTTTCTTCAAGATTCATAGGGTCAACTAAGGCCTGATTACCGTCTCTCAAATCAACACTGCACCAAACAGGCGCTTTTGTTATGGTTTTTGCAGGCCATGTTCTGTCGGGAATATCAATTTGTTTAAATGGAATGTACTTTTCAAAAGATGGTTTCATTATATATAACCTCCTGTAAAAACTCACAAAAAAATCGCCCCTAAATTAAGGGACGAATAGAATCCGTGGTACCACCCGTTTTCAGACACATATCACTATGTGTCCCTTTAAGACTTCCAACAAAGTCCTGACTGATAACGCAGTCGGGCGTTTCGCATTAGATACAGTAGTATTTCATACGAAAAACTCGGGGATGAGCTATACATATAATACTTTGCGCTGACTTACACCAAACGTCAGCTCTCTTTGCCAAAGAAAATTATATCTTGTTCCCGTCACTGTTTTTAAGGGGATTTATTTTGTATAAATTTATTATATATATATAGTTGTATGTTGTCAAGATAATTTTAATAATGAAAATTTATTTTTTTTTAAAAAAGTACTTGCATTTTTAGAAAAAGTCGGTTATAATATCAATCGTTGCTTTTGCAAGACTTATCAGTTCAGAAAAGACACAAAAAACTTTTTTTAAAAAAGTTTCAAAAAAGTGTTGACAAAAGGGAATAAGTGATATATAATAGCTCT
>CAJUGO010000017.1 GCA_910585865.1 uncultured Ruminococcus sp. | reverse complement strand
TCAAAAAGAAATATTTTTTATTTTTAAATTTATATAAAGTATTTTATGGTATAATGAATTTGAAAGGAAGCGATAAATTATGTATATAAGTAAAAGTAGTTCTTGGTTAGAAATTGCAGGTTATAAGATTTATGAATGGGAAAACGCATATTACTTAGGTTATAATATTGAAAAGGCTCAGTTTGCTATTAGTAATATTCTAACTCAAAATGTTGATTTTACAAAATATAGTAATCCCTGCACCTATTATCACATACAAGTAGATATTTTAATTGAGGCGTTAGGACAGATTTCGTCAAGATTTATTCCGAATGATAGAAATCTTCAAAAGTACGAGGAAATAAAAACTAATAATAGAACAAGTTATGATTTTACATCAGAGGAATATCCAATTCTATATAATAGAAAAATTAGAAATTATGTGACACATATAAACGAAAGAAATATTGATTCTATTATACAACATAAAGGATTAAGTGGGTTTAATATAGTTGCTCCACATATAAATCCTGAGTATGATAAAAAATTTTTGTCTCCAAAATGTAGCCATAATACATTAAATCTATTAGATAATACCTATTATGTTTATAACATAACTGAGGAAAAATATGAATCAATAAATTTAAAAGATTTAGGAATTGAATTGAATAAATTGTCGGAAAGAAATTCTATTATATTGGATTTCATATTAAATAATTAAATATTAAAACCTATTCTTATTAGTTGATACATACACTTGCTTATATGAGTAGAATAAATAATTGGTACACCTATACACTCAGCAGCACACTCCGAAAAGATAGTATTTACAACATTTATATTAAATTTTACGACCCAGCAAGGTCTCGGCATAAATCCCGAGACCTTGCTGGGTCTACATGTAAAATTTATCAATATATGATTGTAGTAAATATATTAATGTAGTGTGCTGTTGTGTGTTAGTGTGATGTGTGTAGTGTTAGTAGTGTGTAGGGAGAAGATAGATTAAATAAATCAGAGGAAAGACAAATAATTTTTTCTCCTATGAAACTCCCCATTAAAAATAGGACAACCACATATAAACCGCTTTTCCCTTTTAAACCTTTCCAATTCTGTTGCTTATAATCAATAGCGTGGGAATAATTCACAATAAAATTGATATAATTTTATTGAATTGTACAAATTTCATTTTTATTATTATAAGTTATTGTAAACTTTTGTTTTTGTGATATAATATTATTTAAGTTGCAAATTTCAAATATAACTTTATATTTAGTATAGCTATGTATAATTTTGGGAATGATAGGGCATGAATTATAGTAGTGTTTTTAACAAAGAAATATTTGAAAATGTGATAAAGGTATTAAAAGAAGATTGTAAAATCTCGAGAGGTTTTACATCTCAAGTTATTGGTACAACCTCATTTTCAGCTACAACCACGTCTATTATTACATATGTATTAAGTAAATTAGGATGTTTATCTGTTGAAGAAAAGGAATGTCTTAAACAAGATATTCTATCTTTTAAAATAAATAAAAAAGGATTTTATTACAATTCAATAGGTAATGAGGATAGTGTTACTGTATGGTCAACGGCTCAATCGTGTTTAGCTTTAATTGAAATAGGCACAAAAGAAGATTTATTTTTTGATTCCATAGAGTGGTTATGCGATGTTCAATCAAAAGATGGTGGATGGTCTTATAATGGTAGAGAGAATGAAATAAGTAGAATAGGATATTGTTTATATACTGTTATAGTTTTATATAAAATATCTAATAAAAATTTAAAAGTGAAAAAGGCGATAATTAAGGCAATACATTTTATTAAAAATTATAACCCAAAAGATACCTGTGAGAAAATTATCAAATATTATTTGTTGACTTTATTAAAAATAGAAGATGGAAATGAAATACAGGAAAGAGAGATAGTTTTAGATTTTATAAATGAAAATATTTTCGAATTAGCTAATTATACGATAGTTGAACCAGGTTCAGGTATACATCATTTTTATGTTCCATGGTATGTTCCTGGATTTTATATGTTTTTAAGAAAATTTTTAGAGCCTGATCATCCGATAGTATTATTCTTGATGAAGTGGCTTTCAAATAATATTATTGATAAAAAAGGGTGGTCTTCGGATATACATAATAAAAAAATATATTCGTGGGCAACTGCGTTATCAATTTTATGTATAAATTTTTGGAATATGGATTGCCAAAAAAAATCAGTTATAATAAAGAAACTTAATGACATAGAAATTATAAAAGAACAAATGTTAAAGATTATGGAGGATAACAGTATGCCAATTTATATGAGTGTTTGTCCACTAAATGGTGGCAAATGTAATTTAAGAAATAAAATAGAATTAGAATATAATGATATGAATATTTTTCTAGATATTCCATATCAAAATTCTTATTTGACATATGAAAAACAAATTCGTTCAACAGTCAAGAAAAGTGGGTTAAATGTAGTGATTGCTAAAAATAAACAAAAGTCAGATGTGCTTCTTTGTAAAGTTTGCCAACTAATACAAACATGCAAATATGGTATAGCTGATATATCGGAAGAGTCATTGAATATTCCATTTGAGTTAGGGTTAATGTATGGTCTAGGTAAACCATGTGCTATTTTAAAGGGAAAAAATTCTAAACAACCCAGTGATGTTCAAGGAATTGAATACATACAATACGAAAATACTGACGAAATTAATAGTCAATTAAAGGATTGGATTAAAGAAAATGTGAAGTGAGAGGAAGAAAAATGAATTATAAAGAGATTATTTTTGATTTGAAAAAAGATATAAGAATTTACAACAGTGGTTCCAGCCATGATTATTACCATTTAATAAGAGTATTTAATAACGCTGTTAATATATGTAAGGAAATAGAACTGACTGAAGACGAAGAATTTATTGTTTTGGTAAGTGCATTACTTCATGATATAGGAAAAAATTCTGTAAATGATTCGACAAAGATGGATGAACATGAAGAAAAGAGTTCTTTGTTAGCAAAAAGAATATTGTCAAAATATCATGTTTCTGAAAAAATTATCGTGATGGTAGAGAACTGTATTATGAATCATAGGGCAAGCAAAATGACAAAAAACGATAATATTTTAGTACATATTTTACGAGATGCCGATAAATTAGATGCGCTTGGGGCTATTGCGATAGCGAGGACTTTTTCATATGATTCTTCAAGACCAATTTATTTACCAGAGGATGTTCCTAAAAATAAATATGATGGTGTTTCAAATTCAAGTTTTAATCATATAGTTGAAAAAGTTTTAAAACTTACTCCTGAAGTTTTTTATACAGAATCAGCTAAGCGTATCGCTAAAGGTCGATTAGATTACGCAAGAAATTATGTGACGGAGTTTTTGTGTGAGTGGAATGGGGAGAGATAAAATTAAGAATGAAAAGTAGATTTAGGATTAAAATATAAGAGTATAGGTAAAATTAAATTATGTCAAGGTTAGCTGTGTGATAAATAATACAAAAAATTTAACTACTTCTAATTCAATAATAAATTAGAGGTAAAATAAGAATACATGGAATAATATTAATTAGAATTAAGTAATGATGATTAAAAAATTGAATGTTTTCTTAATTCATAAAGTTAAAAATAGCTGAATAACAATATATAGAGGTGGTGTTATTGAAAATAGTTCCACGAGACTACATATTAATGCAACAAATAAGTAAATGGCGATTTTTGTTAGGCAGACAAATTAAAATACTGGCAGGTTTTCCAAGCCAAAGGACAGTTGATAGAAGAATAAAGATATTAAAAGAAGCAGGATACATCAAAGGAGCATACAAGCTCTATGGTGTTCCTGCTTTGTATTTTGCCACAAATAAAGCGAAGAATGTTTTTAACCTTGACTTTGTGACTACTGATGTTAAGGTTGCAAGGGTGATTCATGATATAGCTGTTATTGATACAGCCATATATTTTACGAAAAAGCTAAATGCAACAGATATTAAATCCGAAAGAGAGTTTAGACATGACAGCGGTTTTAAGCGTGACGGTCATTATCCTGACTTCATATGTAAAATAGGAAATAATACCTATGCTGTTGAAATTGAAATGACAGTAAAAAATAAAGCTGTACTTGAAAATAATATCAAGAAAAATTATCTTGAATATGATAATCAAGTGTGGGTGATACCTAAGGATAAAGTAAAAATATGGACTGTATTAGAAGATAATAAAAAGACATATTCAAACATATTTATGATTTCCTTAGAGGAGGTGACAAGCTATGTCAAAACGCTCTAAGAAAAGAGATTATCAGCCGTTTAATATTATCTTAGTTATAGTAGTTTTGTTTATCTTAACTCCTGTAGTTCCTTTTGCTTTTTTTGTATTGCTTTCAATGTATCTTGCAAATTTTAAAGGGAAATACGGAATTGTAATAAGCGGTATATTGTTACTTATAACAGGTATATTCTTTAATGGAATAATAAGTGGATTTGTAACAGAGTTTCAAACATCAGTTTCAAATTTTGTTAATTGTATTATACACTCCAGTTTCAATTATGATTTTGGATTTCTTACATATAAAAGTACAAGTTGGCTTGTAATCTTCTTTATATCGATATTTCTTGCAAGCTATTTTAAGCTGTGTATGGATAAAAATAAAGAGGGGGAACAGGCAGGAATCAGACTGCTTGAAGATGAAATAAAGAAAATAAATACGGTTAACGCAAATAATTCTTTCAAAGAAAAACCTTGTAAGTGTAATTTTGAAGCTGATACATTTATAGGTCACAACAAATCAGGTAAAAAAATATGTGTTCCCGATAATTCAAAGCATATTTTTGTAAGCGGTACAACAGGAAGCGGAAAAACTGTTGCACTCTCTAATTTTGTAAAATCTGCTTGTATGAAAAATTATGGTGCATTAATTGTTGACGGTAAAGGAGACGAGGGAGATACCTCACTTCTTGAAATTACAAAGAAGTTTTGTAGACAGTATAACCGTAAATTATATATCGTTAGTATGAACAACCCGACTAATAGTAATAAATATAATCCTTTTATAGGAGCAAATCAAACAGTTGCAAAGGATATGTTAATTAATATGACAGACTGGAGCGAGGAGCATTACAAGACAAATACTGAACGATACATACAGCGTTTAATTAAACTCTTAAAGCTATCAAATGTTAATCTCTCTTTTAATTCTATAATAGAAAATATGCAATCAGATAAATTTATACTTCTTTCTAAAAGTCTTGCAGATAATCAGGTGATCGCAAAGGATGAACATTTGAAAAATCTTGATATAGCAAAGGCTAGTTCAAAAATAGCTGACAGTGCTAGTGCAAGATTTTCAACCATTGCAGAAAGTGAAGTCGGACAGCTTTTTAATGAACAAGGGATTGATATTTATAAAGCATTAAAAGAAAAAGCAATTATTATATTTGTATTAAATCCTTTGCTTTATCCTGAGACTGCTCAGGCTATGGGAAGATTGATACTAATAGACGCTAAAAAAGCAGTCAGCAAGCTATTTAAAGATGAAAGTCGTAAATTTTTTATATTTGATGAAATAAATGTGTATGCTTCATCTGTGCTTGTCGATTTAATTAATAAAAGCCGTAGTGCAAATGTTACTTGTATTCCCGCGACACAGAGCTTATCTGACCTTGAAAATGAAACAGGTGATAAGTTTAAAAATCAGATTATAGAAAACTGTAATAACTATATTGTACTTCGTCAGAACAGTTATAAATCAGCCGAAGAATGGGCTAAAACCTTAGGCACAAAGCAAACAATGGAAATGACATATCAAATGAACGAACAAGGCAGTACGAAAAAAGGCAGTTCTAAGCGTGTCAGAGAATTTATTGTACACCCTGATGAAATTAAGTCTCAGGGGATAGGTGAAGCCGTATATATGTCACGAGATAAAAAGGAATGTCAAAGGGTAAAAATCCATAAACCTTTTTAGGAGTGATAGCCTTGAATAGTATAATTCAAGTTTTAAAGGAGTTTTTGAAAGATTTAAAAGGTTGTTTAAAATCAGACAAAACAAGTAAATTTGATGTATTTTTTGAAAGACCGAGAATGTTCATATGGTTACTTGTATGCTACTTTGTAATGGCTTCAAAATATATTGGTATTGCTAAAATAAAACCTATATTATGTTTTATTTTAATGTTTGGTACGTTACTATGTTACTTTGTATTTATTGCTATTGTTTCATCAAATATAGCTGAAAGTATTTTGAGATACGCAAGTAGCGTAAGAAAGATTGCAACTAACACAGAAAAAGAGCGGTTAATTCCGCTCTTTAAAGAAGTATATACACAAGCATTCAGAAAGAACAAAGGTATAAGCAGAAAGATAAAGCCTTACATAGTTGACAGTGTGGAAGTAAATGCTTTTATAATCGGCAGAAATACCCTTGTAATAACAAGAGGGGCGATAGAAACCTTTAACGATGATGAGCTAAAAGGTGTTATGGCTCATGAGTTCGGACACATAAAGAATTATGACGGACAAATAACACTCTTAGTAACATTTTGTACAACAATATTTCTATGGGCGTTTATTGCCGTAAGTTTTGTTTTTAGACTGCTTGAAAAGCTGTTTGAAAATAACATTATAGGGAACTTATTCGGAATAGTAAGACAGTTATTTGAAGTAGTTGTAAGATTTGTATTGTTTATATGGACTTTGATAATATCAGGCGGTAGCAGAAGAAAAGAATATAAAGCCGATATGTACGCAAAAAGCATTGGCTATGGTGAACAGCTTAAAAGTGCCTTATACATACTTTATGGTATGGAAATATCGGATAAAAAGGGATTAATACAAAATCTAAAGCGTACACATCCGATTTTAGCCTACAGAATTGAAAAATTAGAAAGTTCACAAAATGGGTAAAAATGTCATATAATACAAAAAAGGCAATAACCTTACATAAAGTAAAATTATCACCCTGATTTTCGTAGAATATGCCCTTCAACGAAAGTAAAATATCGTCAAATTCTGTATATATAATAGCAAAATCAACATTATATGTCAACTAATTTTTAAATAATTATTTTAAATTGCATATTTTTATGTGATTTTATCTCATTATTGCCTTTTAATAGAGATATACATGGTCAAAATTATGGTCTGTATATTATCTAAAAGTATTACTTGAAAGGCAGTGATTAGATGAGAACACAAAGGAACATCTACAAGAGAAAAGACGGTCGTTGGGAGGGTAGGTATTTTAAAGAATATGACAGCAAAGGAAAAATAAAATACGGCTCTGTCTATGCAAAAACATATAATGAAGTAAAGATTAAGCTAAATGGTATTGTACCTAATATTTTGAATATATCGGAAAATAAAATAAATATCGACTTTAAAAGTGTATGCTATGAGTGGCTGAAAAATAAGAAAAATACAATTAAGCAATCATCTTATGCAAAATACAGGTTTGAAATTGAGAAATATATTATTCCTAAGTTTAGAAAATGCAAACTGTATGAAATAGATAAAAACTCGCTTTGTGACTTGATTACAAGCAATCAACAGCTTTCACAAAAAACACTTAAACATATATCTGTTATATTTAAGTCAATAGTAGAGTATGTAAAACAAAAATACGATTTTAACATACAACTAAAAGAATATCAGTTTATAAGTACATCCGATAAAAAGTATAATGTTTTATCATTACCAGAGCAAGAAAAGTTAGAAAAATACTTGCTTAAACAAACCGACTTACCAAAATTGGGCGTGTATTTATGTTTATATACAGGACTTCGTATAGGTGAACTTTGTGCTTTGAAATGGTCTGATATAGATTTAGAAAACGAAATATTAACTGTAAACAAAACAATTCAGAGAATACAAAACACAGATAACAACAGCAACACAAAAACAGAGATAATAATTGAAGTTCCAAAGTCAGACACTTCAATTAGGGAAATACCTTTACCAAAACATATTATAAATCTATTAAAAAAATATAAACCTATAAATACAAATAGCTCATATTTCTTAACAGGAAATATAAATTATATTGAGCCACGAACACTGCAAAACAAATTTAAGAAATATCTTGAAAATACGGGGATAGAAAATATAAACTTCCACGCATTAAGGCACACATTTGCTACAAGAGCTATTGAAAGCGGAATGGATGTAAAAAGTGTGAGTGAGATTTTAGGTCATTCAACAGTTAAAATGACACTTGAAAAATATGTACACATTTCAATGGATCAAAAACGAAAACAAATTAATAAACTAAAGCCGTTTTAAAAATTAAAGTGGTCAAAAAAATAGTCAAACTGCTGTAATAACCCAGTAAAAAAGGGCGTTTACAGCAGTTTTTCTTGTAAGGGCATATTTCACGAAAGTTAATGTTTCAAATTTATTACTGCCTATGATAACAGTTTTTGCAGTAGTTGTAAAGACTATTCGCAAAAATGTTATAAAAATTATAACTTGAAATGAGGATAATGTATGTATTGCGAAAAATGTGGTTATGAAAATTTAGATGATGCGTCAAATTGTGCTAATTGTGGGAATATATTGAGTAATACTGCAAATACATTAAAAAGTCAGAACGCAAATTCTTTCACCCAAAATAATAATACTACTCCAGTTTCAATACCATATTCATATTTTGACGGCGGTCTTTTACAACAAATAGGGTGGCTTATATTGGGCGTTATAGTTACTGTCATAACACTAGGTATTTGTTTTCCATGTGCAGTATGTATGCTGTATAACTGGGAAATAAAACATACTGTCATCGAAGGAAAAAGACTACGATTTGATGGAAAAGCTATTCAATTATTCGGTAACTGGTTATTATGGCTGTTATTAACAATAATTACATTTGGAATATTTGCATTTTGGATTCCAATTAAAATAAAAAAGTGGAAAACAAAGCATACCTTTTTTGTTGATGAAACAAATCCCAATTTAAATTATAGAGCAGAATCTAATCGAAGTAAAAAACTTCCTAAACATAAGTGATACCTTGAAAGATAAAAAGAGATTTTGTTAAAAAATAGACATATTTTGAATAGGAGATGTTTAGTAATGGGAATCAGAACATTAAAATGTACAACCTGCGGTGCAAATATTGAACTTGACGATAACAGAGAATTTGGATTTTGTCAATTCTGTGGTACAAAATTGATGTTGATTGATAAAGTTGAAGTTAAACATACAGGACATGTTTCAGTTGAGGGAATACAATCTGTTAAAGAACGAATTGATAATTATAATATATTATTTAAGAATAGTTTTCTTGAGCATAATTATTTTGAAGCAAAAAAATATTTAGAGATGATTTTACAATTAGATCCTCGTGAATCATCAGCATGGTTAAATCAATGCAAAATATTAGTTGTTAAAACAAACAAAAATGTAGAAAGTGATACAAAACAGTTTACTTTGTTTTCGGGCAACTGTTATCAATATTCGATTTCTGAAAACAAGGATAAAACATCTAGAGAACTTACAGAGCTTTTGAATGATTTTTTAGAGATTCTCTTGTGTGTTGTTGAAGATAGTAATTTAGCTATTGTGCCGTTTGATTATGAAACATTAGATGGTTTTGTTCCATCTGTAAAATATAATCCACTTTTATATATCAATAATTATTATTTGCTTATAAAAGAGTGTGTGAGCAAATTTAAAGAGAATATAAATCCATCTTATAGCTTAGATACATTTAATAAACTTTGGGGAGAATTCTATTATAAAATATCTTGCAAAATTACTGATAGAATACTAAATTCATTAAGTTATAATCAAGCATTTTATAGGTATAATGATATGATAAATATAAACTCAAATTTTATTGACCCTGTAACATTTAGTCAATTAAATAACTCGCTATGGGGTTACAGAAATTCTTTAAATATAATTTTTAAACAACTACCTTTTAAAGATATTTTAAAAGCGGTGGGTAAAAATATTATTTTTGTTGATAATTGGTTACTAAAAATAAAGTGTAGTAGAGGTACAAGTCGAGCAAAAAGTCAACTTACATCACAACAAAAATCAGACATAAAACAAGAAATAAAGCAAGTAAAGAATAAAGTTGAAAATTTATAATCATTATATAAATTTATTTCAGGAGGTATGCATTTTGAATACATATAAAAAAATTATTAGTACTATGATTATTCTGATGATTATCGTACAAATGTTTATGCTCAATATATCTTCAGTTAATGCAGTTGAAAAATCTAATGTGGAAAAAATAGTAGAAATCGCCAAAAATGAAATTGGATATTTTGAAACAACTTATAGTGATGGCAGTTTTTATTCAAAATATGGAGATTGGTATGGCTATCCTAATCAACCTTGGTGTGCAATGTTTGTTAGTTGGTGTGCAAATCAAGCAGGTATTTCTAGCAACGTAATTCCAAAATTTTCTTCATGTAATAAAGGTCGGGAATGGTTTGCCAATAAAGATTTATGGAGGACAAAAGACAATTATAGTCCCAAAGCAGGTGATATAGTATTTTTGAATAACTGTACGCATGTAGGTATAGTTGAAAAATATGATGATGGGATTGTATATACTATTGAAGGAAATGCCAGTGACGAAAACGGAGAAAATTTTGGCGTAAGACAGAGAATATATTCTTTGTCAAGTGAAAAAATAACAGGTTTTGGGATACCTGATTTAAATATATTAAGCACTTTTAATGGAGTGGCAACTAAAAAATCGCCTGCGTATATGTTACCTGATAACACTTCTCAGACCGTTTGGGAAGTTTGGCAGGATGATGAACTCGAAGTGCTTTGTTCAGTTGGAAACTATTATCTTGTTATGTATCCTTTTTTAAACACCGGCAAATTCGTGTGTGCTTATGTAGAGAAATCAGCAGTAAATATATCAGGAGATATACCAACATCAGAAGAATTTTTTTACATAGATAAAAAAGGAATAACTTTAGGACAAACAAATTTGTATCATAATCCCTCAAATTCTTCGTTATTATCCAATAGTGGAGAAGATAAAAGAATTAGATCTGTTTTGAGTGAGAATATAAATGTCAATGTTTTGTTTGAAAGAGATGGTTACTACTTTGTAGAAAGTAACGGAATAACTGGTTTTGCAAATTCGGACAATATTGAATTTGATATTAAGGAAACTGTTGCAAATAAAATCAATATTGGTGATGTGAATTTTGATGGCATTATTAATATTTTGGATGCAACTATAATACAAAAGTATGTTGTAGAACTAGTATCATTTAATGCGGATCAATTTATTTGCGCTGATGTTGATGGCAGTAATGAAATTAATATAATTGATGCTACTTTAGTGCAAAAACATATTGCTGAACTGATTTCTGATTTTCCTGTCAATGGACAAGGAACAACAAAACCACCACTGGAAACAATTCCAACTACAATTTCACATAATATAAATATAGAATCAATAAATTTACCAAATAGCTTTAACGTGTATTTGAACGAAGAAAAAACACTAAAGTATACTTTTTCGCCTCAGAATGCTAATAAAAAAAATATTTATTGGCTAAGCGCAGATGAGAGTATCGCCTCAATAACAAGTGATGGTGTAATTACCGGTAATAGTTTGGGAACTACGAAAATTATTGCATTTACAACAAACGGAGTGCGCTCAGAGTGTAGTGTAACGGTATGTAAAAGGAATATCGAAGCTCAATCAATTACTATCGATAATACAAATCCTAATATTTTAAATAACGGTGATACATTTAAATTAAATGCTACAGTTTATCCTGCCGATACTACAGATAAAAGTGTTGTTTGGAGTTCTTCAAATCCTGATGTTGCTTCTGTAGACGGTAACGGACTTGTAACTGCAAAAACAGCAGGAACTGTAACCATAACCGCTAATTGCGTTAATACTGCGATTAATGCAACAGCAACAATAAGGGTAAACCAGATTACATCATATATTGGTAGCGGCAATTTCTGTTTAAAGCTAAAAGGTACAAATTCTTATCTTGACCATCAAGGCGGAAATTCAAATGGTACTAATGTTCATTTGTGGAGCGGTGACGGAACTTCAAACGAAAATCAAAAAATAAAGATTGAGCGTATTGATGATAACAGGCATTTGCTAAGAAGTGCAGTGAATAATGATTTGCTTATTGATGTAAATAGAGGAAATTCGTACAGTGACCCAATATCTATAGGCAAAAATATTGACTTGTGGGTAAATAACGATTGGCAGGCACAAGAGTGGCTCTTTACAAAGACCTATGACGGATATTATATAATCAGATTAAATATGTATCAAGGCGGAGCAATTGAAGCAAGCGGAAAGAATAACGGAGATAATATTTTCTTTGGTACTTATAATCCTGAAAATGATATGCAAAAATGGGAGTTAGTGAATACTAAACTCGTACCTGTACCCGAGTCTGACGGTTGGGTATATAATACCCAAGATATTGGAAATGTGAATGTAAGAAGTGGCCCCGGAACAAATTATCCGTCAATAGGCGGTTTTAACGAGGGGCAACAGATAACAGTTATTGGTAGTCTGAACGGTGATTGGTATAAGGTTAGAGGAGCAAATCGCCACGATGGAAGTACAATAACAGGATATTGTCATAAAGATTATATTTCTACACCATACCCTCCAGATCCAGACAATCCAGCACCAAATTTATATTCAAATTCATATAATAAAACCGTAAACCCTTTTGCTCAAAGTAATTTATATGGACAATGTACATGGTATTCATGGGGAAGAGCTAATGAAGTTAAGGGCACAAAACTTCCTTGCCGAGGTGATGCAAAATCATGGTATTCTGTTGCTGCAAATAATGGTTATTCCGTTGGATCTACACCAAGAAAAAATTCAATTGCAGTATGGTCGAATGGAACTTATGGACATGTTGCTTATGTTGAAAAAGTTTCAGGCAACAATGTAACTATAACCGAATCAAACTGGGATAGAGTTACTTATGATTATCAATATAGTATTGAAAAAGGGATTTACTATTATAGTGGGTATAAAACATTAACTGTCTCACAAATGAATAGTAGATGCGGCACCTTGTTAGGATACATTTATTTATAGTATGTTATAATAAACAAATAAGCATAAAAAAGCTGACAGGATTTTAGATTCTGTCAGCTTTTTGTGATTATATAAGAACATAGCATGGTAATTGTATGCCAAAACGTAAAAACACCTATTATTCATAATATTACGGCAATATATAACCAATAATTATAAATGAAAAGATATGTGC
This sequence comes from uncultured Ruminococcus sp., assembly GCA_910585865.1. Classification (GTDB taxonomy): domain Bacteria; phylum Bacillota; class Clostridia; order Oscillospirales; family Acutalibacteraceae; genus Ruminococcoides. The sequence goes on along the minus strand of CAJUGO010000017.1, from coordinate 25,606 downwards.
ATACAGCAAGCAACACACCTCATTGTAAGGCTCTGCTTTCCGTGTGCTCCGCATTTTGAAAAGAACTTATCAAGATTAAATGCTATTCGTGGAAGAAATCCTGAATCTTCAATAAGAGAAAATAGAGGAAAAAATATTGCCATTGGAGGCAGCATCACAGAAACTACCCATGTAAGAGTTGTATATACACCATCTATCAATATCCCCGTAAAAAACTGTGGAATGTTTAATACTGTAAATAATTCATATAATCCCTGCTTTATATAACTAAAAAATATACTTAGCCATTCGCTGGGATAATTTGCACCAACCGCAGTTATCCAAAAAAGTATACCCAGCATCAAAAGCATAATAGGAATACCTGTAATTTTAGAAGTTAAAATTTTATCAATTTTTCTGGTTGAGGTATTCATGCAATCATTGCAGTAACATACACATTTACTGCATATTTTACTGCTTAATTCTAAAAGCAATTCAGTATTTTCTTTGTGTTTATTTGCATCAAGAACATTTATATTTTCAAAATTTCTTTCCACTTTAAAACACTTTATCTTACCTGTGCAAACTTCATAAATTGCATTTTTTAATTTATCCAATCCTTTTTGCTTGGTAGCACAAGTACATATAACCGGAATGCCTAGATTAAGTGAAAGCTCGTCTGTATCAATATACACTCCGTTTTTTTGAGCTTCATCACACAAATTAAGACAGAGCACTGCATTTTTTTGAAGAGACAATACCTGCAATGCAAACGATAAATTCCTTTCAATTACACTTGAATCTATTACAATAACAACGCAGTCTATTGTGTTATTTGAAAGATAATCCCTTGCAACATCCTCTTCTTTTGAAAACGACAGCATAGAATACGTACCGGGCAAATCAGTTATAGAAAAATTAATATCTTTAATTTTTGAATTACCGCTTGCACACTCAACTGTTTTACCGGTCCAGTTTCCTGTATGCTGTTTTAAGCCTGTCAGCGCGTTAAACACCGTACTTTTTCCGACATTCGGATTACCTGCAAGCACAACACTGTATTTCGCTGCTTTTTCACTATTTTTCATATTGAGTGATGCCGTTTTATTTCTCGCAAACAACAAAAGACCTCCTTGATTCTATTTAGGAGTAACAAAAATATTCGCACAGTCCTTTTCCCTTAGAGCAATAACAGCGTTTTTAATAAGATAGGCTGTAGGATCGCCAAACGGACCTTTAAATATAGGTTTAATTTCAGCTTTTTCAATAATTCCAAGATCAAAAATTCTGTTTTTAAGATTTTCTTTACATTCTACAGAATCAATAACTGCTGTTTTATTAATCGGCAGCATATTCAGCGAGAATTTTTCTTCCATTATCTTCACCAATTTCAACTTTTTATTAATAGGATATTCATGAATCTATATTCAGTTACCAACTAAAATTAAAGAAAATAAGAATTTAATTGTGATTTTAACAAAATTTTTTTAGAATAAAGTAAAATTATATTGACTTTGGAGTGATAATGTGATAGCATAAAATCAAGCAACGGTGCTAGGAAATTCTCCGTTGCTTTACTTGTTTAATTAATCGGAGGAAAATTAACATGAAATTCACAAAAAGATTTATTGCGGTAATTATGGCTGCACTTCTGACTGCGGCATTCTTTACAGGCTGCGGAGGTTCTTCATCAAACACTTCTTCAGATACAAAACCTGCAGAAGCAAGTGTTAAAACCATAAATGACGGATATCTTACCGTCGGCATGGAAATTGGCTATCCGCCTTTTGAAAGTTATGCTGATGACGGCACAACTCCAATCGGTCTCGATGTTGACCTTGCTAAGGAAATAGCAGACAGACTTGGTCTTGAGGCTAAGTTTATCAACACATCATTTGACGGAATACTACAGGGAATAGGCACTAATTACGATTGTGCTATATCTGCTGTAACTATAAATGAAGGAAGAAAAAAAAGCTGTCTGTTTTCTGATCCCTACATTGATAACTATCAGTCTATTGTTATTAAAAAGGGAAGTAAAGACAAATATGAATCACTTAATGATTTGGATGGCAAGTCTGTAGCCCTTCAAAAGGAAACAACTTCTGATGAACTTCTTGAAGATTTAACAGGAAAAGGTACAATTTCCTGCAAAAAGGTTGCTCAGGAACAAGTTACCACCTGCTTTACTCAGCTTGCAAACGGCGAAATTGATGCCGTATTATGTGATTCTTCAGTTGCTGAAGGTTATGTTTCAAAAGATCCTGATTCTTATGAAATTGCTTTTCAGGATAAAACATCGCCTGAACAGTTTGGTGTAGCAATGGCTAAGTCTGATACACAGCTCCAGACAGCTGTTAATGAAGCTCTCGCTGAAATTGAAAAAAGCGGCACACTTCAAGACATCCGAAACAAATGGTTTGGTGCTGAAAACTAAGTTTTAAAAGCGTACCTATCAGGTACAATCAAAATGACTTAAACGGCACATAGATAAGCTATGTGCCGTTTTTATGTAATAGTGGGTGGTTGAAATGGAAAAAAAGGATAACTTGCGAAAAAGATTTGTCACATATTTTAATCCTGTAAACTGGCAGAAAAAAACAAAGATTATTACTACAATTACAATTGCAATACTTATAGCAGCATTTATTTTGTCGTTTTTTGTTCCAACATATGATGATTTTGTAACACAAACTTCTCCGACTATGCAGGAAGAAATACAAAAAGATAAGGATCGAAAAAATAAACAAGTACTTCAGTCATATAATAATCTTTTTATTATCAGCTATGCTTCTTTCTCTACAGAAGGTTACTATGCCGAAAAGGATGAATATATCGGATTTGCCGGACAAATATATGATGCTTCCGAGGGCTTTACAGGTTTTGTCGGCGAAATGGTAAACTATACATACAGACTTTTAGGCTGTGGAGAAAATATCCTTCACGGTGCAAAACTCACAATCTTCTTAACTATTACATCAGTATTTTTCGGGTTTATTCTCAGCATATTCCTCGCACTCGGAAAAATGAGCAAAATTAAACTGATTTCTAAACCCTGTTCCGCTTATGTATTCTTTTTCAGAGGCACACCGCTAATGATTCAGCTCTTTGCAATTTACTTTATGGTTCCCGGTATTTTTAAATTTAGTTGGACAGCCCTTACGGGAGACGTATACTGGGGTGCTTTTCTTGCTGCGCTAATTGCTTTTACTCTTAACAGCGCCGCTTATTGCGCAGAGATTGTACGTGCTGCAATCCAGTCAATTGACAAAGGTCAAACAGAAGCGGCAAAAGTACTCGGTCTCAATTACAGACTGACAATGTCAAAAATTATTATTCCGCAATCAATCAAACGAATGATTCCGCCTATTTGCAATGAATTTGTTATGGTTCTAAAAGATGCGTCACTGGTATTTGCTATAAGCTTGATGGATATTACAACAATATCTAAAACCATTGTGTCAGACGGTTCATATCTGGTATTTATTCCGGCATTAATAATCTATCTAATTATTACAGCCTTCTTTACTTACATATTCAACAAAGTTGAAAAGAAGTTCTCAGTTTACGAATAACGGAGGTAAGATATATGTCAATGATAAAAACCGAGAATCTCTGCAAAAGCTTCGGAAGCTTAGAGGTTTTAAAAAACTGCTCACTTTCAATTGAAAAAGGGGAAGTTGTATGCCTCATCGGACCTTCCGGTGCCGGTAAATCAACTTATCTTCGTTCACTCAACCATCTTGAGACTATAAACAGCGGAAAACTCTGGATAATGGATCAACTTGTTGATGACAGACATAACGGTCATAATAAGGCAATATTATCACCTAAACAGCGTAATGAACTAATGTTAGATATGGGTATGGTTTTTCAACGATTTAATCTTTTTCCTCACCTCACCGTACTTGATAATCTTACTCTGGCGCCAATAAATGTGAAAAACATGAAGAAGGAAGATGCCGTTAATCTTGCACTTGAACTCCTGCAAAAGGTTGGATTAAGCGACAAAGCTGACGCATATCCGTCAAAACTCTCCGGAGGACAGCAGCAGCGTGTTGCAATTGCAAGAGCACTTGCAATGCAGCCTAAAATGATGCTATTTGACGAACCAACATCAGCGCTTGATCCTGAACTTGTAGGCGAAGTATTGCAGGTTATGAAAAATCTTGCCGATGATGGTATGACTATGATTGTTGTTACACATGAAATGGGATTCGCTAAGGAGGTTGCAGACAGAGTAGTTTTTATGTATCAGGGTGAAATACTTGAAGTAGATTCACCGGATGTATTGTTTAATAATCCAAAACATGAAAAAACAAAGAATTTTCTTAACTCTGTGCTTAATATTTAAATATGGTAAAAAACAATCTGAAAAATAGTATTTTGTTATTTTCTGCTGCTTTTATATGGGGAACATCATTTGTTTTTCAGTCAATGGGCAATAATTATATGAAACCGTTTACTTTTTCAGCAGCGAGAAGTTTTTTAGGTTTTTTAGTGTTATTGCCTATAGCAATATATAAGATTAAAAAAGTAAATGCAGACAGAAAAAATTATAATATTAGCGAAATTAGTGAAACAAAAATTCCTTTTAAAGCAACGGTAATTGGTGGTCTCTGCTGCGGACTGGCTCTTACCGGTGCATCGTTATTTCAACAATATGGAGTAAAATATACTACAGTAAGCAAAGCAGGATTTATAACAACACTTTATATAATTCTTATTCCCATTCTGGGTATTTTTTTAAAAAAGAAATGCCCGTGGACAGTGTGGATAAGTGCTGTTACTGCTTGTATCGGAATGTATTTTCTCTGTATGACTGAATCATTTTCTTTATCATTTGGAGATACACTAGTATTAATATGCGCCTTTCTTTTTGCAATACATATTCTTATTATTGATTACTTTTCACCTAAAACTGACGGTGTTATTTTGTCCTGCATACAATTTCTAATTTGTTTCTCAGTTAGCTCAATTCTTACTTTAATATTTGACCGGCCTGACTTTTCACAAATAGTTGAGGGTATAGTGCCAATATTGTATACCGGAATAATGTCAAGCGGGGTTGCTTATACATTTCAGATATTAGGTCAGAAAAATTTCAATCCGACTGCTGCTGCTTTAATTTTAAGCCTTGAATCTGTAATTTCCGCAATTTCAAGTTTTATAGCCTATCAGCTTGGATTTCTTTCAAGTGATCAGTCACTTAGTACACTGCAAATAATAGGATGTATTATAGTGTTTACAGCAGTAATTTTTGTACAATTACCTATTTCAAGTTCAAGTCATAAAAAATAATTGTCATATCTTGACTTTGAGTTTTTATAATGATATAATACAGAAAATTTAATATTTTTCGGTTTACGGTTCCGACATCATAAGCTGTTGGGTAATAGGGAATTCGGTGAGAATCCGAAGCAACCGTCATTACTGTATTTGGTTCATTACCATAAGTCAGATTACTTCCCGTAAACTTTGGATTTTGCAACTCTTGGACGAAGAAGAAGTGCGGCCGATATAAAATATCTGTAAAGAATCTTTTCTCTACAGTTTTTGTCTGTTGTGCTTTCCTTTTCGGAAAGCATTTTTTATTTGCTTTCTAATATATTTTTTGGAGGAAAACATGAATAAATTAATTAAAAAAACATTATCAATTATACTTACGCTTACAATGATAACAGCGTTTTCTTTGCTTTCTTTTCATGTGAGCGCAAGTGCGTGCGGCAGGGTAAGGGTGATTGTTAGAAATGATACATATTCTACTGTTAACGGTGCACCTTGGGAAGGAGTTCTTTTAGACGAATGGGTTGATATTGATGAAACATCATCAATGATGTCCGCTTTTATTGATGCAATTAACAGAAATGGATTTACTCAGACAGGTGCTGAAAGCAGTTATATCACTGAAGTTAACGGAATCGAAGCAGGAGATAATGATTTTATGAGCGGATGGATGGGTTCTATAAACGACTGGTTTACAAATCAGGGTTACAGTGCTTATACTGTAGCAAACGGAGGTCTTGAATCCGGTGATGAAATCTGCATCATGTATACATCAAACTGGGGAGAAGACTTGGGCAGCACGTGGTATAATAACTACACTACACTTAACAGCCTCGAGATAAGCGATGGCACGTTAACATCAGATTTTGATACATCTGTTGCTGGATACACTCTTGAAATAAATCAACCTGTTTTAAATATTAAAGTTACACCAACAGCCACTAACAAAAACTTTCAGGTAAGAACATATAAAAACGAATATACTCCGGCTGTTGAAGATTCTGAATACAAAAGAAGTGCAGAAATTGAGGTAAGAGACGGTGATGTTCTGTATATTGGTGTAGGAGAACCGTCATGGCCTTCAATGGGAGCGTCTGAAAAGGCAACAGTATATACAATTACAGTAAAATACAAGCGTCTTTCAGGCGATGTAAATGCTGACGGAAAAATAAATATACTTGATGCAACTGAAATACAGAAGAAATGTGTTGAACTAACAGAATTAGATGATGATGCCATGAAAGCAGCTGATTTTGACGGCGACGGAAAAGTTTCAGTAATCGATGCAACAGAAATACAGAGGTATATAGTTTTACAATGATGTATACAGATGATAAGTATGAAGAAGCAATAAAAATACTTGTTAATAAGGCTGAAGAGCTTTCGAGAATTCCAAAGCGCAGCGACTTTGACGACAGCACTGCCTGTTTTATCAAGCAGAAATTAGGTCCGTGGCCGAGAGCCCTCGAGTTTGCCGGATTAAAAGAGAAACCTGCAATTTCTTCTAAAGAAAAATCCGCAATTAAGAGAAAACGAATTAAGAATTGCAAAAAGAAAGCTAATAAGGTGATTGATCATGAAAATAAATAAAAGATTTATTGCATATATTTTAGTTTTATTACTATGCCTTTCGAGTATTTTACCTGTCAATTCTGTTTCAAAAGATGTCGTTTTAAGAAAATCTTACGAAATATCTGATTATTTTGCAACACTAGAAGCTTCCGTTGCTAATTCAATTTGCGGTGAATGGATGGTTTTGGGGCTTGCACGAGGTGAAAAAATCAGCAATAATTTTGCAAATGAATACTATAATAAGGCAGTTAATTTTATTGCCGAAAACAATTCGCCAAAAATTCACAGATCCAAATCAACAGAAAATTCTAGAATGATTATTGCACTTACTTCAATAGGCAAAGATGTTACAAATATCGCCGGTTATAATCTTTTAGACCCCTTGGTTGATTTTGCATATGTAAAAAAGCAGGGAATAAATGGTCCTGTATGGGCGCTGATTGCTCTTGATACCATACATTATGATATTCCAAGGAATGATAATGTTATTGATGTTACAACAAGAGAAAAGCTGATTGAATATATATTAAGCAAACAACTGGAAACAGGCGGGTGGGATAACCGAAATACTATGATTGATGTTGATATTACATCAATGGTTCTACAGGCACTTGCACCTTATTACAACAATAATTCTGATGTTAAAACTGCTGTAAACAAAGCGCTTAAAGCATTGTCTGATTCGCAGAATAGTAACGGAAGCTTTTCAACATGGGGAACTGCCAGTTCCGAGAGCTGTGCACAAGTCATTACAGCACTTATAAGTCTTGGGATTGACCCTGAAAAGGACAGCCGGTTTATTAAAAACGATATATCCGTGCTTGATGCTATGATGTCATATTCTGTTAAAAGCGGGTTTTCACATGATAATAACAATGAGCATTATGACCAAATGGCTACTGAGCAATGCTACTATGCCCTCGTGTCATATGAACGCTTTATGCAAGGCAAGCCATCGTTATTTAATATGAGTGATTTACTAAATTTTGGAGACGTAAATAACGACGGCGCCATAAATATTTTAGATTGCACCGAAATACAAAAATACCTTGCTGAAATATCTGATTTTAATATACAGCGGTATATAATATCAGACTTTAACCATGACGGCGTCGTTTCAATTATTGACTCCACCGAGATTCAAAAATATATAGTAATGGAATAAGGGTTATAGTATGTTTGATTTTTTTAAAAAATATAAAATTCAGATTATTTCCGTATGCATTATAGTTGTTGCTCTGTTTATCGCTTTCTTTTCCGGAGAAAAACTCAACGAAAATAATAATTATGCGACAAATAAATATTCAGAAAACAAAGCTGTTCCTGTTGCTGAAAAAAGTGTTTTAAATTCGGAAAATGTAAATGTTCCTGAAACTGTCATTGTTGTTTCATCTACTCCGGCTTCATCATCGGTTTCTGATAAAACAGAAAACAAAACACAAAAGACTACTGTTTACAGCAATGAAAATAGCACAAAGCCTTTTATATCATCAACGCCAACAACAGAGAACAAAAAAGATAGTAGTTTATCTGTCAAAAAAGAAAATACAGCTGATAACTCTAATAATGTTCAGCCCTCTTCCAAACCATTCTCAAAGGATGGTTACCTCACAGACCCCACTCCGGAAGGGAAGCCAAAACCTGTTGAACCACAGGAACAAGAAATAAAGGACAATAACATTTACTGTACTTTTTCAATATCATGCAAGACTATTCTTGATAATATCAGTGATCTGGATCCTGAAAAAATCGAGCTTGTTCCTACAAACGGATGGATAATAAGACCGACAAAGATAAAATTTAATGATGGTGAATCAGCTTATGACGTTTTACAGAGGGTTTGTAAAAAATATAAAATACATATGGAGTCTTCCTGGACGCCAATTTTTAATTCTGCCTATGTTGAAGGAATAAATAATCTTTATGAGTTGGACTGTGGTGATAATTCAGGCTGGATTTTAAGAGTTAACGATTGGTTTCCTAACTATGGATGTTCTCGTTATCAGCTAAAAAACGGTGATACGGTGGAATGGCTGTATACCTGTGACTCAGGCAAAGATGTTGGTAAATAAATGAGGAGATCACTCACATAATGAAAGATACATTTTCAAATTTGCATCCGTTAATAAATTTTACATATTTTGTTTTAGTAATCGGTTTTTCTATGTTTATAATGAATCCGGTTTGCTTGGCAATTTCCTTTACATGTGCATTCTTAAACGCTGTTTATCTTAACGGAATGCGAACAGTTAAATTCAGTCTGTTATATTTGCTCCCTATGATAATACTGATTACTATAATTAATCCAGTATTTAATCATGAAGGAGTAACTATATTAACGTATCTCCCATGGGGTAATCCGCTTACTCTTGAATCAATAATATACGGAATTGTAACCGCAGTACTGTTATCTTCTACAGTGCTGTGGTTTTCATGTTTTAATACTATCATAACTTCTGATAAGCTAATTTATCTTTTTGGCAAAATTATACCATCACTAAGTCTTATGATGTCTATGGCACTGCGCTTTGTTCCTAAATTCACAGAACAAATGAAATGTGTAAAAACTGTTCAAAGGTCTGTAGGAAGAGATTTTTCAACAGGTACTTTATTAATGCGCATTAAGTATGGCATAAAAATAATATCTGTGATGATAACTATGTCACTTGAAAATGCAATTGAAACAGCTGACTCTATGAAAAGCAGGGGATATGGTTTAAAAGGAAGAACTGCTTATTCAATTTATCGTTTTAGTAAAAGAGATGCTATTTTTCTTTGTATTATTGCTTTATTGGGAATATTAGATGTAATATTGATTTTTACGGATTCTATAAAATTCAGATACTTTCCATCAGTAAAAGGGAATTTATTTTCTGTTAATTCAATATTGTTTTTTGCATTATATGCCCTGTTAATGATGTTGCCCATAATAATAAATACGGGGGAGGGATTAAATTGGAAGCATACACAATCAAAAATTTGACTTTCTGTTATCCTGAAACAGAAGTCGATGCACTGAAAAACATATCATTTTCAATAAATTGCGGTGAATTCATTACCTTATGCGGACCTTCAGGATGCGGCAAAAGTACATTATTAAGACAATTAAAGCCGGATTTAGCACCGCATGGTTCAATAGAAGGCAACATCCTGTTTGAAAACGAAGATATACACAAGTTAAGTCATCGTGTTCAGAGCCAAAAAATTGGCTTTGTAATGCAGTCGCTTGATAATCAGATTGTAACCGACAAAGTATGGCATGAACTGGCATTTGGTCTTGAAAGTCTGGGGTATGATAACAGCACAATCAGAAAAAGAGTGGCAGAAACTGCAAATTTTTTTGGTATACATAATTGGTTTGATAAAAATATTTCAGAACTCTCAGGCGGTCAAAAGCAAATTCTTAATCTTGCTTCAATCATGGCAATGCAGCCGTCAGTGCTTCTTCTTGATGAACCCACAAGTCAGCTTGATCCAATAGCAGCAGCAAATTTTCTTTCATGTATTTCTAAAATCAACCGAGAACTCGGTGTTACCGTAATAATAACCGAACATAGACTAGACGAAGTTTTGCCGCTCAGTAATCGGGTTCTTGTTTTAGAAAATGGCGAACTTATATCGTTTGAAACTCCTAAATCAACCGGTAACGTATTAAAATCAAGAAACAGTAAAACATTATTATCAATGCCTGCACCAATGAGAATATGGATGTCTGTTGAAAACAGTGAAGATGAATGTCCTGTAACTGTTACAGAAGGTAAAAACTGGCTTGAAAAATATTCAGCAGAAAATGAATTGAATAAAGTATATCCGGAAACGATTCCGGAATGCAGTGAGGATGTTGATATAGAACTTAATGATGTGTGGTTTAGATATAATAAGGATTCACCTGATGTTATTAAAGGACTTTCAATCAAAATACATAAAGGAGAATTTGTTGCTGTTTTGGGAGGTAACGGCACAGGAAAATCAACCATGCTTTCCATAATAAACGGAACAAATAAACCGTACAGGGGAAAAACCAGAATCCTTTCGCATAATCATAATGACAATTCTAATAATGCACAAATTGCTACTTTGCCGCAAAATCCCAAGATGTTATTTTTAAAAAAGACTGTTCTTGAGGATTTGCTTGAAATATTTGACAACATAAAAATTGATAAAACTATTATTCAAAATCGCATTAACTCAGTAATAAGCCTTTGTAAACTTGAGCAGTTAATAGATAGACATCCATATGATTTATCAGGCGGTGAACAACAACGGGCAGCACTGGCCAAAATATTACTTCTGAAACCTAGGATATTGCTCCTCGATGAACCTACCAAAGGACTTGATGCTGAATTTAAACTTGAATTTGCCAAAATTATTAATACACTGACTCATTCCGGGGTTACTGTATTGATGGTCAGTCATGATATAGAATTTTGCGCAAAATATCCCCACAAATGCATAATGTTTTTTAACGGAGAAGTTACTTCTCAGGGAAGCCCAAGAAAGTTTTTCGCCTCAAATAGTTTTTATTCTACTTCTGCAAATCGTATGTCAAGGAGTATTATTAAGAATGCAGTTACAGTAGAAGATGTCATTTACTGTTGCACCGGAAATAAAGATAATGACACTGATTATAATACAAAAACTGAATTGTATGAATATGAGCAAAACAGCAATTCTATTCATAAGAATACACATAAAAATCTTCGTATGCCTATATGGAAAAAATTTTTAGGAGTATTTTCTTTTATATTGCTTACAGCAGGTATTTTAATAAACGGCGACTGTATCCCGGGTCTAACATCAAAAAATTTTTCTCAATGGTTTGATTATTTAATCATAGGTGTTCCTGTTTTGCTGTTAATGATATCATTTGGTTCAAAATCCAAAAAGCCTGTTGCTGAAATTCGGAAAAATCATAAACTACCTAAACGGACTATTGCAATGACTGTCATATCATTAATTACAATACCTGTTACTATATTTATAGGCATAACATACTTACAGGATCAAAAGTATCTTTTTATTTCACTCCTTGTACTCATTGAATCTATGATACCGTTTTTCATGTTTTTTGAGGGACGCCAGCCTAAGGCAAGAGAACTTGTAATAATTGCCGTACTTTGTGCTTTGTCTGTATCATCAAGATTAATTTTTAATATGCTTCCTCAATTTAAACCTATAATAGCAATAATTATTATATCCGGAGTCGCATTTGGAGGAGAATCAGGTTTTCTTGTCGGCTCTGTAACAATGCTGGTATCTAATATAATATTTGGTCAGGGATCTTGGACTCCGTGGCAAATGTTCGCGGCAGGCATAATTGGATTTTTTGCAGGTGTATTATTCAAAAAAGGTCTTCTCGGAAGAAATAGGGCATCACTCTGTATATTTGGATTTATGGCAGTGTTGATTTTATACGGAGGAATTATGAACTTTTATTCAGCTGTATCATCACATTCCGTCATAACTTCAAATATGATTTTAAGTTTTTATATTCAAGGTCTGCCCATGGATATTGTTCACGCTGTTTCAACTGTCATTTTTCTGTATTTTGCCGCAGAGCCAATGCTTGAAAAGCTTGACCGTATCAAAATAAAATATGGATTAATAACATAAGTTTAGCGGTTATGCTGATATTGCATAACCGCCTTCTTTTGTTTAATATGAAATTATTTCATAACCGGTTTCCGTTACAAGCACTTGTATTTCCCACTGCGCTGATGGGGAATTATCTTCCGTATAAATTGTCCATCCGTCATCCTCATCAACAAAAATATCGGGTTTCCCCATGTTAATCATAGGTTCTATAGTAAATATCATTCCTGGTACCATCAGCATTTCTGTATTTTTCAAACTGACATAACTTACCCATGGATCCTCATGAAATTCAAGCCCGATACCATGACCGCCAACTTCACGAACAACCGAATATCCCTTGCTTTTAACATAATCATTAACCGCTTGTCCCATATCACCTAAAAATCCCCACGGCTTTACTTCTTTTAAACCCTCATATACAGCATTTTTAGCCTCTTCAACCAATCTTCTATTTTCAGTGCTTACATTCCCAATACAAAACATTCTTGAAGAATCCGAATAATAACCATTAAGATTAGTTGACACGTCTACATTAATAATGTCTCCGCTCTTAAGGATAACACTTTCTGAAGGAATACCATGGCACACTTCATTGTTAATAGATGTACAAACACTTTTGGGAAATCCTTCATAATTCAGCGGAGCTGGAATTCCTCCCATGCTAACAGTAATATCATAAACCCATTTATCAATTTCAGCAGTACTTATTCCTTCTTTGATATGAGCAGCCACATAATCAAGGACAGCAATGTTAATTTTTGCACTATCCTTAATTTTATTTATTTGTTCTTCATTTTTGATTATATCATGTGAAGGAACAATATGTCCCTGACATGATGCCTCCTCAATTTTTTCATCAAAATCTATATGACACTTTTTATACTTTTTTCCGCTGCCGCACCAGCAAAAATCATTTCTGCCCGGTTTTTCCATATAATCACACTCTTTTAGTAAAATTTTATCCTTGTCTATTATATCACTAAACAGTTATGTATACAATAATTTATTATATATAAAATTTTTTGCAGCAAGTCCATGTATATTTAAAAAACAATAATACATTCCCGCATATTGATTTGATATAATTAATTTTTATTATATTACCTTAATCACTTTCACACGCTTATACCAATTAAGTCATATTATATATCACTTTACGCATATTTTTCTGTGGAGGTGTTATTATGATAAAGAAAAATATAATTTTTTCCGGTATTTGCCTTATTTTTTTTATTGCTTTTTGTATATTGATGGTAAAGGCCGTATTAAATATGGAAGTTAAAACTTCATCTGAAAATATAAAAAACATTCCCGAAATTATAATTGATGCAGGACATGGCGGATGTGTCTTAACTATGGTCTTTTAATATATAAACATCTCACTGAAAATTAGTAATATATCTTATCTGTATTATAATAAACTATGCTTTCTGCACAAACCGGACAAGATATTATGCAAAACTCTTATATTTTCTCAAAAGTAACAACTTAGAAATTATTTGTGACGAAAATTAAGTTTTAATCATGGTAAATATATTAAAAGTTGTTAATGATAAAAGATATAGTACTGTACATACAACCTTGACATTAATGTGTTTTGCTTAAGATTGGTAACATATAATTATTCTGTACTGTTCTAAATACCACATAAAAGTCTATAAAAATATAAATTTTTTAAGTATTATACTTGTGTAATACTTTTTTATATGGTATATTCTAAGTAATCGTTGGGATATATTATCACAATATATATTCTTCTTTAATAAATAGGGACATGTATTAAGGAAGAGTTGTATAAGGATGGTGAAAAAAGTTTTAAAACATTTGTCCCAAAAAGAATTATTTTATTTCTGGAGGAAAAATTAAATGAAACAAAAAAAATTTTTTGCATTAACACTTGTATTTTCTTTACTAATTGGAATACTCTTCATGGCTCCGTCAGCAAATGCGGTTTCCAATAGACCGGTAAAACTGATTTATGCTAAGCCGCCTAAAAATGGGTTGGCAGTAGGCGCAATAGGATATGTAGAAGTTGAAAATATTGCTTATGAAAAAAATGTGACAATTCATTATTCTTTTGACGGTGTTAAATGGGAAGACTGTAAGGCAGAATATTACAAACCTACTTGGGGAAATTATGAAGCTTGGAAATTTGAAACACCAACTAAAGTACCCAGCTACAGAGGTTCAATAACAGTTCAATTTGCCATTAAATATGAAGTAAACGGCCAGACATATTGGGACAATAACAACGGACAAAACTATTCTATACATGCCGGATATGCTGATTCGGGCAGATTTGATTTTGGCGTAGGCGGAATTGCAAACCGTACTTCATACAGATCAGACGATTTTGTCAGCGGATGGCTTCAATTAAAGGATTTAGGAGATCCGAAAGAAGTTAAAGTTATTTACACCACTGATAATTGGGAAACAACCAACGAGGTAGATGCAAAATACTATACAACATTTTCGCAAAAAAATTATGTTCAGGAATGGAGTTATAAGATTCCTACAAACGCCTGTAATTTGCAATATAAACTTTCTTACACAGTAAACGGAATTACCTATATAGATGACAACTTTGGCAACTATTATACTGCATAAACTAATTTAATATCAGCTCCCATTTCTCTTAAATCAGAGTTATGGGAGTTGTTTTATTTTTGTAAACTTATATGTTTCTCCTGCAATTATAGCGCATTTTCTGATTAATTGTCTTTTATTACTACGGAAATAATTATAATGAAAATTTTGGCTTTGTATGGCAATATAATAAATGATATTTTGCCTTAGCAGATAAAAACATTAGTTAATATCGACAAAATAATTAACTGAATTATGGTTGAATTGTAAAATTGACTATACAGCCATAATAATGATATAATTTATCTAAACGCTAAACTATTTGAATGGTGACAAAAAACGATAAAGAAACAAGAAGAATACTATTGTTAATATCAATATTATTTATATATAGATTTGTGCAATAATCAAAACAGACCTTTATGTCATAATTAAAAGCTTAGATTCCAAAGATATCGTATTAACTATAAAAGAAACTCTGTTAATGCCAAGGGTATGTTTATTGAGTTTTTATGTGTTTCGTATTAATAGCATCGGATAAACAAATTAAAAAGTTGAAAGAATCTTAATTTTGGGGTGCAAAATGAAAAAAATTTTAAAATATTTTTTTATATCTGTATTACTGATTATATTAATCTTTTTTAGTTTTATCTTTTTTAGTTTTATATTTTTTTCATTGCTTTTTGTTTCTTGTGATCAACTATATGAACCTAAAACTATTCCTGAAAAAAGCTTAGTCATTCTTACAGGAAGAGATTCTATATTATATACTTATCAGGACAAGGTTAACGTTACTATAAGTTATTCTGCTAATTTTAATGATAGATTAAAATTAAGAACTAGTTCAGAAGGAGAATCTTGGGGATCCGATAGTATCGTAGTTCTATCAGGTACGTTTGAAAAAGTTGGCTGGTATGATGATAATTTATTTATACTGATGGATAAAAAATATTATTCCCTTGATATTGATGAATATGAAGTGCCTCCTCTTGATGAAGACGGTGAAACCCAGTACCCTGAGTATGAACTAAAGGAATACAGTGAAAGTCAATTTAAAATACTTTATCCTGATTATGAATCATTTGATTGGTATGCACATTAAAAACCACAACTTATAAAACTTTTACTACATAAATAAAGAAGGATAAATTTATTATTGATTATTTCCTTTAACGGAACAATATCAATTGATTTATATGGTGTACAAACAAGAGATTTTAATATATTATTTTGTAGAAGTTATGAATTTAACTTTAACAATTTATTTAAAGCTAAAGTTAAAGATGTTAATGACTCAAGATTCAAATATTTAGAATCACAGGTACTTATATTTACTCCCGAGTAATAACTGTTAAATTCAGTAAGAGCAAAAGGCTATGGAAAGCTGGTGACATTTTGAGTAAAAAAATAAAAATTCCATTAATTATTATTTTAATTATTACAGTCTTATTCTTTATACCATATTGTATATTATTTAATACATCTTATTTTAATCGCATTAATATACAAGATAACAATAATAACAATTTTAATTATAATAATGATATTGCTAATATTGGCAGCGATTTGATACAAATAGATAACAAGCTATATTATAATTATGTAAACGGGGAATGTTTAAAATACGGTACATATGAAATAGGGTCCTATATTACAAGACGGGTTAATTGGGATGGCTTTTCCGTATCACCGCAGAATATACGGTTATCAGAAGTGTACAAAGGCAAAATATTAGACTCATGGGCGAAATCTGACAGCTATTTTATTGATTCGGAAGGAATAAATCCTTTTATAGAAGATGGCAAATATATAAACGGTGATATTATCATAGAGTATTTTGATTTTAGTAACAAAACTTATAAAGAATATATCACAATCAAAAATCCTGAAAAATACATACTGCAACCGTCGTTTACAGTTATAGGCGACACAATTTATTTTTACTCAATAGATTGCAGCTTATATTTATATGATGGAGAATCTATTAAACTAGTTGCAGATATCAAAGATTTAGAATCACGTGATTTTTACTTACAAACAAAGGGATATATAAGTAATTCTCAAATTTATTATCAGGGTTATATTGATAATAAATTATATATATATTGTTATAATACAGAAAGAAAAAAAATAATATACAAATTTTGTATAGATGATGTTCCGAATGCTGAAAACGGTGTAAGTAATTTAATTGCAGACGGTGACGATGTATACTTCTTGGCTGATTTTAATAAACTTTATCATATTAATCTAAAGGAAAATACAATTGAAAAACTCTTTGAAACCAAGGGTGTTATCACTGCTAATTATTATAATCAAAAGCTGTATATAGGAGTTGAAAAATACTTAGATGAAAACGGACTGTATACTCTTGATTTGAGCAATAACAAAAAAGTTCAAAAACTAAATACCAAGGAAACTTGCGGTGTCTATATTTTAGATGATGAGTGGATTTACTTTACAGATCAGAATGAAAAGGTCTACCGCATTACACCTGACGGAAAAAGCATTGAAAAAGTTTTTGGGTGAAAGTTGTAGGTTAAAATGGAAAATAAGTGTTTGAATAAATTTATTTGTATTTTTATATTATTAATTACTATAGTAGTTTGTTTTAGCGGATGTGACTTATTAAGTACATCTATAAAAGGAATAAGAGAGAGTGAAGTTCCAGAAGAAGACTTAAAAATATTCAGCGCTATAGATTACACATCATATGAATATTCAAAAAAGGTTGTTGTACTTCTTTGCAATTCAGATAACTGCGATTCCTTAAATTTGGCTACTGAAAATGGAGATAATTGGTGGAGCAGCACAAAAGAAATATTATCCGGAACATTTGAAAAAGTTGGATGGTATGATAATAATTTATTCATACTGATGGATAAAAAATATTATTCCCTTGATATTAATGGATATGAAGTGCCTCCTCTTAATGAAGACGGTGAAACCCAGTACCCTGAGTGTGAACTCAAGGAATACAGCGAAAGTCAATTTAAAATACTTTATCCGGATTATGAATCATTTGATTGGTATGGACATTAAAAACTATGGACGGTTCTGTTGTTGCACAGAACCGTCCTATGTCAAAACAATTAATTAATCTACAGATGAGAGAAAAATATGAGCAGAAAAAACAAGTAACAAGAGACGCAATATTAGTAGCACTTACCTTACCAGCAGGACTAATACTACCTGTACAGGTTTTTTCAGCAACCCTGACGAAAGATTAAAACAGATTATTCAGTAAAGGGCTGCAATTCCCGAATACGGTTCTTCCATTTCTAATAAATTTACACACGCTTTATCCCATGGAGAAAGTACTTCATTTTAGAGTAAAAATAAACAGTTTTGTTATTAGAGAAAGGTTTTTATTATGCTTGAAGAATGTTTTAAATGTATTTTAATTAACGGAATAATTATTTTTATTCTATCGTGCGCTAAAAATATACTATTATGCAGTTCAGTATTTGCAATACACAAGAAAATTAAAAAAATTAAATTCAAGAATAAATCAAAGCTTGTTTTTTTTGCTTGTTTATCCGATATTATAGCCTTTATAATCGTATATTTAATAAATTTGGGTTCTGACCTTTATGTTATTGATTTTACTACACTTTTCTTTAATATTTTTGTGACTATTGCTGGTTCACCGATGTATTACAAATGTATCGGTGTATTAATTGGAATGCTCTGTATATTTCTTTTTGATTATTTTATTGTATTTCGAAAATTGATTGGTATTTCCCCAAAGAACAAAATCATGCTCTCTATTATTTTTGCAGTATTAAATTCTCCTTATTTATATTTGCTGGATATAAATAGTATAACTGAAAAATTTTATTTTTTTATTTAAGATATCACACAGAAACTTTTTTAAACTAAAATTGATTAACTAGTATCTGGGCGGCAAACTGCACATCAGGCTTGTATAAAACTACATTATACATATTTTATATCATACTCATTATATCCACGATTATCATTATCTGACCTTTGACTTAACAAAGCTATATAAAGAATGGTACGACAACGGAAATTTAACGGGAGGCAATTATATGATTTCGGGTTTTATAGGACCGTACATGATAGGAATTATTATATTTATTATTTCTTGCCTGAAAAATTTACTTTTCATACAATTGATTTACAAAGTTCATTCTAAAACTACATTAGTTGAATTTGATTATCGAAAGAAAATGCTTTGGTGTTCTGTATTTGCGGAAATAACCGGTTTTCTTGCAATGGTTATGACGTGCATAATAGTTTACGACGGTTTTTACCCTGTATCTACAGCTTTAAATTCATCTCTGCATAACAATGTACAAATTTGCATAGTTGGAATTATATTTGGTGTTATTTGCAACTTTTTGCTGACATTTATTTTTGCGTTCAGAAATGATTATTATGATATGGAACCAAAGCAAAAACTTATAATATCTATTCTTGCATCGATAATAAATGCACCCTATACATTTCTTATTTGTGTTGGCAATATTCATGTACTTGTCAAACATCTTACTATGTATTTGGTTATATAAGTTAAATTGAAATTTTTAAAGGTTTCGTTTAATTTCTAATGATGAAAAAAGATATTTCAAAAAATGTTTGAAACATTTTATAAAAATAATATTTCTGCAAATATAGGAGCAAATATTTTAAAACTGGATAATAGTCTCTATTTTTATACATTTATTGAAAACTTAGATACGGAAGTCTATGAATATAAATCAGGACAACCAAAAATAATTTATTCAAAGCCAAAGCCTTCAGCTTTTGATGATAATACGAGATTTTCTTTTTATCATATTTTGAATAAAAAATATTAAGAACTGCCAATAACGGCTGAAAGCGGAAAACCTGCACTACGTGAGTTAAACCCATTGCTATGTTTACGACACTGGAACAGGTCTTTATTACCTACAAAGCTGATGTTTATTGTGATACACAAACAGGGTTATAAAAGAATTTAAAAAATTTGGAAAATGGGCAACACTATAATATTAGTAATTAATTATGTGTAGGAGGATTAATAAAATGAAAAGTAAAAAATCTTTTAGAATTATAACAATTACTCTTTTATCTGCATTTTTCTTAATAGCTGCCTTGTGTATAGCATATTTTTCACTTATAAATGTACCTCACCATAATGCAAAAATCGAGAGTGGTTCATATAATAACAGCTATCTTAATACCTATTCAAATATAATGCCAAGATTAACAAGAGTAGGAGATAAATTGTATTACAATGCTTCAAACGATTTTTTTAAATATGGTACATACGAAATTACAGCTGACTACACTAAGCGTATTTATTGGGAAGGGCCTTCTTTGTCCGGAAACTATATTGATTTAGATTGTGCTTCTGATAAAAATCTTTTTTCTCCATTAATAGAGAATAATATAATTGAATACTATAATTTAGAGAACAACCGTTATGAGGAATATTTAAAAATATCTGAATCTGATGCTGAAAATCCAAAAGAATTATTTGTTGTGAAAAAACAAGTCTATTGCTGTTATTCTGAGTTTTGTGATTACAGCGATAATTTCTACAGTACATACAATCTTTACAGGCAAATGGGAAATTATACAGAATTAATATTGTCAGTAAAAGACCTTGAATTTGATTATATTTCAGAACCTCAGTTTTATGATAAATATATTTATTTTATTGCAGTGCAAAAATTAAGTGACAATGAAAATTCTGATATAAAGCAATATGTTTGCAAATACGATCCAGATAACAGAGAAATAATTGACAAAATGATTTGTTTCGAGGGTAGTGAGCATAGCGGAGGTATTGAACGCTTTAGTTGCTCATCTGTAGTAAATGATAAGATATACGGTGTGGCAACCGATCAATTTAATGAATATTCGGGAGAGAGTAACGAATATATTTACTCTGCTGACCTAAAAAATAAAACCTCAAATTTAATATTTAAATCCAACGGTAGTACGATTATCAACAGTTATGAAGATAAGGTCTTTATTTGTGTTGAAAACGGAAAAGACAAGGGCATATATTCAGTTGATACAGTAACCGATGAAGTTGCAAAAATATTTGATAAGGATATGGATATAAACGGTTTGTATATTGTAGATCCTAAATACTTGTATTTTACGGATAACGCATATTTTTGTCTTTACAGAATAACACAAGATGGAAAAACGCTTGAAAAAGTTTTTGGATAATCATATCAAATTTATGCTTTATATGACAGCGCAGGCAAGGACATCACATTCTCCGCATATGTAAAGACTAAAAACATTACTCAAATATACAGCGGAGGAGCAATTGGAGCAAGCCTTAAAATCAAATGCTATGATTCAAGCGGAGCATCAATAAAGGATGTAAACAGTATAGGACTTACAGGTACTTTGGACTGGCAGAGGATAAGTGTATCCGTTAAAGTTCCCGATAATACGAGCAGAATAAGAATATACTGCAATCTTCGCTATGCTTCGGGCACAGCGTGGTTTGACTGTCTGCAGCTTGAAGAAGGAAATTGTGCCAATGATTTTAATGCATTGCACAACAGCTGTTTTGAAAGCAATGAATACTGGCTGACAAATGAAAACAAGGCAATTACCGATCAAAATGGTACAGTTACTATTAACGGACAAGCCGGGGCATATGATAACGCTGAAATATGGTCGGAAGAAACAACAGCACCCGAAGCAGAAGAAATCCAGCCCGCAACATATTATGAAACAGTAACTGAAACAGCACCTAATGACAGCATAACAACATATGATGATTACGGCAATGTAATTAAAACCGAACAGGGTTTTGTTAACAGGACAGTAAAGAAAACTTATGAGTCTGAAACTGCAACAGAAACCCCGGCAGAAACTCCTGATGATAATACATCCGAAGATTCCGGTACATCAGATACAACAGAAACTTCACTCGGCAATAAATATGTATACCAAAATGTAAATGTAGGCAGAGCCGGGGTAACCTTCAATATTTATGGTGAGGCACAGGCAAAATCTGTACCGATTTCTAACAATACAAGAACTTTTGGTATTGCATTAAATATATATTATAAAAATAACAGCACCCCGGAAATACACTATCGGGATTTTAATTCTTCAACAACTTTAAAGCAAAGTGTTTCAATGACTGTTATGCCATATAAAGATGAAGAAATCAGTTATGTATCATTTGCTTTTGTTTACGGAAATAACAAAAATTCAATGACTGCATACAATGCATCCCTAAATATTTCATCAACCCCTGTAAGCAGTACAGAAGAAACCCCACATACAGGAACGCAAAAGAGTACTGAAAATAAAAATGAGGATTTCTATATTAATTATGAAGTATTGTCAGAAAGCGTTGATAAAAATCAGACATACATGCAGACAAGCAGTACATATGACACCACAGGGAACTATGTAACAACCAGAACCGATACAGCAGGAAATACTGTAAGTTATACATATGATGTGAATGGAAATATTACCTCGGTAACCGATGGCGAAGACAACGTAGTAAATTATACATATGATAATTCCAATAATATTACAACGGTCAGCAGCGGTGATGCACAAAATACATATACCTATTCCGCAAACGGCAATGTTTCAGCAATAAATCATAACGGGTTTACATATCGGTTTAACTATGATATTTACAACAATCTGTTATCAACAAAAATTAGTGATACAACAATCAGTACAAATACATATGCCGCAAATAACGGCAATCTAATAAAAACATTATATGCCAACGGTGACTATATACAATACGCATATGATGAATATGACAGAATAACAAAAATCACAGGAGAAAACGGTGTAATCGCGGAATATATTTACAACAAAAAAGGTCTTGTAGCTAAGGAAACGGATTTATCTATCGGTGAAACAACGTATTACCAGTATAATTTCGGCGGTGAATTAACAGGTAAATACAGTCAATCCGAAGAGAGTGAATTGCTGTATTACGTAAGTCAGGATAGAGACGGCAACACTGTTGAAAAAACATCTGTAAATAACCATCTAAGGACAATCACAAAAGGTACAGATGAAAATGATAATCAGTTTATCAGTTATGACGGAATAAAGGTATCGACAATAAATGATGGTTTCGGCAGAGCCAAGACCATTAGCACAGCCAGACCCGAGAACAAAAGTGTGTTCATTACAAATTATGAGTATGCAAAAGGAAAAGAAAGTAACTCAACAACAAATCTTATCAGTAAACTGACGCAAAAGTACGGAAACAATGAACTTGTAAATTATGAATACTCATATGACGGCAACGGTAATATAACACAGGTAAAAGAGAATGGAAATATTGCGGCGCGGTACAGCTATGATGAATTAAATCAGCTTATCTGGGCGGCAGACCGCACATCAGGCTTGTATACAAACATTACCTATGACAATGCAGGAAATATAACCAATGTAAAGGAATACAGCCTGTCAACAAACGGCTGGACACCAAATACATTGAAACAGGAAAAAAGTTATACTTATTCAAACCAAAAGTGGAAAGATAAAATGACTAAGTATAACGGAACAGCCATAACATATGATGCAATGGGAAATCCACTGTCCTACCGTGACTCAATGAGATTCACATGGGAAAACGGAAGACGTTTAAGCTGTATTAATTCTTCCTCAGGTAATATAGCATTCAGGTATAACGCCGACGGAATGCGTGTTCAAAAAGAAAATGAAAACTATATTACAAACTACTATTATGACAGCAGCAATAATCTTACAGGCTTATGCATAGGCGGATCAACTCTGTTCTTCTACTATGATGAAAAGGGCAGTATAACTGCATTTTCAAATAACGATATAATGTATTATTATGTAAAAAATATGCAGGGTGATATAGTAAAGGTAGTAAAAGAGGACGGTACAGTTGCCGCAAACTATGTATATGACGCATGGGGAAAAGTCCTTTCTGTTACAAACGGAAGCGGTGCGGAAATATCGAGCAGTAATACATTCCATGTTGCAAACCTTAATCCGTTCCGTTATCGCGGTTATATGTACGATAACGAAACAGGTCTGTACTATTTGCAGACCCGCTACTATGACCCTATTACTGGTAGATTTTTAAATGCCGATGATTTTACATACTTAATAAATTACGAAAATGTTTTATCAAGTAATTTATATTCATATTGTTGTAATAATGCAATAAATCACCATGATTCAAATGGTACATTTTGGCTTACATTAGCATATAAATTGTTAACCTTTCCTTTATTAATTGTTACGGGAGTGTGGATTGAAAATGTCATCATATCAGTTGCAACCTCGATAAGTAATTTTGTTTATAATCAGCAATTTGTATTTAATGATTATATTTTAGATCAAAACTCTGGAAATGCAGCACTCATAAAAATGGGATTTTTTAGTGGAAAATATAACGGATGTGCTTGGATAGCAACATATAATGCGCTTAAAGCTCTAGGTGATAAGTATGTACAGCCAAGTAATATTATATCCTTTTTTGAATTGTGGGGTTGTATATTTAGTGGTTTATTTGGAGTTTTACCAGATGCTGTTGCGGATTTTTTCAGACTTATTGGATATAAACATGTAGATGAACACTATTTTCCAAGTGATTTGGACTCGCTTATAAGAAATTATAGGGCAACAATATTGTTTTATACACATAGCAGCGGTGCGCATTATATTATGGTGAGATATTTTTGCGGCACCTATTATGCCTATAATGTTTATAATAAAAATACATCTGTTTATATGTGGCCGTCTGTGGATGAAATAATTAGAAGTAGAGATTATTGGGTATTACATATTACAGGAATCAAATAAACGAACCGCTTTGCATAATATAAGACTTAGTGGTGATATGATTTTTATAAAGCACTAGAATAGTTTAGAATCCATGTTAAAAGTAATTGTTTTTAAATAATGAGCTAACAGAAAATCTTTGTAACCTTAAAAAACAAAATGGAAAGAGATGATTTTTATGAAAAAAATTTCTATAATGCTATGTGTTTTACTTATAATTTTTACAGTATTACTATCTGGATGCAACGTTTCTAGTGATATTGATGACGGAGTCTACATTTGTAAAACCCCATATATAAAGTATACACAAAATTTTAATAAAAAAGAGAAATCTAATCATCATTCAATGTTAGAAGTACAAATGATAGAAATAGATCGAAATATCTATAAAGCTTTTACCTTATTAGAATTTGGTGATATAATTACATTTATTGAATTTCAGGAAGAAGATTTGGATATAAGCAATGGTTGGAATGAATCTGATAACAAAGTTTATGCACAGTTTCATTATGAATTTGATTCTAAAAATAAACAATTGATTTTAACTGATGAGGAAACAGGGAATGTATATCATTTAGATAAAATAAATTAAAATATGGATATTTTGCCAGACCTATATTATCTTATCCTTTTATTTAGTAATTTGTTTTATCGGATATGACAGCACAGGAAACTATGTAACAACCAGAACCGATACAGCAGGAAATACTGTAAGTTATACATATGATGTGAATGGAAATATCACCTCGGTATCTGGGCGGCAGACCGCACATCAGGCTTGTATACAAACATTACCTATGACAAT
>CAJUGO010000016.1 GCA_910585865.1 uncultured Ruminococcus sp. | reverse complement strand
TTGGCTTATCTATCGGATTTATTGTTTTGGAGCGGATGATGGGAATCGAACCCACACGATCAGCTTGGAAGGCTGAAGTTCTACCACTAAACTACATCCGCATCTCTGCAACGAAATATATTATAACACCATTCCGTTGCAATGTCAAGTATTAAATTGTCTGTAAAATAATTTTTTTATCTGCAGTTATGTTCATGCCGCTTAATGCTTCAGAATCTGACGAAATAAGCGCATTTGCAATCTGCTCCTCAACCTCCCTGCGAATAGTATTACGCAGGTCACGTGCTCCACTCTTTCCTCCGCACGATTTTTCAGCAAGATATGAACAAGCCTTTTCATCATATGTAAATACTATATGCTTCTCCGCGAGAGTATCAACATATTCAGACAACATTAAATCTGCAATCTTAACATAATCTTTTTTGTTTAAACTATTGAACACAATTACCTCATCAACACGAGCAATAAACTCGGGACGCAAAAACTCCGAAAGCGCCTTCATAACTTTTTCTCTGGATGCGTCTTCCTCGGTTTTGCCAAATCCAAGTGCACTTTCACGGCTTGATGAACCGGCATTTGAGGTCATAACAATTACTGTATTTTCAAAATTTACAGCCCTGCCGTGAGCGTCCGTCACCTTGCCCTCGTCAAGAATCTGAAGCAATATATTCAGTACATCAGGATGAGCCTTTTCAATTTCGTCAAATAACAGCACAGAATACGGGCGTCGGCGAACCTTTTCAGTTACCTGTCCAGCCTCATCATATCCAACATATCCCGGAGGTGAACCGATGATTTTTGACACTGAGTGTTTCTCCATAAATTCTGACATATCAAGACGAATTAAAGTTTCCGGCGTATCAAAAAGCTGTTGGCTTAAAACCTTTACCAATTCGGTTTTACCAACACCAGTAGGACCAACAAAAATAAATGACGCCGGCCTGCGCCTCGGTGAAATCTGTACGCGGCTTCTTCTGATTGCTGAAGCAAGTACCTTAACTGCTTCATCCTGTCCGATAATTTTCTTTTTCAATTCATTCTCAAGATCTGCAAGCTTTGAAAGCTCATTTTCCCTTATTCTTGAAGCAGGAATACCCGTCCAAAGTTCTATTACCTTTGCTATGTCCTCTTCCGTAACTTTTGAGGTAAGTGTTTCAGGGTCAATCTCTGAAATTTCAGAATCAATCCTAGCCAAGCTTGTATTAACTTCAGCAAGAGCTTCATAATTTACTTCTTCCTGATTTGTAAGCTCTTCCTTTTTTAGTATAAGACCTTTTCTTTCATCAGTCAGCTTATCGTGACGTTCCATATTTTTGTTTCGCAGTGCTGCGCAGGCACAGCTTTCATCAAGCAAATCTATTGCCTTATCAGGCAAGAAGCGATCCGTAATATATCTTTCTGAAAGAACAACCGTCTTTCTTACAATGTCCTCATCGACCGTAACACGATGATGATTTTCATAATAAGATTTTACTCCCGCAATCACATCAATTGTCTGAGCGATTGTAGGCTCACCTATCTTAACCGGCTGAAATCTTCTTTCAAGTGCTGAATCTTTTTCTATATACTTTCTGTACTCGTTAAAAGTAGTGGCTCCAATTACCTGAACCTCGCCCCTTGAAAGAGCAGGCTTGAGTATATTTGCTGCATTCATAGTTCCTTCATTGTCTCCGGTTCCCACCAAACTATGAACCTCGTCAATAAAGAGAATTATATTTCCGCTCGCCTTAATCTCAGAAACAAGTCCTTTGATTCTGCTTTCAAACTGACCTCTGAACTGAGTACCTGCAACAAGCGAAGTCAGGTCAAGCAGCTGTATTTCCCTATTCTTAAGTCTTTGAGGAACATTTCCTGCTGCAATTCTCAATGCAAGCCCTTCAGCAATTGCGGTTTTACCTACACCCGGCTCACCGATAAGACAGGGATTGTTTTTAGTTCTTCTTGATAAAATCTGAATTACTCGTTCAATTTCCTGATCTCTGCCGATAATTCTGTCTATATGTCCTTCACTTGCTTTGCGGGTAAGATCCTCGCAGTACAGATTAATATGTTTTCTGTTCTTTTCTTTCTTTTCCTTTTTATTCTTCTGCTGCTTTACTCCGTTATTGTTATTTTGTACATTACCAAAAATGTTATTAAAAAATGCCGGAAATGCAGGCGCACCATGAGAAAAATCATCATCACTGTCAGATTCAGATGTAAAATCACCCATCTGCTCGGCCAGATTATCCGCGCCAAGCTGTTCCATAAGCTGTGACATATCCTCATTTTCACTCATACTCTGAATAAGCGTATTCATCTGATCCTGAACATTTTCAAGATCATCATCTGAAATGCCCATTTTACTAATCAAATCCTCAACCGGCTTTATGCCAAGCTCTTTTGCACAGCTTAAACAATAACCTGCCGTAGGGGTATCTTTTGAATTGTTATTTGAAACGAAAACGACAGCCTGCCGTTTTCCGCATCTGCTACAAAGCATATTAAACTCCTTAATTTATATATTTAAATTTTAATATCCAATTTAATTTATTATATATTTAATAATACTAAATTTCAATGGTTATTTGTCGCATTTTATTTATTTTTATTGTCAGAAACAATTTTTTCCTTATTATTGTAGTCTTTAATCATCTGAAAATAGATTTTTCCGTACTGATAAAGAGCAAAAAACATAGTCAGTGCTGTTACAGAAAGCAAAGTAAAGTCAAGTGCAAAATTCTCGTACTGAAAAACAGCTTTTAGAAATACTATTACACATATCGAAAAATAAAAAACTATAGTTCCTAACTTACCGTACCAATTGGCAGACGGCGGTGTAAGTCCTTTCTTTACTAAATCTGCTCCTCCAAGCAGCATTAAAACATCCTTAAGCAATAAAGTAACAAGCACGGGTAAAACAGCCGGAATATATATAACCATACAAATTACAACAACAAAAAGTGTAAACTTATCAGCAATAGGATCTAGTACTTTGCCAAGGGATGTTACCTGATTGAGTTTGCGCGCTGCAAATCCGTCAAAGCAGTCAGACAGCCCCGAAATAATTATACATACCGCAGCATACATATAATTACCTTTAAGAAAGTAATATGCAAACGGTAAAATAAGAATAAATCTTATATAAGTAATTATGTTAGGCACTGTAATCAGATCTGATATTTTAAATTCCCATACTTCCTTATCCATTCTAATTCCCCCAATGCTTTATATACTAAAACTCAGCAAAACAAACAGAATATTTTAAAAATATTACCCGAAACAAGACTATTGTTTAAAATTGCCGGATATGACGAATTCATAAATACATAAAATATATTTACAACAATAAATACAAACACAATCCCTTCTATTAAACCGAGAATACCCCCAAGTAACTTATTTATTTGACTTATAACAGGTATTTTAAACAGTACGGCAACTTTCTTTATAATAATCTTAACTAATATATATATCAAAACCACAAGTAAAATAAAAAGAATTATATTAAAAACACTTGTAACTGCAGATTTAACTGCACTTTCAATTAGATGTACCGTATTTGATGATGTAAATTGTGATGCAGATATATTATTTTGAAATCCGCCTGTACCGGCGCCAAATAATCCTGTTATAAAACTAACTATTCCGTATACCCAAGACGGCAGTGTATCAAGACAATTTTCAGCTGCATACTGAACACCGCTTTGTGTTATCAGCTGCTGTATATTGTCGGTTACGGTCTGCTTTACAAAGGTATTATAAATAAATTCCGATAACATATCGGCGAGATAATATGCTGACACAGCAGTAACAATAATACCTGCTATATTAAGTATTGTAATTGCTATTCCGCGTTTCATACCAATCAATGCAAAAAGAACTATTAAAACAGCAATAATAATATTTGACACCATTACTTATTATCTCCTTTTGAAGAAGGCCGTGCTGTATCATCGCTTGACGCTTTATTAAGATCAATAAACCGTATTTGATTTACACTCAGTACATATGCATTTCTATCAGATGTCAGGACTATTTTTTTTGAACCTGTTCCTGTATCACAGGAATACAGCATTTGTCCGCTTTGATTATATCCGTATACAGTATTTCCGTCAAGTATTGCTACTGTTCCTTTATATGCGGAAATACAGTCTGCTTTATAATCAGTATTAACTGTATAGATAATCTCACCATTATCATTACAGCCATTGATTTCAACACTTCTTCCGTCACCGCTTCTTGAGAGTGCAAGAGTATAGGAATTAGTATCCGGATTGAAGCAGTAATTCGCAAGACTTTTATCCTTATAGCTGCTTGTAATATAATCCTGCTCTCCTATTTTCACTATGTAAGAAGCACTTTGTCCTACAAGCACTGCACGGCTGTTGTTCAAGTATTCGCAGTCAAGAACAGCGTCATTATCTATTTTATATACTGATACAGGCTCCGTTTTATTAAAGTCAAGCACATAAACACCGGTTGATATCGCACCGCCGTCACTTGCAAAACCGCATATCACACACCCCGAACCGTCGCTGTTAAGTGAAACAGACGTCATATAATACTCTGAAAAATAATATTTATATATCCTATTATTACTGCTGTTATATACATACAGCATACTAAGATAACCATTGCCTTCAGTTACAAGACAATATACTCCGTTTGCAGATATATCACCGGCAAAAATCTTTCCTTCTGCTTCTCCGGAATAAATATTTTCATCAAAACTGTTAATTTGAAAACTTTTGCTGTCAAGTCCATAAGTAAGAAACCTGTTGTTTTCTGATTTCATGACCGGATTCGAACAGCGAAGCTGAATATTGGCAACTTCACTTCCCGTTGAGTTAAGCGTTACAAAAGAAGTATCCGAAGTATAGACAGCATGTCCCTGTGAAACAGTAAAATTACCGGCAGAAACTTCAGCACCTACAATATCAACGGGATATCCGTTACCTGCATTTCCGAGAACATCATATGTCCACCATGTAGAAATATTATCCCATGTCAGCTTGTCGCGGTTTGCAAATGCAAAAACTATAAGACCTGCAGCAAGCGCAATACATATACCAATAACAATTTTCTTAACTGCTTCGGGAGAAATATCAGTTTTTTCCTGTTCGTAATCATCAAGCGGCATATCCTCGTAACTTATTACATCACGCTCATGTTTCCTTGATTTAGGCTTGGTATACCGTGTTTTAATTTTATTATACATTTTCTCTGTTCACTCCTTTTGTGAACCAAAATCAGCTGAAAATACAAATTGTTTAAACACAATCTTTTCTGTCAGTGTATTTCCAGTTACAATCTAAATATTAAATTCATAATTAACCTTATTAAGGTACAGTCCGCATGCCTGGGCCGTCGGACCCGCATATTTTCGGTTTTTCTTTTTTATTATTTCAGGAATAGAATCAGCAGCAAGTTTTCCCTGCTGAATTTTAAGAAGAGTACCAACCATTATTCTAACCATATTATAAAGGAATCCGTCTGCCTCAACCTTCATTATAACCATATCTCTTTCCCGCTCTACGGAGAAAGCCTTAACACACCGGGTTAAGTCCCCCTGCTCTCGGTTGTCAAGCGTACAGAATGATGTAAAGTCGTGCTTTCCCACATAAGCCTGGGCAGCTCTATTAAGCATTTGTTCATCAATTTTATATCTGTAATGCAGCGCATATCCGTCCAAAAAAGGATTTCGCACCTCACTGTTCCATATTTTATAAATATACTCTTTGCTTAAACAGCTGTAACGAGCATGAAAACTGTCGTCTGCTTTTTGACAGTCAAGCACGGCAACAGACTTTGGAAGCCATCGGTTAAGCGCAGCTTTAAGCCTTATCGGCTCTATCGGATGATGTGTTTTAAGACTTATGCAGTACATGTTTGCATGAACACCGCTGTCGGTGCGGCTGCATCCCTTTACATCAAAATCATCACCAATAATTTTAGATAAAGAATTTTGAAAAACCTCCTGAACGGTCAGAGCATTTTGCTGAATCTGCCATCCGTGAAAACAGCTTCCGTCATATGAAATTGTAACCATAAGATTTTTTAAATCGCCGCCGTCACAAATATATTGCATAAAACCACTCCGCAAATTATAAATCCCAATATACAAAATGATATAACATCTGTTTTTGTCATATGGATAATTTTCATTCTTGTCCGTCCGTTTCCTCCACGATAACAGCGGCACTCCATTGCCGTTGCAAGGTCATAGGCTCTTCTGAATGCAGAAACAAACAGCGGAATAAGTATAGGAATAAATGACTTTATTCGCTGAAATATATTGCCCGACTCCATATCTGCACCTCTTGCTTTTTGCGCTTGTGTAATTTTATCGGTTTCCTCAAGCAAAGTAGGTACAAATCTTAATGCAAGCGACATCATCATTGCAATTTCATGAACGGGGAAATGAATTTTATTCAAAGGCTTCATAAGCCGTTCAAGTGCATCTGTTAAATCTGTCGGCGATGTTGTAAAAGTAAGACAGGAGCTGGCAAGAATAAGACAAATAATTCTTACAGTTATAAATATTGCCCTGTTTATACCATTAAGCGTTATTTTTAATATTCCCCATTCCCATATCGGGTCACCCGTTCCGTAAAACATATTAAGAACAGATGTTATCAGCACTATAAAAACAATTACTTTAAGGCTTTTAAAATAAAACTTTACAGGCACACCGCTTAAAGCTATGAATGTTGCAGTAAACAGTGTAACAAGCAAAAGTGATAAATAGTTGAAGGTGCAAAAAATTATTATTAAAAATGCTGTCAGCATTATAATTTTTGCACGGGGATCAACTCTGTGTATAATACTTTTACCTGGAAAGAACTGACCAAACGCTACATCCCTTATCATATCTTCCCCTCCTTTTTAAGCAGTGAGAAAATTTGTGCAAGAGCATCATCAACATTTAGTATTCCGTCTGCTACATCATATCCCTTTTCCTTAAGTTTTAGCATAATTTTTGTTATCTGAGGAACACGCAGACCAATTTTTTCCAGCTCCCTGCCCTTTGAAAAAACTTCTTTTGTTTCATCATACATAACAGCCTCAGAATTATTCATAACAATAATTCTGTCGGCAACTCTTGCTATATCCTCCATACTGTGAGAAACAAGTAAAACTGTATTCTTACGTTCTTTGTGATATTGTACAATCTGGCTTAAAAGAACATCCCTTCCCATTGGGTCAAGACCTGCCGTAGGTTCATCGAGCACAAGCACCTCAGGATCCATGGCAATTACGCCGGCAATTGCAGCACGGCGTTTCTCGCCTCCCGATAAATCAAACGGTGATTTATAAAGAAGTTCTTCCTTTAATCCTGTAAATAAAGCTGCTGCCTTTACAGCCTGATCAAGCTCAGCACCGCTTTTACCCATATTTGAAGGACCAAAGGAGATATCCTTGTAAACAGTTTCTTCAAACAACTGATATTCAGGATATTGAAATACCATCCCGACCTTAAATCTTATTCTGCGTATTTCCTTGGGATTTTCCCATATATCGGCTCCGTCAAAAATAACTTGACCTCCCGACGGTTTTATAAGTCCGTTTAGCATCTGAACAAGTGTTGACTTACCTGAGCCTGTATGACCTATTATGCCGATGAATTCTCCCTTTTTTATTTCAAGGCTTATATTGCTGACGGCACATTTTTCAAACGGAGTTCCTTCTCCGTATATATAACTCAAATTTTTAAGCTCAAGGATATTGCTCATTTAAGCACCTCCTCAAGCATTTTTACGCAATCCTCATCATTAAGAGGAATTTTACCTGTTTTTATTCCGCATCCTCTAAGCTTGTATGCAAGTTCAGTTGCCTGCGGAACATCAAGTCTGTGCTTTTTTAAAAGCTCAACTTGTGAGAAAACTTCCTCGGGAGTTCCCTGAATAAGAATTCTTCCCTCATCCATAACAATAACCCTGTCAGCAAGAACTGCTTCCTCCATATAATGAGTTATAAGAATAACGGTCATGTTCTTATCCTTGTTGAGTTTTAAAAGTGTTGACATAACTTCGCTTCTTCCGTTGGGATCCAGCATTGCCGTCGGTTCATCAAGAACTATGCATTGAGGCTGCATTGCAAGAATTCCTGCAATTGCAACTCTCTGCTTTTGTCCTCCCGAAAGTTTATACGGTGCATGAGTACGGTATTCGTACATATCCACAGTTTTTAAAGCTTCATCTACCCGCTGACGAATTACATCAGGAGCAACACCAAGATTTTCCGGGCCGAAAGCAACATCTTCCTCCACAATGCTTGCCACAAGCTGATTATCGGGATTTTGTAGCACCAAGCCTACTTTTTTTCGTATATCATAAGTTTTATCTTCATCAGAAGTATCATCTCCGTCAACATACACCTTGCCGCTGTCCGGCAGCAGCATTGCATTAAGGTGCTTTGCAACCGTTGACTTTCCGCATCCGTTGTGTCCGAGCAGTGCTATAAACTCTCCCTTTTTTATTTTAAGAGAAAAATTATCAACTGCATTTTTAACCAAATTTGAGTTTTCAGAATCAGAATACGAAAAAGAAATGTTGTCTATTGAGATAAATTCCATCAACTAGTTCTCCCATATCGCAGTTGAGCCGCACGGCAATACAAGTCCCGTGTCACTCACCTTGAGTCCTATTTCACTGCTTGAGACTTTGCCACCAAAATCCCTTTCGAGCAATATGCCAAGTAAATACTCCATTACAGCAGGTGATAACCCTGTTGTATATGAATTCAGTATAAAAAACAACGGATTATCAGACATTACCTTCCTGCAAAGAGTTACAAGAGGAAAAAGCTGTTCTTCAAGCTTCCATATCTCTCCGCCGGGACCTCTTCCGTACGAAGGAGGGTCCATTATAATTGCATCATATTTATTGCCTCTTCTTATTTCACGCTGCACAAATTTAACACAGTCGTCAACAAGCCATCTTACCGGCAAATTGGCAGCATTGCTTGATACAGCATTTTCCTTTGCCCACTGTACCATACCTTTTGATGCATCCACATGACAAACAGACGCCCCGGCATTCATAGCCGCCAAGGTTGCACAGCCTGTATAACCAAAAAGGTTCAGAAGCTTTATAGGTCTGTTTTCATTCTTTATTTTTCTGGCTGCAAAATCCCAATTTACCGCCTGTTCGGGAAAAACTCCCGTATGCTTAAACCCCATAGGTTTTATATTAAACACAAGATTACCGTAATTTATTGTCCATCTGTCAGGAACTTTTTTATATTGTTCCCAATACCCGCCGCCTTTATTGCTGCGGTGATAGCGTGCATGTGCAGAATGCCACAGGGGATTATTTTTATCCGTTGACCATATAATCTGAGGGTCAGGACGTATAAGAATAATATCGCCCCATCGTTCAAGCCGCTCACCATCGGACGTATCAATAAGCTCGTAATCTTTCCAGTTTTCAGATAATCGCATTACGCCAATCTTTCCCTTACTACCTGCGCAGCATCCTCCGCAAGATTCTGTATTTCTTCAAGATTCTCTCCCTCAAGCATTACTCTTACAAGAGGCTCTGTTCCTGATACACGAATCAGAATTCTGCCCCTGTCCCCGAGTATTTCGCTTACACGCTTGATTTCAGCCTTAATTCCTTTGTCTGTATAAAATGAAAGTTTTCCCTTTTTGCTCACCTTAACATTAATAAGCACCTGTGGAAGCCGCTCCATAACCTTTGCAAGCTCGCTTAAAGTCTTACCCGAACGCTTTATTATACTTAAAATCATCGCGCCCGAAAGCTGACCGTCACCTGTTGTTGCATGATCAAGCAAAATAATATGTCCGCTTTGCTCACCGCCGATATTGTATCCCTCTCGCATCATGGCTTCAAGTACATATCTGTCTCCTACTTTTGTAGAAACAAAGTTCATTCCGTTATTCTCACAAAACTTGTTAAAGCCCATATTTGTCATTACTGTTCCGACAACAGCATTCTTTTTAAGCACACCGCGCTGTTTCATATCGTTTGCACAGATAGCAATAAGATAATCACCGTCAACAATATTGCCATTTTCATCAACTGCAAGACATCTGTCAGCATCACCGTCAAATGCCAGTCCGCAGCAAAGCTTATGTTCAAAAACGTACTTCTGAAGCTTGCCCATATGTGTTGAACCGCATTTCTTATTAATATTAATTCCGTCAGGATCATCAAACAGTACATGAACCTTTGCCCCCAACTTTGTAAAAAGCTTCTCTGCCGTTCTGTATGATGCACCGTTTGAGCAGTCAATGGCAATTTCCATACCGTCAAAATCGCAGTTAACCGACTCTGCAACATGCTCTATATAATCATCAACAGCATTTTCCGTTCTATTTACTTTTCCTATATTTTCATCATTTGCAACTGCATAAGGAACTGCGTTATCAAGTACAATCTCTTCAATTCGGTTTTCCAGATCATCCGGAAGCTTACATCCGTCCGAACTGAATATTTTAATTCCGTTAAACTCAAAAGGATTATGAGATGCGGAAATCATTATTCCTGCATCTGCATTATATTTACCTATAAGGTAAGC
Source organism: uncultured Ruminococcus sp. (assembly GCA_910585865.1). GTDB lineage: Bacteria > Bacillota > Clostridia > Oscillospirales > Acutalibacteraceae > Ruminococcoides. Next base: position 34,547 of record CAJUGO010000016.1, on the reverse strand, counting down.
AACAGCCGGAGTAGGAACAACACCGAGCAGCTGAACGTTTGCACCTACTGAGCACAGTCCTGCAACAAGTGCCCCTTCAAGCATATCTCCTGAAAGTCTTGTATCTTTTCCTATAAGTATTGTAGGATGTTCCACCTCTTCATTTATCAGCACCATTGCAGCGGCTCTGCCTATATTCATAGCAAGTTCTGCTGTAAGCTCTTTATTGGCAACCCCTCTGGCACCGTCAGTTCCAAATAATCTTCCCATAATTTTTGCCTCCTGTAATTGTAGTCATAATTATTATATTTTTAAAAAATTGTTTTATAAGTATATTATCCACCAAATAAATTGGGCTGTGTCGGCGTTGCATTTACGGTACCTTTTGGAAATTCATATCCCAAATGCCTGCAAGCCTCCGCGGTAATACATCGTCCCCTTGGTGTTCTGCTGAGAAAACCTATTTGCAGCAAATATGGTTCGTAAACATCCTCGATTGTTATTGCTTCTTCACCGATTGCCGCCGCAAGTGTTTCGAGTCCTACCGGACCTCCATTATAAAAACGTATTATTGCTTCCAGCATTCTTCTGTCATTTTGGTCAAGCCCCAGTTCATCTATTTCAAGGCGGTCAAGCGCAATTCTTGCACTGTCAACCGTTATAACACCGTCTGAAATTACCTGAGCAAAATCACGCACTCTTTTTAACAGCCGGTTTGCAATTCTCGGTGTTCCTCTTGAACGAGACGCAATTTCAAGTGCTCCGTCATGTTCAATTTTTATATCAAGTATACCGGCACTTCTTTCAACAATCAGCGCAAGTTCCTCCGGAGTATACAATTCAAGTCTAAGCACTACGCCAAACCTATCCCTCAACGGGGCAGTCAGCTGTCCCGCCCTTGTCGTCGCCCCTACAAGCGTGAACTTAGGCAGCGGAAGATGATAAGAAGCTGCCATCTGCCCCTTGCCTGTTATTATATCAATTGCAAAATCCTCCATTGAAGGATAAAGAATTTCCTCTACAGCACGGCTCAAACGGTGGATTTCATCAATAAACAGCACATCTCCCTCATTAAGATTTGTAAGAAGTGCTGCCAAATCGCCCGGCTTTTCAATCGCAGGACCGGAAGTAATACGAATAGATACCCCCAGCTCATTAGCAATAATCCCGGACAATGTTGTCTTGCCCAGACCCGGAGGTCCATATAGCAGAACATGGTCAAGTGACTCACCCCTAAGCTTTGCCGCCTCAATAAAAATCTTAAGATTTTCTTTAACTTTGTCCTGTCCAATATACTCAGAAAGTGTTTTGGGGCGCAAAGGGTTTTCACCGTCAGACACATCCTCGGGAATTTCGGCAGCATCCATTATTCTGTTTTCAAAATCAAATTCATCCGAAAATTCCATCTTACTCATATAATTACTGTCTTCCCATCTGTTTTAATGTTTGAGCTATAAGCTGTTCAACCGGCAGCGAACCGTCAAAAGTTGCAAGAATTTGAGATACATCCGACGGTGCATAGCCGAGAACCCCCAATGCTTCAATTGCTTTTGGAATATTTCCTGCCGATACATTTGCAGCTCCCTGTACAGAAGCTGTTTCCGAAACACCTGTATCAATATTCTTCGCAAGCTTGTCCTTTAATTCAAGTATTATGCGCTGCGCAATCTTTTTACCTATTCCCTGAGCTCTGGTAATTGTTTTAACATCATCAGTTGCAATTGCCATTGCAACCTGCTCGGGACTTAATTCAGACAAAACGGCAATTCCCGCCTTCGGTCCTACGCCGCTTACACTGATAAGCGTCTTAAATGTATCAAGCTCAGCCTTCGTTGAAAAACCGAAAAGATCAACAGCGTCTTCTCGCACATTAAGGTATGTATAGAGCATAACTTCAGTATTTAATTTCAGCGTACGAAGCGTGTTCATTGTTGTCTGACAACAATATCCTACTCCGCAGCACTCGACAACTGCTATTGTTGACTCAGTGTGAATTAACTTTCCTCTTACGGAATAAAGCATTTTATTTTCCCTTTCTATACAACATTCTTCTTAAATCAGATCCCGCCGCCTGTGTATGGCAGATTGCTATTGCAAGTGCATCAGCAGTATCATCGGGCTTTGGCACCTCGTCGAGCTTTAAAAGTCTGCGAGTCATCTCCATAACCTGTGGCTTTTTCGCCTTGCCGTAACCCGTTACGGCTGTTTTAACCTGAAGAGGTGTGTACTCAAAAATTGGTATCTTTAACTTTTGTGCAGCAAGCAATGTAACTCCTCTTGCCTGAGCCACATTAATCGCCGTTTTTTGATTAGTCTGGAAGTAAAGCCTTTCAATGGCAAGTGCATCCGGACGGCAGCGATTTAAAATCGAATAAATTTCATCATAAATATACTCAAGTCTTGAATTAAAATCTGTTCCTGCCTGTGTTTCTATTGCACCAAAGCCGAGCGTCTTATATGAATTTGACTGAAAACCGATTGCACCCCAGCCGACAATGGCATAACCGGGGTCAATTCCGAACACTACCAATATAATACCTCCGCAATAACGCAATAAAATAAAAAAGCCGAGTGCCCTAACATATAATTCAGGCAAATAACTTAATATTGTCAGTCTTTATTTGAGCGACTGTTTCCAAATAGTCTTTTATAAAGTAAAAAAGGGTATAATAACACAATTTAAAACATTATACCACAACAGCACTGAATTATCAACAAAAAAGATATTATAAATTTGGAGTTATGCACGTTTATACAAATTAATAAACGACTGATATCTGCAAATTGCAATTAGGAAATAAAGAAGTTCAATTATTAGGACTGCTTTATTTCATTAAGTGTTATTGTTGAACCGTTATATTTCAACTCCAGATTTTCACCCTTAGGTGTATATTCAAATGTATAGTTTTGCGAAATATCAGGCATAAAAATCACAAATGAGTGTTCATCGGCAATATATTTGCCCTCAATGCAGGCTGTTGTATTATTGCTTTTCAAACTGAACGTTGCTTTATCTCCGCTGAATGACAGTTTTGCCTCGGCACCACCCTGAAGTTTTGCGCTCCACGCTCTTGATGTCAGCTCGCTTTTATATCCAGAGGTATCCGCCGTACATGAACAAAACAGAAAACACAAAAAAAGCATTAGCAATACGACAAGTTTTTTCATAAAATTCCTCCTTAACCTTGTATAATACATATTCATTAATACAATTTTTTATTACTGATTTACAGTTTTGTTATAATTCTTGAACAGCATAATAATATTGTGTATATTAAAATAATGCATTAACACAGTATGAACGGAGGAAGTAATTTGCAGCGTGAAATAACAGAAGAGCATAATGTGTTTGAGGACAACGGAGAGATAATGTGTGCCGGATGGGCGCGAAGAGCTGTTTTTAATTATAATTCCGAACAAAGCAAAACAAAAGGAAAGCATTGCGAACGGGATTGCTATTTTATAAACAATAACGAAGTTTCACTGTATTTATCAGTCGAAAATATAGGAATGGAATTTGCAATTAAAGTTGCTGTTGCAGATTTGAAAAGAGGCGGAGTTCTGTGTGACAAAGTTGTAAAAAAATTTTTATTCACAAAAAATAAGCTTCCCGAGTCAGGCACTAACGGAGAGCTTTTATACACAGACAAATGTGTTCAGCTTCAGCTTACAAATACAACAGACGTACGATATTTAAAATGTGATTTTATAGATTTCGGCGGAATAAAAAATTTATATTTTAATATTAATCTAAAAAAAACCACAGGTGAAAGTCTTAATGAACTGGCGCCGTTTGAACGCGACAGAAAATATTTTTATTTAAAACGCTTTGTACCAAAATTTACAGCAAACGGAATCATCAGAGTCGGAGGAATTGAATATTCTTTAAATGAAATTAATTCAATTGCCTATTTAGATTGGACACGGTTTTCAAAACCGCGGAAACATAACTATCAAAGACTTAGTTCAGATTGCTTTATTGACGGCAAACGTTTCTCTCTTTGCCTCGCAAGCAGGGTAGGCGACAACAGATACGGAAATGAAAACAGTTTTTTTCTTGACGGAAAACTTGAAAAACTGTCACAGATAAATGTTAAAAGCACAAACGGTAAACTTGACCGCCCATGGTACTTTAAAGCAGGCATTTCTGCCGTTGATATTACTTTTAAACCTTTCACCGTAAAAGGTGAGCCTATGGCGGCAATTATGGACAAAACCGTAATTATATTCGGAAGACTTTACGGCGAAATTAAAAGAGTCAATCTTAAAAATCCTATTATTCTTGATAATGCTCAGGCACATATAGTTTTGTCCGAATTTTAATACTGAAAATTATACAAACGCAAAAACTGCCGCAGTCTTGGTACTGCGGCAGTTTTTTCAATTCTTTTTAACTATATAATTTAAGATGATATATGCATTATAATTGTAATAATTCGCACAACAAACAGTGCAAAGGCTACCCACATAACAGGGTGTACATCCTTTATTTTACCTGTTACAACTTTAAGAATAACCCATGATACAATTCCGAACATAATGCCTGTTGCAATTGAATAAGAAAAAGGCATCATGATAATTGCCAAAAAGCCTCCTACTGAATCGGCAATATCATTATCAAAATTCATTTTTGTAATATTCTTAAGCATTAAAAGCCCTACAAATACAAGAGCCGGAGCTGTAGCAAATGAAGGAATAGCAAGAAATATAGGATACAACGGAAGTGCAAGCAGGAATAAAACTGCTGAAGTAAAAGCAGTAAGACCTGTTCTGCCTCCTTCTGCTACACCTGTTGTAGACTCAACATATGATGTTACAGTTGATGTACCTAAGCAGGCTCCGGCACAAGTACCTATGGCATCCGCCATCAAAGCACGACCGACTCTGGGGAGTTCTCCCTTCTCATTAAGAAGATTGCCCTGCTGAGCAACACCGATAAGCGTACCTACTGTATCAAATAAATCAACAAACAAGAATGCAAATACAATAACGGCAAAGTTCACTATATGAGATGCTGCATATCCGAAATCAAATTTAAAAAATGTTTCCGATGACATTGACTGAACAGGAGCAAATACTGAATAATTTGCAAAATCAGGAATCAATGACACACCCTGATACCATCCGCACAGCTGTGCAATAATTCCAAGTACCCATGTGACAACTATTCCGATAAGGATTGAACCTTTAACTCTGAAATGCCACAATGCTGCAATAACAAGAACACCTACAAGTGCAAGAACAACAGGAGCCGTACCCAAATCGCCCAGTTTAACAAGTGTCGACGACTGAACAGCTTCACCATCGAAGTAAGCGTCTGTTGTAGTTATTCCGGCACCTTTAAGACCCACAATAGTAATGAACAAACCAATACCTGCTGAAATACCGTATTTAAGATTTGCAGGAACCTTGTTCACTAAAGTTTCACGGAATTTGAATATGGACAGGATAATAAAAATAACACCTTCCACAAGAATAGCCGTTAATGCTACCTGCCAAGGGTTGGTTATCCCCTGTTCATAAAGCTGCGGAACCACTGTAAATGCAAAATAAGCGTTTAGTCCCATACCTGAAGCAAGGGCAACCGGATAGTTTGCAAAGAATGCCATAATCAGCGTAGCAAATGCTGCTGATACAGCTGTTGCTGCAAATACTGCATCCTGCGCCATTCCTGTTGCTGACAGCATACTTGGATTTACCGCAAGTATATAAGCCATGGCAAGGAATGTAGTAATACCGGCAACAATTTCAGTTTTGACATTTGTACCATTCTCTTTAAGCCTGAATAATTTTTCCAAAAAGAGACCCCCTCATTATTTTGTTACTGTAACACTAAAATCCGTATTTAAAATTGGTTTTCAGTATAATATCAGTACATTTAAATTGTAAGCAATATTTGCCACGAATTCAAGTAGCAAATTGCACAAATTTAGCAAAATCTACATAATTTTTTCATATCTTGAAATAATTTAAAATAAATATAACAAAATACACTATTTCTCACTTTAAATTTGACAATTCTAAACTTTAATTAGGTAAGTCTTTTGAAAAGCAAAATTTTAATATCATATACAGTTTTGACAAAAATTTCATTTACAGACACATTTTAAAAATTTCTTTAATATTTTCTTTATTCAGCGGTTTAAAACCATAAAGAACATCTCCGCAGCAAGCCTTTTCAGCCATAACATCAAAATTTTTGTCATCAATTTTAATTTCCGTAAGAGTTGAGCTTAAACCAAGTGTATTATACAGAAAATCTTCGGTAAGCTCTATACTCTTATTTGCAACATCCATTTTTGATAATGATGGATCAATTCCAAATACTTCTACGCCATATGTATAAAATCTGTCAGCAGTTTTTTCATCAAGTACATATTTCATCCATTTTGGAGTTAAAATTGCAAGTCCCAAACCGTGAGTAATATCATAAATTGCAGACAATTCATGTTCAATCGGATGACATGTCCACTCACAATTTTGCAGACTTCCCGTAAACCCGTTGATTGCCCAAGAACTTGTCCACATCAGATTAGCCCTCGCTTCATAATTATCAGGCTGAGCAAGAGCAACAGGGGCATAATTTATAAGAGTTCTCATCATTCCCTCTTTAAAACGGTCAAGCATATACATACTTTCATTTTCCGGTACAAAATATGATTCAATTATGTGAGAAAGAATATCTGAACACCCGCAGGCTGTCTGATATTTATTTACTGAAAAAGTTTCAGTCGGGTCAAGGAAAGATACCTTAGGCTGCATAGCAGGAAAAATAAGTCCGATTTTATCTTTAGTATCAGGATTGCTGATTACGCCACTCGCATCCATCTCGGATCCTGTAGCAGCAAGTGTTAAAACGGTTACAACAGGCAGACATTTTTTTACCGGAACTTTCTCCAACAGGATATCCCAAGCATCACCGTCATAAAATGCACCTGCTCCAATATATTTTGTACAGTCAAGCACAGATCCTCCACCAACAGCAAGCAAAACATCAATATTTTCCCTTTTGCAGATATCTGCACCTGCATTTACAGATTCAATTCTCGGATTAGGCGCTATTCCGCCCAGCTCGAATAGTTCAAGTCCTGCATTTTCAATTTCTGAAATAACTCTGTCATACAACCCGCTCTTTTTAATTGAACCGCCTCCGTAACAGAGCAAAACTTTTTTACCATAAACAGAAAGTTCTTTTCCAAGATTATTCAGCTGATTTTTCCCAAAATAAACCTTTGTCGGAATATCATATATAAACGAACGGTTTTCAATGCTTTCTTTCATATTAATTCTCCTTTAACTTTAAATACTTATTTAAAATGAATAAATCTAAAATTTTCTTTAATTTGATTTATTTTTCCATGGCCTGTTTTTCAAATGCCATCCTCTTTCCTGCCAATATATTTTGTCTGCTTCATTCCATTCTCCCTTTTGCAGCATACGCATTACACCAAAATATAATTTTGTCTTTATTCCAACATTTACTCTGCCATACTTTTTCTTAACTTTTTCAGCAATTAATGTCGTCTTTTTATCAATTTTGGATTTTGTCTTATCACTAACCTGTGAAAATGATGTTGCTCTTATCGCAAAACCTAATTTATAAACTGTCGGAACTCCCCAAAAGAAAAGGCTGTGTTCAATATCTTTATTCGTTGACCTTGTACCTGCACCTGCCGCTGTCGATACAACAACTGCCTGCTTTGAAAACATTTTCTTTTCGGGTCGATGAACCATCCAGCGATAACCATAATGATCAAGAAATGCTTTCATAGCCCCGGTAGTATGGTATACATATACGGGACTTGTAAATATCAGTATATCCGCTTCATCCATAGCTTTTGTAATAGGAATTAATTTTTGATAATGAGGGCACAATGTTTCAGATTTTAAAAAACAAGACGTACATCCCGTACAGAACTCTCCAAAATCTTTTGGAAGAAAAAATTCAGTCACATTTCCGCCGAGCTTGTCGGCAAGAATTTTTCCTATATTATATGTTGAGCCTTTATGATTTTGCCCGTTAATTACAGTGATCTTCAATATAACAACTCCTTTGTATTCAGCATATTTATATCATACAGCAATCATCAGACATTGTCCATAAGAACAAATAATAACATATGCAAAACTGAATATTTATTGAATACTAAAATAACTAAAGTAAAAACCCCTCCGAATGAAGGGGTTTCAGACAGTAATAACAATTACCTTATAATTGATAAAACAAACATTAAAAGTCTACGTCAAAATCATAGTAACATGCCTTAAGCAGCTTTTCCATTTCTTCCTGAGTCGGAATACGCGGATTAGAACCTGTACAGGCATCTCCGATAGCATTCTTAGCTGTTACCGAAAGTTTATCTATAAATTCTTTTTCATCAATAATACTTTCGTCTGCCTTAACTCCTCCGGGACCGTAATTCTTAATGCTCTGAGGAATATCAAGCTGTTCGTTCATATTGCGAAGCTCTGCAATAAGCGCATTTACAAGCTCTGTTACATTCTCACCTTTAAGTCCTATAAACTTCGCAATATATGCATAACGCTCTGCAGCCGTACTATCCTTGGAATTAAATTTAATAACTTTCGGCAGATACATTGCGTTAGCACAGCCGTGTATGATATGACCGCCTGAAAAAGCAGCGCCAGTCTTATGAGCCATTGAGTGAACTATACCAAGCAGTGCATTTGAAAATGCCATGCCTGCCATACACTGTGCATCGTGCATTTTTTCACGGCAAGTCATATTGCCGTCATAAGACTTTTTAAGATTGTCATGAATCATCTTAATTGCATGAAGTGCAAGGGCATCAGTATATTCACAGTGCAGCGTAGACACATATGCCTCAATTGCATGAGTCATTGCATCCATTCCTGTATGGGCAGTAAGTTTCGGCGGCATTGTTTCCGCAAGAGCGGGGTCAACAATTGCCACATCCGGAGTAATGTTAAAATCAGCAAGCGGATATTTTATTCCCTTTGAATAATCAGTAATTACCGAGAATGCAGTAACTTCTGTTGCTGTTCCCGAGGTCGAAGGAATCGCACAAAACTTTGCCTTTGTTCGTAATACAGGAAAATTAAACGGAGTGATAAGGTCTTCGAATGTTGTCTCATTATATTCGTAAAAAGCCCACATCGCCTTTGCTGCGTCTATAGGAGAACCTCCGCCCATCGCTACAATCCAGTCAGGCTCAAACTCCGTCATTACAGCTGCACCCTTCATTACGGTTTCTACTGAAGGATCAGGTTCAACACCTTCAAAAAGTTTAACTTCCATGCCGGCCTCTTTTAAATATGAAACTGCTTTATCAAGGAAGCCAAATTTTTTCATTGAACCTCCTCCAACCACTAAAATTGCTTTTTTGCCTTCTAAATTTTTCAGGCTCTCAAGAGAGTTTTTCCCATGATATAAATCTCTCGGTAAAGTAAATCTGTACATTATGATTTCCTCCTAAACAGGATATTTGCCAATAAACTTTTGACTGTAATTATTATATCACTACAGATTTGTGAAGTAAATACTTTTTTACTGTGTTTAGAAAGATTTTTTTGTGAATATTCGACAAAATACCGGCTATTCCATAAAATTATTACAAGCCATATACATTATCGTCGCCCTTTGCATATTTTTTTACCGCTTCCATAAAAAGTTTTGCTGCCGGATTTGAAATATTCTTTCCCCATGCCATAACATAAGCTATACTTGTATCTACATCTTCAATGAAAAATGAATCAGCATATTCGCTTGAACAATACGATGCAATTGATTTTGGTATAACAGAAACTCCAATTCCGGATGAAGCGGAAACATACATAGATACAAGGTCATCAAATACATTTTCTATTTTGGGAGAAATATGAAATGTACGAAGCAAATCCATAATTTCCATATATACGATTGGTGCAACAGACTCTGATAAAAGCAACAGCTTTTCATCTGCGATTTCTCTTATACTTATACTTTTTCTTCCTTTAAATTTGTAATTCTTTGCCGTAACTACAGACAATGTTTCATAATGGGTGACAATTGATTCAATCCCTGAATTTTCGGGTACCATGTCTCTCGGCATAAAACAGAAATCATATTCTCCCCCTGTTATTGCAAATGACCGATCAGCCTCGTCAAACTGGCGTATATCAATTGTAATTCCGGGATATTTCTCTGCAAAATCTGCAATACATTTTGTCGGGAACGAAAGTGACGTAACATCACACCCAAGAGAAATTTTTCCCTTACCTCCATTGTGCATCTGTTTTATAACAGTCTTTGCATTCTTTAATGTATCAACGATTTCTATCGCATACGGCAGCAAAGTCTTACCTTCGTTTGTAATAATTACATCACGGTGCGAACGGGCAAACAGCTGTACTCCAAATTCCTTTTCAAGATCACTGATGTATCTGCTTACAGTTGACTGGGACACATAATTGCGCCTTGCCGCTTCGGAAAAATTAAGTGTCTGAGCTACCGATATAAAACAATTTAATTGATTTATGTCCATGTTATCACCCTCTACAATATTTTTATTAAATATAATTTTCAGATTATGCAAAAGTCAGTTTTTTTCAGCTTCAAATTCTTATTTTTGCATAATGAAGTCTATTGAATATTCTTACATAATTTGGTACAATTCAAGTATAGCATAATAGTATGCAAAATGTAAATAACAAATTGTATTATGCTCAAGGAGTTAATAAATTTATGAAAAAAATTGTTGTTACAGGTATGGGCGCAGTAACACCCGTAGGTATAGGTGTTGACAGTTACTGGAAAAATATCACATCGGGTGTATCGGGAATTGATACTATAAAAACCTTTGATCCTTCAGATCTTGCTGTCCAAATCGCAGGCGAAATTAAAAACTTTAATCCGTCCGACTACTTGGAAAAAGATTTAATCAGAAAAACCGATCCTTTTATGCAGTATGCATACATTGCCGCTCAAGAGGCAATTAATCAAAGTAAGATTGAAATTGAACCTTTAAGAACAGGAATTGTAATGGGAACTGCAATGAGCGGTATAGCAACAATTGCATTTACTCAGGATGCACTTTCGGGAGCTTCACACAAAAAAGTAGGACCAAGATTTATCCCGAAAATTCTTGGAAATATTGCCGCAGCAAATATTGCTATTGATTACAATATACAAGGCCCCAGCTTTACGGTAAGTACTGCCTGCTCATCAGGCGGAGATTCTATAAATACCGCCTGTATGTGCATACAAACAGGCAAAGCTGATATAATGCTTGCAGTAGGTGCAGAATCCGTGCTGTGTCCTCTCGTAATCTATTCGCTGGCTAATGCGAAGGCTCTCTCCAGACGAAACGATTCACCCTCAACAGCCAGCAGACCTTTTGATATAAGCCGTGACGGTTTTGTAATAGGTGAAGGCGGAGGTGCCCTTGTCCTTGAGACAGAGGAACACGCTCTTGCCAGAGGTGCAAAAATTTATGCCGAAATCAAAGGATGCGGCAACACTGATGATGCATATCATGTTACCGCACCGCATCCGGAAGGACGAGGCGCAATAGCCTGCATGAATCAGGCTATTGCAGAAGCAGGTATAAAACCGGAAGATATTGGTTATATTAATGCACATGGCACCGCTACCAACAAAGGCGATACTGTTGAAACATCATCAATAAAAAAAGTATTCGGCAATAATCTTCCATATGTAAGCTCTACTAAGGGTGCAACAGGTCATATGATGGGTGCAGGAGGAATTACCGAAACTATTACATGTATAAAAGCTATTGAAACAGGAATCATTCCTCCGACTATTAACCTAAATGAGGTTGATCCTGAATGTGCCGGAATAGATTTTGTTGCAAACACAGCCAAAAAAGCTGACATCAAATACGCCATGTCAAATGCGCTCGGCTTTGGCGGACAGAATTCAAGCATAATTGTAGGTAAATACTGATATCTGTCATTTTATAAACAAAAGAGGGAAAATATTATGAACTTAACTTATGATTCGGAAATGTTCATAAAAACATTTGAAAGCGAATTCACCTGGCTTAACGGATTTATGCGAAATGTAAGACGCTTTGCAGATAAAACCGCAGCAATTGATCCGCTTTCCGGAAAAACATGGTCTTATGATGAACTTAACTGTGATGCAAACAAGCTTGCAAACTCTATGAAAAAAGACGGAGTAAAAAAAGGAGACACTGTTTTTCTTCAACTTTATAACTCACATCAGTTTTTGTTTGGGTATATTGCTCCTCAAAAAATCGGAGCAATTGCCAATCCTGCGAATTTTAATCTTTCTCCGGGTGAAACGGCCGAAATTATTAACCATAATAAACCAAAAGTATACATCTATGACATTGATATCGCACAAACAGCAGAAAAAGCTTTGTCAATCTCTGCACACAAACCTGATATTGTGCTGTATACGAATAATTCAGGGAAAGAAGTATCTGTGCCAAGAAATCATATTCTTTATGAAGATTATGTTAAAGATGCAAATGAAGAAAATCCGGCAGAGGATTATTCTCCTCATATTTATGATGAAGTTGTCAGACTCCAGACTTCAGGCACAACCGGAACTCCAAAGGGTGTTCCGCTTAACAACATTAATGAGGTACTTTCTGCACATGATGTAATCATGCATTTTCCCCTTTCGCCAAATGATGTTACAATGAATATGACACCTTGGTTTCACAGAGGAGGACTTCACTCCGGCGGACCTACTCCTACCCTTTATGCCGGTGCAACGCTAATTATACTCAGAACTTTTAACCCCAAAAACTGTATGGATTTTGTAGAAAAACACGGCATAACGTTTATGACCGGGGTACCATCAATTCTCGAAATGCTCGCGAGCCGACAAGAAAAAAAGCCGCGGGATCTGTCCACTCTTAAAGGGATTGTAACAATGGGAAGTCCTCTTGAAAAAGCCGCCTGCATACGATTCCAAAAGCTGCTTACCAAAAATATATTTAACGGCTACGGAACAACAGAATCATTTTGGAATACATTTTTACGGCCTTTTGATCTTCCCGATATGTCCGGAACGGCAGGACGTTCCTGTACAGATGATGAGGTAAGAATTGTAAATGTATATGAAGACAAAAAGGCAGAACCTGACGATGTTGTTGCAACAGACAACATAACTGAAGGAGAAATCATTATAAAATGTCCTGCAAAATCAACATATTGTTATATTAACAATGAGACTGCAACAAGGGAAAAATTTTATAAAGGCTGGATGTATACCGGTGATATCGGCACATGGGATGAAAAACAGTTTATCACTGTTGCCGGAAGAAAAGATGATATGATTATCAGTAAAGGTGAGAATATTTATCCTGCAAGAATTGAAGAAGTACTAAATTGCCACCCAAAAGTTAAGGAATCAATTGTCACCGGAGTTCCGGATTCCACTAGAGGGGAATGTGTTGCAGCCTATGTAATTCCTGAAGATAACAGCCTCACTGTGACAGAACTTATTGCTTACTGTGATAACTCGCCTAATATTTCAAAATATCAGGCACCCAGATACTATCGTTTTGTCAATGAACTTCCGCACACTGCAACAGGAAAAAAACAGCATTATAAAATAAAACAGATGGCAGCAAAAGACCTGAAAAACGGTTTGTTATTAAAAAAATAACGAGAAAGGTACTTAAATTTTAAATATGGATAAAGAAGTATACACAAGACGAGCCTCATATTATGAAACTGACCAAATGGGTATTGTTCATCATTCTAATTATATCAGGTATTTTGAAGATGCCCGTATAAGGTTTATGCATAATATTGGCTGCGATATTATGGAAATGGAAAACAAGGGGCTGTTTATTCCTAATGTCGACGCTTACGCAAGATATAAAAAACCCATAAAATTTTCTGATGATTTTATCATTTCAGTAAAGCTCGTGACCTTTACAGGTTCAAGAATGGTTTTTGAATATAACATTGTCCTCTGTAAAAACAATGAAATTGCCGCTACAGGTCATACAACTCACTGCTTTACCAATAGTGAGTTTAAACCTGTCAGTATCAAACATACCTTTCCCGAATATTTTCAAAAACTTAAAAACAATATACAAAGCAGTTAACATCAAAACAAAACGTAAAACTTTTGTTAGAGATCTACGCTGTCTCTTACAAGTTAACAATATTATTGCAAAAAATTGAACAGGTAAAAATAACACGAGATAATCTTTAATGGTTATCTCGTATTATTTTAATATATATAATTTCCGTAGTTATAAATTTAACATCCGAAAAGCTATTTATTGCTTTGCATAAACAGAATACAGTTTCATTATAACGCCATAATTGTTCTCAAAAAAGTATAACTTTTAAGTATTTGTAAAAAATTATCATAAACTATTGAAATTTGTGTGTAATATGTTATAATTTTCTTACAGACAATAAGCACTTTATTATAATATTTGCTAAACAATTTAAAAATATGAAAATTATCAGACAGAATAACAATTTTTAATAATTGGGATTAAAAGCTTTTAAACACCATGACAAAAGACCTTTTCCTACAATAAGACGCTTTTTTCAAAACCGTCTATTAAAGGTTTGCGAATTAACATTTTTGATTTTGACAAAAATAAGTTATTTTTAAAATGGCATCGGCGTTTGCCGTTTATTCTGTAAATATTATATATTCTGCAACAGGAAGGTGATTGCTATTATTAAAATATATGAAGAGGATTTTGCTGTAAAGGTATTAAAATCAGAAAAACCGGTTGTTATTGACTTTTTTGCCGAATGGTGTGCTCCGTGCAAAATGCTGACGCCAATTTTAAAAGAGCTTTCAGAAGAAAATACTGATTTTTACTTTTACAAAATAAATGTCGATGAAAACCCGCAGCTTGCCGCTGTGTATGGTATAAATGCAATCCCTGCCATAATGATATTTAAAAAAGGGGAATGTATACAAAAACTTATTGGATATAATTCAAAGCAAGCATTACAGGATTTGATTAATAAAATAAGGTGAAAACGTGAAAATTTTACTTAACGAAAACAAAGAAGTTGTAAATGCAGTAAGAAAGGGACTTAAACAAACAGGAGGCTATTGTCCCTGCATGCTTGTACGAAGTGAAAGTACAAAATGTATGTGTGAGGACTTTAAAAACAAAATTGCCGATCCTGATTTTGAAGGTTACTGCCACTGCCTTATGTATTATAAGAAAAAATAAAATAAGACTCCGATTTACAAAATTCGGAGTCTTATTTTTTACTTTTTAAAATATATGACAATGGCCGTGCAAATATCAGGCTATCTGCACATACTTAACACCTCACCATGCTGCGTCTTATAATTATCTGCTTACAAAGTACTTTATTATATCCTGACGTGTTACAATTCCGATAAAAGTGCCTCTGTCATCAGTCACAGGAATAAAGTTCTGACTCATTGCTCTGTTCAGCAATTCATCCATTTCAACATCTATTTTCACTGCAGGATTAAAATCCTTACGCATAATATCATGCACAAAAGCAGTCTCCTGTTCTTTTATACCGCCGGACTTTGCTTTATCAATGATGTGCCACAAAAAGTCACCTTCACTTACTGTACCCTTATATTTTCCATCTTCGGAAATAACAGGAATGGCTGTATATCCGTGTGCTCTCATCTTTTCAAGACCTTGTCGTAATGTGTTATTTTCATACACATACTTTACCGTATCTTTATGCTTCAAAAGTAAAATTACATTCATAAAAAGCCTCCGCTGAATTCTGACAAAAAGCAGTAAATTGCTTATTCGCAGTTATTTTGTTTCCATATATTTTTTTGTAACATAAAGCTGACCGATAAGATAAACAAATCCAAATGTCAGTAATAGTGTTTTCACCTGAAGGAGTCCGCTCAGCATAAAAATCAATGCTGTAATCACTGTAATACAATAAGCAATTAATTTAGTTTCTCTTTTAAAACAGAAAATCCAAAGAACTATACATATTACTGTCATTATGCTGACTGCTGCAAGCCAAAATATTTTCATTACAGGAGCAGTAAATCCTTCTTCAAGTATACCGATGTTTATTCCCATAAGAAATAAACTGCAATATTTTCCGATACGTTCAATATACAACATCGCTCTGTTGTTAAATATACTTCGGTCAATTCTGTGAGTTTTTGCAAATATAATATCAGGAATAAGCAAAATGACAGCAAATAAAAAACCATAAATGTTTACAACATCAAAAAATCCCATTATATATTTACTCCTAATCAACCGTTATTTTTAACATATTCACAAAACTCTTTCGTTTTGCTCCAGTATTTTATTCCCCAGTTCTCAAAATTCCACTGCTCCATATAATTATTGCATTCATAGTCAATATACCATAATATATTTTTGCTTAGAATAAAATTAGTAGGAAAATAATCTATATTAAGGCCTTTAGGATATAAAAGGCTGCACATATTCCTAATTTGATCAATATATTCGGGCTTCATCTTATCTTCAAGCACTAAACTGTATGCAGTAGGACCATCTATGTATTCCTTAAGTATGCGTTCATTTTCTATATCAATGTCAAGCATCTCAGGTATATTTATTCCAGCGTCCCTAATGAGTTTATAATCGTGAATTTCTGCTTCAATTTTATTCCCAAACTGATAATAACTGCACGGTTCGTGATGAATCTGCTTAAGAACATATTGTCTCCCTCCGTCAGTCACAAGATATGAATATCCGCCCTTTCCTTTACCGAGCAGTTTAATAACTGAATAGTGATTATTGTTTAAGGTTAGTATCTCCATAATAACACCTCTTTGCAAATTATGAATTATCTTAGTTCCCCTCTGAACCCCTGTTTTTGTCCCTATGAACCAAAACAAGAGAAATTTGCCTTATTAAATATTCTTTCAGCAAGTCAAAAGCCCTCGGCGTTTGAGAATGAAAAACACATTCCGTAAAAACCTGCTATTGTACTTAGAGAACTCCGTATATTGTTGATTTGCCTACTCCTGATACGCCTTCGATGAATATTAACTCAGGAAAAAAGATTTCCCTTTTCTATTTACTTATACCGATTCAAATAATTAATAAAATTATTTTATCATACGAATTTACTCAAAACAAGCCGAAAATTAATTTATTTACGTGAATCGGCAATATAGTGCAGTTATATATTTTTCTCAAATACAATTTATTACAATTTTGTTGTTGCAATTATTTTATAAAATAGGTATTATTTAATTATGTTTATCAAATTGTAACCTTTGGGAGAAGATAATTTTGAAGAATAAAAAATTCAGATTAAACGGCAAAATAATATTTAACCTTGCCGTCGTAGCTATTTCAATCTATTTAATAATTTACTTTTTTGTTTCCGAAAACGGAATGATCGACTTGCTTTCCACTCCGGGAAGCTGCAATATGTGGTGGATACTTGCCGCTTTAGCAGTGTACGATATTAATATAGTGATAGATACAATCGTTACTATGGTATTTGTACGCACACAATATAAATCCTTTAGATTTATCGACGCACTAAAAGTCGCGCTTGTAGGAGTATTCTTCGGTGCGGTAACTCCATCTAATACAGGCGGTCAACCAATGCAGCTATACCTCATGTCAAAAATGAAAATCGGGGTTGGGTTTGGATCAGCATGCATGACGCAAAAGTTCATTGTCTATCAGATTGTTATGACTGCTGTCAGTATTTTTGCTGTCATTTTCAGGTTTAATTACTTTCAGGATGCCTTTACCAGTATATGGTCAACCCTGTTTATAATCTTTGGATTTGCCGTTCAGCTTATTATGACCGCATTATTTCTTGTAATTTCTTTCAGCAGTAAGATAACTGATGCTCTTATGAGATTAGTATATAGGATAATGAAAAAACTTAAATTTGTTAAAAATCCCGAAAACAAAATGGAACGTCTCTATACAGAGGTTAATATGTTTCATCAGGGCAACAAAGCATTATTTTCTAATATTAAAGTACTTATTGCCACCTACATTCTTGTATTTTTACAGGTTCTTGCAATACTGTCTATACCGTATTTTATTTACATATCATTTGATATGCCG
The DNA here is from genome assembly GCA_910585865.1 of uncultured Ruminococcus sp. GTDB lineage: Bacteria > Bacillota > Clostridia > Oscillospirales > Acutalibacteraceae > Ruminococcoides. The sequence continues at coordinate 16,545 of CAJUGO010000016.1, read as the reverse complement.
GCAGTTGCAGCGGCAAACGGACAAACTCCCGCAACGCTGTTTGATATGATTTGTATTCAATCTTTTGTACTGTTCACTTCTAATCTTGTTCCTCTCCCCGGCGCATCCGGCGGTGCAGAACTTGCATTTACACTGTACTTTGGTCAATTTTTCATTATTGCAAATATTAACAAAATAAAACCTGCTATTTTGCTGTGGAGATTTATTACCTATTACGGTGCGATTATTATCTCTGCTCCTTTCTCTTACTTTACCAAGGGCAAAAAAGCCGAAGATGAAATAAAAAAGGAAATTCAGGAAAACACAACTAAGCCCTAACCATTCCGCATTTTGGCCGATTGGAAATTATATTTTTAAGTCAGAGGTACATTATGAGCAATATTTTTGACTATATTGATTGGCGGGGAGATTTGTCTGTCAAAAATGATAAATTCAATAATGTAGATGCCCTTATTCTGTCACGGCTTTCTTATCTGCCGTTTGACAATATAGTGCCGGCTGAGTTTGACAAAGGCATTTCAATTTATAATGCTGCCAATGAGCTGTTTAAAAATGACTCCTATAAAAAAAACATTTTATGGGACGGAGATACAGACCTGCTTAAATACACCGCATGCAATCCACGTTTTGACCATATGATGCTCTCAGGTTATGTTAATATTATTGAACATAACGAAAAAATGCAGTTTTCAGCATTAATTATAGAGATAGAAAAAAACAGATATTATATATCGTTCAGAGGCACAGACAATTCCATAATCGGATGGCAGGAAGATTTTAATATGTATTATATGTTTCCTCTACCATCACAAAAGAAGGCTGTAACGTATCTTGAACAGGCTGCAAAAGCACTTTCGGGAACATTTATACTCGGCGGTCACTCTAAGGGAGGAAATCTTGCGGTATACGCTTCAGCTTTTTGCTCACCCGAAATTCAGGACAGAACAGAAGCCATTTTTAACCACGACGGTCCCGGGTTTGACAGCAAGGTTATTGCAGAATACGGTTTTCAATCTATAAAAAACAAAATTCATACTTTTGTGCTGCAAACATCAATATTCGGTATGATGTTTGAACACGAAGAAGATTATGTGATCGTAAAAAGCAATCAAAAAGGTTTTTTACAGCATGATATTTACTCATGGGAAATCAGACGCACGAACCTGACAGAGTTAAACAGTATGACGAATACAAGCTTGTTTTTCGACCATACAATCAAACAATTTGTATCGGAATTGGGCGTTGAACAGCGCAAAGAATTTATTGATGGTGTGTTTTCTCTATTGGAAAGTGCCGAGAGTAAAACATTTGACGAACTTGGAGAAAACTTTATCAAAAATTCAAGTGCAATTATGAAAACAATTAAAAATATGGACAGCAAAACCCGAAAATTAATTTTGTCAACTCTGCTGAGTTTCATAAAATGCGCAAAAAATAATTTTTCCGACATAAACCCTTTGAAAAAGGAAAACAAAAAACACAAAAAATCTCAGAAACAGTAATATAACTTTATTTTACCAAGTTATATTATAAACTGCCCGTAAACATCAAAAAGGTCACGAGTTTTCGTGACCTTTCTTATATTAAAAGCAACCTGTACTATTTCTTTAAATATTATTTATTATAAGCTCAACAGGGCAGTGGTCTGATCCTAATATATCTGTGTGTATATCTGCACTGACAAGACATTTTGAAAGTGATTCGGATACGATAAAATAATCAATGCGCCAGCCTGCATTTTTTTCACGAGCCTTAAAGCGGTAAGACCACCACGAATAAACTCCTGTCATATCGGGATTAAAATACCTGAAAGTATCAATGAATCCAGCGTTTAGCAGTTCGCTCATCTTGCCTCTTTCTTCGTCAGTAAAGCCTGCGTTAGTACGATTTGTTTTTGGGTTTTTTAAGTCAATTTCAGTATGAGCAACATTTAAATCTCCGCACAAAACAACAGGTTTAGTTTTTTCAAGGCTTTTAAGATATGCCTTAAAGTCATTCTCCCATGTCATCCTGTAATCAAGTCTTTTTAGTTCGTTCTGAGAATTTGGAGTATAACAGGTAACTACAAAATAATTTTCAAATTCAGCAGTAATTACTCTTCCCTCTTTGTCGTGTTCTTCAATCCCTATACCAAAGCTTACTGACAAAGGTTTATTTTTTGTAAAAAATGCCGTGCCGGAATATCCTTTTTTTTCGGCATAGTTCCAGTATTGATAATATCCCTGTAAATCAAGGTCAATTTGCCCCTGCTGAAGCTTGGTTTCCTGCAAACAGAATATATCCGCATCAACCTTATTAAAATAATCAAGAAATCCCTTTGTCACACAGGCTCTTAACCCGTTTACATTCCACGAAATCAATTTTGTCATATTTATCACCTGCAATTTAAAACTATCAATAGTATAAGGCATATAATCATTTTTATCAAGCAAAATCGTTAATCCGTCCTTCCTGCTCTTTTTGCTTGAAAATTTAAAATTATTTAAGGATTATTTAATAATATCTGCCTTATTATTAAACACGATGAGTAAAAACAGATCCAAATTAAAAAACGGAGGTACTGATTATGAGAACAAATAAGAAAAATTATATTGTTATCAAATTAAATAACTTTAATATTAAACACAAAAAACTCATATAGCTGCTTCAATAATATTTAGCACTGAAGCAGATTAAAATTCATGGCAAAAGAGGTAAAATAATGTATTTAAATATCTTAAAAAAAGACTTAAAACGAAAAAAGACAATGAACATAATACTGCTGATATTTATTACTCTGGCGGTCATGTTTGTATCATCAAGCGGCAATAATTTCACTTCAATATTCACAGCACTTGACAGTTATATGGACAGTGCAGGTGTTCCCGACTACTTTATTGGAACAAAAGGTACCGCTCCTAACGGCAAGAGTGTAACCGATATTGTAAAAAAACTTGATTATGTTACAAGCTGCAAAACTGAGAATTGCATTTATACCTCTTTGGATGCAATCAAAGTCAACAACAAAAAAATAGATATGCAATATATGGGGCAAGAAACGCTTACTTCATTTAAAAGTTCGGTGCTTACTTATTTTGACGGCAATAATGAAAAAATTACGAATATAGACAAAGGCGAGCTTTACCTAAAAAAAACATTTTTAACTGAAAACAACATTTCAATCGGCGATAAAATTACTATAACTATAGATAATGTGTCAGATGAGTTTACAATTAAAGGATATATAAAAAACGCTGTTTTCGGCTCATCAATGATAGATAATCAAAACTTCGTATTGAATCAGGCAGATTATGAAAAATTCCTGAAAATTAACAGCCTTGAATCAAGAAAAGGTCAGTATATATATATAGATACAACAAACACAGCTTCGCTTAAACAGGAAATATCCGATGATCCCACAATAGTATTTGCCGGTGACAGAAACCTTATTAAAACAACTTATATTATGGATATGATTATTGCCGGTATTCTGCTTGTTATGAGCATATTTCTCATTATCATTGCATTTGTAATTTTGAAATTTACAATAACCTTTACGCTAAAAGAAGAATTCAGGGAAATCGGAATTATGAAAGCAATCGGTATTAAAAACATAAAAATCCGCAGCCTTTATATAGTAAAATATTTTGCAATGTCTGTTACAGGTGCAGTCATAGGTTTTATATGCGGAATACCGTTTGGAAATATGCTTCTTATGCAGGCATCCGACAATATTGTATTAAACAGCAAGAGCGGAGTTTTAATCAACTTAATCTGTTCAATAGCAGTTGTTCTAATTATAATGCTGTTCTGTTACAGGAGCACAAAAAAAGTCAAACATTTTACTCCCGTTGACGCTATCAGAAACGGACAGACAGGTGAACGTTTTAGAAGAAAAGGAATAATTAAACTCTCTAAAATCCATCTGCGCCCTGTGACCTTTATGGCAATAAATGATATTTTCAGCGGATTCAAACAGTTTTCAATAGTAATGCTTTCATTTATGATAGGAATTTTACTTATAACAATTACACTCAATACTATGAGTACTCTGCAAAGTGATAAGCTGATTTCCTGGTTTTCAATGACAGAAAGCGACGTTTATTTAGTTTTCAAAAATTCCGAAGAGAAATATATTGTCAGTGACGGTCACCAAAAGCTTAAAGAGGATTTAAAAGAGATGGAAAACAAGCTTTCTGATAACGGCATTAAAGCAAAATGTGCCTCCGAAATTCTTTTTAAGTTTACAATTGAAAAAGGAGATTACAAATGTAAATCTCTTTCTTTCCAGGGAACGGGCACCACAGCTGATCAGTACACCTATCTTGAAGGCACTGCTCCCGTGAACAAAAATGAGGTTGCTATAACCTATATAATAGCAGACACAATTCATGCAAAAATAGGTGACACTGTTACTATATCTACTGTCGAAGGAAGCAGTGATTACATTGTAACGGCAATATACCAGTCTATGAATAATATGGGTGAAGGTATCCGCATTAACGAAAAAGTTGAGCTTGACTACTCACAGGCTTTTGAAATCTTTGATTATCAGATAACCTACACGGATAATCCGACTGATAATGAAAAAAACGATAGGATTAAATTAATCAAAGAACTTTATCCAAACTACAGTGTTAAAAACGGAGGGGAATATGTTGATACACTGATAGGCGGAGCTGCAGGTTATATGAATGATGTTGCATATCTGATTGTACTAATCGTAATTATCATTAATATTCTTGTTTCAGTACTTATGGAAAAATCGTTCTTTACAAATGAGAAATCTGAAATTGCAATGCTCAAGGCTATAGGGTTTTCCAACAGAGCAATTATTTGCAGGCAAACACTCCGTATGGCAATCGTAATGACAGCGGCAGCAATTATTGCCGTACTGCTTGCAGACCCCGTGGGACAGCTTGCTGTTACGGGAATATTCAGAATAATGGGTGCGAAAAATATTATTTTTGATGTTAATATAATTCAGACTTATATCATATATCCGCTGATTGTACTTGTATGCACAATTATATCAGTATTCATTGCAAGCCAGCAGGTACGCAAAGTCTCATCATCAGAAATTAACAATATTGAGTGATAAAGGAGTAATAGACATGGAAAAAATACTTGAAGTTACCAATCTCTGCAAAACATATATTGTAAATAAAAGACAAAACAATGTGCTTAAAAATGTCAATTTTTCCGTTGAAACAGGCCAAATGATTGCAATTATGGGACCATCGGGTTCCGGCAAATCAACTTTACTGTACACAGTTTCCGGTATGGACAAAGCAACTGCAGGTGAAATTTATTTTTGCGGCAGGGAGCTGTCAAAGCTTTCCGCAAAAGAGCTTGCTGATGTGAGACTTGATAAAATGGGGTTTATTTTTCAGCAAATGTATATGCTGAAAAATCTCACCATACTTGATAATGTAGTTCTTCCTGCAATACAGTCAAAAAAGAACACGGCAACACGCAAAGAAAAAGTTACAAACGCTCAGCAGCTTATGAGAAAGCTCGGAATTATTGATATATGCGGCAATGACATAAACGAAGTATCGGGTGGTCAGCTCCAGAGAGCCTGTATATGCAGAAGTATGGTAAACAATCCTAAAATAATATTTGCCGATGAACCAACGGGGGCTTTAAACCGTACCTCATCCGATGAAGTTATGGAAGAACTCTGCAAAATTAACAATAACAACGGCACTGCAATCATGCTGGTTACGCATGATATAAAGGTAGCTGCAAGATGCGCAAGAGTGCTGTATATTGTTGACGGAAATATTCAGGGAGAGTATAATTTAGATAAGTTCACTGATCCGTCCACACTTCGTGACCGCGAACGAAAGCTCAACAGCTGGCTTATGGAACTGGGTTGGTAAATATGCTTTTAACATTTTAAATCTTTAAAAATAATTTGGGGGTTCTATGACTGACATACTTGTTGTTGAAGACAACACAGAAATGGGGAATCTTCTTTGTGACTTTTTAAAAAACGAAGACTACTCTGTTGCACTGTGCACAAGCGGCGAAGATGCACTAAGACATTTTGAACAAAACGGCGCCAAGCTCATAATATTAGATATTATGCTTACAAACATGGACGGCTTTGCTGTGTGCAGAAAAATTCGTGAGAACAGCAACACCCCTATTATTGTTGTAAGTGCAAAGTGTGAAAAGGACGACAAACTTAACGGTATTATGCTTGGCGCAGATGACTACATTGAAAAGCCGTATGATATTGATATTCTAATTGCAAAAATAAAAGGAATCTTTATTAGACGGTATCAAAACGAAGTTATTACAGACGGCAATATCAGGCTTGATAAAGTAAAGCGGGCCGTGTACAAAGACAACTGCAAAATTACTATGACGCAAAAGGAGTTTGACTTGCTTACTCTGCTGATGGAAAATATGGGCAGGACACTGAGCAAGGATATATTATTTAACAAAATATGGGGATTTGATAGTTTCAGTGAACCTCAGACACTGACGGTACATATAAAATGGCTCAGAAAAAAAATTGAAGACGACCCTAAAAAGCCCCAAAAAATAATTACTGTCTGGGGAGTCGGATACCGATATGAACGGGAGAGTGATCAATAGTGAAACGCTTTAACGCCTTTATTATTATCTTTCTTGTAATTATAGGAATAATATTTTTTACTGCAAATGTTCTTGTTTACAATCTTGATATAGAAGCCTCCGGACAATATCGTGTGGAGGCTAATCGTATTGCAATTGAAATATCCGAAAAAGGATATGAAAAAATAGAATTAAGTAACTATCAGCATATAGTTGCTATTAGAGTCTTGAATAACGATAACAGCAATAGCTTTTATGAAAGTGAATACGAGTATATTATCAAAGAAATCAACGGTGAACTTTACCGCCTTGATTATATTACAAATTATGATATCAGCAAAAACATAATTGTTCTTAATATTTCAATTGCTGCGATATCGTTATTGACAGCGGCAGTTCTGTTTTATGTCAGACAGCGCATTATTAAGCCTTTTAATATGCTGAGCAATGTTCCATATGAACTTTCAAGGGGCAATCTTACTATACCTGTCAAAGAACAAAAAGGAAAGTATTTTGGCAAATTCATATGGGGCATTGATTTGCTTCGTGAGCATCTTGAAAATCAAAAAGAAAAGGAGCTGAGCCTGCAAAAAGACAAAAAAACTCTTTTGCTTTCTATATCGCATGATATAAAAACACCACTGGGAGTTATTGAACTGTATGCAAAAGCGATTGAAAAAAATCTATATAAAGATAAGAAAAAACAAATGGAGATTGCGGCAAGCATAAGCGAAAAATGTGTAGAAATAAAAAAATATATATCAGACATAACAAAGGCATCAAGTGAAGATTTTCTTAATTTTAATGTTAAATCGGAAGAGGTCTATCTTTCACAAATAATTGACAGCATTAAAGCTTTTTATGATGATAAGCTAAAACTTTTGGAAATTGATTTTTCGGTAGCCTGTTACAGCAATTGTATAATTTTTGCAGATGTTGACAGAAGTGTTGAGGTATTGCAGAATATTATCGAAAATGCCGTTAAGTATGGGGACGGAAAGAAAATTGAGATTTCCTTTGAGCAGGAAGACGGATGTATTCTTGTCAGTGTAATAAACGGCGGATGCACTCTTAGTGTTAATGAACTCCCCCATATCTTCGACAGCTTTTGGAGAGGCTCCAATACCGGTTCAAACAGCGGCAACGGTCTTGGATTGTATATATGCCGCAAACTCATGCATGCTATGGATGGAGATATTTTTGCTGAATGCAAAAACGGAATCATGTGCATTACTGCTGTGTTCAGGATGGTGTAGTCGATTTATTTTTATGTACATGCAAAATTAACACTTGTTAAGAATAGAATTTACTAAACTTAACAGGGGTGATCTACTATGGAATTACTTGGATTTCTGGGACAGTACATCTGTTTTTTTATTTTACATGTCTGCGGATCAGGCTCATTTCCAAGACCGTTGTCAGAAAAACAGGAACGTAATTATCTTGAAAAATTTGCTGCAGGAGATATTGAAGCCCGAAACGTATTGGTTGAACACAATCTGCGGCTTGTTGCACACATAATTAAAAAATATTACGGAACACAAAGCGAACAGGATGATCTTGTATCCATAGGCACTATAGGTCTTATAAAAGCAATCAACACCTATGATATTAACAAAAATATCCGCCTCAGTTCCTATGCCAGCCGATGTATAGAAAAATCAATCCCCTCATAACGGCTCTTTTGGGTTCAGGTCAGGAAAAAGAAGCTCCCTTTTCCCGGAGCACTAACAAATGGCGATTGTTCTTAAAAATCAGTGATAATTTATATGTGTTCAGCAGTCAGAATAACGGACGGACGATTTATAGACCCCTTGCAATCCACAGCTTTTTGTTTCTTCGTCCCCAAAAGCTCACCGATGCCGAAAAGTTCAATATCCAATATCCAAATCCGGAAATGATCACAACAACGGCGGACAAGCTGCGATATTACCGATACAAAAAATCCCTGCTCCAGCGTGAAGTCGCTAAATATGCAGACATTAACAAGAACACCTATATCCATTATGAGAACCCAGAGCATGACTACTATCCAATAGACAAGCTCAGCCGGATTGCGGAATTGTTGGAAGTGGATATAACCGACCTGCTCGATGAGTACAACCAATTCCTCTATAACGGTCAGGGCTGGCAGATACGGAAAATTCGCAAAAGCAAGGAGCTTACTCAATACCAGTTTGGAAAACTGTATGGGGTGAGTGCCAGGGCAGTGAAACAATGGGAGAATGGCAAAGTGAGGGTGAGTAAAGGAACGTGGGAGAAAGTCTTTTAGAAATCTTCATATTAAGGTATAATAATAAAAAACTATTACTAGGGTCTATATGAAGCAAAAACTACATCAGGAGGAAACGCTGAATTTATTAAATTGACGGAAAAAGGTAAAATTTATCTAATCACAAAAAGTGCAATTATTAAATCTTAATTGTAAGAAAGACGGTCAAGCCTAATTAGCCTGACCGTCTCATTTTATGTACCTACTTGTCATTCTTCAAATCGTCCTGAACAGCTTTCAGTAATGCCAGCTTTTGCTCTTTAGGGCATGGCAACTTAGAAAGGTATTGTTCTACCGCCTCAGCATGAACAGAAGCTATTCTTTTTTGAAGTTCGCACCAGCCCTGCTCAGTCTTAGGATAGTGCATGATTATCTCCACAGTTTACCAAATCCCCCTCTCTTCTAACAGGATATGCGTGAAGCATTGTCCAACATGATTTTACTTTTTGTCAGTACGCTTGTAATGTTCAAAATCTTCTGTGACCTCACTTTAAATTTTGAATAGATCAGTGATGTATTTTCCGATGGAGTTCAAACCCTCCCCACCGTCTTGTTCATCTTGAATGGTCATAGTATGGAAATAGCAAATTATTTATTCGAATGGGAAAAAATTATAGATATTAAATTATCATTAGAAGAGAAAAAAACATAAAAAAATACAGATCTCTTGACAACTTCGGAAAAAAGGTAGTAGACAAAGTTTTAGACATTGAATATGAACGCTGTCAGCACACTGATGAAGAAACTGTAACAGTCACAATAGCCGCACGAAGTAAAAATAATGATGAACCGATAAAAGTTGTTGAAATTCCTAAAAAAGATTTAGATATATTAGATTCAGCACCGGAAAGTGATGAAAAGCTTTAAATGAAAAATCACCTCACAGGTTATAATACCTATGAGGTGATAATATGGATTATGGCAAATACAAAAATGCGCGTAATGCTTCATGGAAATGTATATTAGATTATAATGTCAATTCATTACCGGTGATGGTGACAGATATCGTAAAACAATCAAGAAATATTAAATTATTTAAAAACAGTGATATTAATAAATTACCAAATGGGAAAAGTGGAATAACTATATCACACAATAGAAAATTCAATATTATTTATAATGATACTGAATCATCAAATCGTTGCCGTTTTACGATAGCTCATGAGTTAGGCCATATTTTTTTAGGACATTTATTGATTAATACTCCTGAATACAAAACATTTTCAATGCGCGGAGATATTGAAAATGAAGCTAATGTGTTTGCAAGAGATCTATTAGCTCCTGCATGCGTTCTTCATGAATTACAGACATTTACTGCTCGAGATATCTCAAAACTATGCAACATATCTTTAGAATCAGCAAGATATAGAGAAAAGCGTATGCATGACCTTGAATTGCGCGGTGACTGGTATCTGCACCCTTTAGAACGGCAAATCAGAGAACAATTTGACGATTATATAAAAAGCAAAAAGGCAGAGCAGTAAACTCCGCCGTACATAGAAATCCCGTTCGTCACTGCAAATAACGCCATCATCAAACGGCTTATATGTACAATTAATTTCATGTAGATTATTTATTATTATTTCAAAATTAAAAGCACCAAAATTACAGAAGTAGTTTTGGTGCTTTATTTTGTCTTATCTTTTATTGTTTGCACAACAATTCGTATAATAAGTTGAAGTATAATACCTGGTAAGTTGATATATGTTATTCAAATACGCTAAGATCAATCTTTTAATTCTATAAATTCTATATTATTTTCTTGTGCCCATTGTTCTGCTGCCGTATCGGCATAACCCTTAATAGAAAATGGACAAGATAAGTATTCATCTGTCTCCTCGCAATAAAAATCTGTATCAATTATTCTAATATTTTTATCAAATTTAATGGATTCCCCCCAGTTACCAATAAGATTGTTTGAAGGAGTAAAAATTTCTGTTTCTTTAGATATTGTAATATTAGGACGAGTGCTGTCGCTTAAATAAAGAATCGTTTTCATATCTTTTGTATAAAGATTCCCATTTTCACTTGCATAGTAAGGGTTTTCCTCATTAACAAAAAAATTTACAGTTCCAGAGCCAATAATATAATTAGTACATAGCTGATTATCAACATTAAATTCACTGATATATTTTAAACCTGAAGGTAAATGAATACTTAAAGGTTCAATAGGTGAACCTTCACTATCAAATACTCCCCTGTATCTATCATATACTTCTTGACTGTTTCGATATTTATTATGAAAGTATGTACCTATAGCTATTACAGGTTTTCCTTCTATAGCTTCTGGTATTATAATTTCATTATTTTTTATTTCTCCTACATAGTCGTTTATACATATTCCATCTAAAAAATTAGTTATTTTGAAATCGCCGCATTCTCTGATATTGCTTTTATAATATTTTAAAGCTTTTTCATTGTTAACTATAGATTCAGGAATATTGTAGTATGAAGCATATTTGCAACCTTTATCTGCATAGCTTATATACTCTGCATATCCTTCTTCATTTTTATAGTCTACATAACTTTTTTTTGCACAACCACATAATAAAACATAAACTTGTATAAGTATTATAATAAAAAGTAATAAATAAATTTTATTTTTCATAATTATCCCCCTATGTATTTAAAACATAAAAATATCTATTAGATGTTACTACCCAATATCTAGTTTCATATTTCTTTTTCTTTTTATTATACCAATAACTGGTAGTTTTGTAAGTATAATTCTCGTTTCTTGTAGAAGCAGAAATTGATTTTATTTTTTTGCTCTTACTCCAACAAGAATAAATTCTTTTTGATAACGCAAGTGTAGTTTCATATCTCCACCTAAAAACATTAATATCATCTTCAAATTGGTCATTCGGAATACCCATAAAGTCATCCATTTCAAACATCCTATATCTATTACCGCTTTCATTTAAATAATGTGTCAATTTATTTTTGTTTCCATAGAATTTATCAGTAGAGGATACTGCACTTACACAAACAACATGAGCAAAATAATCTTGCAATGTATGTAAAGCTAATCCTAATAGTATTTTGTACTGTGTAGCTTTATTGGTGATATTTATTTTTTTAAGAAAAGCATTCTGAGCATTTATAGTCTTATTTTTACTACCTTTGTTATTTGCCTTATATTTTAAAAAACTTATAGATGTAGTCCCTTTTTGTTATAGACAAATTCAGCTATTATCCCTGTTTCAGAGGGTCAGTTTTGTAATATTGTCATATTCATCATATGTGTATTCTATATAGTCACCATTGGCGTAGGTAGTTTTGATAAGATTACCGTTGTTTGCCAAATATGTATTTGAAACAACGACGGTATTGCCTATTTTGGTTGATATCAGATTGCTGAATACATCATAGTTGAATTTATAACTGAAATTATTATGTGTAATTGAGGATATATTTTTTCCTGTATATATCAAACAAATTATAAGACCAAAGTTAATCCTTTAATTCTCTAAATTCTACATTATTTTCTTTTGCCCATTGTTCTGCAACAGTATTTCTATTACCATATATTACAAATTGTGGTATATCATTTTCACCGTATATTTGGGCATTAATTTCAGATACATTATTTCCTATTTTTAAAGAAAAGGAGTTGTCTGCTTTAAAACCGTCAATAGGCTGTATTTTATTAACAGTGCTTGGAACTTCATATGCCTCTTCCCCCAAAAACAGCATTACTTTCATATCTTTAGTGTACAATGAACCATTCTTTGAAGTGTAATACGGATTATCTGTATCGACTTGTATAGATGCAATTAAAGTGAATTCCTCCATATTTTCCATACCACCGGTATATGAATAAAAGTTATCTTCTATATATTTAACTGTTTTTGGAATTTTCATTGTGCAAAAGCCCCAGTCATAATATGCCGGATAAACTTCATCATTTTTTAAATAACTTCCTACTTTTATGACCGGTTTTCCTTCTATTTCGCTGGGTATATCCATTGGTTCATCACCCAGGCATTTATTAATACAAATACCATCTTCATAATTAGTAATTATATAATTTCCTGACCGACGGCTGTTTTCTTTATAATAACAACGGGCTTTCTCATTATTAATCATAGAACTTTTACATGCAAAATACGGTGCATCATCATATCCTGAATTACTGTCACTTATATACTCGTGATACCCCTCTTCACTCTTGTAATTTGAGTAATCTTTATTACATCCGGGAAATATGACAAATAATAAACTTACAATTAGTAAAAGTGTAGTTTTCTTTTTCATGTTATAACCTCCGAATTGTTAATACCAATAATAATAATATGTATAAGATATTATCCACCAGTAATAGAGTACATTATTTTCATATGTGGTAATTTTATATACAGAGTAATTACTTTTTGTCCTTGTTGATAAAGCAGTGATTTTTTTGTTTTTTGACCAATAATTCTTATAAATGCTCTTTGTTAATGCTTCTGCTGTATTTATTCGCCAAGTAAATACTGATGTATTATCCTCAAAATCATTATTATGAAGTCCTAATTTGTTATCAACCTCCCACATGTGCCAACTAAAACCGGCTACATATTTGTAACCTTTACACTTGTAAAAATTATTTTTTGTCTTATATACAGTTGCTTTTACAACATGAGCAAAATAATCTTGCAAAGTATGCAATGCAAGTCCTAATAAAATCTGGTACTGTGTATTATAATTTTTTACATTTATCAATTTTAGAAAACTATTTTGTGCAGATTGTGTTTTTGAATTATAGGTATTACTATTTTTATTATTCGATATATATTTTAAACAACCATCTAATTTTGTAACACCTTTTCCTGCTTTAAAATCAAGTTTCTTAGCTTTTTTAGATGTTTTTATACTTAAAGCTAGATTATATAAGTATCTTCCAATATAAAGAGCTTTCTCTCTTCCATGAAATGGAGCACTATAATATTTTGTACTGCCACATGGAGAATAATCAGCTTTTTGTACCCATTCTCTTGTAATTTTATATGAAGATCCTGAAAAGCCACTATATTCTGTTATGCCCAAATGATCATAAGTCTTCCAAAAACCCGTACTATCAGAATAGAAAACAGGATTATTTTCGCAATACGCAAACATATTTGTCCCGAGTATCCCTGTTTGTGTATCACAATAAACATCCGCATTTAAAAACCTGCCTGTAATAGGATCATAGTATCTGCTTTGTAGATAATAAAGACCTGTTTCAGTGTCGTAAACATAGCCGCGGTAGCGGAACGGGTTCAACTCACGTATTGCAGAGTTTCCGCTTTCAGCCGTTATCTTACCCCAGGAGTCATATTTATAGCTTGCAGCTTCTGCTCCCGATTGGTCAATGATTTTTACAATGTCACCCTGTAAGTTCTTGATATAGTAGTACATTTCACCGTTATATTTAAACGAAGTAACATTGCCGTTTGAATTGTAGTAGAATAACAGTGTGTTATTTCCCTTTGAAAGACCGATGAGGTTATTGCTGCTGTCATAATAATAGTTTGTCTTTACTCCGTCAGCATCTTTCTGCGTACGCATACCGTTGCTGTCATATTTATAGGTTACACTATTATCTTCTGTTTGTAAAGATGCAAGCTGGCGGCCGTTTTGCCAGGTAAATGACATTCCGTCACGGTATGAAAGCGGATTGCCCACTGCATCATATGTTATGGCAGTTCCGTTATAACCGGTCAGCTTGTCACACCAGCTGGAATCACCATATGTATATGTTTTGGTTTCAAGCAGTTTTACAGGCGCCCAGTTTGAGCCTAATGAATATATATCTGTTCTTGTAATATTACCTGCATTGTCATACACAATTTGGGTATAAAGGTTTGTATTTTTATCGCCTGACCAGACAAGCTGATTAAGCTCGTCATAGGTGTATTTTGCAGTAATGATTCCGTTTTCTTTTACTTCGGTAATATTACCGTTGCCATCATATGTGTACTGATACTTTACAAGTTCATCTGTGCCGTATGTCTGGGTTAGTTCAGCCACTTGGTATGAGGTTCTTTTACCGTAATATCCGTAATTTGTAAAGAATACAGGCTGACCTTCTCCAAGAGATGTTTTAACCTCTGTTGTTCTGTTGAAGTCATCAGTCGTACTTTCTGCGGTAACTCCGTCATTGCTGACAAATGCTTTTCCGTCTTCATCTGTTCCTGTAGTTATGGTTTTAGTCTGACCGTTGATTGAGGTCTTTTCTACCTTATTGCCCTCAGAATCATAGCTGAGATAATATGCTAAGTCTCCTTCATTTGTCTGACGGTATTCGCAGATGAGACCTCCGCTGAAATCATGATAATAGTTAGTAGTTGTTGCACTTGAATTATCAACAGCTTTTACAATGAGTCCCTTTTTGTTATAGACAAATTCAGCTATTACCCCTGTTTCAGAGGTCAGTTTTGTAATATTGTCATATTCATCATATGTGTATTCTATATAGTCACCGTTGGCGTATAGCGTCTTTATTAAATTACCGTTGTTTGCCGAATATGTATTTGATACTATGGCAGTATTGCCTATTTTGGTTGCAATCAGATTGCTGAATACATCATAGTTGAATTTATAGCTGAAATTATTATGTGTAATTGAGGATATATTTTTTCCTGCGTCATATGCATATGAGTTTTCAGAATCATCATATCCTTTTACGCTCGTAATCTGATTATTATCATCATATGTGTAATTTACTATATTATCTTCGCCGTCGGTAACAGAAGTAACATTTCCGTTTGTATCATATGTATAGCTTAATGTGCTTCCCGATTCATCTGTTTCGGTTATAACGTAGTTTCCTGCGGTGTCATACAAAGCATCTGTCTGCATGTATGTTTGATTTTTATCAATGCTTTCTGAAATAACCTCATAGTCAACAAAGTTATCAATATCCTCGGTATCATTACCGGAACCTACAGAAGAATCATCATCAGCACTGTTATTAACGGTGTAACCGGAAGATGAAATATTGAGAGACGCATTGTATGCCGTCATTGAATTTTTGTTGTTTCCGTAGACAAAAGCAAATGATACATAACTAATTTCTTCAGTTTCATTATCAGGTATAACGGACATGCTTACCGTCTGTTTTTGTGATATTTCAGCATTGAATTCCTGATAATGCAATTCAGGTACAGAGTTATTTTTGTAATAAATATTAAGAGCTATACCGAAAGTACGGTCTTCATTTGATAACGGCACAGATTTTGCCTGTGCTTCGCCCACAATATTAAATATTACCCCGGCTCTGCCTACATTTACATTTTGGTATACATATTTATTGCCGAGCGAAGTTTCCGTTGTATCTGATGTACCGGAATCTTCGGATGTATTGTCATCAGGAGTTTCTGCCAGGGTTTCTGTTGCAGTTTCAGACTCATAAGTTTTCTTTACTGTTCTGTTAACAAAACCCTGTTCAGTTTTAATTACATTGCCGTAATCATCATATGTTGTTATGCTGTCATTAGGCGCTGTTTCAGTTACTGTTTCATAATATGTTGCGGGCTGGATTTCTTCTGCTTCGGGTGCTGTTGTCTCCTCTGACCATATTTCAGCGTTATCATATGCACCGGCTTGTCCATTAATAGTAACTGTACCATTTTGAGCAGTAATTGCCTTATTTTCGTTTGTCAGCCAGTATTCATTGTTTTCAAAGCAGCTGTTGTGCAATGCATTAAAATCATTCGCACAATTGCCTTCTTCAAGCTGCA
>CAJUGO010000015.1 GCA_910585865.1 uncultured Ruminococcus sp. | reverse complement strand
TCGCCCGCGTTGATATGTTTCGTATTAGAATAACCTCACGGTGTAACCAAAATCAGAGATTTTGACACCTGAGAGAACATTGAAATACAAATTTCCAAAGCTGTCGCTTTGAGGAGCGTTGTTCCTGATTGTGCTTGCGCACAATATTATTATAACATATTTAATAGATTATCGAAACAGAGGTTTTTTGAATGCTGATATATATAGTTGAAGATGATGCAGATATTAGAGAGCTGGAAACATATTCACTGAAAAACAGCGGATATGAGGTTAAAAGTTTTGCAGAGAGTAAAAGCTTTTTTGCTGCATGCACCGAAGAGATTCCTCATCTTGTTATACTAGATGTTATGCTTCCCGATTTTGACGGACTTTCAGTGCTTGAAAGACTTAGAAGCGAGTCGGCAACAAAAGCCGTTCCTGTAATTCTTGTCACTGCAAAGGGCAGCGAAATGGATAAAGTTAAAGGACTTGATATGGGAGCTGATGACTATATTACAAAACCATTTTCAGTGCTTGAACTTATTTCGAGAGTACGTGCCATACTTAGAAGGTGCTCATTTGAAACAAAACAGGATATTGTTACACTTGGTGGTATTGTTTTTGACGATTCAAAACATATTGTTACGAGTAACAGTGAAGAATGCAGTCTTACATATAAGGAATATGAACTTTTAAAGTATCTTCTGAAGAATAAAGGCATGGCGCTTACAAGAGAAAATATTATTTTAAATGTATGGGGCTATGACTTTGAAGGAGAGAGCCGCACGGTTGATATGCATATTACAACTCTTCGTCAAAAGCTTGGTGATTGCGGAAATCTTATTAAAACAGTACGAAATGTAGGATACAAGGCGGGTGAATAACAGATTGAAACTTAGTAAGATACTTTATAAAAGTTTTTTTGCAATGGCAATAGTATCTGTGCTTTTAACGGCTGTTTCTTTAACAGTCGCTTTTTGGTTTGTTATTGCAGAAAATGTAATGTTTAATTTGGAATCATTTATCCGGTTTTTACCGGGAATACTGATAACAATACTGTTTGTATTTGCTATATGTATGGTTATGGCGAAATATTTCACGCATAGGATAATTAAACCTATTGAAAATATGAGGCAAAATCCTGAGGAAAATCTTTATAAAGAGCTGATACCGCTTGCTGAAACTATCAGCAGTCAGCAAAAGCAAATTAAAAAGCAGTTCCAGAGACTCCAGATTGAAAAGGATAAAATTGCAACGCTTATTGATAACATGTCTGAAGGATTTATTTTAATAGATCTTGATAAAAACGTGCTGATGAGTAACAACTCGGCATCAAAACTGCTGGGGTCAAGCAGTAAAAAGATACTTTATGAAACACTTGATGAGTACTCATGCAATGAAGTTGTCAGCGAGTGTGTTGACAGTGCAATCAGCGGTGAAAGCAAAAGCGGTGATGTAACGATAAAGGGCAAGGCGTTGCAGATTATAGCAAATCCGGTTTATTCTAACGACAGACAAAATGGTGTAATATGCCTTATAATTGATATTTCAGCTAAGAAGAAAGCAGAAAAAATGCGCAGGGAATTTACTGCAAACGTAACACATGAGCTTAAAACTCCCCTTACTTCGATATCGGGTTATGCTGAGATAATAGCAAGCGGTCTTGTAAAATCTGATGATATTCAAGGGTTTGCCAAAAAGATACACAAGGAATCAGGCAGGCTTTTGTCATTGATAAGTGACATTATGGAGCTTTCCCAGCTTGATGAGCGCTTTTCGGATGAAACATTTGCCCCTGTTGATCTATCTCTAATAGCAAATGAGGTTGTGGAAGATTTACGTTCAAATGCAGAGAAGCATAATGTTAAAATAGCTATTGATGCTGTTCAGTCTGTGATAAGCGGAGATAAAAATCAGATTTATGAGCTTATATATAATCTTTGTGACAATGCTATTCGATACAATAAACCGTTTGGGTCTGTTAAAATAATAGTAACTGATGATGATGAACATCCTTGTGTTAAGGTTGCCGATACCGGAATAGGAATTCCCGAAAAGCACCATAAGCGAATTTTTGAACGGTTTTACCGGGTGGACAAGAGCCGTTCAAAAGAAACAGGTGGTACGGGTCTTGGACTTGCAATTGTTAAGCACATTGCTGAACGTCACGGCGGCAGGGTATTTCTTGAAAGTGACGAAACGGGGACAGTATTTACTGTTGAATTTTAACTATAGTTAAATTTTATATAATTCCTGTAGAATAATTTAAAAACACAGAAAACATTTGTTTTGGAATTACTCAGATGTAAAAAGTTTTTGAACTACTGAGTTATAGAGGTTTACTGCATAAGGCTCTTTGATTTTAATACAGTAAAATAATATTCTTTATAAAACGGCAGCTTCGTGCTGCCGTTTATTTTGTATTAGTTATAAATTGTAAAGCCCAAGTTGGCACAAAGTGATATATATTTTTATGATTAATAATTGTTTTATTTCTCTTTGACGAAATTGTATGATTTTACATACTTTTTACAATTCATTGACAAAGGCATTACTTGACTTATATATGATTGATGCTGTAAAGGGGAGTATGTAAATATGGATTTATTCTCAATACTGGGTCTGCTTTGCGGACTGGCGTTATTTTTGTACGGAATGAATACAATGGGGGACGGACTTGAAAAACTTTCCGGCGGAAAACTTGAAAAAATCCTTGAAAAGTTAACTAACAACACTTTCAAGGGATTTTTGCTGGGCACTGCGGTAACTGCCGTGATTCAGTCTTCGTCTGCAACCACAGTTATGGTTGTTGGTTTCATTAACTCGGGTATTATGAAACTCAGACAGGGCGTAGGCGTAATAATCGGCGCAAATCTCGGTACTACTGTAACATCGTGGATATTAAGTTTATCAGGCATACAGGGAGAGAGTTTCATAATGAAACTTCTTAAACCTGAATCTTTTTCGGCAATTTTTGCTTTTGTCGGAATTATTTTATTGATGTTTTTCAAAACAGAGAAAAAACGAAACCTTGCTACTATATTTATAGGTTTTGCAGTTCTTATGGTCGGTATGGAGCAGATGAGTGCCGCTGTTGAACCGCTTAAGGATAATCCTGTATTTGCAAGTATTCTGACAATATTTAATAATCCTGTTTTTGGTATTTTTGCAGGCATGCTGCTTACTGCCATTATTCAAAGCTCAAGTGCTTCTATCGGAATTTTGCAGGCGCTGTCTGCAACCGGTACAATAACCTATTCAATGGCTATTCCTATTATACTGGGTCAAAACATAGGTACTTGTATTACCGCTCTTCTGTCTTGTCTGGGAGCAAAAAAGAATGCTAAACGCGCTGCTTTTGTTCATTTGTATTATAATATTATAGGCGTAACGCTTTTCTGTATTGTTTTTTACGGTTCTATGATGTTTGTCAATTACAGTTTCCTGAATGATACTGTTAATCAGGGCGATATTGCAATTATTCATACAATTTTCAATCTTTTTGGAATTGTACTTCTTCTTCCGCTTAACAGAGTACTTGAAAAGCTTGCGTGCCTTACTATTAGGGATAAAGACGAGGATTTTGAAAATCCGTTCCTTGATGAGCGTTTTCTCAATACCACTGCAATTGCAACAGAGCGTGCAAATTCTCTGGGCATTAAAATGGCAAGACTTTCAGAGGGTACTTTACTTGGTTCTCTGGAGCTTGTCGGCAATTACGATGAAGAAACTGCCGCAACAATTATGGATAACGAGAATATGATTGACTCATATGAAGATGTTATTTCAACATATCTTGTTAAGCTAAGTTCAAGAGAATTGTCGGAAAGCGATAGTAAAATTATTCATCTGGTGCTTCATACAATAGGCGACTTTGAACGAATAAGCGACCATGCAGTAAGCATTGTCAAGGTTGCAAAAGAGATAGATGAGAAAAAGATGAAATTTTCAAAAGAGGCTCAGGCGGGCATAGAAATTATGATGGCTGCTCTGCGTGAAATAATTAACAATGCGACACTTTCATTTATTAATAATGATGTTAAGCTGGCAGCAAAAGTTGAACCGCTTGAACAGGTTATTAACAGATTAAGGGACAAGCTTAAAGAAGCACATATTGAACGGCTCACAAACGGTGAGTGTACAATAGAGCTTGGATTTGTATTTTCTGACCTTATCACTAATATTGAACGTGTCTCAGATCATTGTTCAAATATTGCAATTGGTGTGATTGAGACAAACCGAAACGGTTATGATGCTCACGAATATTTACACGAACTTAAAAATTCTGATGATATTCAGTATAATGCAGATTATAAATCATATAAGCAGAAATATGCACTTCCTAAAAAAGTGTAAACAAAAGTATAATGATTACAATATATAACAGCCGCCGAATTCGGCGGCTGTTTTACGTTGATGTTAAACTGTAAACTCTGCTTTAAGTTCGGTGCTGGTTAAAGTTGATTTATTTAAATCAACAAAACGGTTGTCTGGGATATCTTTATCAACTGCCTCACTCGGAAGTGTGCCATATACTGTCGGATTTGCTATATCAACTGTTACAACAATTTTATATGTACCGGTTTCAATTTTTGTGTTTTTAAATTCATTTTCATAGTTAAATGAATCACCCTCTCCGGCAACATTAAACATAGGGTAGGAATAATTATAAGTATTTTTTCCCTTATCAGGAAATACGGTGTCAGGGGTTAAAACCACTGCATATTCAGGGGTAACATTTTTAAAATCATCGCCGTTTTTTTTATATATCATATATTTGCGGCTGCAGAGCAATGCATTTTTACCGGTGTTGTTTGTTAGGGTGGTATCAACACACTTAGTGTCAGGATTATAGATTGCACTGAAATCTATTTTATAATCATTTACCGTTTGCGAAGTGGGTTTATTAATTGTTGCCTCATTTTTTGTCTCTTCGGTATTGCCTGAGCATCCGACAAGAAAAATTAATATAAATGCAAAGATTAATATTGCTGTCTTTTTATTTAATAACATAAATACTATCACTCCTTTACAGTTACAATATCATAAAGATAGACTAATGTCAACAAAATATATAATATAAACACAAAAAATAACAGCGTATATTATTGATAAATAAATATTAGTTAGAAATATGTATATAAATTAAAAAATAGTGATAAACATAAAAACGGCAGACCATTTGGTCTGCCGTAATTTTACAATTATTTAAAATATACTGATATTAAGCGTATTAGTTATTGATGAGCTTGTCCTCGTCTGACCAGCTGTAGAGCTTTCTAACTTCCTGACCGATAACCTCAGCAGGAGCTTCAGCAGCAAGCTTTCTCATTGCACGGAAGTGTGCCTGACCGCCTGCCTGTGACATATCAAGGAGGAAGTCCTTAGCAAATGTGCCATCCTGAATATCGGAAAGAACCTTCTTCATAGCTTTCTTTGTATCGTCTGTAATAACTTTAGGACCTGTGATGTAGTCACCGTATTCAGCAGTGTTTGAAATTGAATATCTCATTCCTGCGAATCCTGACTGATATATAAGATCAACGATAAGCTTCATTTCATGGATACACTCGAAGTAAGCATTTCTTGGGTCATAACCTGCTTCGCAAAGTGTTTCAAAACCGGCCTGCATAAGTGCGCAAACACCACCGCAAAGAACAGCCTGTTCGCCGAAAAGGTCAGTTTCAG
This sequence comes from uncultured Ruminococcus sp., assembly GCA_910585865.1. GTDB lineage: Bacteria > Bacillota > Clostridia > Oscillospirales > Acutalibacteraceae > Ruminococcoides. The sequence goes on along the minus strand of CAJUGO010000015.1, from coordinate 39,468 downwards.
TTTCTGTTCTGAAAGTTGTTTCAAGAACTCCTGCTCTTGCTCCGCCGATACCAAGTGCATATGCAAGTGCAAGCTCTTTAGCCATACCTGTAGCATCCTGCTGTACAGCAACAAGACACGGAACACCCTTGCCAACCTGATATTCGCTTCTTACTGTGTGACCGGGGCCCTTAGGCGCAATCATTGTAACATCAACATCAGCAGGCGGTACAATCTGGCCGAAGTGAATAGCAAAGCCATGAGCAAACATAAGCATATTGCCTGCCTCAAGGTTCGGCTCAATATCGTTTTTATACATTGAAGCCTGCTTTTCGTCGTTAATAAGAATCATAATAATGTCAGCCTGTTTTGCAGCTTCAGCAGCTGTATATACATTAAAGCCCTGAGCTTCTGCTTTTGCCCATGACTTACTTCCTTCGTAAAGACCGATGATTACATTGCAGCCTGACTCTTTAAGATTAAGAGCGTGAGCGTGTCCCTGACTGCCGTAACCGATAATAGCAATAGTCTTACCGTCAAGCAAGGAAAGGTTACAGTCTGACTGATAATAAATTGGTGCCTTCATGTTTTCTGTGTAGTCTTTCATTTTGATTTCCTCCTTACCGCAAAAGCGGTATATAAAATTATTAAGTATATGTTAACTGTAAGATTAAACGGAAACCGAAGCTGTGCCTCTGTCAATGGCAACAGTACCTGTTCTTACAATCTCACGGATACCATAAGGCTTTAGTAAATCCAGCAAAGTATTAACTCGGTTTGCACATTCGCAGTACTCAACAGTGACGCTTGAAGAGGACACGTCAACTATTTTAGCCTGCATAATTTCAACAGTCTTTATAATTTCTGTTCTTTTTGCAGCTGCACAGTGAACCTTAACAAGAATTAGTTCACGGCTTATAAAGTCACCTTCATTAAGGCGCTTAACCTTGATAACGGGAATAAGTTTGTTTAGCTGTTTTTCCAGCTGTTCAACAACATATTCGTCACCGTTTGCAACAATAGTAATTCTTGATACATTTGCATCATTAGTTACACCAACTGCAAGCGAATCAATATTAAATCCGCGGCGGGAAAAAAGACCGGAAATTTTTGAGAGAACGCCCGCCTGATTTTCAACAAGTATTGATAATGTATACTGCATTTTCTCACCTCATTAAATCGACGGAGTGTCGGGATGTACATTGCAAACAAGAATAAACGGCTTATCCGAGTCCACAATTTCTCTTATTATATTTTCAGCTTCTTCATTTGAATTTGCTTCAGCATGGTCAATTCCGTATGAATCGGCAATTTTCAAAAAGTCAGGATCACCGTTAAGAATAGTAGCAGAATGTCTGCTGTTGTAGTTTTTGTCCTGTAGTTCGCGTACCATTCCCAAACGGTGGTTACGCATAATAATAATTTTAATGTTAAGATTGTTTCCTGCAATTGTAGCAAGCTCGTTTAGACTCATCTGGAAGCTGCCGTCACCGCATATTACAATAACGTCACGCTCGGGTCTTGCAAATTTTGCACCAATTGCAGCAGGGATTGAATATCCCATTGTTCCCATACCGCCGGTGGTTAAAAATCTGCCTTCGCGGATACGGAAGTTGTTTGCACACCAGATTTGATTTTGTCCGACATCGGCAACTAAAATTGCTTTTGAATGGAACATTCCGCTTAAATGACTTACAAGAGTTCTCGGTTCAACATATCCGTCAAATACGGGGGGGTTTTTATATAAGTCTTTTTTCCAGTTTTTCACTGTCTCGCTCCATTGAGCAGAAACAGTATAGTCTCCGATATTCTCAAGCATCTTATTCATAACATTGCGCATGTCGCCTACAATTGGAATCTCGGTTTTAACATTTTTGCCTATTTCAGCAGGATCAATATCAATGTGAATAACAGTGGTGTTTTCGCTCATCTGATCAGGAGCTGCAACAGCTCTGTCACCAAGTCTTGCACCGCATACTATAACAAGATCAGCTTCGTGCAGCGCACGGTTTGCTACGGCTTTGCCGTGAGTGCCCAGCATTCCCAGATATAGTTCGTGTTCGCTTGGCATAATGCCTATGCCCATCATAGTTGAGATTACCGGAATTTTCGTTTTATCGGCAAATTCCTGTAATTTCAGCTTAACACCCGAGCTAAGAACACCGCCTCCGGATACAATCACCGGACGTTTGCTTTTTGCAATAGCATCAACAGCTTTTTTTACCTGTATTGCATGTCCATTTGTGTTTGGTTTGTAGCCGATTATATTTACATCCTCAGGATATTCAAAACATTCTATTTCATTTTCCTGAATATCCATAGGAATATCAATCAGAACAGGACCTTGTCTGCCTGTTGAGGCGATATGAAAAGCTTCTTTAAAAACACGCGGCAAGTCCTCCGTTTTATTAACAAGATAACTGTGTTTTACAAACGGTTCACATGCACCGGTAATATCAGCCTCCTGAAATACATCACGGCCAAGTAAATCGCTTCGTACCTGACCGGTAATGGCAACCATGGGAATTGAATCTGTGTATGCAGTTGCAATACCTGTAATGAGGTTTGTTGCACCGGGACCTGAGGTTGCTATGCATACCCCGGGACGGTTACTGCATCTGGCATAACCGCTTGCTGCATGTGCGGCGTTTTGTTCCTGACGGACAAGTATATGATTAATATCTGAATCGTAAAGTTTATCATAAAAGGGGCATATTGCTGCACCCGGATAACCAAAGACAACTGTAACACCCTCGGCTTCCAAACATTTTACCATAATTTCAGCACCGCTAATCATTATGTTTGTCCCTCCTATCCTTGAAATATAATAATAAAAATAAGCGCAATTTTGCTTTTATTGTACATTATACTATAAATATGTAAAAAAGTAAAGGGCAGAAAAGCTCTGCCCATAAAAAAATCAGTTACATAGATATGTAATTATTTCTGTTAATTATTTTTCAAAAAAATCATTAATTTGCTGTTTTGGTATATAAAATAAGATAACTTTTGCCTTTGACAATTTCATTTACGGACACATTTGAAAATCCGGATTTTTTGCCAAGCTGTATCAATTCCTCTTTCTCAAATAATTTATATCCAAAATTCTGGTAATATTGAAGCCAGCTTTTTGAATACACGCAATTAATAAATACTCCGTTTGTTTTTAAAACACGGTTTATTTCCTGCATTCCTTTTATCGGTGATTCCCAAAAATAAATAGAATTAACGGAAGTTACAATGTCAAAAGTGTTGTTCTCAAAGTCCAAATTGCAGCAATCTCCTGTTAACAGTCTGACTTTGCCTTGTTTAACAGATTTTCTGTTGCGCCGTGACGCTGCTTTATACATGCTCTCGGAGATATCTGTTCCATAAATATCAGCCTTGGTTTTTGCATACATTTTTTTAATTAAATATCCGTTGCCGTAACCGATATCGAGGATTTTTAAGCGGCTGTCTGCAACCAGATTTTTCAGTACATTTCTGTACATTTTTTTATTTATAATATTCATTCCAAGACAGCATATTTTTCCAATCAGACCTCTTGGAGTTTTAAATTGAGAAGCAATATAGTTTATAAGTTTTTTCATAATAATTAATACTGATATTTTCATTGATTTCGTCAGTTAATACTTCTTTTTTAACAGCCTTGCAGCATAAAGAACACAGAGAACGCTTACCCCTGTATCGGCAATTACTGACATCCACATTGCAGCTAAACCTAATGAAGCAAGTATAATTACAACAGCTTTTACAGTCAGGGCAAATATTATATTTGTCTTTACGGTGCGAATGACATTGCGTGAGATTTTTACAGCTTTTGGAAGCTGTTTTAATGTGCCTGACGCAAGTACTGCGTCAGAAGCTTCAATTGCGGCTTCACTGCCGAATCCCATAGCAATGCCGCAGTCGCTCGCAGAGAGCACGGGGGCATCGTTTATGCCGTCGCCTACAAAGCAGGCTGCTCTTGACTGACTTTTTATTTCAGTGAAATTTTTCAGCTTTTGCTCAGGTAAAAGTTCAAACCTGCAGTCCGTGATACCAAGTTCATTTTTTACTTTAATAGCTGTTTCCTGTCTGTCGCCTGTCAGCATAACAGTATTCTTTACTCCGAGCTTATTAAGTTCTGATATGACTGATTTAGCCTCTTTTCTTATTGTGTCGCTTACGCTTAGAGAGCCAATAAGTTCGCCGTCGCATAAAATAAATACAGAATCATTTTTATCGGCTGTTATTTTCTGTTTGTCTGTCACAATTTTTGAACCGCCGCACTTAATTATCTTTCCTTTATATATGGCACTTGTGCCGTGACCTGCACTTTCGGTGTAATCAGAGAGTTTAGGCAGAACAAGTCCCTCTGCTTTTCTTTTGATAGCTTCTGCAACAGGGTGAACGGAGTATTTTTCGCAGGCTGCAGCAAGAGCCAGAATTTCATCTTCAGTATATTCAGAATAAGATGTAACTTTTTCTACGCGAAGCTTTCCGCTTGTTAAAGTTCCGGTTTTGTCAAATACAAAAGTATCTGCTTTTGCAAGTACTTCAATATATTTTCCGCCTTTAATCAAAACACCTGTTTCGGATGCTGCGCCGATACCCGAATAGTAGGAAAGGGGTACTGAAATTACAATTGCGCACGGACAGGAGGCAACAAGACATACAAGAGCACGGTAAAGCCATTCAGAAAATGCACCAAGACCGCAAAGTGGAGGAATAACAGCTATTGCAGCGGCTATTAAAACAACAATAGGAGTATAAACGGATGCAAAGCGTGTAATCAGTTTTTCACGGGTTCCCTTTTGTGCGGCAGCATCCTCAACAAGTTTTAAAATTCTTGTTGCAGTGCTGTCTCCAAACTGTTTTGTAGTTTGTATTGTAATCAGACTGCTGCCGTTAACAGTACCACTGAGCACCTCGTATCCTTCTGCTGCGTCTACAGGAAGGCTTTCACCTGTGAGAGCGGATGTATCAAGGGTTGTTTTGCCGCTTGTAATAATACCGTCCAGCGGTACTCTTTCATATGGTTTGATTACAACAGTACTGCCAACCATGACGCTTTCGGCGGCAATTGTTTGTTCTGTACCGTTAATTAGTACCGTTGCGGTGTCGGGACGGATACTGGCAAGCTTTTCGATATCTCGGCGTGAAGCATCTACCGCTCTGTCTTCAAATATTTCACCGATTGAAAAAAGAAGTGTTACCATTGCTGCTTCGATGAATTCTCCAAGACAGAAGGCGGCTATAACAGAAACAGCCATAAGGGTTGTTTCATCAATCCTCAATTTCAGTATGTTTTTAAATCCCTTTATGAAAATTTTATAGCCTGCGAGTACTGTTGAGACAAGGCTGCATCCGAGAACGGTGTAATAGCTCCAAAAGATATTTTCAGAAAAAGTAAAATGCACAATTGCAGCGGTAACCGCAAAAATTACCGAAATCACAAGAATTAAAGTACCTCTACTAATTTTTTTGTTTTCTTTAGAATCAGTTTTTTCTTTATCACAGACGACAACTCCGTCCTCAATGCTGTCGCAAATCTGCTGAATTTCATTTAGTGTATTTTTTTTGTCTGAATAAAAGTTAAGCATTTTTGTGGCAAAATTAAAGCTTACATTTTCATAGCCGTCTGTTTCTGCAATTTTAGTTTCAATTTTTGATGCACAATGTGCACAATTAAGATTTTCAAGCATGTATGTGTGTTTCATAATAATGCCCCTCATTCAAGGATATGATCAAGACCCATTTCGATTATTTTTTTAACATGGTCATCATCAAGACTGTAATATATTTGTTTTCCGTCTCGGCGTACACGAACCAGTTTGTTTTGGCGCAGAACTCTTAGCTGATGCGAAATTGTGCTTTGTTCCATATTAAGAGATTCTGCAATATTAAGAACAGACATTTCGTTGTCAGAGATAGTAAACATAATTCTGATTCTTGTTGAGTCCCCAAATACTTTAAAAAGATCTGCAAGCTCAAACAAAACTTCTAAGTCGGGCATTTCATTGATTTTATCATTGTTTTCCATAATCATGCTCCTTTAAAATGGATAAATTGAACATATGAATATATGTTCATGTGATGATATTAATATATCACTATAATATGGCATTGTCAAGATGAAATTCTAAAAATTGTTATCAGCGGCCTTGATTAATAAAAAGTTCATAAGAAATACTAATATAAGATGATTAAATTATGAAAATAAAACAAATTTTTGTGATTTATAGTTTAAAAACATATATAGAAACAAATGTTTTATTTTTCTTTAAAACAAAAAAAGTTTCAGGTTGTTAATTCTGAATATGAAAAATCATAGATTTATTATTTATTTGTGGGAAATATAACAAACTGTAATGTGCTTTGGTTATAATAAAAATAAATATAACAGCAATTTAACTATTTGAGTACAAGATTGCCAAAAATCGGTTACAAATTTAATATTGCGTTGACTTTACTACAAGATTGTAGTATCATTTTATAAAGAAGATTGTGGTATTTCATATTAGGATTACATATACGTAACCACAACTGATAGTATCTTTTAATTAAAATATAATATATTTTGTGGTTTTATAAATTAAAACAACAGAATATGTTTTTGACTTAAATAATATAGTTATAAATACATAAATTATAGATTCTACGCTTACTTAATTTATTGCAAAAGCCCAGGGCGTATCTGAAAAGTGTATAATTCGCCCCAAGACAGTTGTTTATTTGCAGCTAAAGTTGCAATGCAGTTATTAAAATATCATGATATTTTAATAAAAGTTATGCCTTGTTTTTAAAATCATGACACTTTTCAGATGCGCCTTAAATCAATTAATTATTGAGGTGTAAACAATTGGAGAAGTTTGTAGTTACCGGCGGTAAGCCGTTACGCGGAGAGGTTAATATCAGCGGTGCTAAAAATGCTGCTGTTGCGATTATACCAGCGGTTATTCTTTGTGATGAACCTTGCCAGATAGATAATATTCCTAATATTAGCGATGTTGCGCTTATCAGCAGAATCCTTCAGCAGATGGGTGCAAATGTAAGAAGAATAAATAAATCATCATTATATATTGATCCGACTCATATTAATACAAGCAGCGCCGTTACCGATCTTGTAAGAGGTATGCGTGCTTCTTATTATTTACTTGGTGCTTTGCTTGGCAGATTCGGAAAGGCAAAGGTTGCTTTGCCCGGCGGTTGTAATTTTGGAGTTCGTCCGATTGACCAGCATCTCAAAGGTTTTGAAGCAATGGGCGCGGATACCCAGCTTGTAGACGGTGCAATTATTGAGGCTTATTGCGAAGATAAGCAGTTGGCAGGAACTCACATTTATCTTGATGTTGTATCGGTAGGTGCAACAATGAATATTATGCTTGCCGCTTCAAAGGCAAAGGGACAGACAATTATTGAAAACGCAGCCAAAGAGCCGCATATTGTTGATCTTGCGAATTTTCTTAATTCAATGGGAGCAGATATCAGAGGCGCAGGTACAGATGTGATAAAAATCAGAGGTGTTCAATATCTTCATGGAGTGACTTATTCCATTATACCTGATCAGATAGAAGCCGGCACATATATGTGCGCTGCTGCGGCGACAAGAGGATGTATTACGGTAAATAATATTACGCCGAAACACCTTGAATCTATAAGTGCAAAGCTTAGGGAAATGGGAGTAAAAATTACCGAATATGATGAGGCACTTAAAATTGATGCAAGTCAAGCACCGCTTAAGCGCTGTAATATTAAGACAATGCCGCATCCGGGTTTCCCTACAGACTGTCAGCCGCAGTTTGCTGCTTTGCTTATGAGTGTTCAGGGAACAAGTATAGTTAACGAAAACGTATGGGATAACCGCTATCAGTATGTGAGTGAACTTATAAGAATGGGAGCGCATATCTCAGTTGAAGGCAGACTTGCAATAATTGAAGGCGGTGCCCCTCTTACTGCGGCTCCGGTTAAAGCTACTGATTTGCGTGCGGGTGCAGCAATGATTATTGCTGCTCTTGAAGTAAACGGTACTACTGAAATTTCAAGTATTCAATATATTGAGCGCGGATATGAAAATGTTGTTGAAAAATTCAGATCTCTTGGTGCCGATATAAAAAAAGTTTATTTTACCGGCGACAATGAGGAAGAATTAAGAGCGTAAACATATAAATTAAATTTATAACAGCCGTTTTCTAAGGAAAGCGGCTTTTGCTTTGGAGGTATTTATGGGATTTTTGTTTGTAGGACTCGGCGGAGCAGCAGGCGCAATGCTAAGATATGCGGTTGGTATGATTCCATACAAAGGAACTTTTCCGTTGATTACCCTTGCAATTAATGTTATAGGAGCATTTTTTATTGGCTTCTTTACAGGTATTGCTATAAACAGGCATATGTCAGATAATATTATACTGTTTTTAAAAGTAGGATTATGCGGAGGTTTTTCTACGTTTGCTGCATTTTCACTTGAGGCGTACAATATGTTCAGCAGTGGAAATCATATTATTGCGGTTATTTATTCATTTATAAGCGTTGCGCTTTGTATAATTGGAGCATGGATAGGTATTACGGTCGGCGGAACAGTTGTAAAAGGATAAAAATTGTGGTATTATAGATGCGGATTTTTAAAAAGGGATTGATGATGTGGCAAGGGCAGTACCGCTTTTTAGCGGAAGTAAAGGCAACAGTTATTACATAGGGTCGGCATCCGAGGGTGTGTTGATTGACGCAGGCCGTTCATGCAAACAAATTGAAAACGCAATGGAAGCAAACGGACTGAAAATGAGAAATATTTCGGCTGTATTCATTACTCATGAGCATACCGACCATTGCAGTGCACTAAAGGTACTTGCGTCCAGATACGGGCTCGAGGTTTTTGCGAGCAGCGGAACATTAAGAGCGTTGGAACAGGGCGGAAAAATTGCACCTGGTACAAAAACAAGACTGATTGAAAATGAAACAGCAATAGGAAACATGCTTGTACAGCGATTTGATACTCCTCATGATTCTTCAGAGAGTTGTTGTTTCAGGGTAGTTGCACCGGATGAAAAGTCCGCTCTTATAGCAACAGATATGGGAATTATGCTGCCTGCCGTCAGAGAGGCGGCTGAAAAAAGCGATTTCGCCGTAATTGAATCCAATCACGATATTGAAATGCTTAAAACCGGAATTTATCCGTATTATTTGAAGCAAAGAATAATGTCGAAGAAAGGACATCTTTCTAACACTGACTGTGCAAGAGAGCTTGTCAATCTTGTACGCAAAGGTACATTAAGGCTTATGCTCGGTCATTTGAGCGAGCAGAATAATACTCCGCAGGTTGCATTGACTACTTCGGTTTCGCTGCTTGAGGAGCAGGGAATGAAGTTCAGAAGCGATTATTCACTTGATATTGCACCCAGTGAAGCAGGAATAAAAACAGTAATTTTTTAGGATTATTATGATAAGAATAAATATTATATGTATCGGTAAAATTAAAGAAAAATATTTTACAGACGCAATAAATGAATATGCAAAAAGGCTTTCGTCATTTTGTAAATTTTCGGTAATTGAACTTGCAGAGGAAAGAGTCAGAAGCAATATTCCCAATGCTGCACAGATTACAGAAGTTATTGAAGCCGAAGGCAAAGAGATTTTAAAAAAGATAAACGCATCTGATTATGTTGTAGCAATGTGTATTGAAGGAAAGATGATGTCCAGCGAAGAACTTTCAAAAATGCTTGACACTGTTTCTGTAAGCGGAAAAAGTACAGTTGATTTTATTATCGGCGGCAGCTACGGGCTTAGCAGTGAAGTGAAAACCAGGGCGGATTTCAAACTTTCTATGAGCCGAATGACGTTCCCACACCAGATGGCAAGAATGATTTTGAGCGAACAAATTTACCGTGCATTTGAGATTTCTTCAAACGGAAAGTATCATAAATAATTGAGGTGTTTAGGTGGCACTTGACGGAATATTTTTAAGACATATTAAAAATGAAATAGAAAAGGAAGCTATTGGTGCAAGGGTATCTCAAATTTACCAGCCCAACCGCGAAGAACTTATCTTTGCTTTGCGCACTTTTAACGGCAGTAAAAAGTTGCTGCTTTCTGCAAGGGCAAATTCTCCGCGAATTAATTTTTGTGTAAAAACACCTGAGAATCCTGCTCAGCCTCCAATGTTCTGCATGCTTCTCAGAAAAAGAATCGGCGGAGGAAAACTGACTGCTGTTCGTCAGACAGACTGTGACCGTGTAATTTTTTTTGATTTCGAATGTGTAAACGAGCTTGGTGATACTGTAACAATCACGGTTGTCTGCGAAATTATGGGAATGTACAGCAATATAATTGTAGTCGATTCAAATGGAGTTATTATCGATTCGCTTAAACGTGTTGATTTGACAATGAGCAGTCAACGGCTTGTACTGCCAAATATAAAATATGAACTGCCAAAACCGCAGGATAAAATGAATATTCTTGAATCTGAAGCGTTTGACATTGCTCAGAAAATAAAGAATCTTGATTGTGAAATACCGCTCAACAAGGCGCTACTTAAGGTTATTCAGGGTGTTTCTCCAATTGTATGCAGAGAGATTGAATATAAGGTACTTGAAGGTGCAACAAGCAGGGTTGACGGTGTGTTGTTTGATAAGCTTATAAGCGAGATCGAACAGCTTAAGGATATTGTCATTAACTGTAAAGGTGAGCCGTATGTTGTGTACAGAGATGACGGCAAACCAATGGATTTCAGCTTTTTGCCGATTGCGCAGTACGCCGGTTTTGCAAGAGTTGAAAAAGCAGACGGCTTTTCAATATTGCTTGACAGTTATTATGATGTTCGTGACAGCAGAGAGCGAATGAGGGTAAAATCACAGAGCCTTACAAAGCTGCTTTCAAATACTGTTGAAAGAATTGCTCGTAAAATCTCTAAACAACAGGCAGAGCTTGCACAGTGTAAAAACAGAGAATTGCTGAGAATATGCGGTGATTTGCTCCAGGCAAATCTTTACCGAATTGAACGCGGAGCAGAATTTGCAGATGTTGAAAATTATTATGATGAACAGGGTGCAATACTGCGCATTAAGTTAAATCCGGCAATATCACCTGTTGCAAATGCACAGAAGTATTATAAAGATTATCAAAAAGCGAAAAATGCTGAAATTATTCTTAATGAACAGATTGAAAAAGGTAAAATAGAGTTAGAGTATATTGAGTCTGTTTTGGATACTGTCAATCGTTCGCAAACTGAAAAAGAACTTGCTCAAATCAGAGAAGAGCTTATGGAACAGGGATATCTTCGTGTTCCAAAAGGGAAAAATAAAAAACAAGCGGCATTGCCTCCTCTTGAATTTGTTTCAAGCGACGGATTCAGAATTTTGGTAGGCAGAAATAACAAGCAGAACGATAAGCTTACACTTAAAATTGCTTCCAAAAATGATATGTGGCTGCATACAAAGGATATTCATGGTTCTCATACAATCATATTAAGTGAGGGAAAAGAAATAAGCGATGTCGCATTGTATGAAGCTGCTTGTCTTGCGGCTTATCACAGCAAGGCTCAAAACAGCAGTCAAGTTCCTGTTGATTATACGCTTGTAAGATATGTCAGCAAACCAAACGGTTCAAAACCGGGAATGGTTATATATGTAAATAATAAAACGCTTTTTGTAAAGCCCAAAAATGAAATATAAATAATAAACAGCGTGCTTATGGTTATATGAACACATAACCATAAGCACGCTGTTTTAAATTTATTGAATTTTAAAAATCCCATATCGGAACATATTTCGTATCGGCAGATGAAAGCTCTTGAGTAAAGCCGTCAAGTCCCAGAGATATCATTTCAAGTTTAACTTTATCATACTCGCGTTTTGTAATTTTTCGGTTGATTTTATTACATTCTTTTGCTTTGCCCATAGGTATATACTGACACATAAGACTGACCATTACCTGATTTCCGAACATGCGGTTAATAATATTTAGTACTTCAATACTGTTTCTTGTATGCGACGGCAAAATTAGATGACGTATAATAACGCCTTTCTTCATAATTCCGTCGTCATTAAATTTTGGAAGCCCTGTTTGAAACAGCATTTCCATTATGGCGGAGGTTGCAGTATTTACGTAATCCGGCGCAGATGAATATTTTATAGCTAATGCGTCATTGCTGTATTTGAAGTCCGGAAGATAAATATCAATGATTCCATCCATCATTTTTAGTGTTTTTGGACTTGTGTATCCGCTGCAGTTATACACTACGGGTATGCGAGGCTTGTAAATCTCAAAGCTTTTTACAATAGCATGAGCAAAATGGTCTGCAGTAACAAGATTAATGTTATGGACACCCTGCTGTTCAAGACTTTTATAGCAGTCTGCGAGATCTGACGGAGTAATAGTCTTACCTTTTTTATAATGTGAAATTTCATAGTTTTGGCAGTAAATACATTTTAATGTACATCCCGAAAAGAAAATTGTGCCGCTGCCAAGAGTGCCGCTTATGCAAGGTTCTTCACCAAAATGCGGAGCAACCCGCGCTACAACAGGAAGTTCTCCTATGCCGCAAAAACCGTTGCCGCTGTGTTCAGTGCGAACTGCATTGCACTTTCTGGGACAGATGTTGCATATCATAATTAATCACCGCATAAATTATAACACTTTTTTAGCGGATAAAAAAGACTATATTATAAAATCAGTAAGATAATCTTCAATAATATTGTCAAAGTGACATATATCTATTTCGAGTTCATTGCATATTTCAACAAGCTTGACAATATCTTTCTTGATTGTTGTAATTGCATGAACAGATTTTATAAGTGTATTATCGGAAAAAGCGCTGATACCAAACTCATCTCCTGAATTGCTTGGCGTAATATTTATTTTGTAGGTTATCATATGATCCCGCCTTTAGGGTGATAACCGGTCACCATGATTTAAATGATACTATTATATTACTAAATTGTCAAGAAAAGCAGATAAAATATTACAAGAATATTGCGATTTTGTAAGAGTTATATAAAAAACTAGTAAATAAATTTAACTTGTTTATTGCAATAAAATTAACTGTAAAAAAATGTAGTATATTTGTAATAAAAATTAGTTGAAAATAGAGAATAAATACTATATAATTTTAATATGTACAGGTATTTCTTGCGGATATTTGTACTGATATTACTTAGCCGTTAAAAGTAATATTTAAATTTTATTCATTTAAGATGACCGATAAATTGCAATATCTTTTTTACTGAACGCAACTTATAGTTGCAATTATGTAATTTTTTGTGGTTTCGTTTTATTTGTAAACTAAAAGGTATTGTGTTTTACAGAGGTTGCACTGTAAAATTTTAATTAGAGGTTGTTTAAAAGTGCAGGATATATTGTATTAATGTATATCTTTTGTCATTTATGCATTCTGCTGTTTTTGAATAATCCATGATAAATCGGTTAATCAATTTAATTTCGCAGGAACCTTTTTGAAATTCGTGTCTGTTCAGATTAGGAATCTGCAAAAAAGTCAGGAGGATTTCATGATTTATGTTGAAAATTTGAGAAAAGAATTTAAAAAAACAATTAAAGAACCCGGTATCAAGGGAAGTATTAAGTCTTTTTTTAAACCTCAAAAAGAAATTGTCTCGGCTGTAAAAGACATATCTTTCAGTGTTGAAAAAGGCGAGATTTTAGGTTTTATCGGTCCAAATGGTGCAGGCAAGTCAACGGTAATTAAAATGCTTACCGGAATTTTAACTCCTACATCGGGAACATGTACTATAAATGGCAAATGCCCCACCGACGACAGAAAAAATTATGTTAAGGAAATAGGAGTTGTGTTTGGCCAGCGTACACAGCTTTGGTGGGACTTGCCTTTAAGGGAAACATATGGCGTCCTTAAGGAAATTTATGAAGTTCCTGATGACAAGTATCATAAGCGAATGGCATTTCTTAACGAAGTTCTTGATTTGGACAGTTTTATTACAAGTCCTGTGCGTACATTATCTTTGGGGCAGAGAATGAGAGCAGATATTGCGGCTTCGCTTCTGCACAGTCCAAAAGTTTTGTTCCTTGACGAGCCGACAATCGGTTTAGATGTTGTGGTAAAGGATAATATTCGTAATGCAATTGAGTACATAAATAAGCAGGAAAAAACTACAGTTATTCTTACTACTCATGATTTATCTGATATTGAGCTGCTTTCAAAACGAATTGTAATGATTGACAAAGGTTCTAATGTATTTGACGGCACGATCTCAGAACTAAAAAATAAGTACGGTCAGATAAGAGAGCTTCATTTTGAAACTGACACTTCTGATGTTGCTTCTGTGCTCTCGTATAGTGAACACTTTGGATTTGGTAAGGATGATGTAAGCGTTGAGTCTGAGGGGAGTTCTGTCAAAGTCCGTTTTAACAGTTCCATTGTACCCGTTTCTGATATGTTGGGCTATACGCTTGGTAAGATTAACATAACTGATATAAGCGTAAAGGATGCGGATATTGAGGAAATTATACGCAGATTGTATAAGCAGGGGGTTTAGATATGAAGAAAAAATTGAGTATCTATATGCCCTTTATAAATGCAGGAATGCAGGAAACTACAACATACCGGGCCAATTGGATTTTTATGATGCTTGGCAATGTGTTGGGATGTTTCGTATCATATTTTATTTGGAATGCAGTTTTTATTTCAAGCGGCGACAGCAATATGAACGGATTTACTATGCCGCAGATGGTTGTTTATATTTTTCTTATGTTTTTGACAAGTACAATCATTAGCAGCGGAGGTACTTATGATATCGGAGAAGAAATACGCGACGGGTCAATTGCAATGAGAATGATAAAGCCGATAAGCTATAATTCAACCTTTATGTTTCAGGAACTTGGAAATAAGTTTATGACATGCTGCATTTTGATTGTTCCTATGGTTATTGGTGTTGAAATTGTAAGAACAATTTTTATTGGTTCAGTACAATTTAATATTTTAGGATTCTTACTTTATATTGTAAGCTGTGTTTTTGCATATCTTATTAACTTTTTCTTTAATATTTGTTTTGGTTTTATTGCTTTCATAATAAAATACCTCTGGGGGGCAAATATGATGAAAAACTGTATTGTCGGTTTTTTGTCAGGTGTAACTATTCCGCTCTCATTTTTGCCTAAAACTTTGGAACAAATTTTTCTGTTCTTACCTTTTGCTTCTCTAAACTACACTCCTGTAATGATTTATATGGGAAAGTACAGCGGCGCATCGTTGGTTTATTATCTTGGATTACAGGTCTTTTGGGTGCTGTTTTTCTGGGCGCTTTCAAAATTGCTGTGGAAGGTTGCTCTTAAGCATCTTTCGGTACAGGGAGGTTAGAGAATGAAACAAGTAAAAAGATTATTGCGTATGCACAGGATTTTTGTTGCACAGGAACTTAAAAGGATGATGGAATACAAAGGTGATTTTATTGTAGGCATTGTTGGATTTTTGCTTGGTCAGTTTTTTAATATGCTTTTTATATGGATTATTTTCAGCCAGATTCCGGATCTTGCAGGCTGGACATTGGAGCAAGTTGTATTTATTTATGGATTTTCACTTGTTCCAAAAGGACTGGATCATTTATTATTTGACAATCTTTGGGCAATAGGTCACTTTATAGTAAGAAGAGGTGATTTTGATAAATACCTTACCAGACCTATAAATACACTTTTTCATGTTATGGTCGAAAAGTTGCAAATAGACGCGTTGGGTGAACTTATTATGGGCATTGCACTTATTTGCATCACTTTACCGGCAGTTTCTATCGAGTGGTCGTTTGTTAAGGTTTTGCTGATTATAATTGCAATACCGTTTGCAACTTTGATTTATACAGGAATTAAAACAGCAACTGCCGCAATTGCATTTTGGACAAAACGAAGCGGTAATATAACCTATATGTTCTATATGGTCAATGATTTTGCAAAATATCCGGTTACTATTTATAATAATACAGTAAGAAATATTATAACTTATATTATACCTTTTGCTTTTACTGCATACTATCCTGCGCTTTATTTTTTGACAGGAGAAAACCCCTGGTTTAATGTTGGCATGACTGTTATTATTTCAATAATTGTTATGGTCATCGGCGTAGTTATCTGGAATAAAGGTATTAAGGCATATGAATCTGCCGGAAGCTAAAATATACACAATGGTATTTTTACTCATTGTTTAGATACTGCCAAATGAAGAAAAAAGGTTCTTGTTTTGAATTTAGTATTACATTGCCAATTTATATTTAAAAATTTATCTTTGTTTTATATTTAAGAATAAAATTATTTTTAAGATGTATAATAAAGTGTGTATAAAAGGGCGTAATATGTTCAAAAATAAGAACCTTTTGTAGGCATAGAATAACTTTGAAATAATACTGTATATGTATTTTAAAAAAGTTAAAAATTAATGTCTGAAATAAAAAATCGACTAAAATATTTCCGTATTTTGTCTTTTTGTGTTCTTATATTTGTTACTTTTTATTTTTTAGTTGAAACATACGAAATTGCATGATACTATGTGTTTAACATAATATTATAAGAAAGGTATGACAAAGCATGGAAAACAACAAATCAATAAAAAAAAGGACCGTAATTGTATTTATTTTGCTTTCACTGGTTTTATCCGCATGTGCGTCAATAATCGGTTCGGCTATTTCAAATGAAAATGCCAGAAACCGCAATATAGACGCATTGCTTAATGATGCGAATCATTCTGTAACAGAATTTTCCGGCGATATGTCATATAATTATTTCTTATTTACGGACAACCTTTATTCAAAGGCAAATACGATTGAAATGTTAGCAGATGAAGAATTAACCACGGAAGAGTTAAGTGCACTTGCCAGAAATCAGTACTTGAATTCATTTGCAATAACTGATACAGATGGTAAAATTACTGTATCATATCCAGAAGAATTAAAGAATACAAATATGCTTGATAACAAAGATTGGGCTCAGTTTAAATCAAATCTTAAAGGAATAAAGTTCAAAAGTATCTCAACTCCTGTTCCTGTTGAGGGAGAAGAGGGGAGATATACGGTAATGGCGGCGGTTACCCGTCCTGAGGGAGGTATTGTAATCGTTGATGCAACGGTAGATAATTATTATATGGTGTCAGGAGAACAAATTGCTGACAAATGTAAAGGCAGTACTATTATTGCGAAGAATGATGATATCGTAAGTGCAAATATTGATACAGACGGTAAAAGTACACTTAAAGAACTGGGAATTAATAAAAGCAATCTCAACGGAAATGTTTTTGCTCTCAGTATAAAAGATAAGCAATATACTTTTAAGGCAGACACGGTAAATGATTATACGGTTATAAGCGGTATATCAAATTCCGAATCGGGTATAGATTATATGTATTCAATTGTAACTCCGATAATTGCAAATACTGTAATTTTTATAATTTTTGCAGTTGTTATTTTGATGTCAGACAAGAGAAGAAAAAATAATTAAAAGTGAATTGTTAGTAAATTAGTTTAGACACTTGCCAAATCGGCAAGTGTCATTTTTTATTTTTTATAAAATTATATATGCAAAACGATTTGTGATATGTGTTTCTTTTTTGTAATATTGTGAGTCTGATGATAGAAATTCCCAATAAATACCTGAATAAAAAACAGTAACGAAATAAAAAAATCGGTATAAAAATTTTAGTAAATCAAACAATATAAGAGCAAATAATTTGCTAGAATTACAAATTAAGGGAGAATTAAGATATGAAAGCAACAGGTATTGTCAGACGAATTGATGACTTGGGAAGAGTTGTCATACCAAAGGAAATACGCCGAACACTGCGTATTCGTGAAGGCGATCCGTTGGAAATATATACAGCGACAGACGGTGAAGTGATTTTCAAGAAGTATTCACCTGTTGGAGAGCTTTCTGCATTTGCAAGTCAATATGCAGATGTACTCGCACGAATAAGTTCATTGCCGACGCTTATATGTGACAAGGATCATGTAATTGCGGCAGCAGGTGTTTCCAAAAGGGAATTTCTTGAGCGCAGAATCACAAGTGTACTCGAAAATTATATGGAAAACCGCAAAAGCTATGCGGCAACACAGCAGAGCCTGGAGGATGTTCAGCCGATTGAGGGTGTTGAGCATTTTGCTTCGGTAATATATCCGATAATTGCCTCAGGTGATGTTACAGGTGCAGTTGTTATGCTCACGGGTGATCAGATAAAGGTTCCGTCAAGCGCAGAAATTAAGCTTGCGCAGTCAGCAGCCGCTTTCCTGGGTAAACAAATGGAAGAGTAAAAATAACAAAGTCTCAAAGCTTTTAAAACTTTGAACAGGACTGCAGTCTCAGTTGGAATCGAGACTGCAGTCCTGTGCTTTTTTATATCAGTATACTGTCTGTATTATGATATGACGATTTGTATTTGCAAAACTGAGCAATAAAATATACGGCATAATGCACAAAAATATTTGGTTATAATTTATAACTGATTTGGTGATAGTTATTCACAGTTATATTTAATTGTGATATAATATCAATACATCTGACTAGTTTTTACATTTTTTGCATACAAAAGGCAACATTAGTTTGATGTATTAAAAATAATTGTAGTATTGGTGTAATGTTATGGATAAATATATTTTAGAGCGTGACGGACAGCTGGACTTTTACAAATCTTTTTTGCCTCGTGTAAGTTCCGAATTGAATATTGATGAAATATTAGCTGATAACAATGACGGTGTTATTAACGGAAATTTGCTTGAATTTAAACTTCATGTAACAGACTTAAATACAGTTTTGTTTCAGTGTATCAAATATTTGTCGGCCCTCCGCATAAAGGGTAAACCCGTACCGGCAAATATTTTAATTATTGATTTAAACGCCGCGGCAGCATGGCTGTTTTATTCTGCAACATATTTATCTGATATTGAAAAGGTATATGTTGGCGGAGCTTCAAAAGACAATATTGGCTTTATCGGCAACAGTGCTGATAAAGTGTTGCATTATAACAATCCGCTTGATGCTGAAAGTGTTATTGCCTTACTAAAGGAAAACAACTTTACTAAAATTCATATAGACGAAAACTGTATCGTCGGATGGGCTACATCATTTTATAAAGCTGTGCCTACAGCACGGAAAGAAGATTTTCTTGGTGATGATGCAGGCAAACATAAAACAATAGGTGAAATTAGAAAACCGGTGCATTTCTCAAAATATATATACCCATATACAGGACGTACAAATGTTAAATTTAACTATTTAATGGACAAGCTAAATGATACCTTGCAAAAGAAAAATCTTGGTGCTTTTTATACAAACAAATTATACGCAGAAAAATCTCTTGAATTGGTACGAACTGCAATTGCGCGTGTTCCGAATGGTAATGATTATATTATTCTTGACAGGTGTGCAGGTACCGGCAATTTGGAAAAAGGTATGACAGATGAAGAGTTATCGCATTGTGTTGTGTCTACAATAGAATATTATGAATACAAAGTACTTCAGGAATTAATCGGTTCAAAAGTTCGTCATATTATTCCGCCTATTGAAACTGCTGAAACCTTTAATGCAGGGCTTGTAGCAGGGGGAGACGCATTGAGCCAGGAATATATAGAAAACCCTGTTATTCAGCAATATGTTGATAATCCAAAATGTACAATTATTTTATTTGAAAATCCGCCATATGCCGAAACAACTTCTTTGGAACATCAGCGAACCAAGCAGGCAAAAAATTCATCGGCATGGAAAAATAGTTTTGCTGTGAAAGCAATGAAAAAAGAAGTAAAAGGTACTGTCAGCAATGATTTGGGAAATGCTTTTATCTGGTCGGGATTTAAGTATTATATGCGTCAGCCTACCGATAGCTATATTGTGTATTCCCCGGTAAAATACTGGAAAGCACAACATTTGATCGATAAAGAATTTTTAGGGGGATATGCTTATAATCGTCGCCATTTTCACACTAATATTGATGCTTGTATTATGGTAGCTTTGTGGGGAAACAATGATGCAAACAATGAAGAAATAACTTTGCAGGGATTTGATATCCAGCAGGACGGAACATTGACAGATGCAGTTGAATTGACTGTAAGGAAAGTACATGAATTATACAGCACTAAATATTATGAAAAAGCTTCGTTTGAAGATGCAAAATATGATGGTATTTTAATAGGCTTGAACGGACTTGAGGCAGAATCAAACGTTAAAAAGCGTATAAAACCTATGTACAGCAGATATATGGTAGGGTATTTGGTTGCTGATAGTGTGGGATTTGATAATCCCGACGCAAAATCAAGTTTATTAGTTGCGGGCCGATACAACGGAAACGGATGCTATATCCGCAAAGACAATTATCTTCAAAAACTGCCTATGTTCTGTGCTTCGCGTTACATTACATATAATCGGGCATGGACAGAGCGTTCCCGTATAATGAAGTCAGGAGACGGTGCGGACAGATTTGCAAGAGATGTTTCAAATGGCAAGTTACATCAATTTCTCTTAAAATGCCTTCTTTTTACCTGTACCGAAATGCAGAACCATATGAGAACATTTACAGGCAGTGACGGGCGTTTTTATCGCAATGAATTATGTCTTGACGCTACAAACGGGGAAACAATTGCTATCAGAGATTTAAATAATCTTAAAAAGAATAAAAAAGAAGTCTCAATTTTATATCAGTGGAATACCGTTTTAAAATATGCCAAACAAACGGAAAACTATAATTCAGAATTAACTTACGGGGTATATCAGATATTTGCAGAATTGGACAGATCACACAAAGACGATATAACCGGTAATACAATTTGGGATAATGTTGAATTACATACTGCATTGCAAAGCCTTAAAACGCTTGTTAAAGATTATTATAACTCTGAAATAGTTCCTGTATTGTTTGAATACGAATTTTTGAAATAATTTGAAATAATAAGTAAAATTACAACGTTTAGAATAATCAGCACAGGATATTTATTAGCTAATCTTTTTTTTAAAATTAAGTGTTATATATTATGTCAAATAATATGAAATAATCATCAAAAAATAAAAACCAAGAACTAATATGTATAAAATAATATATTGACATATAAATTTAAATTAATTATAATATTTATTATAGTGTATGGTTGATAATTAATAAAAGCGTAATTATATGTCATTTAAGAGGAGGTCTTACGTACTGATTTTACTTATACAGACGTAACTACTGATAAAGCGGTAATATGGGGAGATGTTGACATGGACGGAAACGTTACCATTAGCGATGCAACAGAGATACAGAAATACCTTGTTGAGCTGGTCACGTTTACTGATGAACAGTTTTTGGCAGCTGACGTAAATAATGACGGAGAAGTAAATATTACAGATGCCAGATTGATTCAGCAATATATTGTTTCATAATACATAATAGTGGATTGGAGATTTAAAAATGAAAAAAATGATATCAGTTTTTCTGTGTATAGTAATGCTGCTTACATCTGTTGTAGGCTTAAATGTATCGGCAGCAGAAAATCAAGAAATTGATAAGAAAGAAAGTTTGTATTGGCTGTACTATGCGTGTTATTGGAATTTTCAATCTGTAGGCGGTGTTGATATTCATGGTAATGTATCCAAATCTGATATGAATGAAGTGCTTGAAAATACTGAAGCAGTATTGGAAAATAAAAATGCAACGGCTGCAGATTACGAAAATGCATATGATAATCTTATGTATCAGGCTTATAATATGACGGTTGATCCTGCAATAGCTTATGATACTTATCTTAATTCACTAAAAGAAGAAAACTATAATAATTGGTATAGTGAAGAGGATTGGAAAAGCTTTGTAATAAAGAGAGACGAGTTTAAAGTTGTGTTTGATCGATATTACGGGTTAGATGAATATGGAAGAGTTGAATGCAAAGTGCCAAGTACACATGAGAAAACGGCAGAATACACGCTTTCAGATGCGTTTTATGCTCTGCTTAAATCATATAATGTGATGACAAACAGATACACATTAATGGGTGATGTGAATAAAGATGGTCATGTTAATATTCAAGATGTAACACTTATTCAAAAAAGTTTAGTTGAACTGGACAATCTGACAGGTGCTCAAAAAATTCTTACAGGGGATTATAATTATGAAAATCCTACAATTATGACCGCTACCAATCTTCAAAAATATATTGTTGAAGATAACGGTGCAGATATGAGTGATATAAACCTGATTCCCGAAAAAGGTTTTCATGACAGCTACGAAAGAAGAATGGAAAGAACCTTTAACTTTTGTATTTGCTCTCGTATACCTGTTACATATCCCACAGCAATCGCTAATGGTTATTATGATACAAACTATCTTGAGAATTACTATAACCGTTATTCCAAATAAAACTGCAATAAAGTAAAACAACACCGCCGTTTACAGGCAGGTGTTGTTTTTGCTTTATGGGAAACTGTATAAAAGTGCTGCCTTAAAAAGCATATCGCATTTAATCCAAAGGGGAATTCCGGAAAACATAATAAATTGTATGGTCTGCGTATGTGACAGCAAAAAAGCGAACGCATAGCGTACGCTTTTTAAAGTGAGTAAATAATTACTTGTTTTCTTCGATAAATTTAAGCTGTTTCACTATCATATTGGCACACATATAAACATTGCCGCCACCCATTGTCAGAATAAGGTCGCCTTCCTTAGCATTTTTGCATACATAGTCGGTAATCTCTTCAAAAGTGTCAAGACAAACTGAGCCGGGAACTTTTGCTCCCAAATCTGTTGAATAAATATTGTAGGTGTTGGTTTCTCTTACAGGAAGTATTTCTGAGATTATTGCCTTATCGGGTATTTTAAGCGCCTCGGCAAAATCATCAAGCAAAGTTGCTGTTCTTGAAAATGTATGAGGCTGGAATACGGCCCATACCCTGTTAAAACCCATATTCATTGCAGCATTAAGTGTTGCGGTGAGTTCTGTGGGATGATGTGCAAAATCATCTGCAACAGTGATACCGTCCGGAGTACCCAGAATTTCAAACCTTCTGTGAACTCCGCCGAATTTATGAAGATTGTCGGAAATTTCATTAGCTGTTGCGCCAAGGTAATGTGCTGTTGCAGCAGCTGCAAGTGCATTGTAAATATTATGTCTGCCGGGGACAATAAGTTTTATGCTTGTAAGTTTTTCACCTTTATAGAGTAAGTCAAACTGTTCATGGATTCCTTTATCTGCATTTTCGTTTATTGCCCGATAATCACAGTTTTCACCAAAGCCAAAACTTATTTTTGGTATGTCAACATCTTTTATTGCATCTAGAGTGTTTGTATCATCGCCGTTAATAACCAGCAAACCGGTGGTTTGTGATGCAAACTGATTAAATGATTTCTTTATATTACCAAGGTTTTTAAAATAATCAAGATGATCAGCATCAATATTCAGTATAACTGATATAAACGGATTCAGTTCCAGGAAGGTGTCGACATATTCACATGCTTCGCAAACAATAATATCACTTTGTCCGACATAACTGTTACCTCCGATAAATGGGAGCTTTCCGCCAATAATTGCAGACGGTTCAAATCCGCTTCCAATTAAAATCTGAGACAGCATGGCGGTAGTAGTAGTTTTTCCGTGAGTGCCTGAAACAGCAATGCTTCTTTTATATCGCCTTGTGACAACACCAAGCATTACGCTTCTTTCAATGCAGGGGATTCCCAGTTTTGCCGCTTCCATTCTCTCGGGGTTTGTCTCTTTTATTGCTGCTGAGTATACCACAAGTTCAGCGCCTTTGATATTATCCTTGTTGTGTCCCATATAAACGGGAATGCCATAGCTTTTAATGCGTTCAAGCGTCTCGCCTTCATTCATATCAGAGCCTGAAATCTCATAATCTTCGGCACGTAAAATCTCTGCGATAGGGCACATACCGCTGCCGCCAATACCGATAAAATGTATTCTTTTTATATTATCCATAAGCTCCATAAGACTGTCGTAATGCACAATAGTCCACTCCATTCCTAATATGTATATTTCATAAATTTAAAAATATTCGTTGTTGCATATACTTAAATAATTTTATCTTAATATTACTATTATAAAACTAATAAGTCAAAAAATAAATACCCAAATTAATTTTTTTAAATATTTTTATCTGTTGCCAAATATACTCAACAATGATAAAATATTAGTATAAAATGAGCGGTGGTTTATTATGAATCTTAAAAAGAATGATATTGTAAATTTAACTATAACATCTGCGACAGCTGAAGGAAGCGGTGTAGGAAAAACCGACGAAGGTATAGCTGTTTTTGTGCCATTGTCTGCAATAGGAGACAAGCTTTCCGTGCGTATATTAAAGGCAAAGAAGACATACGCTTTCGGTAAAATAGAAGAGATTCTCGTTCCGTCTCCATCCCGCATTGAACCTGATTGTCCGGTTTTTTCAAAATGCGGCGGATGTATATGGCGTCATATAAGCTATGAAGAGGAGTGTAATATCAAACAGCAAAAGGTAATCGATGCCGTAAAAAGAATAGGCGGTATTGACAGTGTTGAGTTTAAGCCGATAATAAAATCTGATAACATTATGCGTTACCGCAATAAAGCGCAATTTCCTGTTGGTTTAGATAAAAACGGAAGTCTGCAAATTGGTTTTTATTCGTTTCACAGCCACAGAATTGTTGACTGCAGTGATTGTGCTCTTCAGCCTGAAGTTTTTACTAAGGTAATTGATATTACAAGAGATTTTTTACAAAAGACTAACAACGATATATACAGTGAGCAAACAGGAAAAGGCAGACTGAGACATATTTATATCAGAATGGGCGAAGTTACAAATGAGCTTATGGTTTGTTATGTTGTCAACGGGAACGGACTTAAACAGGAAGATTTACTTGTGAAAATGCTCAGAAGTGAATTACCTATGCTAAAAAGTATTGTTGTTAATTCTAACAGAGAAAAAACAAATGTTATATTGGGTTCAAAAAACCGTACGGTATTCGGAAAAGACTATATTACCGACAAGCTCTGCTCGCTTACATTTAGAATATCACCGTTTTCATTCTGGCAGGTAAACCGCAGCCAGGCGGAAAAGCTATACAACAAGGCTGCTGAGTATGCAAATCTTAAATCCGACGAAATTCTCCTTGATTTATACTGCGGAACAGGTACAATAGGTTTAACAATGGCAAGTAAATGTAAAATGCTTATTGGTGTTGAAATTGTTGAAGATGCAATTAAGGACGCACAAAAAAATGCAGGCATAAATAATATAACAAACGCACGGTTTATCTGTGCAGATGCCGCAGAAGCGGCAAAAAAGCTTAGGGATGAGGGGCTTAAGCCCGATGTTGTGATTCTTGACCCTCCCCGCAAGGGCTGCGGACAAGATCTTGTTCAGACAATTTTTGAAATGTCGCCAAAGAGGGTTGTGTATGTGTCCTGTGACCCTGCTACTATGGCCAGAGATTTAAAATATTTTTCGGAAAAGGGCTACGAAGCAAAGGAAATAACACCCTGTGACATGTTCAGCCGTACAGCCCATGTTGAAAGCGTATGTTTAATTGAAAAAGTAAATTTATAAAAGAGTGAAAGCGTGAGTAAAAATGAAGTATCATAAACTGGTTGAAAATGCTGCTAAGCCTAAAGGTTTTTGGGGCAAAATGATGATAAGATCAATGAATAAGAACCATTCATATTTGACAGATTGGGGACTTGATCATATAGAGGTTAAACATAACGATCGGATACTGGATATTGGATGCGGCGGAGGAAGAACCGTGTCTAAGCTGTGCGGATTAATCGGCAACGGCAAGGTTTATGGTATTGATTATTCCGGTCTTTGTGTAAACAAGTCTGAAAAACTTAACTCAAAAAACATTTTATGCGGTAAGGCAAAAATTCTGCAGGCGTCTGTTTCAAACATTCCTTTTGAAGATAATACTTTTGATATTGCATCAGCAGTTGAAACATACTATTTCTGGCAGGACAAGGTAAATGACCTTAAAGAGATACTCAGGGTATTGAAGCCAAACGGCAAAATCCTTTTGGTGTTTGAAATGCTTAAGTCTGACACCGATCCTTTTAAATGGGAAAAGGTTGAGCGTTCGCTCGGCATAAAGGCTGTTACGGCAGAAGATATTTCACAAGCGTTGTTGTTAGCAGGATATATAAATATTCGTACATTTGTCAAAAGCGAAACAAGCTGGATTTGTGCTGTTGCAGAAAAACCGAAGGAATGGAGCAATATATGAAAGCATTGATAACAGGAGCAAGTTCAGGAATTGGAAAAGAAATAGCAAGATACCTGGCATCTCTGGGATACGATCTTCTTCTTGTTGCACGCAACACTGAAAAGCTTTGTAAACTGCGTGATGAGCTTACAGACGTCGATATAAGAATTATCACCCTTGATTTATCAAGAGAGCAGGACAGTTATGATTTATATGAGCATACCAAGGACGAAAAAATCGATTTTCTGGTAAATAATGCAGGATTTGGTGCATACGGAAAGTTTACGGAAGTTCCGCTGGAAAAGGAAATACAGCTGATTCATACTAATGTTTGCGCCGTTCACATTCTGACAAAGCTTTATTTGCAGGATATGGTGCAGAGAAACAGCGGTTATATTCTCAATGTCGGTTCTGCTGCAGGTTTTCTTGCAGGTCCGACCTTTTCAAGTTATTATGCATCAAAAAATTATGTAGTTCGTCTTACTGAAGCAATTCATGAGGAACTGCGGCGTGACAAAATAAATGTGGGAATTTCTGTACTTTGTCCCGGACCGGTACAAACTAATTTTAACAATGTCGCCGATGTAAAGTTTTGCATAAGAGGACTTACCCCGGAATTTGTTGCAAGATATGCGGTGGACAAGACATTTAAAAGAAAAATGGTGATTACTCCGGGATTTGAGATGAAGGCGGCAAAGTTTTTTCAGCACTTTGCAAGTGAAAAATTGCTTACGAGAATATCCTACAATGTTCAGATGAAAAAGAACGGCATGTGATATTATGAAAGTTATAAAAAACACTATAAGTCTATACAAAAGATTAGCTGACAAATATGAGCCGATAACCGGAAAGTGTATTCATGACAATATTTTTGCAATTGCGGGACAATCTGCTTTTTTTATAATTTTGTCTGCAGTGCCGCTGTCTATGTTTATTGTGTCTTTGCTTCAAAACCTTCATATACCGATAGAATTTATTGAAAGAGGACTCAAAAGCGTATTTTCCGAAGAACTGGTAAGACAAATATCTGTTTTTCTCAATTCAGCATATGAAAACGCAGTCGGTATTTCACTTGTTACGCTGGTTGTGACACTTTGGTCAGCTGCACAGGGGATACATGCAATTACAAACGGTTTAAACCGTGTATATACTGCATATGAGAACAGGAACTGGTTTTTTCTGCGGATTCGTGCAATGATATATACAATTGCTTTTTTTGTAATTATACTTATATCACTTGTAATAATTGTTTTGGGTTCAACAATTAACGAATTGCTTACACCATACCTGGGATATCTTCCTGATATTGTTGAGATGATTTATCATCTCAGATATGTGATTATATTTTTATTTCTTATGTTTTTATTTGCTTTGATTTACCGTAACTTTCCAAATATAAGCAGGGCGAAACATAGGGAATACGGATTAAAGTACCAGCTTCCCGGTGCATTTTTGTGTACAGTTTCTTGGTATGTGTTGTCATTTGGAATCTCTGTTTATGTTGATGACTTTAACGGATTTTCAATTTATGGCGGTCTTACCAGACTTGCTGTTATAATGATATGGATTTATTTTTGTATGGTGTGTCTTATGATTTGTGCTGAAATTAATTATGTTTATCATGATCAGATTAAGTCATTCAGCATTAAAAAACTATTGAAAAGAAAAATAAAATAAAATATTTTAAAATATCGCCCCCTATTCACCTGAATAGGGGTTATTATGTGAATTCAGGTCGTGTTAAAAAGTAAAAATTGTAAATTAATGCAACTATTTTTTGTTTTAAATCGTATTATTAGTAGAGGAGGGGGAGATATGGCTGAAAAGCTTTTTGCGGGAATTACTTTTGAGCAGGCGGTACGCAAGTATTCGGATACGGTTACGGGAGTATGCGTTATGCGCTTGCATAATTCTGCAGACGCTGAAGATTGTTTTCAAAATGTTTTTTTCAAGCTTTATTACAAATCCCCCGACTTCAAAAGCGATGATCATCTTAAGGCTTGGCTTATTCGTGTTTCAATTCACGAATGTACAAGCTATATGCGCAAATTTCGGCGGCAAATCCCCGTAGATTCATTACATAATGAAATTACTGACGATACAGACAATTTGGATATATCGTGGGCACTCATGAAAACCCCTCCCAAATATCGTGATGTCCTTTATCTTCATTATTGTGAACAATATAAAGTTAAAGAAATCGCCGAAATTCTCTCAATTAAGGAGAATACTGTGAAATCTTTGCTGAAACGAGGCAGAGAAATTCTCAAATCTCTTTATGGAGGTGATAATGCTTGAAAAAAGTTAATTTTAATCAGCTAAAAAATATTAAAACTCCTGATTATTGGATTGATAATGCAATCAATATTCCAAAATCGAATAAAAAACCGTTAGTTTTTAGTTTGAAGCATTACTTTAAGCCGCATATAGTAGCCTCTGTTGCAAGTGTTGCATTCTGCTGTATATTGGGCATTTTTGTATTTGCGCATTTTGGAAATGATATGAGCGTATTCCCCATAGCAGATAAAAATACTGTTAACTCTACAAATAAAGCAGCTGGCAGCGGAAAATCGTTAGTTACTTCGCTGTACATACCCGATAATGACGAAAACAAAACTAGAGAATCTCAGGACAGCAGCCGTTCTGTAGACAGTCAAATTATAACGGAGCCAAACGAAAAGGATTTTAGCGTTGGCAATCAAGTGATAACGGAACCCAATGAAAATGATTATAATTCAAATACCGGCAATATTAGACCAAGCGAGGGGGTTTTTGCTACCGACAGTAATGTTTCGACCAATCCAAGAGCAACTGCAGCAATTCCTGAGCCTACAACCCAGCAAATAACATTTAAACCAACCCAACTGCCGACTCAGTTTCCAACTCAAAGACCTACACAGATTCATACCCAACCCCCTACCCATCAGCCCTCGTTGCCGATTGTTACAGAACCTACAGAAATTGTCACCGATCCGCCCTTGATAGAACAACCGACGACACAGGCAACTGTGGAGGCATTACAATATAAGGGAACAATTTACTTCTATGCGTCTAAAAACAGTATTTTTAGCACAGAGGGAGATTTGATGTGCCACATAGTTTCATCCGACGGAACCGAATATACGAAAAAATTTTCCTCTTCCGAAAAGACTTTGAAATACGATAAAGATTCGTCATTTATTTCTGCATATACTCCAATCGAGCATTGTGGCGAAAAGTTCTACAGAGGTTATTATTATGTAACCTTTTATGATAATTACGGTAATTCGCTGACACGAAAGGTCCATTTGTATTATGGAGACTGCTATATCTATGAATAACTAGGTTTGATCCTAAAGCATTATATCTGCTTAAATCACTTTTTAAAAAACATATTGAGCCGGTGTCGGCTAAAATTTTAAAATTTATTTAGAAAAGGAGAAAGAGTAGTGAAAAGATTTTTAAAAATTACATCAGCTGTTTTATCTGCAATGATGCTTTCTGCATCACCTTTTTCGGTTTCTGCAAACGCTGCAACTGTTAAATCCAACTTTTCGCAGGCAGTAAAGGCGTCTGCACGAGCAGATGAAGAAACAGCCTATAAAAATGTTGAAAAGTATCTTAGTGACGGAAATCAATTTGAGTATTCAATAGGTCGTCCTTTTGATACCGATTTCGGTGAATATATGGTATTCCCTGCATATTATACTAATGTCGAATACCCAATTATGTTAATTAGCCGCCGTTTAAGAGGATATATTTTTGAGAGTGATAAGGGATACGTGCCGTCTAATTTCGCATGTCTTGCAGTTAATATTCAAACAGGTGAGGTTTTTACGATTGAAAATGCAATTCTGGACGGATTGGTGGATGCCGATAAGTTTTATAAATATTACAATGACAATAAAGACGGTTTAAGAAAAATGTTTAGAATGAATCTTATAGGTGATTTTGATTATGACGGCAGACTTAGTGTAAAAGATGCAACAGAGCTTCAGAAAAGTCTGGTTTATGAATATGATTTAAATGCCCCTGATTTAAAGGGCGACGATATTACAGATGTCAACTTTGACGGAAATACAAATGTTCTTGACGTAACTGAAATTCAAAAGATTATAGTAAGATGATTTTTTGAAATGATATCCAAGATATACAATTAAGTATAGAGCAGCAAGAAATTAATATCATGAATTATAATATTAAAAAATAATTTGTTCATTGGAGCAATTTGTATTTTTATCGAATTAAAAACCTTCGTTTCGGTGATAATAAAACCGAACGGAGGTTTTATTTATGACAAAATCAAAAAATGTAAAAAGAATAATTTCATTGGTTGTGGCTGTATCAATATCATTTTCACTTGTTATATACAGCAGCTATAGTGCAAAGGCATTTGATACTGATTATGTAAACAAAGACGGAATGCAGCTTGGATACAGTATTATTAACGGTTATTCAAAACTTTCAATTAAAAATAAACAGTATAATAATAAGAAAATAGCTGTTTATTGCGGACTTGATGTATCTAACCTATATATTATGGCTGTAGTGGGTTGGTTTTATGTAACTAACGGGATTGACCTTGACAGAGCAATGTCAGATCATGATTATGCAATGGAAAAGATAGAAGCGCTTAATTCACATCTTGAAGGTGCAGGTATAACTAATGAAAGAGCGAAGCAATATAAAAATTTGATTCTGAAAGATGCAGGCAAAGTATATACTTCATTTGACACAGTCGGACTGTATATTTTTGACTCAACAGATGAACGAGCACTGGAGTTAATGAAAGAAGATTATGTAGATTTTGTTCTTGACGGAGGGCGGGTACCGGCAAGTATGAAGGATTTAAATTTTGACGGAAAATCTGACGAGAAGGACGCGGTGTTAATTCAGCAGTATCTTGCTGATTCATTTACATTTGATGACGACGATGAAAATGAATATGCATTATTCGTATGTGATATTAACGGCGACAAAGAAGCTGATATAAGAGATGTCACAGCTTTAACAAAAGGCGATTTTTAATTTTTAAATAGTCAGTCAGCATTAATTATTAAGTATTTCACTTATATTATTTTCACGGCTCCCGTTTGGGAGCCTGATCTTTTCTTTGGTCTTGTTTTGTATTACTAAAAAACTGTCCTGCAATTTTGTTTGGATAATATTATTCTGTTTATTCATAGCAAAGCAGGGCAGAACATTGTTTTTATTATACTATATCTTTATCTTGACATATACTTTGCAAGTGTTATAATTATAAAGAAATATTGTTTTATATAGAACTGTACGGAATAAAACATTTTAGCACTAACTGATTTTAGTCAGAAATATTAACTTAGGGGTGACAAGATGCAGGAGTGTTTTGATGACATTGATTTGATTGGGCATGAAATAAAGGCTATTAATCATATAATGCAGCGAAAAATGATTGCTTCTGCTGACAGGGCAGGTGTAGATAAAATAACGCTCATGCATGGGTGGATTATATGTTTTTTATTTGAACAAAAGGATATTGATGTATATCAAAAGGATATTGAGAATACTTTTGCCATATCCCGTTCAACTGTAACAAATATATTGAAGCTGATGGAGAAAAAGGGATACATTATTAGAGAAAGCGTGGAAAGTGATGCCAGGCTCAAAAAGCTTATGCTTACAGATAAAGGAATAGAAATTCATAATAAAATACACAATGCAATTATTGAGAATGAAACCCGTTTTCAAAGTGTTCTTACAGAAAGTGAAAGAAAAGAATTCTTTTTCCTTATAAGAAAACTAAGAAACGGAATAGAAAATACATAGGAGGAGTAGTACAATGATAAAAACCTTAGCTAAAAATATAAAGGGTTATATCAGAGAATCGGTTTTAACACCGTTATTTATGATTCTTGAAGTTATTGTAGAAACGATAATCCCATATCTTATGGCCACAATGATTGATCTTGGCATAAACAAAGGTGATATGGAGCAAATACTTTTTACAGGCGGCATAATGGGATTGTGCGCTGTAATAGGTCTGTTTGCAGGTGTTATGGGAGGCGTATACGGCGCAAAGGCTTCGGCAGGTTTTGCCCGTAATCTCAGGCGTTCGATGTTTGCGAATATACAGTCGTTTTCATTTGAAAATATTGACCGATATTCAACAGCAGGTCTTGTAACACGAATGACAACGGATGTAACCAATCTTCAGAATGCATACCAGATGGTACTGCGTATGTGTTTTAGAGCTCCTTTTTCGCTTGTTTGTGCAATGGTTATGACATTTGTAATAAATGCACAGCTTGCAAGTATTTATCTTATTGCAACTGTTTTGCTTTCAATAGTGCTGTTATTCCTTATGAAAACTACTTACAAATATTTTAGCCGCGTATTTGAAAAATATGATGAGCTTAATGCAAGTGTACAGGAAAATGTTTCAGCAATTCGTGTAGTAAAAGCATTTGTCCGTGAAGATTATGAAGTTAAAAAATTTAATAAAGCGACTGACAATCTGTACAGGCTTTTTGTAAAAGCAGAAAATGCAATGGTATCAGTTTCTCCTGTTATGATGTTTACAATTTACGGTTCAATTATTGCAATAAGCTGGTTTGGTGCAAATATGATTGTAAGCAATACTCTTACAACGGGCGAACTTACCAGTATGCTTACTTATTGTATGAATATACTTATTAATCTGCTTATGGTCGCTATGGTGTTTGTAATGATTACAATGAGCCTTGCGAGCGCCAAGCGTGTTTCGGGTGTGCTTAATGAAAAGTCAGTGCTTGTTAATCCGGAAAATCCCGATTACCATGTACCGGACGGAAGCATAGAATTTAAAAATGTTTATTTCAGCTATAATGATACGGCAGAAAAGCCTGTTTTAAATAATATCAATCTTAAAATAAATTCTGGCGAAACTATCGGAATTATCGGCGGAACAGGAAGTTCTAAAACAAGTCTTGTAAACCTTATCGGCAGACTTTATGATGTAAAAAAGGGAAGCGTTGAGGTAGGCGGCAAAGATGTTCGATCGTATGATATTGAAACATTGCGGGATCAGGTTTCAGTAGTCCTTCAGTCAAACGTACTTTTCAGCGGTACAATACTTGATAATCTCAGATGGGGTAATCCGAATGCATCGGAACAGGAATGCATTAATGCATGCAAACTTGCATGTGCAGATGATTTTATTCAGAGTTTTCCTGATAAATATAATACTAAGATTGAGCAGGGAGGAACGAATGTCTCGGGAGGACAAAAGCAAAGACTTTGTATTGCACGAGCATTGCTAAAAAAACCTAAGATATTGATACTTGATGATTCAACGAGTGCAGTCGATACTGCTACTGACGCAAAAATCCGAAGTGCTTTTGAAAATGAAATACCTGACACTACAAAAATTATAATTTCTCAGCGTATTTCAAGCGTTAAACATGCAGACAGAATTATTGTTATGGAGGATGGTGAAATCAGCGCAACAGGTACACATTCGGAGCTGATTGAGAACAGTCCGGTTTATAATGAGATATATACCGCACAGTCGGGTACAGGCGGTGATTTTGATGAGAAAGGTGATGCAGAGAAATGAAAGGTCCTATGAAACGTAAGAATATGGGTCCGATGCCAAAGGTCAAAAATCCGATGAAAACTCTCAGAATGCTGATAGGTATTATCTTTAAAAAATATAAATTTCAAATGATAATTGTATTTTTATGTATAATAATCAGCGTTCTTTCAACCGTACAGGGCACATTATTTATTCAAAATCTTATTGATGATTATATTACTCCAATGCTAGGTGTAAAAAATCCCGACTTTGCTCCGCTGCTTGCGGCTATTGGAAGAGTTGCATTTTTTTACTTGTTCGGTGCAGCTGCTATGTATACGTATTCAAGAATTATGGTTTATGTTACTCAGGGAACAATGCGTGATTTGCGCTGTGAAATCTTTGAGCATATGGAGAATTTGCCAATCAGATATTTTGATACCCATCCGCACGGTGACATTATGAGTGTTTATACCAATGATGTTGATACGCTGCGTCAAATGATTAGCCAGAGTCTGCCTCAGATTTTTTCAAGTATTATAACAATTATTGCAGTAATTGTGAGTATGATAAGCCTCAGTGTTTTGCTTACAATGCTTACTGTAGTAATGGTAGTGGTTATGCTTTTTATTACAAAAACTCTTGCTGGTAAAAGCGGAAAATACTTTTTGGCACAGCAGCAGGATTTGGGTAAAGTAAACGGATATATTGAAGAAATGATTAACGGACAGAAAGTAGTTAAGGTGTTTAATCATGAAAAGAAAAGCATAGAAGATTTTAATGATCTTAATGACAAACTTTTTGACAGCGCGAACAATGCTAATAAATTTGCAAATATCCTTATGCCAATAAATGCACAGATAGGAAATATAAGCTATGTTCTTTGTGCTATTGCCGGAGCTTTGCTTGCTTTAAGCGGTTTTGCTGGTTTTTCACTTGGTAAGTTGGTCAGTTTTTTAACATTTAACAAAAGCTTCAGCCAGCCTATAAATCAAGTCAGTCAGCAATTTAACAGTATTGTTATGGCTCTTGCAGGGGCAGAGCGAGTATTTGATTTGCTTGATGAAAAGCCGGAGGAGGATAACGGTTATGTTACTCTTGTGAATGTTGTTAAGAAAAACGGCAAACTTATTGAAACAAATGAACGCACAGGTGTTTGGGCATGGAAACATACGCACAGTGCTACAGGCGAAACCGAGTACACAGAGTTACAGGGTGCACTTGTAATGGATGATGTGGATTTTGGATACACAGATGAAAAAATTGTACTCCACAATGTTGACCTCTATGCTGATCCGGGGCAAAAAATTGCATTTGTCGGTTCAACAGGTGCAGGTAAAACGACAATTACAAACCTTATTAACCGGTTCTACGATATTCAGGACGGTAAAATTCGTTATGATGGAATAAATATTAATAAAATAAAAAAATCTGATTTAAGACGATCACTTGGCATGGTGCTTCAGGATACGCATTTATTTACTGATACTGTTATGGGAAATATTCGTTACGGTCGTCTTGATGCCACAGATGAAGAAGTAATTGCGGCAGCGAAGCTTGCAAATGCTGACAGCTTTATTCGTAAGCTTCCTGAGGGCTATAATACAGTCCTTAAAGGCGACGGAGGTAATCTCAGCCAAGGACAGCGTCAAATGCTCGCCATTGCAAGAGCAGCAGTTGCCGATCCGCCTGCACTTATTCTTGATGAAGCAACAAGTTCTATTGATACAAGAACAGAGCGTATGGTGCAGGATAGTATGGATAAGCTTATGAACGGCAGAACAACATTTGTAATTGCACATCGTCTGTCTACAATTCAAAACTCGGATTGTATTATGGTGCTTGAAAACGGCAGAATAATTGAGCGAGGCAGCCACAATCAGCTTGTTAAGGAAAAAGGAAAGTATTATCAGCTTTATACAGGTAAAACAAGCTGATACAGAAAAAGCAGGAATAGATATACCTGCTTCCATACATTAGGCTTTAGGTCTGCTTTTTGGAGGCAGTATAAATTCCTGCTTTTTATTGATTAAAATAAATTTGGAAAATTTTGAAACATAATTAAAAAACATATTTTTAATGTAAACATAGATATAAAAACATTTCATGTGATTTAAAGGAATGGTTATGAAAAAGCTGTTACACAATATAAATTTTTACAGACTTGTTTCGTTGATAATTATTATTAGTATAACGCTTTGCTCTTGTTCCGAATACAATTTTGAAAGTTACGGAGATTATTATAGCAGAAATAATAATTTGTCTGCTCATTTTCTTGATGTCGGACAAGGGGACAGTATTTTTATTGAGCTTCCCAATGCGCAGACAATGTTGATTGATGCAAGTACAAAAGGAATGGGAAAAAGCATTGTGAATTATGTGAATTCACTCGGTTATGATAAAATCGACTATCTTGTAGCAACTCATCCGCATGCTGATCATATTGGTTCGATGGCATATATAGTAAAAAATATGGATATTGGAGACATATATATGCCAAAGGCAAGCGCATCAACTAATACATATAAAATCCTGCTTGAGACAATTTACGATAAGGGACTTAAAGTGAAATCTGCAAAATCAGGGATAAGTATAATTGATACGGAGGATTTTGATGTTGATATTCTCGGACCTGTTTCAATAGATGAAAATAATCTTAATAATTGTTCTATTGTTCTCAAAATTACATTTGAAAACAAAAAATTTCTTTTTACGGGAGACGCTGAAAATGATGAATTGTCTTCAATAAAAACCGATATTTCCGCTGATGTATTAAAGGTAGGACATCACGGAAGCAGAACATCAACAACAAAAGATTTTGTTGAAAGGGTAAATCCTGATATTGCTGTAATATCTTCTGGAAAGAATAACGAATATGGGCATCCGCATAAAAGTACATTAAAGTATTTAAATAATATTGGCGCTGAAATATACAGAACAGACAAAGACAAGACTGTAACGGTCACTTCCGATGGTGAAAATATAACTGTTGAAACAGGCGGAATATCTATGATAAAGGATGATTAATATGAGAAAATTTGTATTAGATAGAATTGAAGAGAATAAAGCAGTTTTGGAATGTGAAAACGGGGAAAGTGTTACGCTTGAAATAAAAGCTCTTCCTCCAAATATAAAGGAGGGCGATGTTCTTGTATTTGAAGAAGGAAGCTTTTTTTTAAATGAGAAGGAAACAGAAGAGCGAAAACAAAAAATTAAAAATCTTATGGACTTGTTATTTGAATAAAAGGCGGCTTTAGGCATGGCAAAGTATTCGTTGATTACTAATACGGATTTAAAATAAAAAATGTAAAAAATTCTGTTTTTTGTATTGACAGGCAGACAATGCTATGATATAATACTAATCGTTGAGTTGAGAGACTAACAAAAATGGAATTAGCGAGTGTGCTGGAATAGGCAGACAGGCACGTTTGAGGGGCGTGTGTTTTACGACGTACGGGTTCAAGTCCCGTCACTCGCACCACAAAAAGCACCGTTTATTCGGTGCTTTTCTTTTTTTGTGTTGCATTTTGTGTTGCATTTTCAAAATTATTATTAAAGATATTTACAATTTTTTTGCTCATTACCTCTTGCTTATCTCTTAAAGTGTGTTGATATATTTTTTGTAGCATTTCAACTGTTTCCCATCCACCAATCTCAGCAATGTATTGATCGGGGATTCCTTGAGCGTGGAGTTCAGAAGCAAAATAATGACGCAGCTTATGAAAAGAGAATTTTGGAATATTTAATTTTTGTTGAAGTCTATCATACCAGGTGCTTAACGTTCTGGGTGAACATCCAAAGTATTTCCAATTCTTTACTTCTGTAATAACATTTTGTGGAAGTGGAACAAATCGAGTTCCTGCAATTGTTTTAGTAGTTTTTACAACTACTTTTTTATTTACGTCAAGTACGGCGGCTTTATTTATATTAACGCCAAAATCGGTTAAATCATCAATTGTTAATGCACAGATTTCAGAACGGCGCAATCCCCCTTGACTAGCAAGTAGTATTGGAACTCTGATTTTTTCATTTGCATTTTTAATCAAAATACTGATGTCTGATGTTGTAGGGATTGTGTATTGAGGTTTTATTCTTTGTGGAAGAGTTGTATTAAATTCAAAGTTTGGATGATATGCTTTGATTACTGAGTGAAGAAGTCCATGAGCGTTTCTTACGGTCTTAGGTGAATGAGTTGCTGAAAGTTCATTTATGGCAGTTTGTATCAGCTTTGCGTTTATTTTTGATAACTTCATTGGCATAAGCTGTTGAAAATAAGTTCGCTTTGAATAGTCATATCCCGCAATGGTTGAAGGTGAGAGCACTGCCGATTTACTTTTTATGTAGCGTTCGTATGCTTCTTTTAATGTTAAATCCTCATAGCTTGTGTTTTTACGATTTAGTGCATACTCTGCCGCCTGATATTCCGCTTCTTTTTTCGTAGGTGCGGTAATAGATTTGTAGTGTCTCTTTTTGTTTTCATCCGTGTATTCGTAAACCAATACACGCCAATTACCACTCTTTAATTTTTTCGCTTTCGCCATTATTTTTGCTCCTTTCATTTAAAAAAGGGTGCAAAAATCCCTTGTAAATCGGTTGAAAAATTTACAAGGGTATGGTACAATTATATTGCGTTTTATGCACCATTTGCACCCTGTGTAGATGGTTTCCGCTCTATCCTGTTGGCGCAGGGTAGGGCGGCATTTTTTTATAAATTACAATTTAAACACGATAAACTGGTATAATTTACCTGTGGAAAATCCTGCTACGATGTATTATAATTGTAATAGTAAACAGGGTAACCTAAATACATTTTATATTTTATATAAAATAAATAATTTAGCGAAGTCCTGATTTTTGGACTGTGCGCACGGCAGAAAAATTTAGGGGTTGTAAAATTAGAACAGATGTTCTATAATATAAATATAAAGTTCAGCAAAGGGGAAATGCAAATGAAAGATTATAGACAAAGTATAATACGGATGATAAACGAAATAACAGATGTCAAAAAACTAAAACGGATATACGATTTGGTTTATTATCTGTACATACAAAGCATACAAAAATAAGAACTATAGGGTCAGTGATTATTCACTGGCTTTATTTTTTTGTTCGTTTATGTTATCAATAATTCTTTCAACAATTTTCCATTCAGATTCGGACAATCGTGCGAATGCTTTAAAAACAGATTTAGCAGTTTCATTTTCACCAGCTAAAATCCTATCAATAAGCATTGTTGTATTGTCAGTTTCTGAAAACATTGGCTCTATGCCCTCGACTAGCCATACATAAGAAACATTAAATTCTCTGCATATTGATTTTATTGTTTGTTCTGAAACTGCTCTTCTGCCGATCTCATAATTAGCTATTGTATTTGGAGCTAATCCTATTTTTTGACCAAACTCGGTTTGTGTAAGGTTCAATTGCCTTCTCAATACTTTAATTCTATCATTAATCAAATTTAATCTCACCTCGTTGATTTTCTGTAATATTATACTATCAAAAAAATTTCTCATTGTCAATAATAATTTTAAAAAAAGTATTGACAAATTTCTCGACGAGTAATATAATAATCTCAAAGAGAAAAGAGGAGGTGAAAATATGGCAGAGATTATAACTGAAATCACTGAAAAAACACCGATTAAGGTGGCAGAAAAATTCACTGAGTTGGACTATCCGTCAAAAATGTACATACTGGGTGCAATGATGGGGATACTCTCAAAATCTAACGCAGAAAACCAAAACAAAACAGCATAGGAGATGAATTGTAATGGAAAATTCATTTGTAATTGATGAAAGCAAAAAATGTTTTTTAAACGGTCAAGAAATAAAGAACGTGATAAATGTTGATATA
>CAJUGO010000014.1 GCA_910585865.1 uncultured Ruminococcus sp. | reverse complement strand
TGAGGGGAACCGCCTGAACTGAAACATCTAAGTAGGGCGAGGAAGAGAAATCAACAGAGATTCCGTAAGTAGTGGCGAGCGAACGCGGAAGAGGCCAAACCGAGAGTAGTAATACTTTCGGGGTTCGGACAGAATACGGTATGTGGAGACTTAGTTGAATGGAATGGGAAGTCCAACCGAAGAAGGTGAGAGTCCTGTAAACGAAAAGTCAAAACAGCCATCTGTATCCAGAGTACCGCCGGACACGTGAAACCCGGTGGGAATATGGGGGGACCATCCTCCAAGCCTAAATACTACTCGGTGACCGATAGTGGAGAAGTACTGTGAAGGAAAGGTGAAAAGTACCCCTGACGGGGAGTGAAAAAGAACCTGAAACCTTGTGTTTACAAGCACCGAAAGTTCATTAAGGAACGATCGGGTACCTTTTGTAGAATGGTCCGGCGAGTGAATGTAACTGGCAAGGTTAAGCACTTAGGGTGTGAAGCCGCAGCGAAAGCAAGTCTGAATAGGGCGTATGAAGTCAGTTGTATTCGACCCGAAACCGGGTGACCTACCCATGGTCAGGTTGAAGTGAAGGTAAAGCTTCATGGAGGACCGAACCGACTCCCGTTGAAATGGTAGCGGATGAACTGTGGGTAGCGGAGAAATTCCAATCGAACCCGGAGATAGCTGGTTCTCTCCGAAATAGCTTTAGGGCTAGCCTTGAAATAGATTACTGGAGGTAAAGCACTGAATTGGCTAGGGGCCGAGAGGTTACTGAACCTTATCAAACTAAGAATGCCAGATAATCGTTTTTCAGGAGTCAGACAGTGGGAGATAAGTTTCATTGTCGAAAGGGAAACAGCCCAGACCCACAGCTAAGGTCCCCAAGTATAGTTAAGTGGAAAAGGATGTGGAATTGCACAGACAACCAGGATGTTGGCTTAGAAGCAGCCACTCATTAAAAGAGTGCGTAATAGCTCACTGGTCGAGTGACTCTGCGCGGAAAATGTAACGGGGCTAAGCGTATAACCGAAGCTTGGGATGCACCGCAAGGTGCGTGGTAGGGGAGCGTCGAGTATGGGGTGAAGTCAGAGCGGAAGCACTGGTGGACTGTATTCGAGTGAGAATGCCGGAATGAGTAGCGAGAATTATGTGGGAATCATAATGGCCGAAAATCTAAGGTTTCTTGGGGAAGGTTCGTCCGCCCAAGGTAAGCCGGGAGCTAAGGCGAGGCCGAAAGGCGTAGTCGATGCACATACGGTAGAAATTCCGTAGCCGCCGAAACTTAAACCAGAGGGACACTTTGAGATAACCGAACCCGGGCGTTGGTTGACCCGGGCGTAAGGGAGCGAAATTATAGTAGCGAAGTCGGTGATGCTCAGAGGCGAGAAAAGCTCTGGCGTATGCTAAGGCGCCCGTACCGCAAACCGACACAGGTAGATGAGGAGAGAATCCTAAGGCCAACGGGAGAAGGGTTGTTAAGGAACTCGGCAAGTTGACCCCGTAACTTCGGAATAAGGGGTGCTCAGCGAAAGTTGAGCCGCAGAGAATAGGTCCAGGCAACTGTTTAGCAAAAACACAGCTCTATGCTAAATCGAAAGATGACGTATATGGGGTGACGCCTGCCCGGTGCCGGAAGGTTAAGAGGAGGAGTGAGAGCTCTGAATTGAAGCCCCGGTAAACGGCGGCCGTAACTATAACGGTCCTAAGGTAGCGAAATTCCTTGTCGGGTAAGTTCCGACCCGCACGAATGGTGTAACGATCTGGGCACTGTCTCAACTACCCACCCGGCGAAATTGTAGTACCGGTGAAGATGCCGGTTACCTGCGGCAAGACGGAAAGACCCCATGGAGCTTTACTGTAGCCTGATATTGGGTTTCGGAAATCTATGTACAGGATAGGCGGGAGACTGGGAACCGTGAGCGTCAGCTTACGGGGAGTCGATGTTGGGATACCGCCCTTAGGTTTCTGGAATTCTAACCTGCGGCCGTGAATCCGGTCGGGGGACATTGTCAGGTGGGCAGTTTGACTGGGGCGGTCGCCTCCGAAAAGGTAACGGAGGCGCTCAAAGGTTAGCTCAGCACGGACGGAAACCGTGCCCCTGAGTGTAAACGCATAAGCTAGCCTAACTGCGAGGGTGACGGCCCGAGCAGTAACGAAAGTTGGAGTTAGTGATCCGGCGGTATGTGAATGGAAATGCCGTCGCTCAACGGATAAAAGCTACCCTGGGGATAACAGGCTGATCTCCCCCAAGAGTCCACATCGACGGGGAGGTTTGGCACCTCGATGTCGGCTCATCACATCCTGGGGCTGTATTCGGTCCCAAGGGTTCGGCTGTTCGCCGATTAAAGTGGTACGCGAGCTGGGTTCAGAACGTCGTGAGACAGTTCGGTCCCTATCTGTCGTGGGCGTAGGATATTTGAAAGGAGCTGTCCCTAGTACGAGAGGACCGGGATGGACGTACCTCTGGTGCACCAGTTGTCATGCCAATGGCACAGCTGGGCAGCTATGTACGGAACGGATAAACGCTGAAAGCATCTAAGCGTGAAGCCGACTCCAAGATTAGATATCCCATCGTTTTTACGAGTAAGACCCCTTGTAGACTACGAGGTTGATAGGCTGCGTGTGTAAGTGCCGTGAGGCATTCAGCTTGGCAGTACTAATAGGTCGAGGGCTTGACCACATGTTTCTTTGGTCACCTTACTTTGTATGTGTATTTTTTCCCTTTTGGTCTTTTCCCTTTTCCTTACTCCTTACTCTTTCTCCTTTTCTTCTTTCCTTTATTCAGTTTTTAGGGTGTTTCTTTTCTTTTTATTTGCACCGATTCCTGTGAAATTATGATGTTTATGCACCGCATTTGCGGTGCTTTTTGTTTTATATGTAATTCGACTAACTGACTGATAATTTGCTTGGCGAAAAGTGGTTGTCTTATCATGAAAAATGATTTAATAAAAATGATAAAGCGACAGCAAATTGAAGGTAATTCCAAAGTTTAGATAAAGGAGAATATAAAATTGATAGAGAATGAGTCCGGTACAATGCCGAACTCATTTCTTTTTGTGTTCAGCACGGTTAACTGCAAACCGTAATCTGAATGAAAAAAGGTGTTGCATTCTCAGGAAATTTGTCAAACAATAAATACGAGAAAGGCTAACAGTTTTTCTTGATGTTTCACATAGCTTAAATGGTGTTCTCGCATAAGCACTATAACATCTGTTTTAAATTCTGCACTATACCTTTTCTGCATAACAAAAGCGCAGCAGATAAATTACCACTACGCTTTTATGCCTAACTTTTTGGGGTCACCACAATAGGCTACAACCTTTGGGGTGCATATCAATTAAGCTGTTGTTTGTTTTGTTGATTAAAAGAAATGAAGTATAGTACTTCTTTGGTTAACAAATGTAAAATGATAAATGATACTGATATCAATGAATATTACTTTGCACACACAAAAATTGAATACAACATTTATTTATATTTGCATGTTCTGAATTTTCCCTCAATCCAAAATGTTGCTTCGATTGTATGGAATTTAATTAGTCTAAATTTAGGGTCGTCAATGCCTTTTTTGAAGAATTTTCTGTCTGTTTCATTCCAGACCGCTTCCTGTAACTCTCTGTCTTCAATAAACTCCGTATTTCCTATGAGTGTTACACTGTCTCCTCCCAGGTAATAACATACACTTGCTTTGGGATTTGACTCAAAATGTGTAGCTTTTCCATTAATTTGTGAACGCTTGGATGTTACAAAATATATATCAGAAAAACCATTTGCCTTTGCAATTGAGAGCACACATGTACGCGGATATCCTTTTTCTGTTATTGAAGTCAGCGATGCGACACTACACTTTTCTATAAGCGCATTCGCCTTTTGTTCCAAT
This sequence comes from uncultured Ruminococcus sp., assembly GCA_910585865.1. Lineage (GTDB taxonomy): Bacteria > Bacillota > Clostridia > Oscillospirales > Acutalibacteraceae > Ruminococcoides. The sequence goes on along the minus strand of CAJUGO010000014.1, from coordinate 46,809 downwards.
TCTTGTATTCTTTCCTTTTGAATTTCACTTGCTGTTTTTTTCATAATAAACCCCCGTTAAATTAAAATTATATTATATGTTTAAAAACTTTTTATGTGATATCTTCAAGATGTTAATTAAACTTTGAAAATGTGCTGGCTTTTGTTACACCTTCAACATGTAGATATACGTCCATGCAAGTTACTTCATTTTTTTTGTATACATACTCAAAACAGCTTAATATCTTTTCCTGTGGTTTTTCTTTAAAATTGTTTGCCTGAAGATACTCCATTATTTTTTTATATGCATTTGGTATCCTTTCAAAAGGACTCTTGAAAGGGTCATAAATTGTAATTGCTGCGTAATCTGCCTCGAGTTGCTTTTCGTATTCCACACCGGGATAATCTGTTTCAAAACCTTCGGGAATAATATAAGCAGCCTCATATCCCCGCAGTCCAAAACGATGCTGCAATTCTAGAGATACAAACGGAAAATCCCATCCAATTCGTTTCGCGTCAGGGAACAATGTAAGCAAACCGCTGTTTCTGGCCCAATTATCCATATAAGAGTTTACATCATCCTCGGGATTAGGAGAAATAATCACATATCTTGCCATTGTAAACGGTAAGACTTTTCTGATTTCTATCTCTGAGTAGATATCCTCCTGTATATTTAGATTTTCTCGTACTAATGTATCAAGTTTACATGAAAACAATTCACTTAACTCAACAAGTTTATTAAGTTCAGGAGTTACCTCACTTGACTCCCATCTGGACACGGTCTGTCGGGATACATCCATTATTTCTGCCAATTGCTCCTGTGTAATTTTCTTTTGTCTTCTTAAGAAGTGTATATTATTACCTAAACTCATTTTATTTTCTCCAATCACATATATTTGATTTCTCTTAGGATTAATAATATTATCACATATTTTTTATTTCAATTCCAGTAAATCAAAATTGCTTTTTAAAATAATTTTGCAACACGTTAGTTTACATAAGTTGCATAAGATTCTTTGTAAACCGGCGGTATATGGCAGTATACACTTGATAAGATTTTGTCTCGTCAGCCAACTTTGATATACAAAAAAGAGTCAATGCCTAATGCATTTATCAAAAAAATGTAACACCCGTAAGAGAGAGGCATTTTATGGCATATAAAAACTCCGGGTGATATTTTTATCTATTCACTCGGAGATATATGTTTTATATTTAATTCGGTAATGTGTATTGTTGAAGATTATCCTATATGTTTGTTTTTGCAGCCTTTGTGACAATTTGCCCGTTTGCATTTATATGGCGTTTAAAATCGGCACTTCTCTTAAAATCAATAAAACAATGTTTAAATGTATACTTAACAATGTGCTTACATTCGGCGTATCCATAGGATGCTGCAAATAAGTTTTGCGGCATCCCATGTGTTTTTCTTTATCTGATGTGTGGTATAAGCAGTATATCTGTATTGCAGTTCATTAAATGCAGTTGTGTTTGAATTATTGCATTTTAAAGGCAGAAAGCAGTATTTTTATTTATCCCCTGAACGAGTGCAAAGTCCTGCGACAAGACCAAAGAAAATTGCGGCTGCAATTCCTGCGGCTGCACTTGTAAGTCCGCCGGTGAGTATTCCGAGAGCACCGTCACTTTTAAGAGCTTCCTTAACTCCGTCACTCATAAGGTACCCAAAGCCGCTGATTGGCACTGACGCTCCTGCTCCTGCAAAATCAGCGAGAGGTTCATAAAGACCTATTGCTCCCAGAATTACGCCGGCAACTACAAAACTTGTCAGGATTCTTGCCGGGGTCAGATTTGTTTTGTCGATTAAAATCTGACCGATTACGCAGATAAGTCCGCCGACCCAAAATGCATTTATATATTCCATGTTAACACTTCTTTCAAACATATAGTAATTATCAATAAATATTATTTTCAAAATTTGTTTAAAAATTCCCCTGATAATAATTCAATGTGATGAAAAATTGAAAGTTTGTGTCAAAGCTTTGTTTTTTTCAGAAATTATATACACAAAATGAATTTTTTATTGTATAATCAAAATGTTGATTTCTGCTTTTTTACAGCCGGATATCTGATAATATTGCAGCGCAGCAATAAAGGTGCCGGAAGCAAAGCGGAAAAAATAAGTTAAGGAGTGAAAGTCACATGGTCGAGGTTAAAAACCTTACTAAATATTATGGCAGTATTAAGGCTGTTGACGACATAAGCTTCACAGTTGAACCGGGTGAAGTTTTAGGATTTCTCGGACCTAACGGTGCAGGAAAATCCACAACGATGAATATGATAACGGGCTATCTTTCTTCAACAAGCGGTACTGTTACTGTTGATGGGCATGAAATTTTGGAAAATCCTAAAGAGGCAAAATCAAAAATCGGATATCTTCCTGAAATTCCTCCGTTATACATAGATATGACTGTGAAAAAGTATCTGGAGTTTATGTTTGACCTCAAAAAAGTTAAACTGCCCAAAAAAGAGCATATTAATGAGGTTATGCGTCTTGTACATATATCAGAGCAATCAGAGCGCATAATTAAACATCTATCAAAAGGTTACCGTCAGCGTGTAGGTCTTGCGCAGGCTTTGCTCGGCAACCCTCCAGTAATAATTCTGGACGAGCCTACGGTAGGTTTGGATCCAAAGCAGATTATTGAAATTAGAAATCTTATTAAAAGCTTGGGCAAAAAGCATACAGTAATATTTTCATCTCATGTTCTTTCAGAGGTTTCTGAAATATGCGACAGAATTATTGTTGTTTACCAGGGCAAAATTGTTGCTGATGCAAAAACCGGGGAGTTGTCTTCACAGATTTCTGGCGGTCAGAAACTGGCTGTCCAGGCAGAGGGTAATTCTGCTGATATTATTGCGGCAATTAAGAAGATTCCTGCTGTTATTCGTGTGTCAAAGAAGAATGAGACGCATGACGGATCTGTAAGATATATTATTGAGTATGAAAAAGATTCTGATATCAGAAAAGATGTTTTTAATGCAATGGCAAGAATAGGCTGTCCTATACTTGATATGCAGTCAGGCAATGAAACGCTTGAGGATATGTTCCTTAAACTAACGTCAGGTTCTGCATCAGGCAAAAAAGGAGGCAAGTAATTATGGGCGCAATTTTAAAAAGAGAGCTTTCAGCTTATTTTAATTCAGCTATAGCATATGTTGTTTTAGCTGCATATTTCTTTTTCTCAGGTTTATTCTTTTACACTTACTGTGTAATGTATAATTCTGCCAGTCTAAGTTATGTGTATGCCAATATGATAATGATTATCTTATTTATAATTCCAATTATTACAATGAAAACTTTTGCAGATGAAAAATACCAGAAGACCGATCAGGCATTATTTACATCACCGGTAAGCCTTGGTCAGGTTGTAATAGGCAAGTACCTAGGTGCATTTGTGCTTTATGTTATATGCAGCTGTATTTTTCTTTTATATGCAGTTGTAATTTCTTTCTTTACAACTCCGGAGTGGTCGGTGATTTTTTGTACATTTATCGGTTTGCTTCTTTTTGGTGCGGCGCTTACTGCGATAAATGTCTTTATTTCATCGCTTACGGAAAGTACAATTGTTGCGGCTATTGTAAGTATGGCCGTAAATCTTGTAATTTATATGATGTCAAACTTTGCAAGCATGATTTCTATAGACTGGATTACGGCAATTATTGATAAAATTAATTTTGCAACATATTATGATGCTTTTAAATACGGATTGCTTAATGTTACTGACATTGTATTTTTCCTGAGCGTAACGGGGCTTTTTATGTTCTTTACTGTTCGCGTTCTGGAAAAAAGACGCTGGAGCTAAGGAGGTTAGACAAATGAGCGAAGAAAACAAGAAATTAAATAATGCAAACACCTCTGATGCAGTTGACATCAAAACTGAAAATAAGGACATGAAAGATAAAAAGCCTGTAAAAAACAAAAAAGGCGGTATAAAAACATTTTTAAAATCCCGTAAAGCAAAACACGGCTCAATTGCTGTTGCTATAATTGTTGTTGTAATTGCGATTGTGATTATACTGAATGCAGTTGTAGGTCTTTTGGTAGACAGATTTCCTGATATGGTGCTGGATCTTACATCAAATAATTCATTTGCACTGCAGGAAGATACAGTTGATTATGTTTCACATCTTGATAAGGACGTTAAGGTTACCGTTCTTATGGCTGAAGATACATTTGAAAGCCAGGGGGCGTATTTTATACAGGCACAACAGCTTCTTGAAAAAATGCAGAGCAATTCAAACGGTAAGCTGAAGCTTGAATATGTCGATCTTACCTCAAATCCGACATTTACGTCTTCTTATCCTAATGTTGACTGGCAGACAACAAGTAATAACTATATTATTCTTGTAGAATGCGGTTCTCAGTACAAAGCTTTGGCCCTTGATGATTGTTTTGAATATGAGCAGTCGCAATATAATTATCAGTACAGCTTTAAAGGAACAACTGTTGAACAGGCTGTTATTACAGCAATTCTTAATGTTACTACTGATGATAAGGTTGTTGTAGATATGATTACCGGCAATCAGGAGCAGGATTACTCCGGAATTAAAAAATTGCTTGAGGACAATGCTTATCAGGTGAATGAGATTTCGCTGGCTACTCAGGATATAGACAAGGATGCCGCTGTTGCTGTTATATATGCTCCGTCCGTTGATTTTGATGAAAGTGCTGTTTCAAAAATTTCAAAATGGCTTAGCAATGACGGAAAGTACGGCAGATCCGTTATTTATATTCCTACAGGTGACAAGCCGGAAACACCAAACCTTGATCAATTTCTTGAAGAATGGGGAATGAAGGTAAACAGCGGATTCGTGTTTGAAACTAACATGAACAGACTTGTAAGCGGAAACAGCTTATTTGCATTCATTGTTGACTATACAGATTATTATAAGGATGGCCTTAAAAACGCTAAAATTCCTGTTGTTGTTTCAGATTCGCACGATATTGAAATTAAAGATGAAAATCTTGCACACAGTCTGCTTGTTACTTCTGATCAGGCCGGCGTAAGACCATCTGATGCCGGAAATGACTGGGATTACGAAGATGCACTTAAGGGTAAAGGTGTTAATGTTGCCGCCGAAGGTGTTGTAACAAATGACGAAGAGGCAGCGTCCAGGGTTGTAGTATTCGGTTCTTATATGATGTTCAGCGAAAGTATTATGCAGTACAACAGCTTTAATAACTCTGCTTATCTCATGAACGTTATAAACACAATATCGGGAAAAGATGATGTTGATATTACAATTGAGAGCAAATCAATCAACAACACAGAGCTTGGTATTACAGATGTTGCTACTCAAAATACAATGATGGTGATATTTGTAATTATTATTCCTATTGCCATTCTGGTTGCCGGTTTGGCAGTATGGCTTCGCAGGAGGAACAAATAATGAAAAAGAATTTAAAAATACTTATTATTGCTGCAATTGCAGCAGTGCTGCTTTTGGGACTTATGCTTGTTTTGATTTTTGCGCCTAAAGGAGAAGGCAGCAACGGCGCTGCAAGCTTTGATGAAGGCGTTGCAATGAGTGTTTCAACAGATAAAAACGGAGTTCACCAGGCTAAGATAAAAACTAACGAAAAAGGCGAAATCGAAAACAACAGCTACGGTACGCTCATAAGTTATGTTCCTGCTGATATTTCAAAAATACATATTGAAAACGGCAAGGGCACTTTGGATATAACTTCGTATACGCCTAAAAATGAAAAAGGCGAAACAGACGCAACAAAGTACACAATTGAAGGCTTTGAAGATTTTGATTTGCAGCCGGGTATAGCAGATGAGATTGCAAGCAATGCGGCAAGTCTTGAATTTTCTAAAGTTATGACGCTTGACAAGAACAAGGCGGGGGATTACGGTTTAGAAAAGCCGAGAACCACTGCGACCATAACCTATAATGATAAAACTAAAAGTATAGTTTACGTAGGCAATGATGCGCCTCAGGGGGCCGGTACTTATGTTAAGTTTGGTGACGGAGACGAGGTTTATCTTGTTTCGGCAGATGCGGTATCGGCATTTGAATATGGACTTACAGACCTTATGAGCCTCACAATTAATGATTCGGCTGCTGATAATGACAACAGTCAGGCGTCTTCTATTGTGATTTCGGGTTCAAACTTTCCTAAAGCAATTGAACTTAAGCCAAATTCAGGGGAAAAGGTTTCTGCATCATATGTTATGACAAGCCCTGTTGAATGTTATGCAAATGAAAATGAAAGCAGTCTGGTTGATGGTGCAATCAGAGGCCTTTATGCTGAAAGTGTAAAGATGGTAAATCCGTCGGACAGCCAGCTTGGTGATTTGGGACTGAAAAATTCGTATGCCCGTATCAAGGCTGTTTATCCGGATGTTACTGTTGATATAATCGCATCAAAGCCTGACGGAGAAGGCAAAGTTTGCCTTATGAAGAACGGCGGAAATGTTGTTTATGTTATGACGTCAGAAAAACTTCCCTGGGTGGTTACAAGCTATGAAAAACTTGTAAGTGAATATGTGCTTTATCCCAAAATGAGTTCTTTGTCTTCAGTGTCAGTAAATGACGGGAATAAGACCTATGATTTTAATCTTGCTACAAAGAAAGTTACATCAAAGGACAGTGACGGCAGCGATACAACTTCATCAACTACCACTGTAAAATGCGGAAATAAGGAACTGAATCTTGATTATTTTTCAACATTTTATCAGAATATGGCAATGATGGAATTTGCAGATGTTAAATCCGCAAGCGCGAGCGGTACACCTGTTTTTACAGTTAAATACACATATTCATCCGACGGAACAAGCGATACGGTGGCATTCTATTCTGCAGGAGACAATAAATATATTGCTTCGGTAAACGGCACATCAATGGGCCATGTTTATCAGTCTAAGGTAAAAAGTCTTATAAACCAGGCAGGACAGATTGCGCAAAACAAAGAGGTTGAGTCTTTGCTCTGATTACTTAACAATAAAAACGGTCTGTTTACTTTTTGATGTAAACAGACCGTTTAATTGTATTTATTATAAAAATTACTTTGTTCCGAATATACGGTCGCCTGCGTCTCCAAGACCCGGGCATATGTAAGCGTGTTCATTCAGACAGCGATCCAGGCATCCCACATAAAGCTGAATATCAGGATGTGCGTTGGTAAGTGCTTCTACTCCTTCGGGAGCGGCGATAATTGACATGAATTTTATTTTTTGTCCGCCGTGTTTTTTAATAAAATCAACAGCGGCAATGGCAGAACCGCCGGTTGCGAGCATCGGGTCAACTACGACAATTTGACGCTGTTCTATGGGGTCAGGCAATTTGCAGTAATACTCATGAGGCTGGTGGGTTTCGGGGTCGCGGTAAAGACCTATGTGGCCGACTCTTGCCGACGGAACGAGTGCAAGAATACCGTTCACCATACCCAGTCCAGCACGAAGAATAGGTACAACGGCAAGCTTTTTTCCCTGAATTACCGGCTGGCTGGACTCTTCAATTGGAGTTTTGACAGTGATTTGTGTTGTTTCCAAATCAGCGAGGGCTTCATAGCCCATAAGCATTGCAATCTCCTCAACCAGACTCCTGAATTCTTTTGTTGAGGTGTCTTCTTTTCTCAGTAGAGTTATTTTATGTTTTATAAGCGGATGTTTCATATAAGAAACCGACATCTTGGGTACCTCCATGTAAATTATATAGTTTTATAATACTAAAAACACTAATAATTGTCAACAATCCTCTATAATTTTACACTATTCAAGAAAAAATGTTGCTTTTTGAATAATAAAAATATATAATAATTTTGACAATTCAGTCTTGTGACTGTAATAATGAGAGAGGGGATTTATATGAATAAAAACAACGGCGCAATTTATGATGCAAAAACATTAGGAAAGCCCAAAATGATTATTTTGGGTATTCAGCATATGTTTGCTATGTTTGGTGCGACAATTCTTGTACCGATCATTACCGGACTTGAAATTTCAACAACACTTCTGATGGCAGGTTTGGGAACATTGTTGTTTCACTGTATTACAAAGTTTAAAGTGCCTGCATTTTTGGGTTCTTCTTTTGCGTTTTTGGGCGGATATGCGGCTATAACTGCTCTGGATTCGGCACATCCGGAAAAAATGCTGCCGTATGCTTGTTTGGGCGTTGCATGCGCAGGGCTTGTATACCTTATTCTTGCTGCAATTATTAAGGGGGTCGGAATTAATAAGGTTATGAGATTTTTTCCGCCTGTGGTTACAGGACCAATTATTATTGCAATAGGTCTTGGTCTTGCTCCTTCTGCTGTAAGCAACTGCACAACAAACTGGCTGCTTGCCATTGCAGCGCTTGCCGTAATTGTAATATTTAATATTTGGGGAAAAGGAATGGCTAAGATAATTCCGATTATTCTCGGTCTTGTTATTTCTTATGTATTGGGACTGATTTTGTATTTTATCTCAATGGCCAATCCACAGCTTATAACTGATATTCCATGGCTGTTTTCCGGCGGAATCGACGCCGGCGGAGAATATCTTCCGATTTTTGACTTTACTAAATTAAATACAATTTTTACTAATATTTCCCAGGGGCAGGTTTTTGGAACAGAAGGACTCATCGGCGTCCCTGTTATCTGGGATAAAACAGTGTTTGGCGGAGTAGATTTTTCAAACGGTGCGTTGATTGCCTCTTCAGTTATAGCTATTGTTCCGATTGCAATTGCAACAATGATGGAGCATATAGGAGATATTTGCGCTATAGGTTCAACTACAGGTGAAAATTATATTCAGGATCCCGGACTGCACAGAACACTTATCGGGGACGGACTTGCAACCTCTCTTGCATCACTGTTTGGCGGTCCTGCAAACACTACATACGGAGAAAATACCGGGGTGCTTGCACTTACAAAGGTGTATGATCCCAAGGTTATCAGAATCGCGGCAATTTTTGCAGCCAGTGTATCGTTCTTCCCGATTGTATCAGCGGTTATAGGTTCAATTCCAAGCTGTATTATAGGCGGTATATCATTCGTTCTCTACGGTATGATTTCTGCTATCGGTGTAAGGAATGTTGTGGAAAATAAGGTAGACTTTACAAAGAGCCGTAATCTTATTGTTGCCGCTGTTATCCTCGTGTGCGCACTTGGTCTTTCCAGCAATACGGTAAGTTTTGCTGTCGGCAGTGCTAATATCACGCTTTCACCGCTTGCCGTTGCTTCTCTTGCCGGCATTGTTCTAAATGCAGTATTTCCGGGTAAGGATTATAACTTTAATCAAAAAAATAGTTAAGGAATAAAACAATTTAACAGCAATTAAGCAGGGAGGTTTTTTTGAACTTCCCTGCTGTTTTTTTGGTTGTTGTATTTAATCAGTCTGTAAATACCAGACATAATGAAAAATATAGAAGAAATTTTGTAAGATATACTTGACAAAATGTAATTTGGAGAGTATTATAATAACACAGAAACCGATGTTTAAACAGGTTTTCTGAATTTATTTTATTTTTTAGGAGATGTTGTTATGTCTGAAGGAATTTTTTATGGTCTGGGATTTTTGGCGGGAATAGCGTTTGTGGCGGTATTATGTACATTCCTTGCTATGTATCGCAAAAAGAAAGGTAAACCATGCGGAGAGTATGATGAACGTCAGATACTTGCAAGAGGAACGGCGTTTAAATCCGCTTTTTTCAGTTCTGTATTTTATATGATAGCGTGTGCGCTGGCTGATATAATGGAAATCAGGTGGGCTGAAGTAAGCGTGCAGATGTTTTTCGGTCTGTTTTTTTCAATTGCGGTGTTTGTATCAGTTTGTATTGTTAAGGATGCGTATTTTACCTTTGACAGCAAAAAGGTACCAATGATAGCAATGTTTTTTGCAGTTATTGTGTTAAATACAGTACCGGCAATTGAAACCATTTCAGAAGGAGAGTCGTTTGTGACAAACGGACTGCTAAATACTAACTGCATTAATATAGGCGCAGCAGCAGTGTTTGTTGTATGCCTGACAGTATTGCTGATAAAAAGTATAGCAGACAGAAAAACGGCGGGATGTGAAGAATGAAAAATTTGAAATTAAAAAGCGCAAGAGCCGCTTTGGATTTATCGCAGCAGCAGCTTGCCGAAAAAGTAGGAGTATCACGGCAGACAATCAATGCGATAGAAAAAGGGGATTATAATCCCACTATAAAACTTTGCATTGCTATATGCAGGGAATTGAACAAAACCCTTGACGAACTGTTTTGGGAAGCTGAATAATCTGTAATTGTTTTGAAAATTTGTATAAAAAGTTTATGCCTTGTCTGCCGTATTAATTTTTTACCAATAAGTCACTTTAGAGTCACATTAAATTACTATAATTACCCCTGTCAGCTGAAATTGCATTACACGGAGGGCTATTTATGGAAATTTTAAAGGTTGAAAATTTAGTAAAAACATACGACGACGGCGAAAATAAAGTTAACGCTGTTGACGGGATATCATTTTCGGTTAATCAGGGAGAATTTATTGCAATTGTCGGAGCAAGCGGCAGCGGCAAATCAACTCTTTTACATTTAATAGGCGGTGTCGATCGTCCTACAAGCGGCAGCATTGTTGTGGGCGGAAAAGATATAAGCAAAATGGATAATGATAAGCTTGCTATTTTCCGCCGCAGACAGATTGGTATTGTGTATCAGTTTTATAATCTTATCCCCATCTTAACAGTTGAAGAGAATATTACGCTCCCTTGTGACCTGGATGGAAGCAGTGTTAATGAAGAGAAACTAAACGATATTTTGACATCTTTCGGTCTCAAGGCAAGGCGCAAACACCTGCCTAATGAACTTTCGGGAGGGCAGCAGCAGAGAACCTCCATAGCAAGGGCTTTGATTAACACTCCTGCATTGATTCTCGCCGATGAACCTACCGGCAATCTTGATTCAAAGTCTACGGAAGAAATTATGAGTATTCTTAAAATGTCAAATAAGGCATATAACCAGACTATAATTATGATTACCCACAATCTCGAAATAGCAAAGCAGGCTGACAGGATAATCACGATTCAGGATGGCAGGATTCTGAGGGAGGCGTAAGTAATGAAAATATTGAACAAACTTACGCTAAAAAATTTAAGGCTTAACAAAACAAGAACAATTGTTACAATAATCGGCATACTGCTTTCAACTGCGCTTATTACCGTAGTTGCAGGAATGGCTACAAGCGCACAGCGGACAATGATTAACAGTGAAATCAGCTGGTCAGGAGACTTTGATGTTGTGCTTTGCGGAGGAACGCCGGAAAATATAAAGGAAATAAAGGCTAACCGCAATGTCAAGGGTGTTTATATCGGTGAAGAGCTAGGCTGTGCCGTTATGCCTGAAGCGAAAAATGAGAATCATCCGTATATTGATATAAAGGCTTTCAGCAAAACATCGTTTAACGATTGTTTTAAACTAAAGCTGTCAGAAGGCAGATTGCCGGAGAATGGCAGCGAGCTGGTGCTTTCACAGTCGGTAATCTTAAATTCGGATAAAAAATTTGCTGTAGGCGATAAGATTACGCTTAATGTTGGGCAACGAACAGACGGAAAAGGGAATATTATTTCTTCAAAATTCGGATATTTAGAATTTCCTTCTGAATCCCCTGCTGAAACTGTAGTTGAGGAGATTATAAATACAGAGGAAAAGACATATAAAATAGTCGGAATTCTGGATGAGTGTTACAGTAGTATAGTATGCGAGCCGGGACATTCAGCGTGTTCAACGGCGATTACGGTTGCTGACGACACGGCTTTTTCAAGGGATAATACAAATATATATATTGATTATCTTCCCGAAGGCGAAGCAAACTATCTGAAGGTGACCTCTCAGATTACAGGTTTGTCCGAACAAGAAGTGCGGGATGTAAATAGCGGCGGAATGACGGACGAATGCATAAATAAAAGCGGTTATACCGACTTGTCAATTCATACCAATCTTCTGCATTATAAGGGCTACGGTTTTGGCGATGCAACAATGACAATGCTGTTTTCACTGGCTGCAATTATAATCGGTATTGTAATTTTGGCAAGTATTTTTGTAATCCGAAACAGCTTTGCAATTTCAATAACGGAGAAAACAAAGCTTTACGGAATGCTTGCGTCAGTAGGTACTACCTCAAAACAAATCAGGAAAAACGTTCTTTTTGAGGGCTTTTGTCTGGGTATTATAGGTATTCCGCTGGGAGCAATTCTTGGCGTCAGTGTTATTGGGATTTTAATAATTATACTTAATGCATTGCTGGGCGATATGCTTAACGGAGTGCGGTTTGAATTTTGCGTGCCCGTTGTGCCGATTGTTATCGCAGTTGCTCTTTCTGCGGTTACAATACTGTTATCTACACTCTCAACAGCTGTCAGAGCATCAAAAATTGCGCCGATAACAGCAATAAGAAGCAATAATGACGTTAAAATCCGCAAGAAACAAAAGCATTATAAAGCGCCTAAGTTTATTAAAAAGCTTTTTGGCATGGGCGGTGTTGTTGCTTATAAAAATTTAAAACGAAGCAAAAAGAAGTACCGCACGACGGTAATTTCAATTGTTGTCAGCGTTGCCATGTTTGTAGCTATTTCATCATTTATGGATTACGGCATGTCGTTTGCAAACAGCTATTACGGAAATATTGACTATAATATATGTATAAGTTCATATTGTGACAATAACCGGGATTTGTCACAATGGGAACAGCAAAGCAGTGAAATAAAGAAATTGGATGGTATAAAAGACAGTGTAAAGTCATATGAAATCTATGGTATGGAGCTGCTGTGCGGCGGAAAGCTTACAGACGATGGTGTTCAGTGCATTGAAAGCGGCAATTCAGCATTTATGTATATTAATGCTGATGGGGAGAGGCGCTGTGAAGTAAAGATTGTCGCTTTCAGTGATGACAGCTACAAAAGAATTCTTGATGACTTTAATTTGAATTATGATGATATGAAAGGCAAAGCAATACTGTACAATAATTTTTCGTTTTATAATGGCAGCGGAAAAAAGCAGAATGAAAAGCTTTTTAAAGATGACGGTAAACTGAGTTTTGAGTATTATGATTCATGGAAAGGTGAAAAGGGCGAAAATAAAATTGAAGTAGCCTATGCTTTTACAGAGCTGACTGATTTTTTGGAAGGAGTCGGTATTACTGACGGTACGGTTATAGCAGACCGCGACTGGTTTATTGATAATATTGATATTGTCAATACAAACATAAAAATGTTAATCAATACTGATGATGCCAATAAATTAGAAGATGAAATTTTGAATCTCTCTTATGAAAATATTGATGTAATGAATATAGATGAAATGGCAAGACAGTATAATTCAATGATGCTAATTATGGGAATATTTATTTATGGATTCATTGCAGTGATTTCTCTTATAGGAATTACAAATATTTTTAATACGATTGCTACAAATATGCGCCTGAGAAGCAAAGAATTTGCAATGCTTAAGTCAATCGGTATGACCAAAAGAGAGTTCAACCGCATGATAAGGCTTGAAAGTCTGTTTTACGGTGTAAAGTCTCTGTTAATCGGTATACCTCTGGGGCTTCTCGGCGGTGTAGGAATATTCTGTGCGTTCAATCAGGGTAGTTTGCAGTTTGTTTTTGTAGTTCCGTGGGCGGCGATAATTATCAGCGTAGTGTTCGTATTTTTGGTTGTGTGGATGATTATGAAGTATTCAGTCGGCAAGGGAAACAGACAAAATATAATTGAAACTATCCGAAATGATAATATCTAGTGTGTTATGCTGTTTGGCTTAAAAAGTTTACAGTAAAACGGTTGACAATGTGCAAAAACATGATATAATGTATATATAATATACTATACCACAATATTTTGTATGTTTTTATTGCTGACGGGCGGATTTATATCCGCCCAAAACCTTTTTTAGGGGGGGATTTGTGTGGAAATATTGCTTGTCGAAGATAATAAAGCTATTTCAAAAGGGCTGATGTACAGCCTTGAGCAAAACGGATATAAGGTAACTCTGTGCGAAAGTGCAGAGCAGGCAATAAACACTGTTTCAAAAGGCTTTGATCTGTTTATATTCGACATAACCCTGCCTGACGGAAGCGGATTTGAGCTTTTTGAGGAGTTTCACAGACTCTGTGACGCACCTGCTATATTTCTTACGGCTTTGGATGATGAGGACAGCATTGTGAAAGGTTTTGAACTTGGTGCGGATGATTATATAACAAAACCTTTTTCAACGCGCGAACTGCTTGCAAGAATCAAGCGTGTTACCAGAGACATAAGTAAGAGGAACAAGTCGGAATTCGGTGATATTAGTATTGATTTTGAAAAAAAGGTTGTTAAAAAGAACGGTGTGTACGTTGAGCTTACAGCGCTTGAATATAAAATATTTTCTATGCTTGCACAAAACGCAGGAAAGGTTGTTACGCGCGATATAATACTTGAAAGAATATGGGATATTGCCGGCAACTACGTAGAAGATAATACACTTACGGTATATATCAAACGTATACGCAAAAAACTCGGTACGGATATAATAAAGACAGTTAAAGGGCTTGGATACAAGCTGGAGGTATAATGAAACGCTCAAAAAAATTTTTGCTTGCATTTCTTGCAATGACTTTGGTCTTTTCAGCCTTATTTGCTGCTGTTTCCTGTTTTCAGCTTAATATTCTTAAAAATAATTTAAGTGAAAAAACTGTACAGATTGTTGCCAATATAAAAAAGAGCTGTCCTCAAATATCTGATGTCGAGATTGCAGAAATTCTTAACGGCAGAGACACCAATACCGAGGAAGCAAAAAAAACACTTGAAAAATACGGTATAACTGATTTAGAATGGTCTGTTTTTGAGAATGAATCTGCCGCAGATATGATGATTTTAATGAATGCGGTAATGTGCGGTGTTTTTTGCCTGATAATGTGCGGCGCTTTTATAATTTATGTAAGGATGAGACAAAGGGAAACAAAACAAATTACCAATTACATATCGCGTATCAATAACAAAGAATATGATTTGTCAATTGAACAAAACAGCGAAGACGAAATGTCATTGCTTAAAAACGAGGTTTATAAGGTCACTGTTATGCTGCGGGAACAGGCAGACAACTCTTTGACTGCAAAGGAAAATCTTAAAAATTCATTGTCCGATATTTCGCACCAGTTAAAAACTCCGATTACTTCTATTATGATTATGGTAGATAATATACTTGATGACGATAATATGCCGGTTGAGCTCAGACGTGATTTTATGAAAGATATCAGACGGGAAACAACGGGAATCAGTTTTCTTGTAAAATCACTTTTGACGCTTTCGAGAATTGACGCGGATACAATAGAATTTAAACACAAAACCGAAAGTGTAAACAGCATTATAAAGGAGTGTGTGCAGAGAATTTCTGTGCTTGCGGAGCTGAAAAACGTAAATATAGAGGTACAGCCGCAGAATAATATTAATTTAGACTGTGATTTTAAATGGGTCTGCGAAGCGATCACCAACATTATTAAAAACTGTATAGAGCACACCCCTGCCGGCGGAAAAGTGGAAATTGCAGCGTCACAAAATAAGATCTATACAAAAATAAGTATCAAGGACAATGGCTGCGGTATTGCTGCTAAAGATCTGCCCCATATTTTTGAACGGTTTTATAAGGGAAAAAATTCCCGTGAGGACAGTGTGGGAATAGGGCTTGCGCTTGCAAAAACAATAATCGAGAAAAGCGGAGGCATTGTAAGTGTTGATTCAGCCGAGGGCAGAGGAAGTGTTTTCGACATAAAGTTTTTTCCTGTTATATAGCCATACGGGCTTGTTAAGCAATTCATCTGATAATTGGCATTAGAAGGGCGGTTGATACCGCCTTTTAATTTTGCGAGCAATTGCTTTGAAACGGGCAGCAATTAAGTTTGGGGCATGTCGCGATATTTGTCCGGATTGCGTGCGGAATACTGTTATCTTTTTTATGATTTAATATTTGATGCTTTTAATAAAAATAATATTGCATAAATTTTGTGCTTCTGTGTTGTACATTTTGACGTTTTTTGTTTTTTATCTAAATTCTATAGCTTTTGGCGGATAAGTATGTTACTATAAGTACGGTTGGAAGATTTTATACTTCCGCAATATTTTGAAGTTTTGAAAGGAGACAAACGCATGAAAAGAAAGAGACTTGTAAAATGCACAAGTGCCGTTTTGGTACTTTGCATGGTACTTACCTGCATTTCCTTTGCTTTTTCAACTGTTGGTGCAGCAACGGACAACAATGCAAAAACTGAAGTTTCGGCATCAAATTCCGGTAATGACAACTTCACCTGGGATAATGCAACGGTGTACTTTCTTCTCACAGACCGTTTTAAAAACGGAAACAAATCAAACGACCATTCATACAGCAGAGCGACAGACGCAAACGAAAATCCACTCTCAGGGTGGGATTCTGCTCCGGGTACATTCCACGGCGGAGACTTTGCTGGTATTACACAGACAATTGAGGACGGCTATTTTGACGATCTCGGCGTAAATGCGCTCTGGATTTCGGCTCCGTATGAGCAAATTCACGGATATGTGGATTCCGGCAAAGGATTTGCACATTATTCATATCACGGCTACTATGTTCTCGACTATACCGAAACAGATGCAAACTTCGGTACAAAAGAAGAGTTTGAGAAGCTTGTTGATACAGCTCACGAACACGGTATCAGAGTTATTATGGATATTGTTATGAACCACACGGGATATAACAATGTTAAAGATATGGAAACATATAATTACGGCACATTATTGGATGGTGCGTCAGAATTTAAGTACAAACTTGACGGCGTCAGTGCGGTAAACAGCCATATTGATTTTAAATCATCAGCTTCTGACTGGGGCAGATGGTGGGGTACCGACTGGATACGCAGCGGACTTCCCGGATACTCAGAAGGAGCAGGCAACGATTTGGAAAGATGTCTTGAAGGTTTGCCTGATTTCAGAACAGAGTCAACTAAAAACGTAGGTATTCCGGAGCTACTCAAAACAAAGTGGACAAAGGAAAATACATACAATCAGAAGATTGCTAAATACGGCAGTTCAAATACAGTTTCAGGTTACCTTACTACATGGCTTGCAGAGTGGGTAGAGAAATACGGTGTTGACGGTTTCCGTTGTGATACTGCTAAACATGTTGAATTTGCATCATGGAAAAAGCTTAGTGATAAATGTACTGACGCTTTGGAAGTATGGCGCAGAAATAATCCGGGCAAGGCAGGCGCTGACTGGGATGAAGAGTTCTGGATGACAGGCGAATGCTGGGATCATACCATAGGATCCGGCTATGACGGTTACTTTACTCAGGGCGGATTCGATTCAATGATTAACTTTGAAACAACAGGCGCAGGTATTCTTTCAAAGGCAAATCTGGCAAATATCTACAGCGGATATGCTTCATCAATAAATACAAACGATAAGTTCAACCAGCTTTCTTACATATCTTCACATGACTCCACACTTGCAAGAGGAGATATGATTTATAACGGTTCTGCACTTCTTCTTCTTCCGGGCGGAGTTCAGATTTTCTATGGTGATGAAACTAACCGTCCGGTTGTTCCGGGTCTTGCTTTTGACGGCAACGGCGGCTCAGGTCACTCACTCAGAGGTGACATGAACTGGGACAGCATGGATGAAAATGTTCTTAAGCATTGGCAGAAAGTCGGTACATTCAGAAACAACCATGTTTCCATCGGTGCCGGTGCCAACACTTCACTCAGTGCAACATCCGGTATTGCTTTTGGCAGAACATACAGCAAAAACGGCGTAACTGACAAGGCTGCTGCTGTTGTTGCAGCATCTGCAAATTCAAGTGTTACTATAGATGTATCTGATATTTGGAATGAGGGTCAGCCTCTCGTTAACGCATATGATCAGACATCTGCTACTGTAACAGGCGGCAAGGTAACATTCAACAGCGGTGTAAACGGTACAATTCTTATTCAGGAGCCTGACGGCAGACCTCTTATGACAGTAGAGGGCGAGGCTAAATTTGTAGGAACACAGACTGTAACAGTTCGTCTGCAGGAATGTGAAACTGCAAAGTGTTCAGTTGACGGCGGTAACAAGTTTATTGTTAAAGACGGCACAACATTTGCAATTGGTAACACAGCATATGACGGCGATACAATTAAGGTTGTTCTCGAAGGCGAAAATGAAAGAGGCAGTGCAAAGAGCACTGTAACATTCCAGAAAGTTGCTCAGGGCTCAATCATTGAACAACCCACAACAGGTGTTGTTCCAGGGGAAAAAGCAGAGCTTCATGTAAAGACATGGGATGGTTCGGCTCCGTATGCATATGTATGGTCAGGAACAAATACTGAACACAACGGTGCATGGCCGGGCAAGCAGCTTACACAAAAAGACAGCGATGGCAACTATGTTCTTTTGCTTGATACAACAGAATCGTTTAACGTTGTTATGAACAACGGCAGCGGTACTCAAAGCGGCGATATTACTAAATTAAAAGGCAAGACATATCTTGAAGTAACAAACGGAAGCTATGCTACTAAGGTTATTTCAACAGGAAACGGCGGAGAGATAATTGATCCGTCCGAAGAATCAGTAGTTATTACGATTAAGCCTTATGACAACAATCCTATAAATCTCTATGCATGGACCGGCGAAACTGCACATCTCGGAGCATGGCCGGGTAAACAGCTTACAGAGATGAATGAAGACGGATGTTATGTTGTTACAATTCCGAATACAGAAACTTGCAATGCTATTATAAGCAAGGATGGCAAGCAGACATCAGACATTACCGGTCTTTCGGGCGAAGTTCTTATTGAAATTACTAGCGCCGACTGTTCAACTTATAAACTTACCAGAAAGGAAACACCGGTTTCAGGCGTAGCACTCTTAAAGCAGGAAGCAAGAGAAGTTAAGGCTATGACTGCTTCTGATTATACATCAGCAAGCTGGTCGTCAGTAAGTTCACTTATGCCTTCTGTGGATGCACTTGTTATAAAGGGTGCTGAGGCAGACGAAACAGCAGTTCAGGGTATGATTGAACAGCTTCAGACCGCAAAGGCAGGACTCAAGCTTGTTCAGCCAAGACTTACATATGCAGTTTCAGGTAAGACAACAATCAAAGGTATTGCAGTCGCAGATGCAGACGTTACGGTAACAGTAAACGGAACAAACTATAAAACAAAATCTGATGATGTAACAGGAGCATTCTCAGTTAATGTTTCATCTATCTCATCATCATCTGTAATTAAAATTGATGTTGTCAGAAAAGAAATTTCCTGTGATACTTATTCATACAATATGTCAAACGGAAATATCGACAATGGAGAAACTCCTACATCTCCGAGTGTTCCTGTAACACAGCCGACGACACAAGCTCCTTCAACATCACCCAGACCAACAGTTCCTCAGCCTACTACTGCACAGCCCACAACTGCACAGCCTACAACCGGTCCGGTGGTAGAAGATAAAATTACAGTAAATGCAGGATCAAACATATTCCCTGCTGCTTCACAAATCTTTAATAAAGATGAAGGAAAGATTACGGTAATATACAAGCTTGATTCAAGCATGAGTGTTGTGGATACTCAGTGGACATTGCGCTATGACAATACAAAGCTTAGATATTCAGCTGCAAATAATATGTCAGACGGAGTTCAGACTATTATGCCAAGCGTAGGAAACAAGCTTATTTTCAATGCTAATAACAATTACTTAAAGGGTACATTCTCAAATGTATCATCCCTTTATGAATTTAAAGACGATGCATTTGTTTCTGTAACATTTGATGTTATAGGCACAGGAAATGCAGAAGTCTATCTTGATCTTGAGTATTTGACCTTAGGCTATTTCAAAGCTGAGAACGATATTAAGATAGCTTCAATTGTTGATAAGGGACAGTTGAAAAACATCCAAAATATTCAGGGCTTTGGAAATGCTTCAATCAATACTGATACAAAGATAACGGGTCGATTCATACTTGGTGACGTTGATGGAGACGGACACGTTAAGGTTCAGGATGTAACATTGATTATGAAGCAAAATGTAGAACTTATTACTTTAACACCAACACAGAAGCTTGCAGCGGATGTTGACGGTGATGGTGTAGTAACAGCAAAAGACGCTACAAAAATTCAAAAATTTATTGCAGAGCTTATTTCAAGCTTGTAATTTATAAATCTAACATCCCCCCTCTCTGATAAGAGGGGGGAATCTTATTTTATCAATTTATGCAGTTATATGCTTTTTGGATGATTATCAGGCATTATACGGTAAGGGAGCAAATGAATATAGAATTAAATATATTTGACAAAATTATGTTTAAATCCTATGAATCATTGACTCTTGTGTGCATAGATTGTATAATGTTTTATAATAATTGTGCTGTTTTTGCGCCGAATGATTTGTACATGGCGATTATGAATATGCAAAGTTATTTTTAGAATTTTAACGGATGATATTTGCGGTAAGATTATCGCAGTACAAAATATTAATTTAGAGGTGTATAAAATGAAAGTATTCAACTGCATTTTGGGGATTTTCTCCATATTGGGTTCGGTTTATTGTATATTTTATCCTGGAATTACATTCTTAAACAGCGGATGGCTTGTAACAGTGCTTTTAGGAGCATGGGGAATATGTGCTGTTTTTGATTATTTCGCAAGACCTAAAGACAGCGGTGACAGATCAAAGCCGCTAGCAGCCATGGGTGCGTTGGGTTTTGCGGCAGGTTTCGCTGCAGCAGTGTTCTCTGTTCTTGCACTATTTATTCCGGGCATTCAGCTTATTCTTGATGCAGCAATACTTGGTTTGTTTGCAGGATGGCTTGTAGTAAGCGGAACTGCGTCAGTTTATCGTGCATTCAGGTTGAGAAAGACTGCCGAGTCAAAGGCTTGGATATTTACACTTATCCTCGGAGTATTGGTTTTATTTGCAGGGGTCTATGGATTTTTCCATCTGATTATTATGGCGAGGACAATAGGATTTTTATTTGGTGTGCTTTTGATGGCATACGGTGTAAGACTCATATGTTCTGTTTTTGAAAAGAATTAATAAATTCGGAGGAAATATATGAAATGTGTATTTAAAGAGCTTTTTAGGTACAAAAAAGAGCTTGTACTTATTGTGCTTACAGTTATTGGCACAACTTTGTGCACGCTTGGATTGCCGTCGCTGCTTACAAGGCTTATTGATAAGGCAATACCCGAAAAGAATACAGTGTTAGTTTTTGAAATTGGCGGAATAATGCTTTTGCTTGTTGTAATCGGTGTTTTGTGCGGTATCATTACAAGCCATATATCCGCTTTGGTATCTATGGGAGTCGGAAAAAACCTAAGAAGCAAGGTTTTTAACAAAGTGCAGTATTTTTCGCAAACGGAAATAGACAGATTTTCGACATCCTCGCTGATTACAAGAACAAATAATGATATAACGCAGGTTCAGATTTTTCTGAATCAATGTCTGCGAATTGCCATTCAGGCTCCGATAATGTGCGTCTGCGGTATTATTCTTGCAATATCAAGCAGTCCTAAGCTTTCATCCGTGCTGATTATTTCAATTCCGCTTATGGCAATTGTACTGATAATGATAGGAAGAATTGCTGTTCCGCTTTCCACAAAGATTCAGTTAAAAATTGATCGCATAAATCTTGTGATGCGCGAGAAACTGACAGGTGTGCGTGTTATAAGAGCGTTCGGAACCACGGATTTTGAAAGCAAAAAATTTGAAAATATAAACAGGGATTATCAGAAAACCAATAAAAAATTACAAAAAACAACAAATTCCGTAATGCCTGTTTTGACTTTGATTTTATCCTTTACCGCAGCAATGGTTATGCTAATGGCGGCAAACCAGTTTGTAAATAAGGGGATTGACTATACCATAGGCGAGGTTATGGCAATTATACAGTATATTATGCAGATTATGATGGCTGTAATTATGCTGACCTTAGTTTTTATTATGCTGCCCCGTGCCGCTACGGCTGCCGCCAGAGCACAGGAGGTCCTGGAAACCGAACCGGTTATTAAAAATAAGGAAATAACAAAGGATAATGCAGATTTAAAGGGATATCTTACCTTTAAAAATGTTTCGTTTACGTATGACGGCGCAAGTGTGCCTGCAATTAAAAATTTATCTTTCGAGGCTAAGCCGGGCGAAACAACGGCTATTATCGGAGGTACGGGGATGGGCAAATCTACAATAGTCAATCTTATCCCGCGCCTTTATGATGTAACAGAAGGACAGGTATTGGTTGACGGAATAGACGTCAGAGATTACGACACAGAGGTGTTAAGAAATAAAATTGGTTTTGTACCGCAGAAAGCAGTGTTATTTTCGGGCACAATTGACAGCAATATAGCATTTGGAGACAAAAATGCCGGTGAGGAAAGAATAGAAGAAGCAGTCAAAATTGCACAGTCCTATGATTTTGTGATGAAAAAGCAGGATGCATTTAACTCTCCTATATCACAGGGCGGCACAAATGTCTCGGGAGGTCAGCGCCAAAGGCTTGCAATTGCAAGAGCGATTGTAAGAAAACCGGAGATTTACGTTTTTGACGACAGCTTCTCCGCTTTGGATTTTAAAACAGACAGATTGCTTAGAGAGGCTCTTTCAAAAGAAACCGGCAATGCCACTGTTGTTATAGTTGCCCAAAGGATAAGCACCATTATGGAGGCAGACAGAATAATTGTCGTTGAAAATGGAGAAGTTGAGGGGATCGGAACACATAAAGAGCTGTTAAAATCCTGTAAAGTATACAAGGAAATTGTAAAATCCCAGATGAGCAAGGAGGATATGGAAAGATGAGCAATAATCAAAAATCCTCCAATAAAGGGGTATATAAACGACTGTTTTCATACTTTAAACCGTACAAAGGCAGATTTGTGTGTGCAATAATATTTGTACTTTTTTCAACTTTTGCATATTCTCTGGCTCCTCTTTTTATGGGATGTGCAACAAATGCGCTTGCTGATATTTTTACGGGCAGCAATACTGAAAATGCAGCAGGAAATTTTATATTGTTTTTACTGCTGATGGGCGGCGCTTATTTACTTAATGCGTTGCTCTCATATATTGCAACATGCCTTATTGTAGGGGTAACTGAGAACACGATTTTCGATTTGAGAAAAAACATTGATAATAAGCTGTCAAGGCTTCCTCTTAATTATTACGATACTAATTCATATGGGGATATTCTCAGCCGTGTAACAAATGATGTAGATACTGTTTCAAGCTCGCTTCAGCAGAGCATATATCAGGTTTTAAATGCATTATTTACTATAGTTATAATTTTTTCTCTCATGCTCAGCATAAGCGGAGTACTTACTTTTGTGGGGCTTGCAATAGTACCGGTTGCACTGTTTATATCGGCAAAAATTGCAGGAAAGTCACAGAAAAAGTTTAACGAGCAGCAGGAAAAGACAGGTAAGCTTAACGGTTACGTTGAAGAGTACTACAGCGGTCATAATGTTGTGACTGTATTTGGTAAGGAAGAAGATGTTATAGGCGAATTTGAGCAAACTAACGACGAACTGTTTGAAGCTTCACGTCAGGGGCAGTTTCTCGCCGGTATGCTCACCCCGATTATGCAGAATATGACTAATTTGGGTTATGTGCTTGTTTGCTTTGTAGGTGCTCTTATGGCTATTATTGGCGGACTTTCAATAGGCATGATACAATCCTTTACCCAGTATTTAAGACAGTTTTCACAGCCGCTCACTCAGGTTATGCAGATAACAAACATTATCCAGTCAACAGGTTCGGCTGCACGCAGAATATTTGAGTTTCTTGACGAAGATGAAGAAATAAAAGACGTAAAATCACCTAAATTTCCTAAAGAGTTAAAGGGAGAGGTTGAATTTGACCATATTAAGTTTGGATACCTTCCTCACCAAACTCTTATTCATGATTTAAATATTAAAATCGGCGCGGGGCAAAAAACAGCGATAGTGGGTCCTACCGGAGCCGGAAAGACAACACTTGTAAACCTTATTATGCGTTTCTACGATGTTAAGAGCGGAGCAATAAGAATTGACGGAGTTGATATTCGTGACATGGAGCGCAGCCGTCTTAGGGAAATTTTTGGTATGGTTTTACAGGATACCTGGCTCTATAACGGAACTATTCGTGAGAATATTCGTTACGGAAAGCTTAACGCCACTGACGAAGAGGTTGAGAATGCTGCAAAGAAAGCACGTGCGGACGCTTTTATAAGGGCACTTCCCGGAGGTTACGATTTTGTTTTGCAGGAAGGTGCAAGTAATATTGCTCAGGGTCAGCGTCAGCTTATTACTATTGCGAGAGCTATGCTGAATAACCCGCCTATACTTATTCTTGACGAGGCGACTTCATCGGTAGATACCAGAACTGAGGTGCTGATTCAGTCGGCAATGGCGGAAATGATGAAGGGCAAAACCTCTTTTGTAATTGCACACCGTCTGTCTACTATTAAGGATTCGGACAATATTCTTTATATGCAGGACGGAGATATTCTTGAAGTAGGTAACCATGAGACTCTTATGGAGAAAAACGGTTTATACGCAAAGCTGTATAACAGTCAGTTTGCTGACAATAACGGATAAATAGCAGCAGCCTTACCATGTATTTGGTAAGGCTGCTGCTAAATTATGCTTAATTGATTTAAAACAATTGAATATGAATTTGGATTTATAAAACTGTCTGCTCAAGTTTGATGCAGCTGACTCCGTAATATCAGGAATAACTGATACCACATGCACTGTTTTTATACATTTAATTTTTCTCTTTAAAAGCAAAAAATCTTTGACCAATATAGTTGAATGCCACAAACAGGCACGAACCTACAATCATTGAACAGTTGCCTGCAAAAGTTTCAACAGACCATCCGAACATTGTCAGAGAATTTGCAGTACAAATCCATTTTGTAAGAGGAATTGCAATTGTGTACGCAAGAGTGTAGCATATTGCTATGTTAAGAGCGAAGCGTGCAACGGGTTTCCAGCCTTTCTCGGAGTTTTTAAAGGTAAAGTATTTGTTGAGAAAGTAGCTGAGTATACTGCCCAGTATATATCCAATTAATGAAGATATCCATTCGTTCCAGCCGAACAGATTAAAAAACAAAAATTGCAGTCCGGTTCCAACTGCGGTATTAAGAATACCTACCAAGATAAATTTCCAGAATTTTATATCAAAAAATTGTCTGATAAAAGATTTCATATTTAATTTTCCTTTTCCGTTTTATTATCATCATCGAAATTTGAGTGTTTTGTAATGTAGATAGGGCGATCCTTTGTTTCCATATATATCCTGCCTATATATTCGCCCAAAACTCCGATTGACATCTCCGTTATTCCGCCCATAAACAATATGGCACACAATGTGGTTACATAACCGGGAGTAGTTATACCGAAGAAAAGCGTCTGGATGAGCGTGATTATAATATAAATTAAAGAAATCAGGAAAATTACCGTACCCATAACTGCCGTGAATCTGAGTGGTGCAACTGAAAAGCAGGTTATTCCGTCAATTGCATATTTAAACAGACTTGAAAACTTCCAGGTGGTTTCTCCGAGCTGGCGGTCAACGGTTTTAAAAGAAATCCACTTTGTGTTAAATCCTACCCATGAGAAAATTCCCTTTGAAAAGCGCTGGACTTCACTCAGTTCAAGGATTGAATCCACCATTTGACGGGTCATCATGCGGTAATCCATTGAGCCGTAGGGCATTTTGACATCTGAAAGTCTGTTTGAAAGAGCGAAAAACATTTTTGAAAATAATCCTCTGAATTTGCTTTCGCCTTCGCGCTCGTCCCTTTTTGTCGCACAGCAGTCGTAGCCTTCTTTTTCCAAAGCCTCTATCATTTGCGGAAAAAGTGCGGGCGGATGCTGTAAATCGGCGTCCATTACAACGGTATAATCGGCATCTGAATGCTGCAATCCTGCATACATTGCAGCTTCTTTGCCAAAGTTCCTTGAAAAAGAAATATATTTGATATTTTTAAATTGTTCCGCAAGTTTTTTCATAACAAGATATGTTTTGTCACGGCTTCCGTCATTTATAAGAATATATCTGAAACTGTAATCGGGAAGAGAAGATATAACTTTATTTGTTTCAATAACAAAATGTTCAAGACCTTGCTCCTCATTATAACAGGGAACAATTAAATCTATTGTTTTCATAAGTATCACACCTCCATGAATATATTCATTATAACAAAGCAGAAGAAAAAAGTCTATTTTTTTTAATATTTTTATGTTGTTTTTATTTACCTTGCGTTAAAAAAGTGTTAAAATAAAATAGATTAATTATACTCATAGTTGAGTATAGAGAATATAACTCTATTTTGGAGGTTTATTATGTCCGATGCAAAAACACTGGAAAATGGCAAAGCAGATACTTTGCTGCAACAAAGTAAAATCAAAGCCTTTTTCTCAAACAACTTATTTATTATTCTTGCGTTTGTTGTTCCGTTTGTAATTATGACGGGGGCATTTGCGGTAATGAAGGTTTCTCCTTTCGGAGATCAGCAAATATTGGTTACTGACTTATGGCATCAATATTTTCCGTTTCTTGTTGATTTTCAGGATAAGCTGAAACATGGCGAATCATTGTTCTGGTCATGGACTCAGGGCGGCGGCGTAAATTACTTTGCACTTATGTCATATTATCTTGCCAGTCCGCTTAATTTCTTTTCTGTGTTTCTGCCAAGTGATGTGCTGAGAGAATTTTTAATGTTTTCTGTAGTAATTAAGATTGCTTGTGCAGGTTTGTTTACTGCAATTTTTCTGCGCAGCATTTATAAGAAAAATGATTTTTCACTTGTTATATTCGGATGTTGTTTTTCATTTTGCGCATTTTTTATGGGTTACTACTGGAATACAATCTGGCTTGATACGGTTTGTATAACTCCTCTTGTTGCCCTTGGTGCTGTCAAGTTATTTACAGAGGGCAAGTTCCGTTTGTATATCGTTACACTTGCACTCTCACTGCTTGCAAATTACTATATAGGCTTTTTTACCTGCATTTTTATACTGCTTAGTTTTATTGCTTACAGCATTGTTAAATGGGACGGATACAAAAAGTTTTTTGTAAAGCTGTCACAGACAGGTATATATACATTAATTTCAATAGGTATTACAGCATTTTTCCTGCTTCCTGCATTTTTCGGTCTGCAAAACACAAATGCATCAGGCAGTACGTTTCCAACTGATTTTAGAATTAATATAGGTGAAACAAATGACTTGATGGGTGTGCTGAGCGCCGTAAAAGAGATTATGTCAAACTTTATTACATTTATCTCACCGGCAACCAAGGAAGCTGATGCTCTTCCAAATATTGCATGCGGAACAGTGGCTCTCATATTGGGAATTGTATTCTTTACATGTAAAAAAATCAGCGTTAAAGAAAAAATTGTTGACGGATGTTTGCTGTCATTTATGATTATAAGCTGTATTATAAGACAGCTTGATTATATTTGGCACGGTTTTCATTTCCCAAATATGATTCCTTACCGCTTTAGCTATCTTATCAGCTTTGTGCTGGTTGTTATGGCATTCAGAGCCTTTATGCTGATTGAATTCAGTTCATCATGGGATATAATTTTGGCAGCATTATTTACGACGCTTGTTATTGTGCTTGCAATCGGCACGCAGGAAGCCTACACAATTATCGGAACAGCGATAATCGCCGCTGTGGTATGTGTTATGCTTTTATTATATACAAGAAGAATTGTACCGAAGCAAGTTCTGTTAATAGTACTTTCCGTAGTGGTCATAGGTGAAAGCTGTGCAACAGGATTTATCGGCGTTAAAACTACAACAGTTACGGGAACATATGATTATCCGCGAGGTGAATCAAACACCGCAGCAGTGATTGATTATATGGACAGTCTCGAAGCGTCAACTCCGGAACTGTGGCGTGCTGAAATGACCTCTACTCAGACTCTCAACGATGGTTCGCTAAACTATTATAACGGATTGTCGATGTTTAACTCAATGGCAAACGTAGACATGACAAGATTCTTTGAAAACTTTGGTATGATGGGCTGGAAAAGCGGCAATCGTTATACTTATGCCGAAGGTTCGCCTGTTACCAATATGTTTATGAATCTAAAATATATTATTTCTCGAGACGGAAATTACAGAAATACTTATGACTTAAATCAAATTTACAGCGTTGGCAATGTAAATCTTCTGCAAAATTCCCACTACATTCCAATGGGCTTTATGGTTAAAGAAGATTTGACTAAATGGGTTGAAAACGACAACGAAGATCAATTTAATCCGTTTGATCAGCAAAACGATTTCTTTAAATATGCAACCGGCATAAAGAAAAATGTTTATACACCGCTTGAGGTTGTATCACAGGGTCATACAGATTACAGTCAGTTCCCGGTAAACAAAACTTCGTACGGCAACTATACTTTCAGCTGTACTGATACTACAATTACTCCTCATGTTAAATGGAATTATGAAGCCCCTGAAGACGGACTTTACTGTATGTATGCGGATATTTCCGGCGGCGACGATGTAACCATAATGGTAAATGATATTTCACAGCCGTCAACCTATGGTATGGGACGTTCATATATTGCCTGCATAGGTGAATTTAAAAAAGGCGATAAAATATCGGTATTCGCAAACCTTGAGACGGGTCAGTCCGGTTCTGCTCAGGTATATGTAAATATGCTTAATAAGGATGTCTTTGAGCAGGGATATCAGATTATAAGCAAGGATGTAATGACAACAACCAAGCTTACGGGCAGCTCAATGGAGGGCAAGATAACAGCAAGTGAGGATGGTCTTTTCTATACGTCTGTTCCTTATGAAGAAGGATGGACAGCAACAGTTGACGGCGAACAGACGGATATAACGCCCGTAGGCGGTTCGCTGATTGCACTGAAGCTTTCAAAGGGAACACATACAATACGCCTTAATTATTATCCAAAGGGTTTCTGGATTGGCTTTACGGTAACGTCAATTTGTATTGCGACATTTGCTTTTCTCTGTTTTTATACTTATGTTTTCAAAAAACGCAGAAAAAAGCAATAATGCCGATGTATAATAAAAACATCTATAAATTTGAAAATCTACGCAGCTTTTAATGGCCGGCAGATAGTATAAAATGATATGGTTAAGCCCCGCTTGTTTAACAGGCGGGGCTTAAGTACTTATTTGTTACTTTTTAAAAAATCCTCTAAAAGATTGGCGGCGTATTCGCACAGTTCGGGACATGGGCGCACCTTGTAATATTCATCTGTCCTGTCGGACGGAATCGGGTTATCTTTACCCTTTATGCGTAGTCCTAAAAGCTCACGGCAGATTATTGAACCATTATCGTTTTTAAAGTTTTCGGCAAGCATCTGAGCATCTTTGTAAAGAAGCGATTTTGTTTCTTTTGAACCGGGATCGCTGTACCCTTTGGCTAATCCCAAAATCATAAACATGCCGCTTACTGTTCCGCATACCTCGCGCAGCCTTCCCATTCCGCCGCCAAACGGCGAGGACAGCATAAGAGCAGTTTTTTTGTCAAGTCCGAAATCTTCGCAAAAAGCCAAAATAACTGCCTGCGAACAGTTGTAGCCGCTAAGAAAGTTGTTTTTAGCAATTTCACCTTTTGTCATTAAAACGCCCCTCTTTAAATTAAATTTAGTATGTACAATATATTGTATCATTTTTGTGGGTACATGGCAATGATTTTACTTGTGAAATATTCTTAAATATGGTATACTGGCTTTGTATGTAACTTTAGTTGCGCAGAACGTCTTTTATCGGTAAAAATAAAGTAAATATAGATACGTTCCCAACTAGTATAATGGCAGTGTATTTGATGTTTATAGTTTAAAACAGATTATATTTTGGAGATGAGAATATGAATATTTATGAGAAATTTCCTACGTTAGAAAACGACAACTTTTTGCTGCGTGCCGTTGAAGAAGAGGACTGCGCCGATTTACTGGAAGTATACAGCGATAAAAATGCTTTGCCTTTTTTTAACAGTGATAATTGCAACGGAGATAACTTTTATTATTCTACAAAAGAGCGAATGACAGAGGCTGTTCTTTTTTGGAAAGAAGCATATAAAAACGGGTGGTTTGTAAGATGGGCCATTGCAGATAAAACTACTTCTAAAGTAATCGGAACAATAGAATTATGTACTCTTGCTGCCGAGGGCGCTTTCAATAATATGGGTATTCTAAGAATTGATGTTAAAAGTGATTACGAAAAGGAAAAAAAGTTGTTTGATATTTTTTCCCTTATCACGACACATTCTTTTGAGCTGATTGGATGCAGCGAAATAATTACTAAAGCGCCGATTTATGCAATAGAAAGAA
Source organism: uncultured Ruminococcus sp. (assembly GCA_910585865.1). Taxonomy (GTDB): domain Bacteria; phylum Bacillota; class Clostridia; order Oscillospirales; family Acutalibacteraceae; genus Ruminococcoides. Next base: position 16,573 of record CAJUGO010000014.1, on the reverse strand, counting down.
TAAATGCAGTAAAAAAAGACGGATTTATTAAATCGGATGATCTGTTGATTGGTAATGACGGATACGCGTATAACGGATATTGGATAAAGAAACAAAAATAAAATATTGATTTTTGCGTAAAATAGTACTTAAAGCTTTTGGACAGGCTGATACTAAATAATTATATTAAAAAGCTGATTTATTAAGTGTAAAAAAAGAAAGGCGGATATAAATTGTCTTTTCCACAGGATAAAATAAGAAATTTCAGCATTATTGCTCACATAGATCATGGCAAAAGTACACTTGCCGACCGCATTCTGGAGCATACAAATTCGGTTTCTCAAAGAGATATGGAAGCTCAGCTGCTTGATGATATGGAATTGGAGCGCGAAAGAGGAATTACAATTAAAGCGAGAGCAGTAAGCGTTACATATGATGCGGATAACGGTGAAAAGTATCTTTTTAATCTGATTGATACACCCGGTCATGTTGACTTTAATTATGAGGTGTCACGTTCGCTTGCGGCTTGTGAGGGAGCAATACTTGTTGTTGACGCTTCGCAGGGAATAGAGGCTCAGACGCTTGCCAATACTTATCTTGCTGTTGACGGCGGACTTGAGATTGTTCCTGTTGTAAATAAAATTGATTTGCCCAGTGCAGATCCTGACAGAGTTATTCAGGAAATTGAAGATGTAATAGGTATTCCTGCAGATGATGCGCCAAAGATATCGGCAAAGGCAGGTATAAATATCCACGCTGTTCTTGAAAAGGTTGTCAGTGACATACCTGCTCCTACAGGCGATGTAAACGCACCGCTTCGCGCGCTGATTTTTGACAGTTACTATGACAGCTATAAGGGTGTTATAATATATGTAAGACTTAAAGAGGGTCAGATTCATCCCGGAGATGAGTTTAAGCTGATGGCAACAGGAAGTGTGTTTAACGTTGTCGAGTGCGGTCTTATGCACGCAACTGCAATGGAAAAAACAGACGGTCTTTATGCCGGAGAGGTTGGATATATTTCAGGCTCCATAAAAACACTTGCCGATGCTAAGGTTGGCGACACGGTTACGCTTACTTCAAATCCTGCTGAAGAACCGCTGCCCGGATACCGTGAGGCACAGCCTATGGTATTCTGCGGTATCTATCCTGTTGACGGCGCCAAGTACGGTGATTTAAAGGACGCACTCGAAAAACTGCAGCTTAATGATGCGGCTTTGTCATTTGACCCCGAAACCTCGGTGGCTCTCGGTTTTGGATTCAGATGCGGATTCTTAGGTTTGCTCCATATGGAGATAATTCAGGAAAGACTGGAGCGTGAATACCAGCTTGATCTGATAACAACTGCACCAAGCGTTATTTACAGAATTACACGCACAGACGGTACGGTTGAGATGATTGACAATCCTACCAATTACCCTGATCCGTCTTTGATTCAGATGGCAGAAGAACCTGTTACTAATGCCCATATTTATGCGCCTAAGGAATATGTAGGCAATATTATGGAGCTTTGTCAGGACAGACGGGGAACATTTGTTGATATGCAGTATATTGATGCAGACCGTGTGGATTTGCATTACATTCTTCCGCTGGCGGAAATAATCTATGACTTTTTTGATACGCTCAAATCACGAACGAGAGGATATGCATCGTTTGATTATGAGCTTAAAGATTATGTACAGAGTAATCTTGTTAAGCTAGATATCATGCTTAACGGCGAGGTGGTTGACGCACTTTCGTTTATTATTCATTCGGAGAAAGCTTACGGCAGAGCAAGAAAAATGGCTGAAAAGCTTAAGGAGAAAATCCCCAGACAGCTGTTCGAGATTCCTATTCAGGCTTGTATAGGCGGTAAAATTATTGCGAGGGAAACCGTAAAAGCAATGCGTAAGGATGTGCTTGCAAAGTGTTATGGCGGTGATATTACACGTAAGAAAAAACTGCTTGAGAAGCAAAAAGAAGGTAAAAAGCGTATGCGTCAGCTGGGATCGGTTGAAGTACCGCAGGAGGCTTTTATGGCTGTGCTAAAGCTTGATACGGATTAATAATCTGATGTAAATTTTATATTACATTAATTGGTGATATGATGAGAGAAATTGCAATGTTTTATAATTTCAGCGAGGACAGACTCCGCAAGGCTAAATTTGCACTTATGCCGCTTAAAATTACTGTTAAAAATATTGAAAAGGAAGATTTCGGTCAGCCTGTGGGATTTCTTGCAGGTATAAGTGGAATTGACCCTCAAAACGAAAAATATTCCGGTGACGGTTTTGATGAAGAAATGATTGTTATGCACAACTTTACAAGCAAGAGTATGGATTTGCTTATAAAGGCGCTTATCAAGCACGACGTCGGAAGAATACCGTTGAAGGCAGTTGTTACATCCGTAAACAAAGACTGGGACAGTGTAAGTTTGTATAAAGCTATCAAGGCTGATCACGATGAAATGAATAATATTAATAAAAAATAAAGCAAATAAGGCTGTATCAAAACAAATAAGGTTTTGATACAGCCTTTTACAGTATAATATCTATCAATTCGGCAATGCCGTCATTGTCGTTTGAGGCAACAACCAAATCGGCATATTTAAGACATAAAGAAGATGCGTTTTTTACTGCCGCGCCAAGCCCTGCTGATTTTATCATATCGGCGTCATTATCGGCATTTCCGCAGGCACAGGTGTGTGACAGACTAATTCCCAGACGGCGGCACAGCCATTTTACTGCGTTTGACTTTGTTGCGTCAGCCGCCATAAATTCAATAAAATTTTCTGAAGAAGACGTAATAAAAAGTCCGTCAATAATATCAGCAATTTTTTGCCATATTGTTTTGCGCAGTATTTCGTCTGTACATACGATTTCAATGCTGTCAAGTTCGGTTCGGTGCCTGTAAATAAATTCCCTCATATTATCAATATGTCCGTGAGATGAAAGAACATATTCAATATATGCTTCGCCGCAGCCGTATTTTAAGGGATTGTTTATGTATCGTTTATCGGTGTAGGTAAGACCGTCGACGAAAGCTTCGAATATAAGGTCGTATTCTGCTGTGATTTCGAGAAACTTAATAACATCAGACTCTTTAATGAGTTTGCGGCACAAACATTTTCCGTCTGCGCTGTGAATTGCCGCACCATTTGAGGAAATTATATAATTTATACCTTCAATTTCAAGTATACTTTCCGGTATTGAGCCATATGGTCGTCCGCTTGCGGCAACAATCTCAATGCCGCCTGCAATTGCCTTTTGAATTGCGTGTTTTGTTTTTTGGGACAGCGTGTTGCAGCTTGTAAGCGTGGTTCCGTCAAGATCAAGTGCAAGCATCCTAACTTTTTGATTCATATGTTCCTCACTATATCTTTTTAGGGCAGAATTTGTTCATACAGCATTCATCACATTTTGCTTTTCGTGCAGTACAAACAGCTCTGCCGTGGAGCACAAGCCTGTGACAAAAATCATTGCTTTCATCGGGAGGAAGCAAATCACGCAAAGCAAATTCAATTTTCTTTTGATCGGTTAATTCATGCAGACCGAGTCTTCGAGTTATTCGGATGCAGTGTGTATCAACTACAACAGCAGGTTTTCCGAATATATCACCGCAAACAAGATTTGCGGTTTTTCTTCCTATTCCGGGAAGTTTTATCAGAGCGTCAATATTGTCGGGAACAATTCCTCCGAAATCATCGCGAAGCATTTTTGCCATCTCAATTATATCTTTTGATTTCGTTTTGTAAAGCCCGCAGCTTTTTATGTATTCAGCTACCTCTTCAGCGGTTGATGAAGCAAAGTCATCCACTGTTTTGAATCTGTCAAACAGTGCCGGTGTAACCATATTAACTCTGGCGTCGGTACATTGGGCAGCAAGCCGGGTTGCAATAAGAAGCTGCAAAGGATCTGTATAAATAAGCGAACAAATGGCGTCGGGATATTCAGTTTTTAAAGCCTCTACGGCGTTGACTGCAATTTGTTTTTTTGTCATAAAGAATCACCTGCTGTCAGTTTACCATAAAATCTTTGCTATTGCAATTACATTAGAAAATTGGTACAATTTAATTGTTAAATAAAATTTTTGGGACGGTGATGTCTATGTATAAAAACTATATTTTTGATTTGTACGGAACACTTATAGATATAAACACAGATGAATGGAGCGATGATTTGTGGAGTAAAATGGCGGTAATGTACGGATATAAGGGTGCAAATTATACGTTTGAAGAGCTTCACGAAGAATATGACAAACTTGTTGAACTCGAAAAAAAGAATGTAATGAAACGAAATCCCAAATTTAGGGTTGCAGACATTAAAATTGAAAAAGTGTTTAAGAAGCTGTTTGCGCAAAAAGGCGTTAAGGTTACAAAAGCGCAGGTGCTTTTTGTTGCTGAAGCGTTCAGATGTTATTCAACAAAATATATCAGACTGTATGATGGTGTAATTGACTTGCTTGACATATTAAAGGCAAAGGGGAAAAATATTTATCTTTTGTCGAATGCGCAGCGCGCGTTTACAGAAAATGAGTTAAATATGTTTGATTTGACAAAATATTTTGACGGTATTTGCATAAGTTCGGATGAAGAGTGCTCTAAGCCTGATGTAAATTACTACAACATATTATTTGAACGCTTTAACCTGGAAAAAAGCGAATCAATCATGATAGGCAATGATTATCTCAGTGACATTGGCGGCGCTGCTGATTTTGGGATAGACAGTTTATATATTCATCAGAGCATTTCGCCGAACATTGAAGGTGTGCTGAGAAGTAAGTATTCGGTTATGGACGGAAATGTTTACAAAATAAAAGAACTGATTGTAAAGTAAAAAATTTCACGGTATAGTTTCACGCTTGATACAGAAAATAATAAAAAAGAAAAGCGGTGAGACTATGAAAAATAAAGATAAAACGCCTGATATAGAGAAGCAGCCGGACATTGATAAAATGGAACTGAACACCTGTTCGGTGTATGACTGTACCGGTTTAATACCGGCAGGTGTGACAAGCGAGGGTGAGGCACAGGCATATGAGGAACTTTATCCTTACATTACTCCTCCGACCCCGCAAAAAGAGGATAAACCGAAGAGCAATAAATTTAATCAATAGATATGCTGTGTGAAAAGCAGTATTATACCCCCAAAGAAAGTATTTTCTGTTTTGGGGTATTGCAGAAAAATGAAAAAACTCTCCCGTGTTGTCATAATGACAATGCAGGAGAGTTTTAATATTTGTTATTTTATAGTAAATGTAATAACTTCATGCCATACATTGTTTGGCTTTTACATTTCCGTTACAATTTCATTTATTGTTTTTCCAGGGGGAATCATAGGAAGTACATTTACATCGGGACTTATACGGCAGTCGACAACTACAGGTTTTTTCAGGTCAAATGCCTGCTGTAAAACAGGATTTATATCCTCTTTCTTTGTAATGCGCAAACCGTCAATGCCAAATGCACCTGCAAGAGCGACAAAGTCAGTTGCTCTGTGCGGGTCTGTCTGTGAAAAACGATTCTCGTAAAAAAGCTTTTGCCACTGACGAACCATTCCCAGCACTGTATTGTTCATGACAACAATTACAACCGGAAGATTGTATGATTTCATTGTTACAAGTTCATTCAAATTCATATGGAAACTGCCGTCTCCTGTGATGAGGAACACACGTTTTTCCGGATGAGCACACTGCGCTCCGATTGCGGCGCCCATGCCGTAACCCATAGTTCCCATGCCGCCTGATGTAAGCAGGGTTTTGTCTTTTTCAATTTTGCTGTATTGGGCAACCCACATCTGATGCTGACCGACGTCGGTTGCTATTATGTCATTATCATTTTTTATTTCATTTACAGCCTGCAAAATTTCCTGAGGAAGCGGATATTCACTTTCCGGCAGTTTGTTTCCGTCAAAGTGGTGTTTCCACTCTTCAATTTTGGCAATCCACTCTGGATGATTCTGCTGTTCAAGACCTGCTGTAAGAGCAATTAGAATCTCTTTTATGTCGCCGAGAATATATTCGTCGACCTTAACGTTTTTGTTAATTTCTTTTTCGTCAATTTCAAGCTGCACGATTTTTGCCTGTTCGCCGAACTTTTGTCGGTCGCCTGCGACACGGTCCGAAAATCTTGCGCCGCAGGAAATCATCAGATCACATTCTGCAGTTATCTTACCCGTTTCGTAACCTCCATGCATACCAATGTTTCCTATGCATAAAGGATGGCTTGCCGGAATACATCCGAGTCCCATAAGCGAGCAGCATACAGGAGCGTCAATAAGCTCGGCAAAAGCCGTGAATTCTAAACTTGCATTTCCGCTGAGAATGCCGCCTCCTGCATAAATCATAGGTCTTTTTGCATTCTTTATCATTTCCTGGACGATACGGACATGTTCAGGATTCTTAATTTCAAACAAATCCGGTTTTTTCGGCTCAATGGGGTTAAACTCGGTCTTGTTTGCAGTTACATCCTTTGGCACATCAACAAGCACAGGCCCTTTTCTGCCGTCTTGTGCAAGAACAAATGCCTTACGCAGTGTATCGGCAAGATCCTCAACGTTTTCAACAAGAAAACTTGCCTTTGTAACAGGCTTGACTATATTTACGATATCAACTTCCTGAAAGCTGTCGCGTCCGAGCTGATCTGTAGTTACATTGCCGGTAATTGCCACCATAGGGATGCTGTCTATATTTGCTGTTGCAAGTCCTGTGACAATATTGGTTGCACCGGGTCCTGATGTTGTTATAACAACACCTGTTTTACCGGTTGAACGCGCATAGCCGTCGGCTGCGTGGGACGCTCCCTGTTCATGAGCCGTCAAAATATGATTAATTTTATCGCTGTATTTGTAAAGTGCGTCATATGTATTAAGAGCAGCGCCGCCCGGATAGCCGAATACGGTATCAACGCCCTGTTCCACCAGACATTCACAAATTATTTCTGCACCTGTAAGCAGCATAAAACCTCTCCTTTTAAGCAAAAAATAAAAAATCCACTTATAATTTTACTTATTTAAACAAAACTTGTCAATAGACAAATATAACTACTGCATATAATAGGCACGGTTTTAATAAATATGTTTTTTAGCTGTTGAATTTACAAGGTGTTTATGATAAAATATAGAAGTATATTATACTAAAAATAACCGTCTTTGAAAGGGGATTTCAAATATGTGTGGAATTTGTGGCTTTACAGGACAAATTGAAAACAAGGCTGATGTCATAAGAAGTATGACAGAGGTCATAACTCACCGGGGACCGGACTCAGACGGATTTTATACCGATGAAAATATTTCTATGGGATTCCGCAGACTTTCAATTATAGATCTCAGTGCGGGACATCAGCCGATTTATAATGAAGATAAGACTCTTGTGCTTACCTTTAACGGCGAAATCTACAACTATCGTGATTTAAAAAAGACGCTTATGGGATTAGGTCATAAGTTTTATACTGACAGCGACAGCGAAGTTCTTGTGCATGGCTTTGAAGAATGGCAGGAAGATTTGCTCCCCAGGCTGAGGGGTATGTTTGGATTTGCAATTTACAATTTAATTGACAAGTCAATTTTTATAGCCCGTGACTTTTTCGGAATAAAACCCATGCATTATATGACTATTGGCAGTGATTTTGTATATGCAAGTGAAATTAAGAGTATTCTTGAACATCCAAAGTTTGTAAAAAAATTTAACAGCAGAGCGCTGGACACATATCTTTCGTTCCAGTATGCAGTGCCTCCCGAAACATTCTTTGAGGGTGTGTACTGCCTTATGCCGGGCCATTATTTGTGGTATCGTGACGGTGAAATAGAGACTACACGTTATTTTGAACCCAAATTTAACCCAAATGAGGAAATTAGTGAACAGGAAGCAGTAAATCAGATTGAAAAAGTATTTGAAAATTCTGTAAATGCACACAAGATTGCTGATGTTGAGGTTGGCTGTTTTCTTTCGAGCGGCGTTGATTCAAGCTATGTTTCGACATATTTTGCAGATCAGAAGACCTTTACCGTCGGCTTTGACTTTGGGGAAAAGTATAACGAGATAAGCTGGGCAAAGAATCTTAGTGAAAAAATCGGAGTTGAGCACCATACTCATCTCATTTCAAGTGAGGAGTTTTGGGATGCGGTTCCTACTGTACAGTATCATATGGACCAGCCTCTTGCCGATCCGTCTTGTATTGCTCTTTATTTCGTGTCGCGGCTTGCAAGCAGATATGTAAAGGTTGTGCTTTCGGGCGAGGGTGCAGACGAGCTTTTCGGCGGTTATACATGTTACAACGACCCAAGAGTATTTAAGGTATACCAGACAATTGTTCCTCACTGCATCCGCAAGGCAATAAGAGCGGTGTGCAAAAAATTGCCTGATATAAAAGGCAGGGATTATTTTATACGTGCATGTGATCCGCTTGAAGAAAGATATATAGGCAATGCATTCATGTATGATTTAAAGCAGAAAAAAGCGCTGCTTAAAGATCCTTCAATTGCAACGGCTCCGCAGGATTATGCAAGAAAATATTATTACAGATGCCGCAAGTATGACGATGTAACAAAGATGCAGTATCTTGACATTAATATGTGGATGGTAGGAGATATCCTTCTTAAAGCCGACAGAATGAGTATGGCTAATTCACTTGAGCTGAGAGTACCGTTTCTTGATAAAGAAGTGTTCAAGGTTGCTTCCTCACTTCCCACAAGACTGCGCTGCAATAAAAGCAACACAAAATATGCAATGAGAAAGGCTGCTGTCCGCCATATGCCGGAAGCAACAGCCGAAAAAGAAAAACTTGGTTTTCCTGTACCCACCCGTGTTTGGCTTCGTGATGAAAAGTATTATAATGTAGTAAAGACTAAATTTAAGGGCAAAACTGCTGAGAAATTCTTTAATACAGATACTCTTGTTGCCTGGCTTGATGAGCATTTCAGCGGTAAGGAGGATAACAGCCGCAGGGTATGGACTGTGTATGTATTCCTTGTGTGGTATGATATATATTTTGATAAGGATTCGGATAAGGTAGAAAAACCGATTAATCATCTTGATGAACTCAGGGCAATTGCAGATGCAAGACGTGAAAAACAAATTGATGCGCCCGGTGAGCTGATTATGGCTGCTGCTGAAGCCGTTAACGAAAATTATGACGCACCGGATTTTGGCGATGACAAAAGAGACGCTGAAGAAAAAGTCTCTGAAGACGACGGAAACGAACCGGCGATAGTTGAAAACGAAGAGGAGCCTTTGCAGCCTGAACAGTCGAAAAAAGAAGAGTATATAAATATTTCAAACCCTGAAGACAAAGAAATATATGATGCTCCAAACAAACCCCGAACTCCGCAGGAACAGGTGCAGATGGCTATTGACGGTATTGAAAAACGCTCAAAATACCTTGATGAACCAAATGTTATTTCCGATGAAGCTGTTGACGATATTTTAAATTCAATCAGTTTTTTTAATGATGATGAAACAGAAGAATAAAAAATATTTAAGGGCGGCCTAAGGTTGCCCTTAAATATTAATGTTATATATTTGAAGATATTGCTGTTATATCAGCACAACTATTGTTTTTTGTAAAACAATGATAATGATTTTAACCCGACTATACTGTAACGCCGAGACATAAAATTTTTTGAAGTATGGGATATTCTTTATTAAAATCAGAAAGCGGAAGCGGATTTTCTCCCAATCCCATTTCAATTGTAAGAGCCGGTTTTCTGAATTTTTCAATAAACCAGTCTTTAAAGCCGCCGCCTGTTGCAATTTCTTCCGGGAAAGCGATATTGTATCCGCTTGCCTGCGAGAATAAGGACGCAAGTCTGAAACTGAGTACAGGCGTATGCTTGCCGAATGAGCAATAAATTTCCCTGCCCTGACTGTGCAGAGCAAGGGCTCTTTCAAAATTAATGTTTTTGCAAAGGGCAGTCAGCGCCTTTGTTTCAGGTTCGCTTTCGGGATGTGTTCCGCCGTATCTTGTGGGAGAAGGACATTTTATATTGCGGCTCAGTTCACGCTGTTTAAGTTCACACCACCCGGCATTAAAATTGTGATTTATGTCTACACCTCGGGCATTTGCCTGCCATTTAGACGTATTGCTGCTGACTTTGTCGACTAATGATTTATATTTCATGGCAGAACTGCTGCCGTTTAGTGCAATCTCAACTCCGTCTGGATTTACGCACGGTACTATGGTTAGACCTCTTACACATAGAAAATTACTGATTTTATATTCACCTACGTCAGTATGATTTTTTATAGCTTCGCAGCATTCTTCAAAAAATTTTAGCAATGCAAGTATCGTGAGATATTCTGAACCGTGGAATCCGCCGCAGTAAAGCACTCTGTTTTTGATGTTGCCTATGTGGAGAATATCAATGTATCGTCCGCAAACGCTTTTGCCTGCATATGAATGTTTGACAAAACCGTAATGCTGACATATTTTATTAATAATTTTTTGCTGTGTGCCGTAATCGGGCATAATATTATAGTCTGACATAGGATTATCCTTTCCTTTATTAAATGATTTTTCGGAATTTTATACCGAGGAGGTAAATATGGAGCTTTTTGAAAAAACACTTGACAGTAAAAATATATTTGACGGAAGAGTTCTTCATATTGTACTTGATGAGGTGGAGCTGCCTGACGGCAAAAAGTCAAAGCGCGAGGTTGTAAACCACCCCGGCGGAGTAGCCGTGGCGGCTCTTGATGACAGTAACAATGTTCTTTTTGTAAAACAATTCCGTTATCCTTATAAGGAAGTGGTGCTTGAATTGCCTGCCGGCAAACTTGAAAAAGGTTCAAGTCCGCTTGAAAATGGCAAAAGAGAACTCCTGGAGGAAACGGGTGTTATAGGATATTCCTATATATCACTGGGTCAGATTTATCCGTCTCCGGGATATACGTCGGAGATTATCCATTTGTATGCCTGCAAGATAAAATCTCAGAATCAACAGGCGCTTGACGAGGGCGAGTTTTTAAATGTTGAAAAAATTCCGCTTTCCAAGGCGGTTGAAATGGTATTAAACAATCAAATTCCGGATGCAAAAACACAAATTGCCGTTCTTAAAACAGACGCACTGCTTAGAAGCGGTAAAATTTAGAGTATAGGAAATATATATGCAGAAGTTCAGTGAAATATTATTTGAAGAATTTAATACGTCTGTTGCTCTCGGCTATTTTGACGGTCTGCACAAGGGACACAGGAAAGTGATCGGCGCTGCGGTACATCAAAAGAAAAACGGTCTTTTACCTGTATGTTTTACCTTTGCGCAAAGTCCGAAAAGTATTTTAAAGGGTACTTCTGAATGTTCCGTTATGACAGAAGAGGATAAACTGAAAATCCTCTCAAAAATAGGTGTTGAACATATTTATTGTGTTGATTTTAAAAGTATTATGAATATGCCGGCAGAAGAATTTGTAAAGGAAATTATTATAAATAAACTGCACGCGAAATATGTTGTATGCGGATTTAATTACCGTTTTGGTAAAAACGGTGCGGGAGACTGTGAAATGCTCAAAAAAATCTGCACTGCAAATAATATCGATATTGAAGTTATACCTCCCGAAAGGTGCGGGGATGAGGTCGTTTCGTCAACACTTATCAGAAGTCTTATCAGCCGCGGGGAGGTTCGCAGTGCTAATGAACTGCTTTGTTCTGAATTTGGATTTTGCTCTGTTATAGAGCACGGCAAAAGACTTGGAAGAAAGCTTGGAACTCCGACAATTAATCAGCCGCTGTGCGCACAGCTGGTTGTTCCGAGATTCGGAGTTTATGCCTCGGCTGTAACGCTTGAGGACGGAGAAATTTACTGCGGTGTTACAAATATAGGTGTTAAACCGACAGTAGGTTCCTTTTTGCCGCTGTGTGAAACCTGGATGCCCGAGTATAAGGGTGGCGAAATTTACGGGGAAACAGCAGATATACGGCTTTTGGACTTTATCCGTGATGAAAAAAAGTTTAACGGTATTGATGAGTTAAAGAATGCAATTTTTGATAATGCAAAGACGGCAAAAGTGATTTTTAATCAGATGTACAAGAATCAGTCAATGACTTGATTTAAAAAGCAGTGTGATTATGTACAAAATTCGGTCAGAAGTCTTGATATTAACCACAGTCAACACGACGTCTTTTAAAAATTTTATAAAGTAAAAGAGGGAACCGAAAGTCTGAAAAGGGCTTTTTGTTCCCAAATAATATTTTTATAGGGTTATAATATCTTTAAAATTGCTGTCATGTAATTTTATATCCATAGTAATTTCTCAGCATATTATGGTTATGCTGTTATATTATTATAATTAATTACATAATGTCCAAAATAATTATTGTTAAAAGTATATTTATGTGATAACATTATTTATATAAAGAATAACGGGGGCGATTAAAATAGCAGATATTATTGATTCGATAAAACTTTTTTTTGCAAAAATGCCGCCAATGAAAATAATTCTTTTTGGATTTGTTGTACTTATACTTGCAGGCACGCTTTTGCTGTGTCTTCCGGTTTCTTCGCGCAGCGGAGAAGCCTCTCCTTTTTTGGAGTCATGCTTTACGGCAACATCTGCCGTATGTGTTACGGGGCTTATAAAATTTGATACGCATAATTATTGGTCGCTGTTTGGGCAGGGTGTTATACTGTTTTTGATACAAACAGGCGGAATGGGATTTATGACAATTTGTATCTCTGCAATTTCGGTTACAAAGAGAAAAATAGGGCTTGTTTCCCGCGAAATAATGCAAAACTCAATTTCTGCTCCTCAGCTTGGCGGAATTGTAAGGATGACTCGTTTTGTGCTTTTGGGAACGCTTACTGTTGAATTGACCGGAACTTTTCTTCTTGCCCTTGATTTTTGTCCAAGATACGGCTTTTTTAAGGGTTTGTGGTTTTCTTTATTTCACAGTATTTCTGCATTTTGCAATGCCGGTTTTGATTTAATGGGTGGCGGCGGTGATTTTTCATCCCTTACAAATCTGTCATCGGATATATATGTGTGCACAGTTATAGGAAGTCTGATTGTTATAGGCGGATTAGGCTTTTTTGTATGGCGGGATATAATTGACTGCAAGTTTAAATTTTCAAGATTCAGGCTTCAGACTAAGGTCGTAATTGTGATAAGCGGAGCACTGATTTTTGGCGGAGCAGTAATTTTGTATCTAGTGGAAATGCGTGCATCAGGCGGCAGAGGGGAATCGATTTTTGCCCAAACAGGCGGTGCGTTATTTCAGTCTGTTTCAGCAAGAACGGCAGGTTTTAACACAATTGATCTTGCGCAAATGACACATTCGGGTTTATTTATAATGATAATTCTTATGTTAATCGGCGGTTCTCCCGGTTCAACGGCAGGCGGCATGAAGACAACTACGCTGGCGGTTCTTGTTTCATCTGTCATAAGTACATTTAAGCGAAGAAAGTCGGCGGAACTTTTTGGCAGACGCCTTGATGAAACCACGGCAAGACTTGCAATGTGTGTGCTTATGCTCTACATTGTATTTAGCACGTCAGTTGCCGTAATTATTTCAACACTTGAGGAACTTCCGTTTATTAATGCGCTTTTTGAGAGTGTATCGGCAATTGCAACAGTAGGTCTTACGACAGGCATTACTCCAAATCTGGGGGCGGTGTCATCTGTATTGCTTACATTGCTTATGCTTTTCGGCAGAGTAGGCTCGCTGACTATGTTATTTGCAATTTCAGCATACAAGAGCCGTCCGCAGTCACAGAAGCCTCTTGAAAAAATACAAATTGGTTAAAGGACAGATAGTATATGAAATCAGTTTTAATTATCGGATTAGGCAGATTCGGCAGGCACATGGCAAAAAAACTTATAGAACAGGGAGATTCTGTTCTTGCTGTTGATATCTGCGAGGAGCGTGCAGACAATGCTGTTAATATAATTGACAGCATTCAAATCGGAAATGCAGCCGATGAGGGATTTATTGAAACCCTTGGGGTTGAAAATTTTGATTTATGCGTTGTGGCGATTGGTGATAATTTTCAGACGGCACTTGAAATTACGGTTCTTTTAAAAGATTTTGGTGCGCAGTACATTCTTGCAAGAGCCAGCCGCGAGGTTCACAAAAAGCTGCTGCTTAGAAACGGCGCGGATCATGTTGTGTATGCTGAGAAAGAGATGGCGGAAAGACTTGCAGTCAGATATGGAGCAAATAATCTTTTTGATTACATTGAACTTACGGAAGATGTGGGCATTTTTGAGATTGGAGTGCCCGAAAGCTGGATAGGAAAAACTATTGTGGAAAAATCGGTTCGCAACCGCTATAATGTAAGCATTCTTGCGACAAAAACAGACGGTAGGATATATCCGCTTCCCAGTCCGGACCATACTTTCGTGCGTAATGAAACTTTATTGCTGCTTGCTGAAAGCAGAGCAATAAAGGGGTTAATAAAATGATAAATAAGAAGCAGGTTTTGTACTCAAGTGATAAAACCTGCTTTTTATTTTTTCTGTTATCAGTGATTCATCGCAACGATAACCTATATAGATGTGATAAATATGATATTTATAAATTTTGTATAAATAACAGTATAATTATTTGTGATAATTTATAATTTACATATTTAATAAAATAATGTAAAATAATAATAGTGATAGTAAATCACTTACGAAATTTAGAGAAAGAAGGTATTTACCTTGAAAACAGCAACAAAAAGAATTTGTGTTTTGACATTATGTATTGCAATGTTTATAATGTCAGCAATACCGACGTTTGCGAGTCAATATGAGTATACTGAAAACCACAATATTATTGATTGTGCAAACAGGTATGTTGAGGGTTCCTGCTATAATTTTTTAATAAAAATTCCCGAAGAATTGTCAACAGATAATGTGACAATTCAGGTGCATAATCAAAACGGGTATATTCACCGTATTACAAATTTATCTCATCTGGCAAGTTTAGATTATGCTTCAATGCACATTGATAATAACCACTCCGGTCATAATTATTATTTACTTACCTTAGATGCTTCGCACTCAAGTTTTCCTGACAATATGCGCAACAAAATGGGAATTAAACTTAGATGTACATACAGGGGACGTGGTTATATGGCTACAGATAATGCCAATGGGAGCTTTACTGTTGGTCCCGGTTATTATTTGAGCATAGATTAAAAAAATTTGTATTAAGATTTGAATTTTCATAAGAGTGCTGCCAAATTTATTGAAATCATTGGTTCAATAATGACTTTTTAGAGATAAACAAAAAAATACCATAAAATCCATAAAACAAAAACCGCATGCGAAGTCACTTATGATGAGTTCACATGCGGTTTTTGCTTGGAGCTGATAACAGATAAACCGCATAAACACTGACTTTTATACGGCTTTTGTTAGCTATAAGTTGGCTATTCATTATAATTCAAAATGATTTTAATAAGCTAAATTTTGTTTATTGCTTCTAAAAGTTCTTTGATATTGACGTGAGTATAGACCTTTTCGGTCAAGTCCATTTTAGACTTATGACCTACAATTTTCTTAATGACGGTGTGGTTTACATCAGCAGCAACCAGCATTGATATACAGGTGTGTCGGGTTTCGTGTATCACATGGTCAAATCCGAATTCATTCATTAATGGATACCAATAGTGGCGCTTGAAATTGTCATATGTAAGGCGTTTACCAAACGAATTGTTTAGAACATAATCGCATTTTGAATTTTCAATAAATTCTTTCCAAAACGGAAGTACCTTATCTGCTATCGGTACAGTTCGTATTCCTGCTTTAGTCTTTGAATCCTCCACGAAAAAACTTCGCTCGTCTATATTGGCATTAGACTTTTTGAGATCAAGCAACTCAGACACTCTTACTCCTGAATAAATCAGCATAAGAGTTATTCTCACACTTGCATTATCAGTTTTTTTCCATAGCTTATTGATTTCAGATTCAGAAAATTCCTGGCGAATTCGTTTTGTTTCATCCGATTTAACATTGATTTGCAGTTTTTCAGCAAGATTGTTTCTTAAAAATTCGTGATAAATACAGTATTCATAAATTCTGTTTAAGAATATTTTTATCCGTCTTACAGACTGATAACCATTTTGGCAGTTATCCATAACTCTTTGCATATCAATGATTTTAATATCACACATTTTCTTGCTATAGAGAGGTTTGCATTGATTATATGCGGCTTCATATTGCCTTTTTGTATTTGCATTAGTTTCGTCAGTGATGAATTCACCGTACCAACGCTTGTAAATTTCATTAAAGGTTAGCTTAGCCGAATTAATGTCAAACGGGTTTTTATTATAATCTGAAAGAGCGTTCAATGCTTCGGTACGATTTGTATAATAACCTATTATTTTTCGCTGTTGATTGCGTGTTTCTTTATCGTATCCGACAGTAACACTTACTGCCCAAGGCTTTCGTCTATTTCCCGACAGCTTATACACTGATCCGTAACCATTTGGCAATTTCATAAAAATAGCCTCCTATCAAATTTTATTTGACACAGAGGCAGAATTATCCTATAATAATTTAAGACTTATCGTGGTCTATTTGTGTAGCCTCTGTGCTATACAGCCGCTCTATCCTGTTGGCGCAGGGTAGGGCGGTTTTTTATTTTAAAGAGAATTCTTGCTTTAACGTTTCTAACCATTGAGGATGATAACCGTTAGAG
>CAJUGO010000013.1 GCA_910585865.1 uncultured Ruminococcus sp. | reverse complement strand
TCACACTGTGACGTTTTCTTAACGCCCTTTTCGAATCCATCTTCTCCCACAATGAAAAAAGCACACCCTTTCGGATGTGCTTTTGGTGGGAGAAGGTGGATTCGAACCACCGAAGCAAGATGCAACAGATTTACAGTCTGCCCCCTTTGGCCACTCGGGAATTCTCCCCTATTAGATTTTCAAAAGCTGAAGCCTACTGCCTAAACAGTAGGCTTCAATGGAGCTGGTGGACGGACTTGAACCCCCGACCTGCTGATTACAAATCAGCTGCTCTACCAACTGAGCTACACCAGCGAATTTGTTGTTACTTTCGAGTGCTTTAATACTATATCATACTGACGATACTTTGTCAACACTTTTTTTCAAATTTTTTTATTTTTCTTCATTTTATTATTTGGAGACATTTTCCGAACTTCTAAATCCATTAATCATTTTATTAACATTTATAAATAATTAAGCATATTTTGGAAAAAATACACTTGAGGTGTTAATATGATTCTTGAAAATTTTGTTGTTGAAAAAAATGATTCCGTAATGTCAGAAACGAAAAGTAAAAAAAGCAAAGGATATTCATTCTACCGTAAACTTATATTCTTATATTTTCTTAATATTATTGACTGGATTTGTACTGAAGCATTAATTGGAAGCGGCTACTTTCATGAGGCCAACCCTGTGATGCAGCCAATCCTCGAAAATTTTTGGCTAACGCTTTTAATTAAGGGAATCCTTCCGCTTATACTTATCTCGGGCTGCGCTCTAATATACAAACTTGCCGATGCAGAACAAAGTTTTATAACAAATTTTCTGCTTTACATCGGTATCATAGCTTACGCTATGGTAAATCTCTGGCATATTTTAAATTTTGTATTGCTCTTTTTCGTTTTTTAATGTAAAATAGTAAATACAGCAATTTAAATGTTTGACGAGAGGAGTGTTTTGTTTTGCCGGCATTGTCTGTTCGCAATCTTACAATGACATTTATTGAACACAATTTGTTTACTGATGTCTCGTTTGATGTTGAAGACAAAGATAAGATTGGCTTTATCGGTGCCAACGGAGTTGGCAAAACAACACTTTTTAAAATTTTAAACGGAGAAATCTCTCCTGTATCCGGTACTGTTTCTTTTTCTAAAAACACACGTGTAGGCTATATGGAGCAGCACGCTTGTAATAATCCTGCCGCAGATGTATATCATGAGCTTTTGTCGGTTTTTGACGACCTTAAAAACATGGAGTTTGAAATTTCCGAACTTACAAAATCAATTGACAGCGGCAGCGGCAAGCTTGAGGAACTTGTTGAAAAACAAACTTCGCTGATTGAGCGTTATGAAAATGCAGGAGGTCTTACCTATAAAAGCCGAACTCGCTCAGCATTGCTGGGACTCGGATTTTCAGAATCTGATTTTAAAATGCCTGTAGGCAATTTAAGCGGCGGTCAGCGTTCAAAACTATGCCTTGCTAAACTGCTGCTTTCTCAAAGCAATTTACTCCTGCTTGATGAACCTACAAACCACCTGGACATTGACTCTGTAAACTGGCTTGAAAGTTTTTTAAAAGATTTCAGGGGCGCAATGATTATTATCAGTCACGACAGATATTTCCTTGACAGTGTTACTAATAAAACTGTTGAACTTGAGCATAACAAAGCGATGTGCTACAAGGGATCATATTCTGAATTTATTAGAAAAAAAGAAGCATATAATGAATCTTTAAAAAACAAATATGAAAATGATATTAAGGAAATCAAACGTATCGAAGCTATTGTTGAGCAGCAAAAACGCTGGGGACGCGAACGCAACTTTATTACAGCCGCCAGCAAACAAAAAGAAGCTGACAGAATAAAATCTAAACTTGTTACTCCTGACAGCGAGCTCGAAACAATGCGAATGCACTTTAATGTCAAATGCGAAAGCGGAAACGATGTTCTGATTTGCAAAAATATATCAAAAGCATTTGGCGATAAAAAATTGTTTGCGAATGTTGATATACATATACGTAAAGGCGAACGTGTTTTTATTCTTGGCGGCAACGGATGCGGAAAAACCACACTTTTCAGAATACTGACAGGCAAATGTCCGCATGACAGCGGTACATATGATTACGGCACAAACGTGCTGACCGGATATTTTGATCAGATGCAGCAAAATCTTGATTTGTGTAAAACTGCAATTGATGAAGTATGGGACACTTTTCCGAATATGACACAAACAGAAGTCCGCAATGCGCTTGCATCATTCTTATTTAAAGGGGATCAGGTCTTTAAACCGCTTTCAAAAATGAGCGGAGGAGAAAGAGCAAGAATCTCCCTTTTAAAATTAATGCTTAGAGGCAGTAATTTTCTGTTGCTTGACGAACCTACCAACCACCTTGACGCGGCTTCCAGAGAGGAGCTTGAAAAAACTCTTCTTGACTACAGCGGCACACTTCTTATAATCAGCCATGACCGATATTTTATCAACAAGGTTGCCGACAGAATCCTTGTTCTGTCTCCTAACGGCGTAGAAGAGTATCTGGGTAATTATGATTATTACATTGAACACATAAAAAAAGAAGCCTTCGATATTATCGAAAGCAAAGAAAACAAAAAGGAAAAACCTGTAAACGAATACTTTTTACAGAAACAAAGACAGAGCGAGGAACGAAAAAGGCAGACAAAGCTGAAAAAAGCCGAGGAAGAAATTGAAAGGCTTGACGGCGAAATTGCAAAAGTACAGGAAAAGCTGGCAAGCGATGAAACCTCTTCTGATTATGAAAAACTGATAGAACTTACAAATTTGCTGGAAAGCTTGCAATTACAGCAGGAAGAGCAGTATAATATATGGGAAGAGCTTTCTGATTAAATATAAGTAAAATATAATTCGGACAAAATCATATGCTATCAGTATAACAAAAATGTTGGATTTTGAGTAAAGGCAACCGTTCGCTGCATTTATTCAGTAAATATTGTTTAAACAGCTTTTTGTCCGAATAAAATATCCGCCCGTGGCGCAATTGGATAACGCAACAGATTCCGATTCTGGAGATTGGGGGTTCAAATCCCTTCGGGCGGACCAGTTTAAAACGGCAGTTTCATGAAAATTTGAAACTGCCGTTAATTTATTATTGCGAGGTTATTAAATTATTCAAACGTGATGTCGCCTTCATATTTTTGTTTAAACATATCAAAAACAGTCTGTAAAACTTCCTCATCATCGATACTTACATACTCTTCAGTCTCTTCATCAAGAGCATTGATTTTTAAGATTACTACTTCATCTGCATCCTCATCATTTTCAATAAGGACAATATATTCATCTCCGTCATACTCTATTACATCCAAAAATTCAAACTCAATCTCATTTCCCTCATCATCTGTAAGAGTAATAAGTGTGCCGTCATTTTCAAAATTCTGCATCATTTCCTCATTGTTATTTGACATAGCGTATTCCTTTCCGAATGCGTCAAACGCCTTCTTAAAATTAAATTAATTAAATTAAATAAAGTATAACCTAAAAAAGGTATAAAATCAATACTTTTATTGTGATAATATAGCCACCTTTTCAAAACTTGCAAATAATTATACAAAAATTCTTTAATCATCTGTTTTATTCAACACATCATATTTTACTTTGCAGTGAAAACCCAAAAACAGCCGCATAAAAGCGGCTGTTTTTGGATTTAGAAGTTTTGAAATTAACGTGAAAATTGTAGATATCTAATTAATACTGCTTTTAAATTAACCTACTTTAGCGTTACCTGTATCACCAAAGAAGTTAAATCTGAAAAGCTTGCTCTCGTCGTTTTTATTCTCGCAAATAATACTTGCTTCAGCAATCTTGCCGCCTTCGATAAGTTTGGTCAAACCAACAAGCTGGCAAAGTTTACTGCGAAGGTTTAATCTGTCCCCTTCTTTTGTAACGAGATATACATTGCCCTCGCAGGTATCGAGCACGGCGAGGAACTCAGTTACATCAATGTTGTGTAAGCTAAGAATTGGTGTCATAAATGTTTCCTCCATTCAATTCTTTAAAAATATAAAGTTTTGTTTCGTGCGCCATTTACCATTTGGCAAATCATGATTATTTTATCGACTTTTTAATAATTCAATTTTACTCGAGTAAGGCTAATTGGGAATAGCCGATAGTCAAGCGGACTATTTACTTGACACTTATCATTATAATCAGTTTTTTGGAAAAGTCAACAATTTTCCTTTTTGATTTTTGTGCAATTGTGCATTCTAATGACGATTACATCTAAATAACCGGGGCAATTTATGTGCATTTTGCTACAATAATGCTTTCAAAGAATTTACAAAGCGACAATATTTTTGCTTTTGTTTAGTCAAGTTTCACAACTTATTTCTTATGTGACAAAAAAGAGAGTAATTTTTTTACAAACTTAATTTTTAAGTTATATTGTGATTTTACCTGTTATAGAGTATAATTAGCTTTGTAATAACCCGAAAGGACTGTAAAATATGTTAAATGACTTTTTTAAACAATTTAAAAGCGGCACTGATATCAGAGGCGTTGCAAGTGAAGGAGTAAAAGGACAGGATGTCAACCTCACTGATGATGTTATTGCATCAATGGCAGACGGTTTTGTTCTGTGGCTTTCTGATAAAGTAAATAAAGCACCGAATAAACTTACAATTTCTGTTGGCCGTGACAGCCGAATTTCAGGTCCCCGTATAATGAAAATTACAACAAACCGATTTAAAAAATGCGGTGCAAATGTACTCTGTTGTAATCTTGCCTCTACCCCGTCAATGTTTATGACTACTGTTGATCTAAAATGCGACGGTGCTCTCCAGATTACTGCAAGTCATCATCCCTTTAATAGAAACGGTCTTAAATTCTTTACCCGCGAGGGCGGACTTGAGGGAAGTGATATTGAACAGATTCTTTTATATGCACAAAATAACGAGCATCCCGAAAAATCCGAAGGCGGCAAGATTACCGTTGTTGACTATATGAGTGATTATGCAAAGGGTCTTTGTGAAAAAATAAAAAAAGAAGTAAATGCCGATGATTATGAACATCCTCTCAAAGGCTTTAAAATTGTTGTAGATGCAGGCAACGGAGCCGGCGGATTTTATGCAGACAAAGTGCTTTCTGTTCTCGGTGCGGATACAACAGGCAGCCGTTATCTTGATCCTGACGGAATGTTTCCAAATCATGTTCCCAATCCCGAGGCTCCCGAGGCTATGGCTTCAATCTGTGAAGCTGTTAAAGAATCAGGTGCAGACTTGGGAGTTATATTTGATACGGACGTCGACCGTGGAGGCGCAGTTGACTGCAAAGGAAATGAAATCAACCGGAACCGGCTTGTCGCCGTTGCTTCTGCAATTGCACTTGAAGGCAATGACGGAGGTACCATTGTTACTGATTCTATTACATCGAGCGGTTTAAAGGAATTTATTGAGAACAAACTTGGCGGCAAACATTATCGCTACCGCAGAGGGTATAAGAATGTAATAGACAAGGCCATTGAGCTCAATGCACAGGGTATTAACTGCCCCCTTGCAATAGAAACATCAGGACATGCTGCAATGCGTGAAAACTACTTCCTTGATGACGGTGCTTATCTTTGCACCAAAATTATTATTAAAGCGGCCCAGATGCGCACCCAGGGCAAAGAACTGGATGAACTAACAGCTGAATTGAAAGAGCCGCTTGAAAGCTGTGAAATAAGATTTAAAATTACTGAAAAGGATTTTAAAACCTGCGGAGAAAAAATTATTGCTGATCTTACAAAATATGCTGAAACCAATGGATGGAATATTGCCGATGATAACCGTGAAGGCATAAGAGTATCATTTGATAAAGACAATGGCGACGGCTGGTTCTTGCTCAGACTGTCTGTTCATGACCCTATTATGCCGCTTAATATTGAAAGCGACAGCAAAGGCGGCGTAGAAGTTATTCGCAATAAACTCCTTGAATTTTTAAAAACTGCCTCAGGACTTGAAATTTAGGATAACACTGCATATTTACATTGTGCATATTGTGCAAGTTTTTTATTGAAATATGTAAAATATGCTATGCAACTAGGGATGCAACCGAAAGTTGCGGCTATGAAAACTTAAATGTATTGTGATTTATAACAGTTGCATAATATAATGACCTCATGGTATTCAGTTATACATTAATTATGAGGAGGACTTAACCAATGAATATTGAGACAGCCAACAGATTGCTTCAGTACAGAAAAAAATTCAATTTGAGTCAGGAAGAACTTGCTGCCAAAATCGGTGTTAGCCGTCAGGCAATTTCAAAATGGGAACGTGCGGAAGCATCACCCGATACAGATAATCTCATGCTTCTTGCAGACATATACGGCGTATCGCTTGACGAACTTTTAAAAGGAAAAACTCCCCCAAAAAACAGTGATGACAGTTCAGAACAAGATAAAGCACAATCTGATTCAAACGAGGATAATAAACACAACTATTCTAACGCTCACGGTTCAAAAGGAGAAACTGAAACATCCTACAAGAAAGTTGACAAGATATCTTTTTTAAACGGAATACACATTGACTCAAAAGATGGTGACCACGTACACATCGGTTTTAATGGTTTGCACATTAATGACAAACACGGTACAAATGTGGATATTGACTCAAGCGGAATAAATGTTGAAGAAGACGGAAAACAATGGGTATATACAGATGAAAACGGCAATGTAATGTATGATAGGTCATTAAAACATCATCATGACCGTCACAAACATAATATATGGCACAAATTTCCGTTTTTTATTATTGCAATTATCGCATTTTTATGCTGGGGATTCAGCGGTGTATGTTTCGGCTGGGCTTTAAGCTGGATTTGTTTTTTATCAATACCGATTTATCATACCCTCATTGAAGCAATATACAATCGTAAACCAAGCCAATTTGCATATCCTGTTCTCGTAGTGGCAGTCTATATTCTCTTCGGCTTTTTTAATATATGCGGCGGCTGGTCTGTTAGCTGGGTTATCTTTCTTACTATTCCGGTATATTATTGGATTTGCAGTTTGTTAAAATGCGAGAACGAATATAATAACGATTGTAATCATCACGCAGAATGATTCAATAAATATTTATACTTTTAAAAACACCGAGACTATTATCGTTATGTCTCGGTGTTTTTTATCATATTATATAATAGATGTTATATAATAACGACACTATAATTACTTTCTATTATTTTTACTATTTTATTATAATTTTTTGTATATTCATTGACATATATATAACGTTCTGCTATAATATAGTTGTGAAATAAAATCATATATTTTTATTACAAAATGCTTTAATAAATATAAAATTGTATCCGCTCCATGTAACATCTTTATATTTCCCCTGCTGATTTTCCAGATTATTTTCAAACAACTTCCTATAAAAATAAACAATTCACATTAAAGGAGGCTTGCAAATGAAAAACAAAAAACTTATCACTGCCATTTGTCTAATTATTATGCTTTCAATAACTATGACATCTGCCCAATTGCTTTCTGTAAAATCTGCTGAGATTAATGATGAACCTGTATCTGCAAATTATACTACAATAGCAAACAATAAAGAATTTTACGTCAAAAATGCAAATAGCGGTCAATATCTGGATTTGGATCACGGCACTGATGCGAACAATACTAATATTCATCAATGGAAATATAAAGGTGGTAAAAATCAAAGATGGAAATTCGTTTATGTCAAAACAGTTTCCTATGTACCTTTATATAAAATTGTTTCTGCTGACAGTTCATCAGGCAGGGTAATTGATATATCCAAAGGAGGCAGTTCCAATGATTTAAATGTTGCTTTATATCAATATAAAGGCAGCGACAACCAGCTTTTTGCACTGCAAGCCACTACCAACAGATCATATGCCATATTATCAAAATGCAGCAATTATAAATCAGGTTTAACCGTAAAGTCTATGAGTTGTAGCGAAGGCGGCAATGTTGTACAATATGTTTACGGCAACGCATCAACAGATAATGATGAATGGTATCTTGAACCGGTAAATAAAGAGGCAAGCTACGGTGTCGCATATGCAAATCATAATTTTTATCAAAAGCCGGATGCTTATCCCTTTTTAGAGTCACTTGAGGGAAGCGGCAGCGGCGACTGCGCAAATTTTGTTTCTCAGTGCATGGCTGCAAGCGGCATTCATTACCAAAACAACTGGTATGTGTATAAAAAAAGCAATTCTTATCATATACCTAAAACAATAAATGAGCTTAATAAAGGATGGCAGTTAGCTTACAGCAGTTCATGGATTAGCGCAATAAACTTTGAATATTACTGGCATAGAAATTCAGCGCATACTGATATCATTAGCAAAAATAATCTCTCTGCAGCAAAAGAAAAAGGGTATTATAACGCTGGTGATATTGTCCAGTATGGAACTTATGACGGCTGGCGTTTTAAACCTAAACACACAATGTATATTACCGGATATGATGTTTATAATAAATCATATATTATAGCAGCACATACAGGGAGCGTAAACAATAAATTGCTTAAAGAAACTTCGGGCTCAACATTTAAGTTCTTTGATGTAATATAACAAGGAGGCTTATTATGAAAAACAACAAAAAGAAATTTACCATTACAGTTATTTCTATCGTTGCTGCACTTTCAATACTCACAGCAGGAACTATTGCATATTATGCATTTGACTCAACTGATGATGAACCCAAAAATCTTTGTTCGGCAGTGGATACTACTCTTTCAGAAGAAGAACTAATAGATAAAAAAGAAGCTGAGGAATTTGAAAAGTTTGAGCAAGAACTAAAAAAAACAAACCTCATGACTTATACCATTATGAGAAAGTACGGAAAGACTACTGTCACCGAAACCATAATGGATAAAAGAACAGATCTTGATTTGATATGGGTAATGTGCGATATGATTGAAAACAACGAATTTACCCCAGAAGAACTGACTGTTATTAAAAAATATATTGATGACAGATATAACGGTATAAATATTTCTGATGGAATTAACCCTGTATATGACGATGAAGATGAACTTATGCAAAAGATTGATAAAATATTTGATCCTAGAGGTAAAGATTACAAATAATTATGATTGATCTTATAAAAATCTTTCATATAAATATATTGCCCAAATCATATTTTATTCATATTCCCTAAAATAAAAATCATCGTAATCAGACAGCTACATCTTTTTACGGTGATTTTTATTATCTATTAATAACTCAAATGACCATCACATACTCTATATATTTTATTATTTTTCATATATTTATTGACATATATAGCCTAATCAATTATAATATAGTTACAGAAAATTGTATTATACATTTATTAATCATTAATTTAAATAATAAATATGCAACTCAATCAATAGAAATCTAACAAACTTTGGAATCAACCCTCATATTTTTGGTATTGTATTATAAAGGAGGCTATCATGAAAAAGAAACTTACTTTAACCGTTATTTCTATAATTGCAGTGCTTTCAATACTGGCATCGGGTACAATCGTATACTGTGCACTGGACTCTACGTCTGATGAAACAAAAGATGTTTACTTGTCAAGGCAAAATACTCTTTCAGAAGAAGAACTAATAGATAAAAAAGAAGCTGAAGAATTTGAAAAGTTTAAACAAGATCTTGAAAAAACAAATCTCATGACTTATACCATTATGAGAAAGTACGGAAAGACTACTGTCACCGAAACCATAATGGATAAAAGAACAGATTTGGATTTGATATGGGTAATGTGCGATATGATTGAAAATAACGAATTTACCCCTGATGAATTGACTGTCATTAAGAAATATTTAGATAAACGATATAATGCAATAAATATTCCTGATGGAGAAAACCCTATATACGATGATGAGGACGAACTCGAGTATAAAATTGAAGAATTGCTTAACTTTGAACACCGAAGAGATTATATTAAATAATCCACTCTTTTCCCGATGACAAAATTATCTTATAATTAAATTGCCCAAATCATATTTATTCATATTCCCTAAAATAAAAATCATCGTAATCAGACAGCTACGTCTTTTTACGGTGATTTTTATTATCATCTAATCACAACAAATATCGTCCATATTTTGTATATTTTTAAATTATTTTTTCATATATTTATTGACATATAAAATTTTATTATTTATAATATAAACACAGAAGATAACATTATATTTATTAATATAAGTTATTTCAATAGGAGACAGAAAAATCAGATAATAAATATCTTAAGAAACTTCGGACATATCATTAAAGTATTTTAACTTAACAAGGAGGCAATTATGAAAAACAATAAAAAGAAACTTACAATAATAGTTATTTCTATAATTGCAGCACTTTTATTAATTACAACAGGAACAATTGTGTATTATGTATCAAATTTAAACTGGAATAAAACGGAAGACTTTTATCAAACACAGACTACTACACTTTCAGAAGAGGAAAAGGAAATAAAAAGAATAGAAAAAGAGCTTGAAAAAACAAATCTTATGACTTATACCATTATGAGAAAATACGGTAAAACTACTGTTACCGAAACTATAATGGATAAAAGAACAGATTTAGATTTAATATGGGTAATGTGCGATATGATTGAAAATAACGAATTTACCCAAGATGAACTGACTGTTATTAAAAAGTATATTAATAACAGATACAACGCTATAAACACATCTGACGAAAAAAATCCTCTTTATGACG
This sequence comes from uncultured Ruminococcus sp., assembly GCA_910585865.1. Classification (GTDB taxonomy): domain Bacteria; phylum Bacillota; class Clostridia; order Oscillospirales; family Acutalibacteraceae; genus Ruminococcoides. Next base: position 43,074 of record CAJUGO010000013.1, on the reverse strand, counting down.
ATGAGGACGAACTAGAGTATAGAATTGAAGAATTATTTAATTATGAACACCGAAGAGATTATATTAAATAGTCCTCTCCTTTTTCGGATGACAGAGTCGTCATGCAATTAAATTGCCCAAATCATATTTTATTCATATTCCCTAAAATAAAAATCACCGTAAAGGGACTTAGCTGTCTGATTACGGTGATTTTTATTTATGGAATCATTATACAATCTTCTGCATTAAGAAAAGATGTTCTCAATGCCGGAGAGCACAGTTCGATTTGTTTTCCCTGCTTAATAAACAGCGGCACTTCATTCAGCCTGACATCAATGTAGTGTACTCCTTTTTTCATTTCTTCGGTACTTACATTTGTACCGCTAAGTTTAACAAACGTCATATCCTCCGGCAGATATACATATTGTCCATTCACATTCTGCTCATATACAGGGCAAATCATGCATTCATCACCAAGCATAAGCTGGGTTTCACACTCACGGGCAATTTTATCATCGGGATAATCAAATGAAAGAGGTCTGAAAATCATATCATTTTCTTCGCTCGCTTTGCAGAAAATTCTGTAAAGATACGGAATAAGTCTGTACCGCACCTGCACAATATCCTTAAAATCCTCACAGTTTTCAAAGTTATAGCACTCCTGGTTTCTCGTACCTAAAGCGGCATGGTTGCGCATAAGAGGAGTAAACACCCCAAGAGCCAAAAAACGAAGTACAAGATCACGGGTAGCATTTTCGTTGAAACCGCCAAGGTCTGCGCCGCAATAGAGAAAGCCGCACATATTGGCAGAAGGAAGCATTTTTAAGTTAAGCAGAATATGTGACCACCACGAGTGATTATCACCAAACCAGATTCCGCTTGAACGGTGTGCACCAATATATGAAGCACGGGAGAACATAAGAATTTTGCCTTTACCAAACTCTTTTTCAAAATATTCGCCTGCAGCCTTGGTCATATTAGCACCGTAGATATTGTGCACTTTATCATGGCAAACCTGTCTGCCGTCGATTGTATGATAAATACTTGAATAATCCTCCGCATTGTTTGAAAGTCCAAGAAAAGTATCTTTTAGCTCAAAAAATTTTGACAAATCAAGGTTTTTGCCTTTCATATCAACAGCTTTATTTAAAGCGTTTTCAAGACCTTTTTCTGAATAAAATATTGCAGGCTCATTCATGTCATTCCAAAAGCCGTCTATTCCGCAATCGGTAAGCACCTTATATTTTGAGCCGAACCATTCCCGTACATCTTCTCTGAGAAAATCAGGAAAACCTACTATTCCGGGCCATACTCCTCCTTCAAAGTCACTTCCGTCTTCCGTTTTGCAGAAATAACCGTTATCTCTGCCCTCCTCATATACACTGTATCCGTCCTCTTTTTTTACACCTGCGTCAATAATAGGTATAAGATGTATGCCTTGTCTTCTTTTTTCCTCTACATATTTTTTAAAATCAGGAAATTTCTCCTCGTCAACGGTAAAATCCTTATAGCACTGCATATAATCAATGTCAAGGTAAACACTGTCCAGAGGTATATCAGCTTTGTTATAACCGTCAATTACAGCATCAACAGCCGCAGCATTGTGATAACTCCAACGACTCTGCTGATAGCCGAATGCCCAAAACGGCGGAATATAACTTGTGCCGATTGCCTTGCGAAATTCTTTTACAATCTCAATAGGAGTGCCGTTGTCAATAAAATAAATATCGAAATCAGTTCCGTCAATTGCAACTACTGTTTTATTGGATGATGTATAACCGATGTCCCAACGAATTTTTGCCGGAAAATCTATAAAAATACCAAATGTATTTGATCCGTAAAGCATAATAAAGTTGTGAGCCGCATATAGCGATGATTTCGTTTCTGTATGAAACGGATCATCACTGCAAAAACTTTCATATACCCAGCCGCGTTTATTAATTCCTCTGGGCGCCTCACCAAGACCGTATACAATATCGTCTTCTGACATATCAAATTCAAATATAAACTTGCCGTTATCAATTTTGTTTTTAAACGGAAGTTCCTTGATACTGATGGAATCAAACTGTTCCACAACTGCCTGTGTATTTATAGGTCTGCCTGAAGTATACTTTTTTATCATGAAAACACATCCCCTTTTGCCGTTTATATTTATTGACCGCTGAATTAAAGCATATAATTCTGCAGATTTAGTCACCTGTTGTTAAATCGTTCAACAATTAATTCAATAACATTATATAGCTCTAAAAATAAAAATAGTATAATTATTTTGATAAATTATTGTCGTTTTTTATCTTTCATGCAAAAATATGCAAAATATATTTTCTTGATTACAAGATCAATTAATAACAAATTTATTAAAAATAAAACAAACTTCAGCATTCAAATATTCTTTATATAATTATAACATATTATTTTAAAAAAGCTATAGACGGCAAAAATGTATTGTACAATTATTCAAAAACATCGTTTTTGTTCTTCTCATTTACATTATCATAAATCTTTAGATTATTATCTCCGTCACACACTGCAAAGTATATCTTATCAAAATGTTTATGCTGCAAATTAAGCTGTTTTTTAAGCCAGTCTGAGTTGTTTCCTGTGTTTTTCAGATTATCTTCAAGTATCTTGCCGTCCATAATAATTACTGTTTCCGGACGGGTCTGATGAACCCTAATTTTTAAATCATCAGGAGTTACTGGCCGTTTAGTCTCTTTAGGCAAAATAGACATATCCCCGTTTTGTTCAAGAAATACAGTCTCGACATCATCAAGACAAAAATATCCCTTATTACGAAGTATTGTAAGAAATTCGTTCATATCAATCTTTGCAACTGAGAAATTTTTTTTATAAAACTTTCCGCGGTCGTAAATTACAATTGCTTTTCCTGTAAAAAAGCGTCTCAGCATAATTGACTTTTGAGAAAGGAAAGAAAGTAATATGACTGTTAGAGAGTATACTATGATTGCAATAAAGCAATCCCAAAAGTCTGAAAAATCCCCTGTCGCCATTTCCGCTGCAATAGATCCGATTGTAATGCCGTTTATATAGTCAAACAAACTTAAATTTGACATTTGTTTATTTCCTATAAGTTTCGACATTAAAAACAGTACAATGATTGAGACAGGCGCTGTAATAAAAACACGCAAAAAATCCATAATAATTCCTCCAATAAGAATTATTATGGATTTTGTATTTTTAAATATTCATTACCACGGTTTGATTGTGCCAGTAAGTTCAGAAACGCTTTTTAAACCGTTTTCATCGAGAAACTTATTTATTCCCTCATTAATTTTTATAGGCGCATACGGATCAGAAAACATTACCGTGCCAATCTGCAAAGCAGAAGCACCTGCAATCATCATTTCCACAGCATCCTGCCAAGTGGAGATACCGCCCATACCGATAATCGGAATTTTTATTGCCTTTGAAACCTGCCACACCATTCTTACTGCAATGGGAAATACCGCAGGACCACTCATTCCGCCTGTATTATTGCGAATAATCGGACGACGGGTCTTAATGTCGATTCTCATTCCGGTAAGTGTGTTAATCATTGAAACAGCGTCAGCTCCGTTCGCCTCCGCCGACTGCGCAATTAACGCAATATCGGTAACATTTGGGCTGAGCTTCACTATAAGGGGCTTTGTACAGTGTTTGCGGACAGCTTTCGTTATTGCTCCGACAGATTCACAACTGGTTCCAAACTGAACACCTCCGCTTTTTACATTTGGACAGGAGATATTCATCTCTATCATATCAACAGAAGTCTCGCTGAGCTTTTCTGCCATTTCACAATATTCTTCAGGCGTATTTCCTGCAATGTTTGCAATTATTACTGTATTTTGCTGTTTTAGCCAAGGCAAGTCCTCATTAATAAAAACATCCACACCGGGATTTTGCAAGCCTACTGCATTTAAAATGCCTGACGGTGTTTCGGCAATTCTTGGCGAAGGATTACCGTCACGGCGTTTTAAGGTTATTCCTTTGCATGATATTCCGCCAAGCTTTTCGAGAGGATAAAATTCACCATATTCTCTGCCAAATCCGAATGTTCCCGAAGCGGCAATAATAGGGTTATTAAACTCTGTTCCTGCAATTTTAACAGATAAATCAGCCATTAAAATACTACCTCCTCTGCGTTGAATACCGGACCGTCCTTGCAAACATGCTGCATAATTTCTTCACCGTCTTTGCGTACTCTTACGGCACATACAAGGCAGGCTCCTATTCCGCAAGCCATTCTCTCTTCAAGCGAAATCTGACATGGTTTATTATTAACTTTACAAACCTCGGCAATCGCCTTAAGCATAGGTATTGGACCGCAGGCACATACCTCATCGACCTCACCTATTTTATCTTTTAATACATCAGTCACAAAACCGTGAATTCCTGCACTGCCGTCATCTGTCGTCAGAACAAGCTCTGCGCCCGACTGCTTAAAATCATCCTGCAAAATAATTAAATCCTTATTACGGAATCCTGTTATAACCAGCGGATTTTTTGTTTGCTTTGCAGTATAGAGCATTGGCGGAACTCCTATTCCGCCTCCGATAAGACAATATCTTTTCCCCTTTTCCAGCTTGAATCCATTTCCAAGCGGAGCAAGAATATCAACGCTCTCACCGGGTTTCATCTGAGACATTATCTGCGTACCCTCACCCTTTACCTGATAAACAAGTCTTAAAACACCGTTTGCGCTGTCACATACCGAAATAGGTCTGCGCAGGGTTTTAGACGGAACATAAACATGAGCAAACTGACCGCATTTTGCAAGCGGTGCCAGTTCATCGTTTTTAACTCTCATATCAAAGATTCCGTCCGCAATCTTTTCGTTTGAAATAAGCTCAAACTGTTTCACGTCATATTTCATAAAACCAATCCTTTATTTAAATATATGTCATTGCAAATGTAACAACTCTGAGTTTTTCTTTTTTATATACATAACAAGTATTGCTGAGCATAGGTGAATCTCCGTTAAGATCATTTGCTTTATCTATCCACTCTGCAAGATATCCGTTATTTATCAGCTCATATACAGTACATTTATAGTCAAGACTGTTATCAATTACAAAACTGCAGTAATCTTCATTGTTTAAGGCAGACTCAGCTATTGATTCAAATAATTCACTGCTTCCGCTTAAATCGCTTATTGTAACATAGTTTTGACGGTAATAGTTATATCGTGTAGCCGTACATTCAGGAACAAAATTATTGCACCAGTATACAGAACTATCGTATTCCTCTTCTGTGCAGTCCTTATAAAGAACGCTTGCAGTATGATCAGTATACATTTGTTCATCAGTTAAATTAAAATAATCATTTTCCGTTATTGTATCTTTGCCGTCGGTATCGTTCCATGTAGTATCAACCTGATACCAGTCGCCATCGATTTTTGCACAGTTCCACGCATGATTTTCATTGTCGGCAATACCCGATATTGTCACACATTCAATTCCAAGTTTATTGCACAAAAGCTGAAATGCTCTTGCATATCCTTCACATACCGCAGTTTTGTCAATTAGAGCGCCGTAAGCATCATTTTCATTTTTTACTACATTTTCTGTTTCAGTTGCTTTATCATCGTAACTGCAATTTTCAACAAGATAATTATTTACATAAAGCTCTTTTTCGTAATCACTGCTGTTGCGCGGAGCATCATCAATAATTTTTTCAACCGTACTGTTAAAACTTTTTTTTGCTTTTATAAGCTCTTCTCCCGCTATATTGTAGGAAAGATTTATAAAGGTATTTCCATCTTTATAAAAATATGAAATTTCGCTTGTAAGCCAAAAAACCTCAGGATGATCATTTCTGTACGCTTCAAGCGCTTCGCCCATTTGAAAATCAGTAATTTCTCCTTCAATTTTAAATGCAGCACTCAAAAGCAGCCGTGCCTTTTCGTTTATAAGCATATACAGCTCTTTTACCTTTCGGCTTTCTATACTGTTATATGAATATGCATAATTATTCAATTTCTTTGGAGGAACTGCTGAAGACGGTTCTGTAGTCTGCGCTGAATAAGAACTGTTTCCGGAATTTTGAAATACATCATCAATTGAACAAGCGCAAAAGCTGATTATAACTGCTACTATTCCGAAGACAGCCGCAATTTTCTGTTTTATACTCAAATATATCACCCAGTTTAAACGGTGTTATGTAACTTTTTACAACATAACTTTATGTAAATCAGATATGCTGTAAATAATTGTACTTTATTTTCGTATTCCAGTCAATTAATATTTTAAATTTTTAGATTTAAACATTAAAAAGCAATGTAAAATTGCATACGGCATAAACATACAGTACTCTATATTCACCGAATTACTTTAACGCGACGCGGTCATAATAAAGTAAAAACCGCACTTTAAAAAGCACGGTTTAAAATATATTCTTTTAAAGTTTTGAATATCCAAAACTGTTTACAAGAGCTTCTATCTTATGACCGCTCTTGCAAAGCGGACAATTGTGAGAATTATAGCTTTGATAATTTTCAAGATTATTAGGATTAAAAATTGAAGTTACAGGATATCCGTCACAATTATCAACTGTTGCAAAAATTGCAGATACGCCAACTACCCTGCCGCCGTAATAGCTTACTGCCTCAATTGCCGCCTGAGCTGTTTTGCCGGTCGTTACTGAAGCCGAGAGTACGAGAATATGTTTTCCTGCAACCATAGGCGTTAAATTATCACGGAACATTATCTGCCCCCCTGCAGTGTACTCAGGAGAGATTACATAAATAGTCTGGTGAGCATTCATATTTACAAAATCTGCCTTTGTAAGTTCATCTGCAATACACGCACCGATAACTTCAGTCCCGTCAACACAAAGAATTGTATCAACAATCGTGTTATGTATATATTCAGACACCAATTCCTTAGCAACTGCCTTTGCCTCTGAAAGTCTTGTTTTTTGAGTGGTTACATCAATAAAGTAGTTTGTATGGCTGTGTGTTGTTGCAAAATGCCCTTTTGCCACACGCAAAAATAAATTTTTGTTTTTTGTTCGGATTTTATAGAGCTCTGCCATAAATGCTTCCTCCTAAAACTGGGTATACAATAAATATTTTACTGTATCATTATCTTACACTATTTTGACAAAAAAATCAATGGCAAATTATTATAATTTATTCATTTTATCAACGCCTACCTCAAATATATCAGATATTATTGGTTTTCTTTAATACATAAGCAGTTTAAATATATCCGATTTTCAATTGGTATTTTTTACGTTATGCATGTCGCCATATATATTAGCGTAAGCATCAAAATCCAGAATCATTCGTGAAACTGAAAACATATTTGTACACTTGTTTTTCAGCTCATCAATATCATCCTTTTTCCCGGCATTTTTAAAAACTGTATATTCATCTGAGTTCGCATTATATTTTCCATTTTGTGAAATCCAGCTTCTGTCGGCAAATACCACAAACGGCTCCTTTTCACCAAAAACATCACTGCCTGCAATTGTTCTGCTGTCATATTCAAATCCGAGCATATTCAGCATAGTAGGCAGAATATCAATACTTGAACAATATGTATCAACCTTTACAGGTGCTTTCATTGATGAGCTCCACAACAGCCATGAATTTTTATAACGCTCAAATGTGCTGTCAACCTTGTGTCCTGCAAGTTCATCAAGTCCGTTAAATTCATCGAGTGAATAAGGATAGTGGTCATCTGTAATGCAGATAAGTGTATTATCGAGTTTTTTTGCCTTTTTAAGCTCTCCAATCAAATACCCCACAGCCTTATCAAGCTCTATATTGGCAGCAATATACCCCTTGACCTCATCACTGTAATTAAGATTTTTAACCAAATCCCAATTTCTTTCGCTTATTGTATTGTAAGAATATCCCCCATGACCGCTCACCGTCATATAATATACGCTGAAACTATCTGCATTTATATAATCAGGAATCGTCTTTTGAATCATTTTTAAATCGGAATTAGGCCATACATCCTCACCAAGATCAAGCCCCTTTCCTATAGCTTTATAGTCATATCCAATATTAGCAAGATACTTATCACGGTCGTAGTAATCATAAGTGTGATTATGATAAGCTTTGATCTTTTCGTAATTGTACCTTCTGCTTTGCTCACCTAGAGAAAAAGGGAAGCTGACATTTTGTTCAGCTGACTGTGAAAAACTCCACACTCCTGACTTTGGTATAAGTCCGGTAAGATTTGCATATTCCCCGTCAGTTGTGCTTACACCCCATGCAGGAGAGTAATAATTGTCAAATTGAAATCCCTCACTATACATTTTATACAGCGTCGGTGTAAGATGTTTATCAATAACATATTGTGAAAAGCTCTCCGCGGTAATAAAGACTATATTGTAATCTTTAAACATACCGGTATATTTGTTTGTATAACTTGACTGTTCGTTATTAAAATAACTGTATAATGACTTAAGATCTTTATTATCCGTATTTTTGCAGAGATTTTCAAAATCCGTATCAATAATCTGTGCTTTAATATTCTGTGCCGAATCAACAGTTGCAGGCTTGTCCTGTTTATTATCCGACCCATTGCTTCTTATGTTTGTTTTGTAACCAAATATAAGCCTGCTGATATCAAGCCTCTGCATTGTAAAAATCCCGAATCGTTCACACACTGCATTCTGCTGAAGTTCACCGTAATATAAATTATAGTTGCTTTTTGCATTTGAGGAATTTGAATCAAAACAGATAAACGCTATTGCTGACACCTGAAATATTACTGCGGCAGCAATTAAAACTAATTTCAAGGAAATTTTAAATCTTTGAAATTCAAACAGCTTTTTACCAAAAATAATATTTACCGACAACGGTAAAAACATAAGCGCTATAAAACCGATTCTGCTGAAAACTGCTGTCATAATCATATCAACAGAGTTAAGCGCCTGACCTGTTCCCCCATTTATAATGCTGCTTATAACAAAAAAAGTTTTAAATACATTAAAATAAACGAGCTGTGCAGCATACCAAACACCGAGAACACCTGTTATAATCATAGAAAGCAATCTGTTAACCTTTCGGCTTTTTGAAAAAGTACACACTAATGTAAGCACAATCGCGAAAGGTACAGTAAAAATAACAGTGAAAAGCATTCCGTTAAAAACAGAAAAATCTGCCGACAGCTTTAATACAGTTTCCATCCATAATATTGAAACAGGAAAATAAAAATATGTACCTAAAACAGTTAACTTGTTCTTTCTGTCTTTATTGAGCTGGGAATCATCATGACCGCTGCAATTTGTGCCGCTGTCGGTTTTTATTTCGTCTATATAATGATTTTTTCGGTTAAAATGCTCACTGTGCAAATTATCTATATTTGAATTATCGTTACACTTCACGATGCTAATCCTTTCTTAACTTTTATTCTCCTATTATAAATCTAATTTTTTGCTAAATCAACGATAAAAAGCAAATAATAAAAGGAAAAAAGTGACAATAAAGCATTATTTATATATTGAAAGCAGTTCTAAAATGTAATATAATAGTAATTTAGCAGGATATATCTGCATATATAAAAATTAGAAAAGGAAGAATTTTATGGCTAAGAAACAATTTAAATCGGAGTCAAGAAGACTTCTTGATTTGATGATCAACTCAATCTATACTCACAAAGAAATTTTTCTGCGCGAGATAATATCAAATGCCAGCGACGCTATTGACAAGCTGTGCTTTATTTCACTTACCGATGACAAGGTTGGTTTGGACAGAAATGATTTTAAAATAACAATTAAAGCAGATAAAGATAACCGTACACTTACAATTACAGACAACGGCATAGGAATGGATAAGGATGACCTTGAAAATAACCTTGGAACAATTGCATCCTCCGGTTCTTATAAATTTAAACAGAACATGGAGGAAAAGCAGGATGACATAGATATTATCGGTCAGTTTGGCGTAGGCTTTTATTCCGCATTTATGGTAGCTAAAAAGATTACCGTAAACACAAAAAAATATGGCGCAGAAACAGGCTTCTGCTGGCAATCAAGCGGCGCTGACGGCTACACAATCAGTGAGCTTGACAAAGGCACTGCCGGCACAGAAATTATTCTTGAATTAAAGGATAACACAGAAGACGAAAGCTACGATGAATACCTTGAGCAGTATAAACTTCAAAGCCTTGTAAAAAAATATTCCGATTACATTCGTTATCCTATTATGATGGATATGACTCACAGCAGAGTAAAAGAGGAAACAAAAGACAGCGAAAAGCCTGAGTATGAGGACTACACCGAAACAGAAACACTCAACAGTATGGTCCCCATCTGGCAGCGCAGAAAGCAGGATGTAAAGCAGGAGGAATACGACAGCTTCTATAACGAGAAGTTTATGACAATGGACAAACCTTTAAGAACAATTGTTACCTCCGTTGAGGGCGTTGTAACTTATAAAGCACTTTTATTTATTCCCGCTTCAACTCCGTATGATTATTACACTAAGGAATATAAAAAAGGCCTGCAGCTTTATTCAAGCGGCGTGCTCATTATGGAAAACTGTGAGGAGCTTTTACCGGAACATTTCCGCTTTGTAAGAGGTGTTGTTGACAGTGCAGATTTGTCTCTTAATATTTCAAGAGAAATGCTTCAGCATGACCGTCACCTGCTTACAATTGCCCAAAATATTGAAAAGAAAATCAAAAACGAGCTTAATGCAATGCTCACAAGCGACCGAGAAAATTATGAAAAATTCTTCTCGGCATTTGGCAGACAGCTCAAATACGGTGTTGTATCCGATTATGGTATGCACAAAGATGCACTTCAGGAGCTTTTGATGTTCTACTCTTCAACAGAAAAAAAGCTTGTTACTCTTTCAGAGTACGTTGACCGAATGAAAGAAGAACAAAAATATATCTATTTTGCAACAGGGGAAAATGCCGCTGCAATTGATACTCTTCCACAGACCGAACTTTTACGCTCAAAAGGCTTTGAAATTCTTTACTGCACAGAAGATGTTGATGAATTCACTCTGCAAACACTAATGACATACAAAGAAAAGAAATTCTGCTCTGCGACAAACGACGACCTTGGAATTGAAAATGAGGAAAACAAAGAAGATGAAATTAACAATGACGCACTGCTTACATTTGTTAAAGAAACTCTGGGCGATAAGGTCAGCGAAGTTACATCTTCAAAAAAGCTTGTTTCACATCCTGTTTGTCTGACAGCTAAGGGTGGAATCTCATTTGAAATGGAAAAATACTTTAATTCCGTACAGCCAAATTCGGGTATGAAGGCTCAAAGAGTACTTGAACTTAACCTTTCGCATCAGGCAGTCAAAAATATGGAAAGTCTTATCCAGACCGATATTGAAAAGGCTAAAAAATATGCTGAGGTCCTCTATTGTCAGGCATTGCTTATTGCCGGACTCCCTCTTGAAAACCCGTCGGAGTATACCGACCTTGTTTGTTCAATTATGTAAATCAAACAATACTTCTATTCCCAAAATGCGTATTGGAATATATACTTTAAGAGAATAGAATAGTCAAAAGCAAAAATAACAAAAAAGATTTTCTATAGCATAAGCCCCAATCTCCGGAAGCAAAGCAATAATGTGACTTCTGGAGATTGGGGCTTAAACTTGTATGCGGTAATACTTTTTGATATGTATTTTACTGGCAAAGTGACTTTGTTACAATTTCTGCTAATATATTATATGAGGCTTCTTTTAAAAATTCCAAACCAAATCTTCCAATTTTTGAAGCAGCAGAAAGAAGTTTATTATAATCCTTTTTCCTTACAGCATTTTGTGATTCTATTGCAAATTCTTTTAACACTGCAGATTTAGTTGTGTTTAAAAGCCTGTTTAACTCGCATTCAATTTCATTCCAATTGATATTATTTACTGTATTTAAATTAACTACATTAGTATTATTATCACCAATGCTTACTATTCCCCTATTTTCTTTAATACTTATCATTGATTATTACTACCTCCTGCATTGTTTATATATTCGTTACGAGCATTATCCCCTGTATTTACAACGCCTTCGTTACGTTCTATCACTATATTTTTATTATCCAAATTAATTGTAGTTGGTAAATTGTAATTTTCAATGAAATTATCAGCTATTACGCTTTGAACACCCTTCAAAAATGAATAATCTTCAGAACTTATTATTTTATAATAACCCGAAGACATTTGTATATACAATCCAAATGTATCATTTTTATTTTTTTGAATATAGCTATATATCAAGTAAATAGAAAAAGCAATTGCAGCTATACCAATTATAGAAATAAAGACATTCCTCAAGCATAAAGCAACCATCCCAATTAGAATCCCAAAAATTGTCCAAAACGGAAATGGGTCTTTTCTAAATTTAGTAATATACATATGATTTACATTAGATATTTGCAAAACCGAGTCATCAAAATAAATTGAATTCTTTAAAACCTTTAAACTGCCTACTTCTATAACATTTTTATTCTTTTTTATGCCTAATAAATCTACAGAATTAATATCATTCTTCATAATACAACACCCTTATGTTATTTATTTTCACACATTCTACCATATTTCTTTATTTTTTGCAATACTTTTTATTCACTATCAAGATTTTTTTACAACAATTACTTAAAATAGCTTTTATACTATATCTCACATAAAACATTCATTATTATATATTCTATTGACACGGCATTCTTTGCCATATTATTGACATCATTATATGTACCATTAATAAATATTTTTTTATTTATTAATTTTTAAGAAACTATAATAAAAACCACTTTTGCAATACTATCAGTTTGTAACAATTTTATTATAATCCAGTTCTCCCGTTATTATTAATTAAAGAAAAATAGAAATACGTATCCCCAAAAATGATAAATATTTTTGCTACAAATTTTAAAAATGCAGTACAAAAAATAAAAAGTGCCGATTAAATCAGCACTTTTGTGGTGGAGGTGAGGGGAGTCGAACCCCTGTCCGAAAATCACTTGCCAAGGTTTTCTCCGAGCGCAGTCGCTATTTTAAAATTCCCTTGCCGCAACGCCTAACGACAGGCTGTACAGTTTGGTAGCTCCTGATGTGTGACAAGGTACGGAGCAATCCCAAGTTCACATTTACCTCTAATCGACGCCCCTTACACAGCCGAGGTACTCTGTGCAGGAACGAGCAGCATTAAGCTGCTAATGCAACTTTATTGTTGTCAGTTATTTTTAAGTTACGGATTTTATGGCGGTTCCGCACCGCCGCTCGCTTACCAAGGTTTATAATCCCCGTCGAAACCTTTACACCCCCGTATTTTAATCCGATATATAAATCGGATTTACAGTTAATATCAGTATTACGAAGCTATAAAACTTTTACCGAAATAACTATTTTATTCAGTAAGATAACATCACTATAACAATTATATTCAATACACCCTGCCGGCAATTACTAAAGATACTCTGCAAACCTAAAAAGTGCCTGTTATCTCAATAACATTGCCGTCCCGGATCGTTCAAACTAAAATAATAATACGGTGTTTATGCATTAATATATCTGATTTCTGTAAGATTATTCCCCAATTTAATATTAGAAATACGGCTGTGCTCTTTCTTCAAGTCATCTGTACTCAAATTAATTACAATCTTGCCGGTTGCCGTTCATAATTTAAATTAATAAATCGTCAATTTAAAACACAGCAAATCTGTTCATGTTTTAGGCTTCTGTATTCTTTTCAAAATCTTTTACAATCAGATAAACTCAACCGTCGGTTATCATAATCATGACCCTCCAACGATTATTGAAATCAGCGGCCCTGCTCTTTGAGGGCACGCTCAATATCACGCTTGGCAGTACGCTTAGCCATATCTTCTCTTTTATCATACAGCTTTTTACCTCTGCACAAACCAATTTGCAGCTTAACCTTGCTGCCTTTAAAGTAAAGACTTATCGGAATAAGCGAATAACCTGTTTGCTTCACAGTTCCGTAAAGGCGGTTAATTTCTTTTTTATGCATAAGAAGTCTGCGCACCCGCATTGGGTCACGGTTAAAAATATTTCCGTGCTCATACGGAGAGATATGCATGCCGTTTACGAATATCTCTCCTTCAACAATTGAACACCAACTGTCCTTGAGGTTTACTCTGCCCAACCGCAGGGACTTTACTTCTGTACCGCAAAGCTCGATTCCGGCTTCGTATGATTCCTCAATAAAATAATCGTGATGGGCTTTTCTGTTTTGAGCTATAGTTTTCAGTGAACTCATTATATTTCGTTCCTGCCTTCCAATGCTTTTGCAAGTGTGTATTCATCGGCATATTCCAAATCACCGCCAACAGGAATTCCGTAAGCAAGCCGTGTAACCTTTACGCCCATCGGTTTTAAAAGCTTTGAAATATAAAGCGCTGTTGCGTCACCCTCAACAGTAGGATTTGTAGCCATTATTACCTCTTCAACATCATCGTTCCCGAGTCGTGCAATAAGCTGTTTTATTGTAAGATTATCCGGACCGATATCGTTTAGAGGTGAAATTGCACCGTGCAGAACATGATAAACACCCTTGAATTCGTGAGTATTTTCAACCGCAGAGGCATCTCTTGGAGTTTCCACAACACAAATCAAGGAATTATCTCTTAGGGGACTGGCGCAAACAGGACAAAGTTCTTTATCTGTTAAATTGCAGCATTTGCTGCAATAATGAATTTTTGTATGTGCGTCAATAACTGCGCCTGCAAGTTCCTCTGCCTCTGTTTTTGACAGATTCAGCACGTAATATGCAAGTCTTTGTGCAGTTTTATGTCCTATTCCGGGCATTCTCTCAAATTGCTCCACAAGATTTTCGAGCGGAGCTACGTTGTGCTGTGCCATAATTAAAACATTCCGGGAATATTAAGTCCGCCCGAAATTGACTCCATTCTTTCTTCCTTTTCCTTTGCTGCAGCCCTTATTGCTTCATTTGCAGCTGCCATAACAAGGTCTGCAAGCATTTCAACATCTTCCGGATCAACTACTTCAGGTGATATCTCAACCTTTGTAAGTTCCATTTTACCTGTTACTGTAACCTTAACAGCACCGCCGCCTGATGCAGCCTCATATTCCTTAACTTCAAGCTCTGCCGAAACAGCTTCCATATCATCCTGGAGCTTCTGTGCCTGACGTGCAAGCTGCTGAATATTATTTGTTCCGCCGCTGCCGTATCCCTTTGGTAATCTTGCTTTCATAATTTTAACTTCCTTTCAGTTTTATTCTTCTGTTATTTCAACCGAGCTGTCCTGCAAGCTGTTTTTTAAAATTTCAAGCGGATCAGTCTCTTCCTGTTTTTTTTCAATTTTTTTATACGGACCGAGTTTGTATACCCTTCCCGTAGTTTCAAGAATTATCTTTCTTATTTCTTCTCTTCGGCTGCCATTTTTCAACAGTTCAAACGCCATCTCATTGTTTGTGTCAATCAACAAATATCCTGCACTCTCGTAAGCTGACGATCCTGAAAATGCTGCTGCAATGGCTCTCGAAATCGGCTTTAGATTATTTACAACCTCAACCCACTGTGAAAACGGTTTTGCATTTCTGTATATTTCATCAAGGTTTGCAACCGGTTTATGTTCACTTTTCGGAACAGATTTCGGAACAGATTCTGCAGCAGGTGCTCTATTAACAGGAACTTCTTCCGTCTTAGGTGCAGTTGCCTTGGAATCAAAAACAGGTTTATCATCTGTTTTTGGGGGTTCTTCTATAATTGGTTCAGTTTTGCTTTCCGGTAAATTTGGTGGCTGATAACTGACAGCAATTCCTTTTCTGACAGCCTTTTCAAGGGCAGCAATCCTTGAAAGCAATGCCTCCGGAGTTCCGTCAAGTTCAGCAGAAGAAAGCTTAACCATAGCCATCTCAAACTCAGTTCTGTCACCCGTGCCATGTCCCATACTCTGATAAGCACGTGAAAGAACATCCATATAATATACTATATCGGCAAGAGAGAGATAATCGGCCTGTGTCTGAGCCTCTTCAAACTCGTCATCAGACATAATTAAAATATCTCTTGGTTTTTTTACGGATTTAATAAGCATCAGCGCTCTGAAGTGGGCGAGCAGTTCATCGCAAAGCCGCGACATATCTTTTGATTCAGCATAAAGGCTGTTAACTATTTCAAGTGCCTTTGCCGTATTTTTATTAATAGCGCTTGCTGCAAGCTCAAAAAGATATGTTTTTCTTGCAAGCCCTGCCGCATCGCGCACAACCTCATCGTCAATTTCCGAACTGATTGCTATGCATCTGTCAAGCAATGACAGAGCGTCACGCAGCGCACCGTCCGCAATTGAAGCAAGCATCATTGCCGCACTGTCGGAAAGCCGAACACTTTCCTGTTCAGCAACATACAAAAGTCTGTCTGCAATCGCACGGGGTGCAATTCGATGAAAATCAAACCTCTGACATCTCGACAGAATGGTCTGAGGAAGCTTATGCACCTCAGTTGTAGCCAAAATAAAAATCACATGCTCCGGAGGTTCTTCAAGCGTTTTTAAAAGTGCATTAAACGCTTCTGTAGTGAGCATATGAACCTCGTCTACAATATATACTCTGTATTTGCACTTTGCAGGTTTAAACTGCACCTCATCTATAATCTGACGTATATCGTCAATTTTTCTGTTGGACGCAGCGTCCATTTCCACAATGTCTAGTATACTGCCGTCATCAATTCCACGGCAGATTTCACACTCTCCGCATGGATTTCCGCTATGGCTGTCAAGACAGTTTGCTGCTTTGGCAAGAATTTTTGCACAGGTAGTTTTTCCGGTACCGCGTGAGCCTGTAAACAAATAGGCATGGTTAAGCCTGTTTGTACCAATCTCATTTTTGAGTGTAGTGGTAATATGCTCCTGTCCCGATACATCATCAAATGTCTGCGGACGCCATTTGCGATATAACACCTGGTACAAAAAGTCACCTCCCAAAGTTAATAAAAAATGCAAGCCGTCAGCCGAAACAACGGCAATCGTACAATTAAGTGAACGACAGACTTACTGCATCGCATCGGCAATACTGCTTAATGCTGCTCGGTTCCCCGCCTGACATGGTTCACAGACCCCAATCGCACAGGGCCTGCCGCTCACTTAATTGCACGCACTTGACTTCTTGCAATTCTGGTATATTATATCATATTCAATTATTAAAATCAATAGTTTTGTTAATGTAATTATCTGTTATTTGTAAAAATTATGATTTTACTGATAACAGATATAAATAAAAATCTCAGCAGACTTGCAGCAGCACAAATTATCTGTATTTTTATAATTTTTTCATAATAAATAACAGGCAGCAGCAAGTCTGATCCTTATAACCATCACATTTAATTCTATTTGCAAATTTTACTGACTGAGAATACACCGGCCAGTTTATAACACAACTGTTTAATTATATAAAATATCAAACCTTGTCTGCAACTTCTCCCAAACGTTTATATATGCTGTTTTCAGGCACATATCCGCGTACAAATGAGAGCGGATAAATATTTGTATTTCTGCCGACTACAGAACCCGGATTAAGTACGCTGTTGCAGCCTACCTCAACATTATCACCCAGCATTGCACCGAATTTTTTAACACCTGTTTCGACTTTTTTACCATCGCAAAGTACAGTTACAAGGCTTTTGTCACTTTTAAGATTTGATGTTATTACACCTGCGCCTGTGTGTGACTTGTAGCCAAGAATACTATCCCCTATATAATTGTAGTGCGGTGTCTGAACACAGTCAAAAAGTATAGAATTTTTAAGTTCAGTAGAATTGCCCACCACTGCACCTTTGCCTACAATTGCGCTTCCTCTTATAAATGCACCGTGACGTACCTCAGCATCCTCGCAAATTATAAGCGGACCGCCGAGATAAGCGGAAGGAAATATATTTGCGCTTTTCGCAACCCAAATATTCTCTCCTCTAAGCTCATAAATTTCAGGATCAAGAGTTTTTCCCAGTTCAATAATAAAGTCCTTGATTTTAGGCAGTACCTCCCAAGGAAATTCTACGCTTTTAAAAAGCGGTTCTGCAATAGTTTTGCTGTAATCAAAAAGATTTTTTGCCATTAATTTTTCATTACCCATTTTTTATCTCCTTAAGTTTCTACAAAAAACAGCCAGTAGCCGTTTGAGTCCTTGCCCGCTACAAACTCAACACCGCCGCTTATATATTTTGAAAACACATAAGTTTTGCCGTTCTGCGGATTTGTAACCGCAGCACATCCTCCTGCGTGAATCCACTTTTCGGCAAACACATTTATTCCTTTAATCCAAAAAGCTTCCTTTGATGTTTTTCCTGCATATCTAAAATTGTTCATCAGTGTCAACCTTCTTATATTTGATGTTGCCCGAAAGCTTTTTATCAAACCCTGTTTTTTTAAAAATAAAAACAGTAGTTAAAGCACATGCAATCCCAAGCAATATTCCGCACAAAACATCCGACGGAAAATGAACATAATTATAAAGTCTTGAAAACGCAATAGTTCCGGCAACTATTATGGCAGCAATACCAAAACGTTTATCACGCAAAATCAAAACAGTTGCTGCGGCAAAAGAAGAACAGCTGTGCCCGGATGGGAAACTGTATCCTGACGGCGGTTTTATATTAAGTAATATATCCGTATTTTCTGTAAAAGGACGGGCACGGCAAACAATGTTTTTTATCCCTATTTCTCCTATAATATATCCCATCGTAACTGCACACAGTACCATTACACCCGTTGCGCGTGTTTTTCTAAAACACATCATAATTACAGAAGCAATTATCCATATTCCCCCTGCCTCTCCCATATAACTTATCACTGCCATTACAGGGTCAAGAAAACCGCATTTAAGTGTATTTTGTATAAAGTCAAGAATTGAAAAGTCTATAGAATATATCAGATCAATAAAAGACAATAGATTACCTCATTTCATGTAATAATTATATCATCACCCAATAAAAATTGCAATAAAAACGTATATTTATACTATTATTCTTATTATTGTCCTTCTTGTACCTCAAATTCACAAAGTTTCGCATAAAGCTGTTCATCTACAATTGCGTCAATCTTTAATCCGTCAGCAGCGTATTCTTCACATATAAGCGTCCCTTTTGTACGGATTTCGGCAGCAAGTCCTGCCTGAGCAAACGGAAGTAAAATTTTCACTTTTTTAAGTCTTACCGGCAGATTATCATCTATCGCCTGCAATAGCTCGTCGATTCCGCTTCCGGTTTTTGCACTTATGCGTATACACGCTTTAAAATCCTGAGTAATTGTACTTTCATTAAGCAAATCACATTTATTAAGAACCGTTAAAACAGGAGTATCGCCACACCCAAGCGATTCAAGCAAATCCTCGGTGACCTGCATGTGGGTTCTTGCCTCTTCACTTGAAGCATCGCACACATTAAGTATAATGTCAGATTGTGCTGCTTCTTCCAAAGTAGAACGAAATGCTTCAACAAGGTGATGAGGCAGCCGGCGCACTAAACCTACCGTATCAATCAACATTACAGTTACCCCGCTGGGCAGCCTTAATGCGCGTGATGTAGGATCAAGAGTTGCAAAAAGTTTGTCTTGCGCAAGCACGCCTGCATCAGTCAGATAATTCATTAATGTCGATTTGCCTGCATTTGTATAACCAACTATTGCACAGGTAATTACACCGTCCTTTTCACGGCGTTTTCTGAGCATTTGACGATGTTTTTCAATGTCGGCAAGATCCTCTTTAAGAGTTTCCATTTTTCTCCTTATGTGACGTTTGTCAGTTTCCAGCTTAGTTTCACCCGGTCCCCTTGTTCCTATTCCTCCGCCAAGCCTTGACATAGCAATACCCTTGCCTGTAAGACGGGGCAGCATATACTTTAACTGAGCAAGTTCTACCTGAAGTTTGCCCTCTTTTGAACGGGCCCTCTGTGCAAAAATATCAAGAATCAGCGTTGTTCTGTCTATAACGCGAACATCTGTTTCTGCTTCTATATTCTTAATCTGTGTCGGAGAAAGCTCACTGTCAAACACAAGCAAATCTATCCCCTGTGCACTGCATATTTCGGATATTTCAACCAGTTTTCCGCTGCCGACAAATGTTCCTTTTTCAACCTTCGGCAAATTTTGTGTTACTGAAAGCACAGGTTCTGCACCGGCGCTTTTTACAAGTTCAAAAAGCTCATCCAAAGATGCCGCAGCATCATATTCTCCTGTATCAACACTTACAAGCAGAGCTTTTGCAGTTACTTCTTCGTTACTTTTTAATTCCATATATTTTCCTCATTTTTATAAATTATATCACAGCTTGCATATAAAGTGCGCAATGCACCGGACTGACAAAGAATTTTACACTGCTTAAACAAGCTTTAAACAGTATTGAATCTAAAATTTCTATTTATTATTTACTATTTCCACATTTAGTAGTATAATATATAAGTACAAATTTGTAAATAAATGGCATTACATTTATCACGGCAAAATAATCAAAACAAAATTATTATTAAAAGGACTTTTAAAATGGATAAAAAATATGATGTCATAATTGTCGGCACAGGTGTCGCAGGTCTTTACGCTGCATTAAATTTTCCCGACAATGTAAGCGTTCTGCTTCTGTCAAAGCGAGAGCCTCAGCT
Source organism: uncultured Ruminococcus sp. (assembly GCA_910585865.1). Classification (GTDB taxonomy): domain Bacteria; phylum Bacillota; class Clostridia; order Oscillospirales; family Acutalibacteraceae; genus Ruminococcoides. The sequence continues at coordinate 22,549 of CAJUGO010000013.1, read as the reverse complement.
TTCCAACAGTTCGCTTGCTCAGGGAGGCGTTGCATGTGTACTTGATACAATTCATGACAGCTATAAACTGCATATTACCGACACGCTGATTGCAGGAAAGTACAAAAACAATCTGTCGGCTGTTGAAAAACTTGTATCGGAAGGACCTGATGACGTACTTAAAATTAAAGAACTGGGAGTTGACTTTGACCTGAATGAAGACGGCACTATGTGCAAAACACTTGAAGCAGGTCACAGCCGCAACAGAATTGTCCACCACAAGGACTCAACCGGCAAAGCAATAGTTGACGGTCTCATTGCACGCGTAAAAAAGCTTCCCAATGTTACTGTGTGCGATAATGCGCTTGTATATTCTATTGATAAGGTTTTAAACGGATTTTATATAAATATACTGCGCGACGGAAAGACTATGCACTTTGGCTGTAATTATTGTCTTCTTGCAACCGGCGGAATAGGCAGAGTTTACAAATATACGACAAACTCAGCAATTGCAACGGGTGATGGAATTGCATTTGCATATATGCTTGGTGCAAAAATCAGCCATCTGTCGCGTATTCAGTTCCATCCTACTGCATTTGCCGCCGAAAAGGACAGAGAACGCTTTTTGATAAGTGAAGCAGTTCGTGGTGAAGGCGCTGTACTTCTCAACTGTAACGGCAGACGGTTTGCATTTGACTATGACAACAGAGGAGAACTTGCTCCCCGTGATGTTGTTTCAAATGCAATTATGCTTGAATCAATCAAGACAAACAGCGAACATTTTTATCTTGACATCACGGACAAGCCGGAAACTTTTCTTAAAAACCGTTTCCCAATGATTTATGAGAGATGCCTTGAAGAAGGTGTTGATATAACAAAAAATAAAATTCCCGTATTCCCCTGCCAGCACTATCTTATGGGCGGCATTAATGTTGACAAAGACGCGCGCACCTCTGTTTCGGGTCTTTATGCGGCCGGAGAATGTTCGCACACAGGGGTTCACGGTGCAAACCGTTTGGCAAGCAACTCACTGCTTGAAGCGCTTGTATTTTCCAGAGCTGCAGCAGCTGACATTACCCGATGCATAAAAAAATACGGAAGAAAAACACTTGGCAGCGAACCTGCACACAGAAGCATTAGCGGCAAACCAATGCCGCAGGGCTGCCGCTCAAAAATCAGGGAAATCCTGCAGGACGCATATTTTGTTATTCCAAAACCTGAAAAGTATCAGGATAGCTATAAACAAGTTGAGGAAATTTTGAATGAACTTTGCAGTGAAAATTATGAAATTAATTCTGACCTTGTTGAGGCAAAAAGCATTGCAATAGTTGCAAGTATAATACTTGATGAAGTACGGGAGGGCATTAACCTATGATACTCAACAGCATTTATGTAGACAATCTAATCAAAACTGCATTACTTGAGGATATAAATTATCTGGATACAACAACCGATTACCTAATTGATGAAAACCAGGAAAACACGGCAATCTTTCTTGCCAAAAATGACGGTGTGCTATGCGGAATAGAAATTGCACTGAGAGTTTTTGAAATTTTGCAGCCTTCAGGCTTTGAAGCCAAGGTGTATAAACATGACGGCGACAAACTTGTAAAAGGCGAAATCATCGCTGAAATCCGAGGCAAAACACGCACGCTCCTCAAGGGAGAACGCACGGCTCTTAATCTTATTCAACATATGAGCGGCATAGCAACTGCAACAAACAGAGCAGTTGAAATTATCAGCGGAACAAAAGCATCTATTGCAGATACACGAAAAACTCTCCCCGGAATGCGGCCTATACAAAAGTATGCCGTAACAATCGGCGGAGGAAGAAACCACCGTTATAATTTGTCAGACGCTGCCATGCTTAAGGATAATCATATTGATGCAGGCGGCGGAATTAAAACCGCTGTGGCTAAATTAAAAGCGAAATTAGGTCATATGATAAAAATTGAACTTGAGGTAAGAAACCTCGATGAACTAACGCAGGCGCTTGAAGCAAATGTAGATGTTATTATGCTTGATAATATGAGTCCCGAACTCATGAGACAGGCTGTTGAAATAACAGACGGCAGAGCCTTGCTTGAAGCAAGCGGCGGAATCACTGATGAAACTTTAAGGGAAATTGCAGAAACAGGTGTTGATATCATTTCAATGGGAGCAATTACTCATTCTGTAAAAGCTTTTGATATTTCTCTTAAAATTTCGGACTAATAGGAATAAAAAGGAAAACAGTATGAATAAAAAAGTAATGATGTTGTGTGAAAGTGCCGTTATGATTGCGCTTGCCACAGTGCTGAGCTTAATGAAAATAGAGTGGCCTTTCGGCGGAAGTATAACGATATGCAGCATGCTACCGATTCTTGTAATAGGTTATCGTTATAATATATTTTGGGGAATTTTTACCGGTTTTGTATATGGTCTTATACAAATGCTTTTGGGCATGAACAATTTTACATATGCAACATCACAAACCGCAGTAATTATGATTTTACTGTTTGACTATCTGATTGCCTTTGGTGCTGTCGGATTTGGAGGTATCTTCAGAGGGATCAAAAATCAGTCTATCGGACTCGGTCTAGGAGCACTGCTTGCAGGTTTGCTAAGATTTATATGTCATTTTATAAGCGGCATAACCGTATGGAGCGGTTTTGCAGAAGATATGCCTGCATGGCTGTACTCCCTCACCTACAACGGAGCATATATGCTGCCTGAAATACTCATACTTATAATCGGCGCAGTACTTGTAGGATTTATTATAGACTTCAGAAGTCCGCTGCTAAAAGGAATAAAAAGATAAAAAATTTACGGCTCTGCCGCAATTTATAAAAATTTGCAGCAGAGCCGTTTTTTACATTACGGGAAATTTGACGAAAACGGCCGTATAATTGGAGTGGATAATATCAGCTGTCTACCCGTAACAAAAGCAATGTCATGATGATTTTTATATTTTATTTCTGAGTTCAGCATATACTCCAAACGGAATATGCAAATTCCCCATGCCTGTTCCAAGCATAATATCGGGTTTATTTGCTCCGTGAAAGTCACTTCCCCCGCTTTTCAGCAAATTATATTCATCACATATTTTTGCCGCAAGCAAAGAAGTTTTTTTATCGTACAAAGAGTAATATGATTCCATTCCGTCAAGTCCGCAGGATATAGCCTTAGGCAAAAATCCTCTCAGTTTATCTTCCGTCAGATTCAAAAACGGATGAGCAAGTACCGACAATGCACCAAAATCTTTTATTTTTTTTATTATACCGATTGACGAGGGTCTTTCAGGAGGAATATACAAACCAAATTTTGAGTGCAGAAGAGTATTAAAAGCCTCTTTGTTTGAGCTCACATATCCCTTTTCTGTAAGAGCAGCGGCAATATGCGCCCTGTTGACCAGATTGCCGGGTGTTTTGCTTTTAATTTCATCATAATCAAGTATATATCCTTTTTCCGCCAGACGTTTAACAAGATTAATATTGCTCTCTTCTTTAAGACGTTGAAACTTATTCATAATATTTATTATTTCTTCATAATGCTCTTTTTTTATAAACAAACCCAGAATATGTAGTTGTTTTCCCTCGTATTCAGTTGAAAATTCAATTCCGGGTACAGCAATTACACGGCTCGTCTCTGCTGCCGCGACAAATTCGTCAAGACCTGAAACTGTGTTGTGATCACAGAGTGCAACTGCGCCAATCTGCAGTTTCTCCGCCTCCTTAATAATCTGTGACGGCGAAAACGTACCGTCAGAGTATATTGAATGGGTGTGCAAATCACAAATCATAATAACTCCTTAAATTATAACTTGTTAATATATAACAAAACTCACATATAGTCAAAATATTTTTCACCTGAGAATCCTCTCGCTTTAAACCATGCCTTTATTTTATGTTATTTATTATAAAATATAATAGTTCGCAATTCAAGGCAAAAGATATAGTCATGCAATTGTACAAAAATATATTTGCTGACACCTATGCACTGTTGGCTTAAAATCAAATTATATTTAAAAATTTTGCAACAAAATTTAATATGCAGAAAGAGAAGGTAAATTATGTGTAAACGAAACAATAATATCACTATAAAATTTAAATCTTACAGCAAAAAAGTCATTACTGTTATGCTGTGCATCACTGCGCTTTTATCATTTGCCGCATGCGACAAAGCTGAAAATCCTTCTCCAATCAAGACAGATGTTCAGAAAGAATTTGACGCATATTGTAATAATCTGTTTACTGAATATCTTGCACAAGACGCCACAAATATCCATTTTACTGTTTCCGATCCTTCTGATTACGGTTTAGAATTAAAAAAAGAGGACTATACGCTTGGGGAAGCATCCTTCAGCCAAGTCAAAGAAACTATTGAATCAATGCAAAAAAACCTGGACAGTCTTAAGAAATTCGACAGAAATAAACTTTCAAAATCACGGCAAATCACCTATGATACTTTAGAAGATTACATGGAAACACAGCTTTTATTTGACGGATGCGAACTGCTTCAAAATACTTTTGCCCCCTCATCAGGAATACATTCAAACCTTGCAATTTTATTTACAGAATATAACTTTTATGAAAAAGATGATATAGAACAATATTTTCTGCTTATGCAGGATATACCGCGTTTAGTGAACCAGTGTTTAAGCATCACCAGAAAGCAGGCGGAATGCGGTTATTTTATGTCGGATAAAACAGCGGATAAGACGATTGGTGAATGTAACAAAATTTATAAAGGCAAAGGAGATGATCTTATCTCCTCTTTTGATGAAAAGCTTAATTCTCTTAATTTATCAAAAAATGAAAAAGAAAAATTAATAAAAAAGAATAAGGAATATATAAAAAAATATTATCTTCCTGCATACAAAGACATAATATACATGCTCACAGACCTGAAAGGTTCGGGCAAAAATGACGGCGGACTATGCAATTACGGTGAAACAGGGAAAAAATATTATGAAGCTATTGTAAGAGAAAAAACAAGCAGCAATATGTCACCGGAGGAACTTAAGGAAATGCTTGACGATAATATTACAAAAACTCTTACGGCAGCAGTAACAATATCTCCTGAGGATGCAGTGGCAGCACCCCAATATCAGCCTGATTTTAAAACCGCAGATGAAATAGTTGAATTTCTTACAGAACATATCGAAGAAGATTTTGCCGCACCTGTAACTAAGGACTACAACATAAAATATATGAGCAAGGCAACTGAAACCGATACCAACTCAGCTTACTACATGAAATGCAGAATTGACGATATCAGCGTAAATAATATAAAAGTTAATTCATCTGTTGTCGGAAGCGACAATCTCACATTGTACACAACGCTTGCACATGAAAGCTATCCCGGACATCTTTATCAGTTAACAGGATTTTTCAACAAAAAGGATATTCCCAATATACAAAAAATTTTGGATTTCATAGGCGCAACCGAAGGATGGGCACAGTATGCAAGTAAGTGTGCAGTTAATTATCTTGACGCAACAGATGGTATAAAGGATTTTATTAATCTCAACAGTATGCTTTCATACACGCTTATTGCACGTGTCGATGTCGGCGTAAATTATGACGGATGGACTATAGACGATGTTTATGATTATCTGTCATCATATATTATGGTAAGCGATGATTTTGACAGTGAAGAAAATGTTGCCGCGCAATTTTATGATATTGCAATTGGAAATGCAGGAGATTATATCCCATATGCCGCAGGTTACATTAAGATGGTAAATATGCGCGAGCATGCAGAAGATGAGCTTGGTGACAAATTCAACCCCGTTGAGTTCCATAGCTTTATTAACAGCATTGGCGTAACCACTTTTGATATTTATGAAGCAGAGCTCGACAAATGGATAGAAAGCAAAACAAAATAAAAATTTGATTTTTTATTTATATCCGGTTGTAAGGAGAACAAGTTATGAAAATATTATACGGAACTACGAATAACGGCAAATTTGAATCCATGAAACGAATCACCGATTCTCTTGGTATTGAAATTATAGGACTTAACGATTTAAAACAGCCGTTGCCCAAAGTTTTAGAAAGCGGAAACAACCCGCTGGAAAATGCTCAGATTAAGGCGAGAGCATATTACAAAGCGTTTTCAATGCCGGTTTTTTCATGCGACAGCGGTTTATATTTTGATGGATTAGACGAATCCCTGCAACCCGGAATATATGTTAGAAGAGTTAATGGCAAAGAACTGAGCGATGAAGAAATGATGGATTATTATGCCTGCTTAGCAAAGAAACACGGCAATAAATTGATTGGAAGATACCGCAATGCTATTTATTTTGTTGTAAACGAAACTACTTATTTTTCCAGTATGGACAAAACCATAGAGACAGGACCTTTTATTCTAACCGATACTCCCCATAAAAAAAGAGTAAAAGGATTTCCTTTAGATTCCCTGTCCATAGATATTGATTCAGGTAAATACTACTACGATATGCAGAAAACAGTTGATCAGTCATCTATAGAAAAAGGCTTCCGTGCCTTTTTTGAAAATGCTCTGGCAAAAATATTATAACTTTGTCAGGTTTATTTTTTACTTTTTATGTTTTAAACAAACCCTATAAATCAATTATAACCACCCGTCAACCGGGTGGTTATAATTATACATTACTATTTATTCAATTAAAAATCACTTATAAACATTGAGCAAAATGCTTTTTATGTCATAAAGCTTTTTCGACAAATCAACATAATAAGTGTGGGGATTTTCAAATCGTTTGACTTCATCCCACAGCAAACCTGTCTGTTTTCTGCAATAATCGGCAATTTCATTTATTGAAGGCGATTCATATACACACTTGCCGTTTTTAAATATCGTAACAAGTAATTCTTTTGCACTGTAATCTGTAATTGTTTTTGTCTTCCATGTTGCATTCGGATCGAATATTGTTCTGGGCTTCGTATCATCAACTGTTTCATCATAGACGCACAATTCATCTGCAATGGCCTTACCGCTTTCGTTATCATAGTAACGATAAACCTTTTTGAAATGAGGATTCGTTATTTTAGCTGTATTTTCGCTCACCTTGATTTTGGGGACAATTTCTCCTCCCTCGCTCTCAACTGCAACAAGCTTGTATACACCGCCAAAAACAGGTGAACTTTTAGATGTAATGAGCCGCTCCCCTACGCCGAATATATCAATTTTTGCCCCCTGCATCATAAGATCACGGATAAGATACTCATCAAGTGAATTTGAAGCTGTAATTTTACAGTTTTCAAGTCCTGCATCATCAAGCATTTTTCTTGCCTTTTTAGAAAGATATGAAATATCCCCCGAATCTAGTCTAATTGAAAACTCGGTCTTCCCCTTTGGCAAAAGAACCTCTTTGAACACCTTTATTGCATTTGGTATACCGCTTTTCAACGTATTGTAGGTATCGACAAGCAACGTAGGATTATCCGGATAAAGTTCACAGTAAGTTTTAAAAGCATCATATTCACTGTCGAACATCTGAATCCACGAATGTGCCATTGTACCGCCCGCCGGAACACCGTAAATTTCATCAGTGAGTGTACAGGCAGTGCCTTTACACCCACCAATAAATGCTGCCCTTGCACCGTCTACCGCTCCGCTTGCCCCCTGAGCACGGCGCGACCCAAACTCAAGCACAGTTCTGCCCTGTGCAGCACGTACAATTCTGTTTGCCTTAGTTGCGATAAGTGTTTGATGGTTAAGCGTCAGCAATACAAAAGTTTCTATAAGCTGCGCCTCTATAGCAGGTGCCCTTACCGTTAAAATAGGCTCATTTGGAAATATGGTCGTTCCCTCTGGCACCGCATAAATATCGCCGCTGAATTTAAAATTTTTAAGATAATCAAGAAACTGCACATCAAAAATACCTTTGCTTTTCAGATACGCTATATCATCATCATTAAAATGCAAGTCTTTTATATATTCAATCACCTGTTCAAGCCCTGCGGCAATTGCAAAGCCTCCGTTATCGGGAACCTTACGAAAAAAAACATCAAAGTAAACATTCTTCTTGTAAAATCCGTTTTTAAAATAACCGTTTGACATTGTAAGTTCATAAAAGTCACACAGCATTGCCAAATTCTCATATTTCATAGTATTTCCTCCACATTATTAACAGATATCGCTTAATCCTTAGATTCTAAATCAAAAACATATAAATATAGTTTATGCTTTTTATTTAATTTTGTAAAGAAAAATATTTGCATTTTGCTCTACAACAATATATAATAAGATATAAATATTTAAAAAAACTCCGGAGAAAATTTTATGAATATTAATGAAAATAAGATCTGTCCCCTTTGCCAAAGCACTTTGATTATAGTTCAGGATGATAAAAGTAATGAAAATTCTTATTTTGAATGCCCGACCTGCGGACTAAGATTTAAAACAGAAGGTTTTGAAGAAGAACCAGTTGAAATAAAATAGGCATATTATGTTCACAAAGCAGATACTTAAACTTTTTCAACAGCGCTTAGAAATATAATAATAAATAATAGTCCCTGAGTGTTTTTTAACTTGTCAGACACTTTCAAACAAAATTTGCATATTATGTATTGACAAATTTGAATTTTAATGATAAAATATTTCTTGCGTAAAAACGAATACACAGGGGTATAGCTCAGTTGGTAGAGCAGCGGTCTCCAAAACCGCGTGCCGAGGGTTCAAGTCCTTCTGCCCCTGCCACACACAAGTCCTTGAAAATGGCTTAAATAAGCCGTTTTCAGGGATTTTTCTTTTTGCAGAAACATCTATCATCTACACTTTTTTAGGGCTTCATCTACACTTATCTAACACTTTGTATTTTGAAATGCGGACTCAAGAGCGTTTGCAATATCCATTTTTGAACGTTTTTCAGCGTGAGCATAAAAATTTAATGTTGTTGCTGAACTGCTATGACCGAGCCAATCTGCTACTTGCACAACCGAAAATCCCATATCTAACAAATTACTTGCTGCACTATGCCTTAAATCGTGTAATCTAATTTGCGGCAAATTGCTTTTGCTTATAATGCTCTTAAAAGTTCTTGTAAGGTAATTTGGAGATATTACAGCTCCATTCTGCCAGGTGCAAACATAATCATTTTGTACATAGTAGTTACCCATCAAATACTTTCTTTCATCCTGAAAGCTTTTTGCTGTAATTAAAGCAGTATAGACTTCATTTGTCATCGGCAATGTTCTGTAACTGCTTTCGGTTTTTGGCGTATCAGTGTAATTTCCACCTATGCTTTGCTGCAAAGTTTCAGCTATGGTTATAGATTTGCTGTCAAAGTCTATATTACGCCATTTCAAGCCTAAAACTTCACTTCTGCGAAAACCATAAACGGAACACAGAAACACAGGTAATTCAATTACAGAGCCTCTAAACAATACAAGCATTTCATTTACTTGTTTTTGATTAAGAAATTCGCCCTTAAATTTTTCTGATTTAGGTGTTTTTGCACTTGCAGCAGGGTTAGCCATAATTAAACCTTTTCTTACTGCATCTGCTAATGCCTTACTGATATTCTGGTGATGATGTTTGATTGTTGTTGCAGATAATGCTTCATCTGAATTGATTTTGCTGTTTGGTTGCAATTTGAGCTTGTAATATTCCTCTAAATCAAACGGTGTTAATTCCTGCAACTGTATTTTGTTTTGTTTGAAATAAGGTATAATGTGATTTGTCATATTTCCAAAATAAGAACGATATGTATTTGTTTTTACTTCTAATTTAATATCATCAAGCCATTGTACAAAATAATCTGCAACTGTCAGTTTAGAATATGGAATATTCATTTTATTGTATTCTGCCAAATAGTCAGATAACAATTTTTCAGCCTTACGCTTATTTCCTCTTTCGGATAACTTTGTATCAATCCATTTTGGCTTTCGCTTTCCGTTCTCATCATAGAGATTGACAACTACCCACCATTTACCGTTTTTGATTTGAATGCTGCCTGTTACATTTCGCTTTTTCTTCAAAATTTTCTACTCCTTTCCTAACAGCCAGCTATATCCGCATTTATTATAGCAGATTTAGCCGACATAATAAATACTGTTTCTTTAACATTCGTTGGCAGCGGTCAAATATTTAATTACATTAACTTTTGGTATTATGTATTTTTTACCGATTTTAATTGTATCAATAAGTTTTTCATTTAGAATTTTATATACTGCATTTCTGCCTATGTGCAACATTTTCTGCAAATCTCCCGGTGTCAATACATCCGGATATTCTCTAAACATTTCATTTGTCATATTATAGTCTCCATTCTAATTAAAGGAAGCCGCCCTACTATAAAAGTAAGACAGCTTCTTTTGAATTTTTATTTTTGTTTTCTAATCCGCTGTAATTGCGTTTCCATTTCTTTCTCATATTTGGATTTAATCTCATTAACACCTTTTACAGCATCTAAATATTTTTGTTTTAAGTCTTTAACTTCTGAAATTAGCTTTCGATATTCTTGTATTGTTTCATCAAGCTGTTTTTCTTTTTCATCAAGAACTTTTTCACGCAATAAAATCTCTGTTTTATTTACTCTTTTTATAGCTTTTTCGATGTCGCATATAATGTTCCCATTCACGGTTTCCACGCTGTGCGTGTTCAGGCTTATTGTATATATGCTCTATCGGCGTAACAAAAGCATTAAAATCCTTTTTCTTTGAATATTGCTTAACCAACATCAGATTGTCGTTTTTTGCCTTTATAACGGATATTTTAATCGTTCCGCCGTATGTGGGCATATAGTAAATTGGTTCGTTATATTTAATCTTATCTTTATTTATCATTTTAATATGTCCTTAATATTTTCTCTTAATTTTTTTACTCCGTGGTCGTGTCTATACCGTTTTGCTGAAAGATGAGCTTTCCTTAAATTTGTAATATACATATCCTTTGCAACGCACTCATCATTAAAGTATAAATTGTATATTTCGGGTGTATATACTTGCTCGGGTGTCATTTTTGCCCATCCAGTATGTGGATGCATCGGAAATATATCAATCTTAAATCCCCACCGTTTGAAATCATATGCAATTTTTCTTGCTTCTTGAATGATTTTTTCTCTTTCCTGCCTGTCTAACTCTTTTATCTTTTTGGTTTCAGGTTTCATACGTAAAACCCTTCAGGAATTTCATCCCATTTTGAGCCATTCCAGTATTTTTGCCTTAATTGGATAGTATATTCTTTATCGCTCCACCTATACTGTATAGCTATCGGGTATGATGACGGTATTCCATTTTTCAAATATGTACCATATTTTGTAATGCAATCGACATATTTTTCGCTCAATAACTCGATTGTATATCCTGCATCAGTTAATTCCTCATAATCGAGAATAACGGAATCTACTGGAGTTCCACGGTGTTTTGCAGCTTTAATATGCTTATTCTCAATTTCTAAAACCAAATAGTAATTATCATAATTCAGATTTTCAATGTGCTGTTTTACATAAAATCCTTGCTCAATTTCCATCTCTGTTACCCTCACTATCAGGTTTATTCTTTACCATTATGATTTTATATTTTTCTGCAAGAATATCCAAATTGTGAATATACCACTGAAATTGCTCTCTGCCAGAATTTGAAATAGCCATATCGGCAGGTGGGCTTTTAATTTTTTCAACAAACAGATTTTCACCGTCAAATTCACGGCATATGTAGTATCTTAACTTGCCATCTTTTCGCTTGTTGCGACTTTTAGCACTGTATAATAATTTATTTGTGTAGTTATACATTCGTCCTCCTTTGCTAAAAATAGGGTGTTTTAATTATGTTTTCTCTCTGTCAACGAAAATATTTTTCTCCGACTCCGAAAAATTGAGACAATAAATCCTCAAATAATGGTATCTAATACATCCCACCGAAAATCACCGAAAACAATCATATACGGCGTATCAGTAAAGACAATTCTTAATTTGTCAATTCCATAATTGTATTACATAGCTTTATTCGATAAGCCTATTTACATTATTATTTTACGATTAACCAACGGGAGAAAGTGAATAGGGTTATCGTACAATTACTTATTTAATTTAATACTATATATAATATATTAAGAATCGTATTAAATAAGGAATTGTATATAGATTAAGAATAGTCAAATCTATATACTAAAATCAATACTATTCTTAATTTTATATAGTGTAGATATAAATGACTTCATTAGCCCTGACAGGCTGTCTTATCTCCAATTCTTTTATTTGTTGATTTTTAAAATGAATCTTAAAAAAGAATTGAAGATAAATACTACTATTTTTTATATTTTTCTTTTGAAACTAAACATACATAGAATAGATAACTTATCATTCAAAAAATGCCCGAAAAGCCAGTATTTATAAGGCTTTCAGGCATTTTCTTACGTTTACAAAATGTCGAGCTTATTTTACAGTAAAAAAGCCATATTTCAATGTGCAAACACCCAATAATTGAGTAGTTGTTCTTCCGATTTTGCCAAAAATCAGCAGAAACATAGCGTTTACAAAATGTCGAGAAAATCACTCTTGACAAAATGCTCCTAACACTTTAACTCTGTTATAATTAGTACCGTTATATAAGATATGTGGATTAACAAATATTCTTGAAGTTTTGCGGTTTAATCCACTATAAGCAAATGCACAAAAAATTTCTTGTTTACCATTAACATTAAATTTTATGCTTTTGTATATGTTGAGTAATCTATTAAGTTGAGAAATATTATAACCTATGATGTCGCAAAATTCAGCCAATGAGAGAAGTTCAATTTTATCTAAATCCTTTTCCGTTGGATTTTTACATAGCACATTATATTCAAGATTTATAAATGGCAGCATTTTAAATATGTAACCTAAATGTTTATGATTTGATATGTTAGTAGCCTTATATAATGTTCTTATACCGTTAATATAAAACTTTTGATATGGATTATATTTTCCTCGTTGGTTTAGCTTTCTCTTAATGAATATATCTGTATTTGTAAATATCAATCCGTCATCTTGTTCCTGTATGTATTTTGGACTGACTTCTTTCCAAAACTTTGTTATTACAGCTTTTGATACACCAAGGATTTTGGCTAAATCTTTTCTTTTCATCGGTGTACGTTCCGTTAGCATTAACTTGTTATCGCCAAAATGAGTATATGTATTTAGGTATATTAGTCTTGTAACGGTTTGAGGAAGTAAATCGTTGAAATCCTCCTCATTTGAAACAAAGAAGAATTTTCCTAAATCTTTATTAGATAATCGCCTTAATTCGTTTCGTTCTTTTAATTTCAAATATTCAGCTTGTGCAACTATTTCCTCAGGTGTCCGAATTTGTGTTCCAATAGGCAAACACATCCATACTGTATCTGTAACCTCTCCGGTAGCTACTTGTACTGCCTTTGTACTTCCAGAATCATCTGTAAAATAATCATATCCTTGCATTTTACTCAATATTTTTTATTCCTTCCAATTTATGAATTTGCCATTTATCAATACAGTCTTTTAATGCCGGTGTATTTGCGAATAAAAAACGGTTACGATTATCTGTTTCGTTTGCCAGTAATCGTATCAAAACAAAGCCGTGCAGCATTAAATAGCCAGCCAGACGCTGGCTGTAAATAGTTATTAAACTTGTTTCTCTGTTGGTCATTTTCTCACTATCCTTTCAGATTTTATTTCATCAAAATATATCTCATCCAATGTTCTAATACCGTTCTTGTAATCAGTATATGCCTTTTTAGTAATCCAAACAAAGATTGTAGCATTATCTTTTTCAAAGGCTACACAGCGGTATTCTTCTTCCCATTTGTTATCTTTACGAATCTCATCAATATAGTTATTGTATTTCGTGAAGTCATTATTTACTTTTGCCTCATCTAACAATTTGTGAGCTTTCAGATGTTCAGGGTGTGTCGTCCAGATTAAATTGATAGCATTGTTATTAAAAATGTCTCCGTCAATGTGATGTACCTCATTTTTAAGTTTTCCGTTTTCGCACCATACAAAAGCAACCAATACGTGTGTTCTTTCCGAAAATGATTTATTGTTGGCTCTTATATTCACCTGTAAATAGTCGTGAGTAGCTTTATTTTGGCTTAATTCTCTGCGATATGTTAAATCAAGCACTCTTCCTTTGTTAGTTACTCCATATTGGCATCGGCTTCTATATTTCAACGGTTCTTTAATGCTGTTTGGATTGTGAAAACTTTCAATGAATTTAACAGATTCATCGAAGTCAAGTTCCATATTTCCGAATGGGGAATACATACTTCTTGCAGTTATTTTTCCATCTCTAAAATTTTCAACTTGATTTCGATTGAGCAATATTGTTGTTTCACCGAATATATCTAACTGATGCTTTTTGATTGCTTTATAAATTCTTGCTTTTGCCTTTTTTAATGCCAATTTGTATTGAGCATCGTTTTTGTCTGCATCTTCAAATTCAGTTTTGATTAAAAGTTCAGCAGCCTCTTTTACTTTGATTAAATTATTTTCTCTGTTTTGCATTTTTGATATTCCTTTCATTTTGATGTTTTGTTAAAATCCGTACTTTGTCAAATAATCGTTAATACGTTCATCAACTTCTTTTGAAAAGTTAAGAGTTCCTTTTTTACAAGCATAAAAATATGATGCTGATATTCCTACTTTTCGGCAAAACGAAGTAATTGGAATTCCTAACTCATCAAGCATTTTTTGACATCTTTCAATTAAACTCATATATTGTCCTCCTTTTTCAAATTCCATACATATATTTATGTTTATATGCGTGGTAAAAACAAAGGAAGGGAGATATATTTTAATTTATGTCCGATTTTAGAGCGAGATTATTTTTGTTTTCTCTATCTCCCTTCCTTATACTATAAAAGGAGTTTTATAAAAAGCCTTTATTATAGGCATTTTTACGGCTTTATGTCTTTAACTTTTGATTTCTAAACCGTTACGCTTTCTTTCCCTGCATCGTTTTGCTCGTTCTCTTGCAGATGTTTTGTTAGCCTTGATTTGACAGTCTATACATCTGACTTCTCGATTATGCCAAGCCTCGAATTTACAACCGCAATCAATACAATATTTTATTTTTTCCTCGTATATTGTTTTTTGTTTATTATTGCATAGGCTACAATATTTCCTGTTGCGCTGTTTGCTGTTTTTAATCAATTTCCCACATTTTGCACAATGTATGTATTCATCGTCTCGCCAGGCTGAAAAGAAACAATTAGCCACAGCAAGAAATAATTTTATATCTTCATTTGCTACTGTTGCATTTGTGCGTTTGGCGAAATGTTCCAGATTGCATTTAATATCTGTTATTCTTTGTCTATTACTCATTTTTAGCCAATAATCTTTATCTACGCTTGCTATCAATGAAAAATCAATACCATATTTCTTAACGAAATTATTGCTACGATTAACAACAGTTTTTTGCTTGATTTTCAGCTTTTCTGCTACTGTGTCAATGTAACACCTTTTCTTAATCATTCGGCTGTTTGCATCAAGCAAACATCTGCCATTAAATTTGCAGCTTTTGCAACAAGTTCTGAATTTAACATCTTTTTGTTTTAATTCTTTTGTTTTTGTTGGCTCTATCAGGTCGTTAATCGTTTGAGTTTTTCCTTTCATTCATTTGCTCCTTTGTTAATTTTTACGTTTGATATTTTGAAAATAAAAAAGGCTGTGTTTAATTGAATACAGAATCAAATCAATATCAAGTCTAATTTTCTCAAAATATAGACTTGGTATGATTTTTTTTATTAGCCAAAATCGGCTAACATTCTATACTCAATCGAGCACAGCCTTAACATACTTAAATATGAAGGAAATCGCTCCGCACATTGCGGTAAAGATTGATTTAATTTATTTTATTATAACATATTGTTTTTAATCTGTCAATAGCCAAAGTTAAAATATTTGTACAATATTAACAAGTAATCAGTAATACATAGGTTAAACCTATGTTAATAGTAGCCAAATCACTATAAGATTTATGACATTATAAATCTTAAATCTTTGACCATTTGTGCAGCATCTTCTTCATTCCAATTTATCAAAGGCACATTCTTATACTTATTATATTTATCATCAAAAGAGTCAATCAACCTTGCCTTTTCTTCTGACTTTTCATAGACAGTATCAAGAAAACTTTTCAAATATTCAAGCGGATTTTTTCCGATTTCGTTTGCTGTCTGATATGGTGCTTTTAATATTTTTTCAATATCAACTGCATAACTATGTGGATTGTACATTTTTATTCCTCCGTATTATTTATACTTTCTGTTTTATATGTGTTATAGCCTTCATAATGATAGCTTGCATCAATGCCTTTCATATAAACTTGTCTATCATCAATTTTATTTGTTAAAGCTGATTTGAGAAGAACTTTAATCTCAACATCCTTAATAGGGCTTCTCTCCATAGCAAGCAAGTAATCTTCTTTGTCAACTTTGCTCCAGTCAATAACTTGGTGCAATTCTTTTTTCAATATACAGTCAAGCCATATTCTCGTACTTCTGCCGTTGCCTTCTCTAAATGGATGGGCGATATTCATTTCAACATATTTTTCTATTATTTCATCAAATGTTGATTGCGGCATATTGTCGATATTCTTTAATGCTGCCTCAAGGTACATTACAGGTGCAAACCTAAAATTGCCCTTTGCAATGTTTACAGTTCGCATATTCCCGGCAAAATTATATATATCACCGAATAAATAACTATGAATTTTCTTGAGTCCTGAAAATGTGCCAACTTCAAAAGTATCAAGTAATTTTTTCTCGAATAGTTCCATCGCTTTTGCCTTGCTGATTTTTTCTTCAACTCTTGCAAGCTCTGCGGAGTCGGTAATATTCAATTTGTTTTCTAAAGCCAAAATCTACACCTCCGTTTTAATTGTTGATTCTCGAATTGCTCAAAATTATTTCTTATCGTCAAAAAAAATTTCTTCATTTACATATGACATAATGTCACCAGGCTGGCAACTTAAAGCCTTGCATAATTTTTCTATTGTGTCAGTTGTTACGCTTTTGCCATTTTTTAATGCTGTTAATGCGCTTTGTGAAATGATATTCTCTTTTCTAATTTTATATGTGGTTAATCCTTTTTCTTTCATTAGTGAAAATAGTTTTTCATAACTTAATGACATACTTTTTATTATTCCTTTCCAGTATATATTTATAAGCTCTCTATTCCATTGTAGATATTATATCATAAATATGCACGGATTTCAATGTACAAAATATACATTAAATTCCGTGAATGTTTGTGCAGTTTGACATATTGACTATTCACGGATTACGGTGTATAATATAGACAGTGAAGGGAAACACAACCAACACAATAAAAACATAAAGGAGTTAAAAACTATGTCAACAAACGAACTGGAAAACAAAATCAAAAAATTACAGGAGTGGGAAGCTCTTGCAGAGGAAGCAAAGGCAGAAGCCGAAGCACTCAAAGATGAAATCAAAGCTGAAATGCTCAACAGAGACACAGAGGAACTCACAGCAGGGCGCTATATTTGCCGCTGGACTTCTGTATTATCTAATCGCTTTGATACAACAACCTTTAAAAAGGAACACGCCGAAATGTACAGGCAGTACACAAAGCAATCATCAAGCCGTAGATTTTTAATCGCATAAGAAAATGCCCTTACTAAAACCGGCAAGTTAAAAGCAAGGGCAAGCAACCACACCAAAGCAACGGAGCAGTTACAATATATATTATACTCGTAGCTGCTCCGAAAATCAATAAAAAGGAGCATTAAATTCACAGACAAGGACAATAACAAACAGTTTATTGCTATCGAACTTAAAGACAACACAGCAGCCGAAATAATAATTGAAAATTTAAAGAATACATATGAATCATTGCAGCAGGCTAATATTATTTGTGATACATCAGAAATAATTATTGAAATTGATAACAGCATCAATTATGGTTTTTCTCTTAATGAGTTAAGAGAACATATAAAAACCGTTGCAGCGGTAACAGTTACACATTTTTGTGTGGATACAGACGAACCAACACAAAGGTATTACGGCTAATATTCAATGCTACAATAATAATTAAAGCTGTGCTATCGGCTTGACGGGCTGTATGTCGCCATATTCTCATTAAAAATAGAGCGTACTTTATTTTTACATTTAGATGGTATAATATAATTGTAAAAATAGAATTGCAAAAAACATTTATTTTACATTTTATAAAGCACATTATAATATTAAATTTACATTGCAGGAGGTACAATATGCAAATAGCTTATATTAGAGTGTCAAGCATAGACCAGAACGAGCAGCGGCAAATTGAAGCTATGCAGCGGTACAATATAGAAAAGTGGTTCATAGAAAAGGTATCAGGCAAAGACAAAAACCGCCCAAAATTAAAAGAAATGCTTGACTTTGCAAGAGAGGGCGACACGATACATATACACGACTTTTCAAGGCTTGCACGGTCGACAAAAGATTTACTTGACATTGTGGAACTACTAAACAGTAAAGGAATTACACTAATAAGCAACAAAGAAAACATTGACAGCAGCACACCAACCGGAAAACTAATGTTAACTATGATAGGGGCAATAAATGAATTTGAGCGTACAAACCTATTAGAAAGACAAAAAGAGGGTATAGCCATTGCAAAGCGTGAAGGTAAATATAAAGGGCGTAAAGCTGTATCAATCCCGGATTTTGATAAACATTATCAAAGATATATTTCAAGAGAAATAAGCAAATCAGAGCTTGCAAAAGAATTAAATATCAGCCGTCCGACACTTGACAAACTCATAAAAGATTATCAACAACAATAATAAATAATATAGATTGGCAGCGGTAATATTAAATCGCTGCTTATCTTTTATATATGGATATGGGATGCATATGGCGGGGGTGGTTTACATTTTGAAAGAAAAACAACATACCCACAAAAGGCTAATGTGCTACTCTTCACTCTAACCGATATTTTCAAAGGAGACCGAAAATGTTAATAATCCATAATTACAACTTGATAATTAAAAAAAACGAATGAGAAGTCATTGATAATTAGAAATCATAATTTTGTGTTAGATATTCCATTTGAACAAATACATTATATTAAAGTACAAAACCTTGATTACCCAGTGATTTGTCCTATTTGTAATTATGAAATGAAAATTAGAGATAGCAAACGCAGATATATAAAAGATGAGATGGGGCAAAAGATACCGCTAAATCTTAAAAGGTACTATTGCAGCAGGTGCAATAAATTACATACGGAAATTCCCGACATTATCAAGCCATACAAACAATATGACTCATTAACCATAGAAAAGGTTAAATCAGGTAATACATCGTCATTTGCCGGAGATGACTCAACCATCAGGAATTGGCAGCGGAAAAAGTAACACACCCACTTTTCCTGTATTATGGTTAGTTTTTGATATATACTTTGTGATAAGAGTTCTACGATTCGCAAGGTGATGATGATTTGAAGAAAAAGAAAAAGTTCATAATAGCTTTAATATTGTTGGTTGTTGTGGTTATTATTCTTGTTTGGTTATTCTATGCCTGTCAAAGTCACAAAACTAATCCGACAGCAGATACTACAACAACCGAGTCTAAATCACTTGACTTTACACCATATAATAATACAGCGGACACAATCACTATTCCCGGCATTGATGGGTTAAATCTTAAAGCAGGACAATTACAGCAGCAGGTAGATTTTTGCAATCCATCGCAAAATAAGTGCTATTTCCAAATATCATTGTTTTTATCCGATGGCACATTGATGTGGAAATCTTGTTACATAGCACCTTCAGAGGAAATTTCTGAAATAACTCTTTATAAGGAATTACATAGAGGGCTATATAAAAACTGTCGGCTTGTGTATTATTGCTATTCTCTTAACGACAAATCACAACTAAACAGCGGAGAAGTAAAGCTCGAAATCAATTCATATTAGATAAAGGACGGTATCATCAATGAAAAAGTTAATCGCAAGTATTTTAGTAATAGTTACAATGGCTTCTGTATCTGTAACAGCATTTGCAGCGGAAGATTTATCAGCAGGCAGCGGCGAAAGTGAAATCAAAACGCACGTATATAGCCATTATTCGATTACAATTCCGGCTGTAATCGATTTGCAAAACGGTGAAATCGGACAAGTTACTATTAGTGATGCAATGATTGAGGATGGTTATTCAGTCAATGTTAATGTAACTAACACAGAAGATTTTGGCGGTATTTCTCTTACGCATACAAATGGTATCGGAAAAGTGAATTGCTTGCTAATCAATATGGAAAATAATATGCGTGCAGATAATGAAAATCCACTTGTTTCATTTGCAAATGCTGACATTCAAGAAGGAATATCAACGAAGTATTTTGATATACAAACTGATACCTATGGTATGCCTGGCGATTACAGCGGTACAATGCAGTATTCTTTTGAATGCACGCCGAACGAATAAAAAATTTATGGGAGCTGCTCAATCTGCAACTCCCATTATTTTTTAATTTATATTAGTTTTATGCCCACAATAGTCACATTTTAATGTGTTTCCATTATAAATAGGCTTTCCGTGTATGTTTTTTCCACCAGAGCGAATAACTTTACTACAGTAACTACATCTAACAGTATCTTTTGTTTCATTGTTTTTTGGTACACATTTACCTAATAAAAAAATCAAAACAATTATTGTCATTATAATTATTATAAATTGATAATTTTTCTTTTTATTCGTTACTTCCATATAATACCTCTTTACTGAGCGCTTTAACAATTATTACGATTACATAAAGAAACTTCTTACATAAGAAATTGTACAATCATTAAAATTAACATTAAAATCTATTGTTCCACTCATACTATCAGAAACAACTCCACCAAAAGAATTTGTTCCTCTGAATGTAATTTTAACAAGCGTTGAAAATGTACCATCTGAACCCTTCATTATATATCCAGGGTCAAAACTAACTAACTCAAAAGAATTTGGATTTTTCATACTTTCTTTTACTTTAGAAATCACCAAATCCTTTAGTTTACATTTTCCTATTGCACAACCTATGATTTCGACTTGGTCATCGTCTAAGTAATCATAGTAATCTAAAACAAATTGTTTTAATTCATCATAATTGATGGAGTTGCTAAATCTATAATCGCTTACCTTTTTTGATATGTATTCAGGAATGTATTGTTCAAATGCTTTTTGAGCTGAATATAAATTATTGATATTTTTTACGTCTTTTTTGTCTTTTTCGTTAAGTGCATTGTATGCTTCTGATGCAATATCTATTTTAGCCTTTGACTCAATACTAACTTCTCCAATATCATCAATTAGAGATATTACATTTTTGGCATCCAAACTGGCACACCCTGAAAATGATATAACCATAACAAGTGAAAGAAAGAGCGACAGTGTTTTTACAACTTTTTTCATAGGGATTCACCTCAAATATTTTTTATATATTATATCACAATTAGCGAATATAGTCAACACAATAAGCGTATAGCAATAACACCTATTGTAACAAATAATGATTTACAATAAGCGTTGGAGGAAAACACTATGATTAAAGGTTTACCCGAAAAGTTAAAAGAACTTCGTAATAAGTATGGATATTCGCAAAAAGAAGCCGCCGATAGATTGGAGATTTCACCATCTATCGTTTCCGGCTATGAAACAGGCGAGAGAACTCCGAGTATTGATGTATTGCTTTCGATATCATATTTATATAATTGTAGTGTTGATTATTTGCTTGGAAAATCAAATGAGCATCCTCCTATCCAAATTGACACTTCAAAACTTAAAGATAATCAGATACAAGCAATAAATATGTTAATAGAATCATTCACAAAATAGTGAAATGTACTGTCCGATTGTAGGGTAGTACATTTTTTAATTAAACCTCAATAAAAATTAAATTTATATTTACTCTTTACTCAAATTTAATTTAAGGATATAGCCGACTGCTTTTCATCTACACTTTTTGCAAAATCATCTACACTTCATCTACACTTTTACAAAGAACATTCTTTTGATATGGTTAAATATTAAGACGATTTATGTGTTTTTACCAAATAACAATTCTATTTATTGTTAATATTAAACAATATAACACCACTTAACACACTATAAAACGATACTTCTTACGCTCCAAAACCGCGTGCCGAGGGTTCAAGTCCTTCTGCCCCTGCCACAAGCACTCACATTAGTGGGTGCTTATTTTTATATAATAAACGCTGGATATCCGCATACATACTCACTTTCTTAACAATTGAAGTTTTAATTACGCTAAGTCAAATAATGCCAATTAAAGACAATGAAAGCCGCATAAACTACACAGAAGTTACACAGTAAAACACCCCTAAAACAATTTTCGTAAGACTGTTTTAGGGGATGAAATTTGGGTAGAATATTTCACCAATAAGTAAATATTGGGGTAGCAGGCTTCATTACAAATTCGTGTAATCGGTATACAATAGTCTCATAACAAATTACCACTATGATTTACATTTCCTATTCTTAAATTTTAGCTCCAATAAGCTTCATGAGATACTTAATAAAATTATCTCCTGCAATGCCGTTCTGCTTATAACCGCCTATTTTAAGAACCTCATTTACTGCTTTTTCAGTGCCGTTTCCAAATGAACCGTTTTCATCCATTCCTGATT
>CAJUGO010000012.1 GCA_910585865.1 uncultured Ruminococcus sp. | reverse complement strand
ATTATACCATAAAATACTTTATATAAATTTAAAAATAAAAAATATTTCTTTTTGAGAATAATATTGACAATAAAGATTTTATTTGATACTATTTTAATAGAAATAATGTTTCAATGTTTAACACAAAAATAGTCTCTTGTTCAGAAAAGCTATAATGGAATGAGATTGAAATAATAGGCTTTATACAACTTTATTATGTAAAATATATTTCCGATAAGCCTGTCCAAATCTACTAATTACTTGTAAACCGTAGGTCGTCAGTTCGACTCTGACTTCAAGCTCCAAGAACATTTATTATAGTCCAAGCAAGTAGGACAAGCCTATTGCTTGGACTACATAATTTTTTGAACATATTAATTAAATCGAGCAAGAGACTTTTATCGTTTTTTCGACAAGTCTCTTGCTCTTTTTGTAATAAATTTTCATTGAAACAATATGATTTTAAGGGGGATTTATTATGAGAAAAAATTTAAACAATCAAATTAATTTAGCTTCTCCAACAATACAAAATGCATTTGATGAATATTTGTTTTGCAAACAATCTGTAAACAGATCAAAAGATACAATGAGATATTATCATAATTGTATTGATTTCTTTCGGAAAATTTTATGATCTTAATGATTATTGTATTAATGTTACAAAAGAAGTGTATATTGGATATAGAGATTTTTTATTAAAGCAAAATATACAAGATGTAACCGTAAATACAAGATTGAAAGGAATTAAAGCATTTTTTAACTTTTGTATTGAACTTGGATATATGAAGCCTTTTAAAATGGATTTAATTACTGTAACTAAAAAGGTAAAGGAAATATATACAGATGAAGAGTTAGCTATACTTACACGAAAACCAAATTTAAGAAAATGTAAATTCACTGAATACAGGAATTGGGTAATTACTATGTATCTTTTAGCAACTGGTAATCGAGCTTCTACTGTAAGAAATATAAAAATCAAAGATGTTGATTTAGACAATAATGTTGTTATACTTAGAAAAACAAAAAATCATAAACAACAATTATTTCCTATATCTCCTTTTCTTCGCCCTATATTACAAGAATATTTATCAAAGCGAGGTGGCGAACCTGAAGATTATCTATTTTGTAATATATATAATGAACAATTTACTCTTTATGGTTTTTCAGAAACAATAAGAAAATATAATTTATCAAGAGGTGTCAGAAAGACCTCAACTCATTTATATCGCCATACTTTTGCCAGAAAAGTTATTCAACAAGGAGCAGATATTTATGATGTAAAAACATTATTAGGTCATAAAACTTTATATATGAGTCTTGAATATATCGACGAGTTTAATCCAAATATCAATATTAACTATCCAAAATACGACCCTTTACAATCATTAAACCACCAAAAGAAAGCAATTAAAGGAAAATAAAAGTTATATACAAAACAAAAGCAACAGTTACTTGAAATTAATCGTAACCGTTGCTTTTTTGTTTTGTATACGTGTTAATAAGCAAGCAATGAGAAATTTTGCAAATTCTCTTTGCTTGCCTTTTGTTATTGTAAACATATGCACAATATTTTCATATACTTTATGGGTGATGATTTTTGAATAATTCTTGTGATTATCAAGAATTTGAAAACGGCAATGAGTATAAATATACTGTCGAAGTTAATTTTTTAGGAAATCAAACACTACTTGAAATATTAAAAGATTATATAATTACAAAAATCAAACCTTTGCAGTAAAAGTAATTTATGATTAGTAACTTTGAAAGGAGGATAAAAATGCAGGAAAGAAAGAAAATGTATATTGCAGGACTGTATATGAGATTATCACGAGATGACGGAACTGCTGAAAGCTCAAGTATTACAACACAAAGAAAAATACTTTTGTCTTATGCTAAAGAAAATGGATTTATAGTTTATGATGAATATATTGATGATGGTTTTAGCGGAACCAATTTTGACCGACCTAACTTTAAAAGAATGATACAGGATATTGAAAATAAAAAAATTAATCTTGTCCTTACAAAAGACCTTTCAAGACTTGGCAGAGATTACATTACGGCAGGACAATATACAGAAATATATTTTCCCTCTAAAGGTGTTCGTTACATAGCTATTAATGACGGCTACGATTCAAACAGCCCATATAACGACATTGCACCTTTTAAAAATGTCATAAATGAAATGTATGCAAGGGATATTTCAAAAAAAATCCGTTCATCTTTTTTAGCCAGAATGAAAGACGGTTACTATATAGGTAATTTTGCCCCATACGGTTACAAGAAAGACCCTGATAATAAAAATCATCTTGTAATTGATGAAGAGGTTGCCCCAATAGTAAAAGAAATTTTTACTATGGCTTCTATTGGTAAAAGACCTACAGATATTGCAACACATCTAAATAACAAGAGCATAATAACCCCTATTATGTATCGGTGTGAAAAGCACAATTTAAGTTTGAACAGTTACCCTAAGTATAAAAATAGGCGTTGGACTTCTGCAACTGTGTCTAAAATTCTTAGAAGCGTTGCATATATAGGTCACACAGCACAAAAGAAAACAACAAAGATTTCTTTTAAAAGTAAGGTTACGGTTAATAATCCAAGAGAAGATTGGATTATAGTTGAAAATACCCACTCCCCTATTATTGACAAGAATACATTTGAGCTTGTACAAAGATACACCAAAAGCAGAACTTGTCAAAAAAGCAAGGGATTTAAAAACATCTTTTCAGGTATTGCTATATGTGCCGACTGTGGCAAAAGTATGTCAACGGTCGGTACAAGAAAAAAAGACTCCCCTGCTAATCTTGCTTGCGGTGGGTATAAGCTGTATGGCACATCAGCATGTACAAATCATTTTATTGATTATAATGTACTTTATGATATTGTATTAAAATCAATTCAAGAACAACTTGCATTATCAAAAGAAGATAAAGAGAAGTTAGTTTTATCAATAAAAAAAGAATTTGATAAATCAAGCAAGAAAGAAAATTCAAAATCCGAACTTGAAAAGCTAGGTAAAAAATCTGCGGAAATTAATAAAATGATTGAAAAAATATATGAGGATAATTTTAACAATAAAATATCATCTGAAACATTTGATAAACTGTTATCTAAATATGAGAATGAAAGAAAGATAACAAGTGAAAAAATAAAAAGAATACAGGAAAGCAGAAAAAAAGAAAATAATAACTCATATTTGGATTTTTTCAAACTTGTTGATGAATATACAGACATTAAGGAGTTAGACCAAGATTTATTGTTCAGACTTATTGACAGTATTGAAGTAAGTCAAGGGTACTATACAAAGACTAAAAATGGTAAAATAAAACATCAAAAAATATCCATATATTTCAGGTTCATAAATAAGCCATATATTACAAAATATATAGGAAAATAGCCATTTTTACGCATACGGTCAGTAACATACATTGGCAATGGGAATCGGATGCAATGCCTGCGGAGTGACTGGATGCAGAATAATAGAATCACCAAAGGAAAGGTTGATTGCTATTATTACAAATAATTTTATGCCCTGTAATGGTCGGTTCCCGACTTTAATTGCAATTATACTAATGTTTTTTGCCGGAACTGCATTCAGTTTTATTGCTTCTATTGAAGTTGCTTTAATATTGATTGCAATAATAGTGTTATGTATATTTGTGACCCTTTCTATTTCGAAACTGCTGTCTGTAACTATATTAAAAGGTGAACCGTCCGGATTTGCACTTGAGTTACCTCCATACAGAAAACCTCAGATAATAAAAACTATTGTTCGTTCACTACTAGACAGAACATTATTTGTGCTTGGAAGAGCTGTTGTTGTGGCGGCTCCCGCCGGCGCGGTTATATGGTTAATGGCAAATATTCAAATTTCTGATATTTCTATACTCAGATACTGTACTGATTTTTTAGATCCATTTGGCAGACTTTTAGGTGTCGACGGCATAATAATTATGGCATTTATTCTTGGGTTTCCGGCCAATGAAACAGTTATACCTATTATTATAATGTCGTATATGGCAAGCGGGACGCTTGTTGAGTATTCAAGCTATGAACAATTGCTGACTTTATTAAGCGCTAACGGCTGGACTGTTACAACAGCTGTATGTACAATGATTCTTTGTATAATGCATTATCCTTGTTCAACAGCATGTCTTACTATAAAAAAAGAAACCGGCAGTTTAAAGTGGATGATTGTGTCTATGGCGTTGCCTACAATTGCAGGTATTATATTATGTATTGCTGTTTCAGGCGTTATGAGTATATTTTAAAGAGGGCGAATGCCCTCTTTTATTCTATGTTTATTATTTCTAAATCGTCGGGCACTATTATATTACCAAAATAAACAGTTCCCGCCTCAGCTGTATAGTTTTGTTTTCGTGTATTAAGATTGCTATCTTCGGTATGGTATAGAATAATATTTTTTACGTTAAGCGTCTGTGCAAGTTTTCCTGCGTCAAGAGCAGTGCTGTGAAATTTTTCATAAGGTTTAAATATATTTCTGTCGCTGTAAAGGCAAAATGCTTCACACATTAAATAATCTTTATTTTCAACATAATTTCTGCACTTCTCATTAAATGGTTCGTCACCGATGCAGGCAAGTGATATGCCTGACTTAAATTTAACATTAAATCCGAATTGCTTTGTTTTGTCTGATAAAATATCAAAAAAGGTAAAAGAGAAATTATCAGTAACAAGAGTGTTTCCGTCATTAATAACATTAATAAAAATTCTTTTTCCGATGCATTTTAAGAATTTTGATGCAAGCGTTAAATTACACAGAGAATTTATAGTATTAGCAGCCGTATCATGACAAAAGATATTAAAACAGCCAGTATATTTATTGTCAAGCATTAGAGAACTGATTTGACGTATTACCCAAACTGTGCCTATAATATGATCAGTATGTGAATGAGTAATAAACATGTTTCTAATTTTATTCCACTCAATTTTTGCCTTCTCTATCTGAGAAAGAATACCGTTACCTCCTCCGGCATCCACTAAGAAATATTCATTATTACAATTAAGCAAAAAACATGTATTATAGCACTTTGTTACCATAGCACTGCCTGTACCAAGCATGACAATCTGCTCGCACATTTGACCACCTCATACTCATTTTTTCAAAGTTATATAAAATAAGCAGATACTGTGATGTATCTGCTTAAATATATTTATTACTCTTCAGACTGAGCAACCTTCATCATGATTGCGCATTCTATTCGTTTTTTAAACAACTCACATCCGTATTTGTAAATTCCGTTGACAGAACCGGTTGCATGATAGGCATTTGCAGCACACCCACCGCTGCAATAGAGTTTTGCCCAACAATCTTGACAGTCCGGACGGGCATAAGCGTTGCAAAGTTTAAATTGATTCTGTATTTCCGTATTAGTTACGCCGTCAAATATATTTCCAAGGCTGTATTTTTCATCACCGACAAACTGATGACATGGATACAGCTCTCCCCATGGGGTAACAGCCATATACTCTGTTCCTGAGCCACAGCCTGAAATACGTTTGTAAATGCATGGACCGCCTGTTAAATCAATCATATAGTGATAGAATGTAAGCGGATTTCCCTCTTTTTCCCTTTTGAGCATTTCTTTTGCAAGAAGTTCATACTGTTCAAACAAAACCGGTAAATCATCATATGTAAGTGCATATGGATCATTTGGAGGACATACAACAGGTTCCATTGATAATTCCGTAAAACCAAGATCTGCCATATGGAAAATATCATTTGTAAAATCTGTATTATTATGAGTATATGTTCCGCGGATATAGTAACCTTTATTGCCTCTTTTATTAACAAATTTCTGAAATTTTGGAACAATCGTATCGTAACTGCCTTTTCCGCTGACAGTTTTGCGAAGATTGTCATGAATCTCTTTACGTCCGTCAAGACTTAAAACAACATTATGACATTCTTTATTTGCAAATTCGATTACGTCATCATCGATAAGCATACCGTTGGTTGTAAGAGTAAAGCGAAAGTTTTTATTTTTTTCTTTTTCAATACTTCTGGCATATTCAACAATTTGTTTTACAACATCAAAATTCATCAAAGGCTCGCCGCCGAAAAAGTCGACCTCAAGATTAACTCTGCTTCCCGAATTCTCAACTAAAAAGTCAATAGCTCTCTTACCCACTTCAAAACTCATCAAAGCGCGGTCACCGTGGTATTTACCCTGACTGGCAAAGCAGTAATCGCAATTAAGATTACATGTATGAGCAATGTGCAGACATAAAGCCTTTATAACAGTATTTCGGTTTTTAAAATCAAAGGCAAGATTTTCATACTTGTCTTCTGTATAGAGTTTACCTTGATTCTTAAGTTCTTCAACATCATCAATGCAGTCGTTTATTTCCTGCTCCGTAACATCAGGATTATCTGCATATTTATTGAGGATAGAAGTTACAATATCAGCTCTGTTATTATTTTCAAACATTTCAATGATATCATAAGCAACATCATCAACGCAATGAACACTGCCGCTGTAAACATCTAAGACTATGTTATATCCGTTAAGTTTATATTGGTGTACCATAATTCCATATCTCCGTTAAAAGACAAAAGGAAAGCCGTTAACCTTTTGGAAAACGGCATGAAATCCTTGAATTTTCAATAATAAAATTATTTCTCGTCAAGACACTTCTCGCACTGCTGGTTAGCAACACCGCAGGAAGTTTTACAAGCAGACTGACAAGAAGTCTGGCATTCGCCGCATCCGCCTGTTTTTACACTTTTATTAAGGTCACGAGTTTCAATAGTTTTGATTCTTTTCATATTAAAACATACTCCTTGTAAGATTTTGTTAAATAAATATTATCACATACATTTGGATTTGTCAATCAGTTTTCGGTTACTGTTATACAGTCAAAAAGGTTTTTATTTGACGAACAAATTTCAACATTGTTTTGTTTAAGAAAATATATTTGGTCAATTACATTATTACAAATAACTTCTCCGGGCACAATAATCGGAATCCCCGGTGGATATGCCCATACATATTCGAGAGACACTCTTCCCATCGATAAATTTAGAGGCAAATTGCAGGATTTATATTTGTATGATTCTGATGGATTAAAGCGTTTTTCAGGCAGCATGCAGCAATTGTCCGCCGTTGTATTTTTATTGATTAAATTACACTTTATATCAATTGATGATAATGCATTTTTAAGCCGGTCAAAGCCTTTTTTTGTATCGCAGACAGAGGTCATTGCAATAATATAGTTAGTATAAGCCATTTCTGTTTCAATCTTAAAATCATTTCTCAAAATTTCAGCAAGTGCAGCACCGTTAATATCTGTATTTGCAGTTGAAATAACGACTTTGCTTTTATCTAAATCATAAATCTTATTACTTTTTTTATTAAAACATAAAATCTTTAACTTAGCCAGATTTTCACAGTAACTTATAAAATTATTAAGATTTGTTTTGTAATTATCAAAAGCGGTTTTATTATTAGACAAATATTCAAGACAGTTTTCAATTGAACTCATTAAAATATAGGACGGACTGCTTGTTTCAAATACAGAAAGATTATTTGCGATTTTTAAGGAAAGCAGATCATCATTTGTAATCAAAAGTGCTGTTTGTGTTAATGATGGGAGCGTTTTATGCAAACTCACAACAGCAGCATCCGCACCGCAGCTCACCGACTCATTGGGAAATATATCGGAAAAAGGAAAATGTGCCCCGTGTGCTTCATCAACAAACAGTTTAGCATTGTGTTTATGACAAATTTCTGCTATTGTTTTTATATCTGAAACTACTCCTTCATATGTCGGAGATGTAATTACAACAGTTTTTATATTTTCATCTTCTGACAGTGCTTTTTGAACAGACAATGGATCAACAGAAGCCAAAATACCAAACTTGCTGTCTGTTTCAGGAAGAAGATACTGTACATTAAGTCCGCAAATTTCGATTGCGTTATAAACTGACTTGTGGCAGTTGCGTGCAATTAAAACCTTGTCTCCGTAGTTTGTAAGCGACCGAATTGCAGCAAGTATTCCGCCTGTTGCACCGTTAATCAGCATAAAGGCATTTTTAACGGAATATAATTTTTTTGCTTTATTTTGAATTGCTTTAATTATTCCAGAAGGTTCGTGCAGATTGTCAAAACCGTATATTTCAGTTAAATCAATACCATAAGGTATTATGCCGTCACCTGTTGTGTCAATACGCTTATGTCCTGGCATATGAAAAGGATATATGCCGCTTTGATTATAACTTTTAAGCTTATCGTACAGCATATATCCTCCTCAAAATAATTAATTTGTTCCGAATTCTCTTAATTCAAGATCTTTGTTATGTTCAAGTGCCCAGTTAATACTCCAATAACTTGTAAATAACAGCAAATGATTACCTTTTAAATCCTGAATTCTTTTTGTATCTGAAGCAAGATCAAGAGTTTTTGGATCTAAATCTTCATTTGTTATCCATCGTATATACTCATATGGGAGTGATTCCATAATAATATCAACATTGTATTCATTTTGAAGACGATATTTTAATACATCAAACTGTAGAACACCTACAACACCGACAATGACCTCTTCCATACCTGCATCAAGCTCTTGGAATATCTGAATTGCGCCCTCCTGCGCAATCTGATTTGTTCCCTTAATAAACTGTTTGCGTTTCATTGTATCCTTTTGGCGCACAAGTGCAAAATGTTCCGGGGCAAATGTAGGAATGCCTTTGAAACGTACTTTATGACCGGCAGAACATATTGTGTCGCCAATTGAGAAGATTCCCGGATCAAATACGCCTATTATATCACCTGCGTAAGCCTCATCAACAATTTCTCTTTCCTGAGCCATAATTTGCTGAGGCTGTGAAAGACGCATTTTTTTATTGCCCTGAACATGGAAAACTTCCATATTCTTTTCAAATTTACCGCTGCATATTCTCATAAATGCTACTCTGTCACGGTGTGCTTTATTCATATTGGCTTGTATTTTAAATACAAATGCTGAAAAATAATCAGACATAGGTTCAATATTTTCTTCAACAGTTTCTCTTGGAAGAGGTGAAGTAGTAAGCTGTAAAAACTGTTCTAAAAACGGTTCAACACCAAAGTTTGTAAGTGCAGAACCAAAAAATACCGGAGTAAGCTGACCGTTTCTGACAGCCTCAAGATCGAAATCATCACCAGCGCCATCAAGAAGTTCAATGTCGTCAAACAGATCCTGCTTATGATAAAATCCTATTGTATCCTCAAGTGCAGGATCATCAAGAGTAATCTCAGTTTTTTCAACTTCTTTTTGACCATTGTTTGCAGTAAATGACAGTATTTTTTTTGAGTTTCTGTCAAATACACCCTTAAACTCTTTTCCGGAACCTATAGGCCAGTTTACAGGATAAGTGTGTATCCCTAAAACATTTTCGATGTCTTCAAGCAAATCAAACGGATTTTTAGCGTCTCTGTCCATTTTATTAATAAAAGTAATAATTGGTATATTACGCATTACGCAAACTTTAAAAAGCTTTATTGTTTGTTTTTCAACACCTTTTGAACCGTCAATTACCATTACCGCAGAATCTGCTGCCATCAGCGTGCGGTAGGTATCTTCAGAAAAGTCTTCATGGCCTGGTGTATCAAGTATATTGATACAATATCCGTTATATTTAAACTGTAAAACAGATGACGTTACGGAGATTCCCCTCTGTTTTTCAATTTCCATCCAGTCTGAAACAGCATGTTTTGAGGTTCTTTTGCCTTTTACGGAGCCGGCAAGGTTAATTGCACCGCCATAAAGAAGCAGCTTTTCAGTTAGTGTGGTTTTTCCTGCATCCGGATGTGAAATAATTGCAAATGTTCTGCGTCTAGTTATTTCTTCTTTTAATGAGTTCATTTATATACAATCCTTTCGGAAGTTTATCTTTATTCACAATTCTATATTTTACTATTTTTACCATGTGTATGTCAATAAATTAGCAAATAAATTCCTAAAAATTATTTGCTACAAAAACTTGACAGATATGTAAATATATTGTAATATAATGACATAGAAATATTATTATTATTGATTTTTCCTATTTTTCATATACCTTCCAAATTGAGGCAGAAACTTATTGTTTCTGCCTCAAACATATTTAACACTTTTTTATTATTACGAGGTTTTTATGCATAATTCAATCGGTCTATATATTCATATACCTTTTTGTAAAAACAAATGTCTGTACTGCGATTTTTACAGTACAAAATCTGATGAATCAGGTTATGACGAATATTTAAATGAACTAAAAAACAAAATATTTTACTGGAGTTTAAAAATAAAAGAACGAGTTTCAACTGTATATTTTGGAGGCGGTACGCCAAGCGTATTAGGGGCAAAACGCCTTTGTGTTCTGCTTGAATATATAAAAGATAACTTCAATGTTATGCCAGATGCAGAGATTACTGTTGAGATTAATCCTGATACGGGTAAAAATATTGACTTTTTGTCCTTAAGCAAAGCAGGATTTAACAGAATATCTGTTGGTATGCAAAGTGCCGTTACAAATGAACTTAAAGCGCTTGGCAGAATTCATGATACAAATGATGTAATATTGACCGTTGACAGTGCAAAAAAAGCAGGACTTGTAAATATTTCTCTTGATTTAATGATAGGAATTCCAAACCAGACAATAGAAACACTTAAAAAATCACTTGAATTCTGCAAGGAGTGTGGTGTGGTTCATATTTCATCTTATATTTTAAAAATTGAAGAAAATACACCTTTTTTTAGAATGCAGAATAATCTTATGCTTGCAGACGACGATATACAGGCAGATATGTATCTATATATGGTCGATTTGATTAGCAAGCTTGGATATAAACAATATGAAATATCAAATTTTTCAATACCGGGATATGAAAGCAAGCACAATATAAATTATTGGAGATGCGGAGAATATATTGGTATAGGTCCTTCAGCTCATTCTTTTTATAATGGCAATAGATTTTATTATAACAGAAGTATGAGCAAATTTGTTAAAAATGAAATCGTGTTTGATGGTATCGGTGGAAGTGAAGAGGAATTTGTTATGCTGTCATTAAGGCTGAAGAGCGGTCTGAGTTTTTATGAATATACAAAAAGATTCGGTAAAGCTATTCCTGAAAAGTTAATAGAAAAAGCAGAAAGATATGCTAAATCAGGCTTTATAAACATTAACAGTAACAGCATTAGCTTTACACCTAAAGGTTTTTTGGTTTCAAACACAATATTAAGCGAACTTCTGTAGAGAACCCTCTTATGCACTTCTGTACATAAGAGGGTAAACTTTATTGATACTATTTTAATTTAAATAATCAGAGATGTAACCGAGAGCAGATGAAAACTGTGAGTAAATTCCGCCTTCCACACACCAGGTATACAAGTTTATTAATACGGCTAATATAATGCCTAAAGCAATACATGCAGTTAATGATGTAATTATAACAAATGCCGCATTATTATTTACATTAATTATTGTATCCTTTATGTTACAAGTAAGCGTAACTATTAGATACAAAGCAGTCAATAAAATAAAAAATGCTGATGCATAGAAATTGATAAATAAAGCTAATCCTGCAATTATAAATCCGATAGATGCAGGAATTGATTCAATAGAAAAAGAAATAAACGAATCAATTAAACAAGCTGCAATATTAGAAGTTCTATTAGAGATTTTTTTTGCAAAAGCCATGATTAGAGTGAAGAAACTTCCAATCAGCAAAGCCAAAATACATGATGTAATTAAAACCCTGAAAAAGTCAAAAGTGTGCATAGAAATAAAGGAAAACATATTCCCCAGAAATATTGATGCAAAAAAGATAAAAGAGCAGATAACTGCAATCATAATATCTTTATTGTTTTTAGCAATTTTTATTGTACCCTTTGAATCTTTCCAAAAAGAACAAAACAAGACCGGAAAATTCTTAAGAGCAGTAATAAACTTGTTTTCTCCATGCGTACCATTCATAGCATAAGGAGATGAAAATTTTTGATTATCCTGAAATGTGCAGCCAACCGGTTCATGGGGTGATTGTGAAAATTGTGCTGCATTTAAAGAGTCTTTACAATCACATACTGCATCGTCTTCTAATTGTTTCCCGCAATACTTACAGAATTTCATAATTTTTTCCTCCAATAATAATGTTTGTTAAAGTATTTTACAATAAGTTATCTCTAACCGCTTTATATGTATAATTATATCATATTAATGCTGTTTTGTCATATAAAATAACAAAATAATTAACAAGAAATCCTAATATCATTATGCGTTGATATATACTTTGTTGTGAGCAGACAGGCAAAAAGTTTTAACTTAAAAGCCGCCTTGAGTTTAAAAAATGATTTGCCCAACATGATCCTTATAATATTTATGCATTAAGAGAAGAAAAAATCCACCGAATAAATCGGTGGATAAAATCAGTAATAAAATCTCATAAATTTTATGTTGTAAAAATCACAGGAAGTGATGTCATTTGTATCAAGTTCATTGATAAGAATATAGTCCTGAGCAACCCCAAGAAGATATCCGGATTTTGTTACAATTGTGTTGGAACCTAAAAGAAAATCTACAGAAACCCTTCTGCCAACCTGTGTGCGCAAAAAGCCATTATGAAACTGTATGCTTTCAGGCGTTACTGTAAGAGCTTTTGTATTTGCGTCCGGTGCCATTCCAAGATTTGCCTTCATTGGCGCTGACATTGTTGCGCCGTAATTTAAAGTTGTTGCCGGAGTTGAAATAGGCTCAGGGATTGCTGTGTCTGCCGCATCAATTTTTTCTACATATGGAATTTTTTGCAAATTGCCGTTAAACTGGGATGGTGGACCTGATGTAGAACCGCCTTGTCTTTCTGCCTCATCAGCCTGCATTAATGATAAGTTCTCATTATACTGATCAATAGGATTAGCAGTTGTGCTCTGATTAAATGATGAGATCTCATTTATTGGGCTTGCATACATTTCCTCCATTGTATTTGGAAGATATGGTCCATGTGAACAGCAAGTTTTTTCATTAAGACCATAAACATTTTCGGGATTCATTTGATTACTGTGATTTGTGTTGTTGTGATTAGAATTTGCCATAATGTCTCCTTAAGTTTTTGAATAAGCTTGAGTGGGAGTATAAAAACAGTGATCCCCCACCCTATTATAAATTACGCCGTTATTTGAAGGAAAATAAGTTGGACATGTATCTGAAAACGGATTAAAATAAAATATTGAATTTCCTACAGAGGAATGTGTATTACCTGCAAGTGCCCAATCAGCAATTTCATAATGTATATCGTCAGGTGTTATATTATAAATATTCTGAGGATTATACTGACCTCCGACCGAGGTTTTTAAACAGGTGAATTGATTTGGCTGCTCAATAATGGCACGCACATCCCCTCCGTTGCTTATTCTTGCAAATTCTCCGTCAGGCACTTTGGCACGGTTAACAATGACTGATGCAACTGCACGCATACCGTCATCACCTTCACCGCCTGCTTCACATTTTATAAGTCTTGCGAATAACTCTCTTGTACTTAATGCCACTCTTTTCACCAACCGTAATGTTATTCACTTTTATTTTATGCACAAGTAAAAATATCGTTACTTGTACTTGACAATCAAATGAAAAACAAGTAAAATATATTAACGTAATAAAATGCAAGAGAAACGTAAAAAACAGTTTTTAGTTGTTCAAATTTTAAGATTAAATATGCTACTGCTTTGTTCCAGTATTTTTGAATCAAAAAACAGTGCGGATATACGGAGAGTTACTCAAGTGGTCGAAGAGGCGTGACTCGAAATCTCGTAGGGCGTTTATAGCGTCGCCAGGGTTCAAATCCCTGACTCTCCGCCAAAGCCTTGAAAACATTATGTTTTCAAGGCTTTTTTCTATACTTATATTAATTGGAAATCCTGCTTTTTATTATTTGAATTACGAACAACCTAGAAACGCAATCTAATCTGATTATATATATTGTTGCTATATAAAAATTCTGATGTTTATAGACTTCATACTCTTTTGAAATAAAAGTAAAAAATCAGGGACAACAGTTGTGTTATCCCTGATAAATGTTTAATTGATAAAGGTAGATATACCAATCATTAATAACCGACAGCCTCTCT
Organism: uncultured Ruminococcus sp.; assembly: GCA_910585865.1. Taxonomy (GTDB): domain Bacteria; phylum Bacillota; class Clostridia; order Oscillospirales; family Acutalibacteraceae; genus Ruminococcoides. The sequence continues at coordinate 45,142 of CAJUGO010000012.1, read as the reverse complement.
GCCCAGCAGGTAATCGACGGACACTTCAAGAATATCTGCAAGAGCAACAAGTTCTACATCTGTTACAAATCTAATTTGTCCTTCAAGCTTTGAAAGACCTGATGCATTCATATCAACTCCGTTTACCTGAAGTTGAGCTAACAGTTCTTTTTGTTTCATACCTTTTTGTTTCCGCACAAGTTCAACACGGTTTCCTACTAAATTTCTATCACCAAGTTCTTGCTTACGAAGTCTCATTTTTTCCTCTCCAAATCATTTATAATTCTTTTTTAAAATTCTTTAAAAACATTGTAGTGTTATTATAATACTAATAAGGAAAAAAAACAAGTCTTTTTTGTAAATAAATTTAATAAAATGAAATTTATTGAGATATTTTGTTACAAAAGCGAAATTAGTATGCTTATTGAACTTATATTTTCGTAATTATATATTTATAATTAGCAATAATAACCAATTATTATTCCGGTGTGGAAAGATGTTAATTTAGCAAAAAATCAATACTTCCTTTGTGGAAAAATGTTAGTTATGTTAAGTCTATCCGAATATTTAAAAAGTAACAAATTGTTACAATGATGTTACATTGCGAGTGGATATTATTTTTTATAAAATAACATAAAAATTAGCCGTTTGAAATATCAAACGGCTTTAAAAATTTTGAGTCCTGATGATTTTTAATCTAATGAAAATGTTCCGTCTTCAATCTTTGAAATCATTGCAAGACGGTTATCATGTCTTCCGCCTTCTTCCGGCGTATTTAAAAAAATTTCAGCATATCGAACTGCATCTTCTTCTGTTGTAACTCTGCCACCCATACATAAAATATTTGCATGATTGTGTCTGCGAGTCATTTCAGCGCCAAATTCATTATTTACAACAGCAGCTCGTATACCTTTAACTTTATTTGCAGCTATAGAAATACCTATGCCCGTTCCACAACAAAGAATTCCTGTTTCACATTCCCCTTCTGCAACTGCTTTTGCAACTTTATATGCATAAACAGGATAGTCAACGCTGTCCTCATTAAAGGTGCCGAATTCTTTATAATTAATTCCTTTTGCATCAAAGAATTTTTTAATTGCGCAGATAAGATTATATCCGCCATGATCACATCCAAGCGCTATCATTTATTTAACCCCCGTTTTTTATTAAGTTCTCGCTGTGCCTGCGGCAATCTAAGGTATATAGGCATAAGTTCTTTGGCAGTCACAATTTGATTGCATTTATATTTTTCAAATGCAGCTAAAGCAGTAGATGAAGCTCTTTGATATCTAAGATTAACCGGAGCAAGTTCAACATTTTCAAGTTGGTTGCCAAGATAATTATATGTTATCTCTGCTCCGTCACCTATAAGAATTATTCTGTCGTTAATCTGAGAAAGCTCAGATTTCAAATCGTTCAAAGATAATGCTCTGTCTTCGCAAAGGCGTATTATTTTATTATTATTTACTTTAAAAAGAGCGTTATATATTTGTTCACAGCGCGCATCCATAACTGAGCATACAATGCAGTTTCTGTCAATCATATTATAAGCCATACTGCTAAGAGTTGAAACAGATACGCATGGAATATCATTTGCAAATGCAAGTCCTTTCACCGCTGCAACGCCTATCCTTACGCCGGTAAAAGAACCAGGACCTGCATTTATTGCAATACAATTAATGTCTTCTATTTTAGTGTTTGTACTTTTTAGGAGCTGATTAATTAATGGCATAAGCGTCTGGCTATGCGTAAGGCTTGTATTAATAAAAAACTCGCCGATTAGTTTATTTTCCTCTGATAATGCTACTGAAGCAGCAATTGCAGAAGAATCTGCTGAAAGAATCTTCATATTTCAATACCCTCAATTTGAAAAATTCGCTCATTCTCATTTTCACCAGCACTGATACTTATGCGTATTGTATTCTCAGGCAAGGCACCTTCTATATTCTCGCTCCATTCGATAACCAAAATGCCTTTTTCAATATAATCAAAAAATCCTGTAGAATAAAGATCTTCCCAAGAACTAACACGATACATATCAAAATGAAAAATATTACACTTTCCTATATATTCATTTACAAGAGCAAAAGTTGGACTTGAAACACCGTCAAAAACTCCAAGTCCTGAAGCAAGTCCTCTTGTAAAAGCAGTCTTACCCATTCCCAATCCACCAAACAGAGCTATAATCTCGTTTCCGGACAATTTTTCTGCAACTCTAATTCCGATATTTTCTGTTTCTTCAGTACTGTGCGATATCAATTTCGTCATATCAGAATAATCCACTTATCTTTCCGTTAATGTCTACATCAATTTTTTCAGCAGCAGGAACCTTAGGAAGTCCCGGCATAGTCATTATGTCACCCGTATAGACAACTACAAAACCCGCACCATTTGACAGAGAGACATTTTTTACGGTAATCTCGAAATTATGCGGAGCTCCGAGTTTAGCCGGATCATCAGAAAGTGAGTATTGAGTTTTTGCTATACATACCGGCAGTTTGTCAATATCCAGAGAACAGATTTCCTTTATCGCCTTTTCTGCTGTGGAGGTATAATTAACCTTATTCGCACCATAAATGTCAAAAGCAATTTTTTCAATTTTGCCTTTTAAAGATAAATCAAGCGAGTATAAATATGAAAATGATGATGGTTTCTCACATGCTTCAACAATCTTGTTGGCAAGTTCTATGCCGCCTTCACCGCCCTTGCAGAATACATCAGAAAGAGCAAAGTCAGCACCTTTTGAAATACAATATTCTTCTATGTATTTTAATTCTGAAACTGTATCGGTTCCAAAGCGGTTTATTGCAACAACTACCGGAACATTATATTTACGCATATTATCAATATGTACACCAAGATTAACAATGCCTTTCTTTAGTGCATCAAGGTTTTCCAAAGAAACCTCAGATTTAGGAACACCGCCGTTATATTTCAAAGCACGGCATGTAGCCACTATTACAATTGCTGAAGGAGAAAGTCCTGCATATCTGCATTTTATATCAAGAAATTTTTCAGCACCGAGATCAGAACCGAATCCTGCTTCCGTTATACAGTAATCAGCAAGTTTTAATGCAAGTTTGGTTGCACGAACACTATTGCATCCATGCGCGATATTAGCAAACGGACCTCCGTGCATTATCGCGGGAGTTCCCTCAATTGTCTGAACAAGATTAGGTTTAATAGCATCCTTTAACAATGCAGTCATAGCACCGTCAGCCTTTAAATCTTTTGCATACACAGGTTTACCTGAGTATGTATAAGCTACAAGAATCTTTCCCAGCCTATTCTTTAAGTCATCTATATCATTAGCAAGGCAAAGAATTGCCATTACCTCAGAGGCTACAGTTATAATAAAATGATCCTCTCTGGGAACTCCGTTTATTTTACCCCCCAGTCCTATAATGATATTTCTTAAGGCACGGTCATTCATATCAAGACAGCGCTTGATTAAAATCCTTCGAGGATCAATTTCAAGTGCATTTCCCTGATGAATATGATTATCAAGCATAGCACAGCAAAGATTGTTTGCAGAGGTTATTGCATGCATATCACCGGTAAAATGAAGGTTTATATCTTCCATTGGCAATACTTGGGCATAACCGCCTCCGGCAGCTCCTCCTTTTATTCCAAAAACAGGACCTAACGAAGGTTCACGCAAGGCTATTATTGCTTTCTTTCCGATTTTTGCCATAGCCTGTCCCAGTCCAGCCGTGGTAGTAGTTTTTCCTTCACCTGCCGGAGTAGGATTTATTGCTGTTACTAAAACAAGCTTGCCGTCAGGGTTGTTTTTTACGCGCTGAGCAAGATTATCAGAAAGTTTAGCTTTATACTTGCCGTAAAATTCCAGCTCATCATCTGATATTCCAAGTTGTTCAGCTATTGTTGCAATAGGTTGTAATTTAGCACTCTGAGCAATTTCAATATCTGATAACATATATAACGCACCTCCGCATAATATTTAAATTCATTATAGCAAATTTTCTCCTATATATTATTCTAATTTGCAAATATACTTGATATTGCAGCCATTATTTTATATAATAATTTGTATACACAATAATAAAGGATGACGATTATTTGAAAAAAATTTGCTATTCGGTTTATCAATATTTTAAGCAGGCAGATATAATATTATGGTTACTTACAATTATCGCAGTAACCTATAGTTTTTTACTTATATCGAGTATGCAGCGGTCAGGTGAATATAATTATTTAAGAACACAAATAATTGCCGTTCTTATAGGTGTTATGGCTGCAATTATAATTTCGGTTGCTGACTATAAATATTTAATTCAAAAATGGTACTTTGCAGCCATTATGGCAGCTATTCTAGCAGGACTTGTATTTGCTTTCGGAATTCAAGTATCAGGAACTGATGACACCGCATGGATTACTATTCCCGGCGGATTTACAATTCAGCCCTCAGAGTTTATTAAAATTTGTTTTATTATCACTTTTTCAAAACACTTGTTATTTTTGAATGAAAAAAATATAACAAATAACATTTGGGGTGTTCTTTCCCTTGGAATGCATGCATTGATTCCGATGGCGATAATCCATATGCAAGGTGATGACGGTACAGTTGTAATTTTTGCACTGATATTTATAATAATGTCTTTTACGGCGGGTATACAGTTAAGGTACTTTGCCTTTTTGGGAGCAGCATTGCTTATCGGTGTACCGATTATATGGAATTTTTTTATGAATGATGAACACAGAAACAGAATCCTTGCATTATTTGATATTGACGGAAATGCCCTGACAAATTACGGCTGGCAGCAATATCAGGGAAAAGTATCAATAGCAGGCGGAGGATTAAGTGGAAGCGGACTGTACAATGGACAAAGAGTTGAACATGGGATTGTGCCTGAACAGGAAAATGATTTTATTTTTACAGTCGCCGGAGAAGAGTTGGGATTTATCGGATGCATTTTACTTATATTAATACTTCTATTAATTGCTGTTAAAGTACTGCTTATCGCTAAGAAATCATGTGAAATCCAAGGAAAGTATGTATGCTGCGGTGTATTTGCAATGATTTCATCTCAAACAATTGTAAATATCGGTATGGTATTGGGACTCTTTCCTGTTATCGGTATTACGCTTCCGTTATTTAGTGCCGGCGGTACATCAGCATTGAGTACTTTGATAAGTATTGGACTTGTTCAAAGCGTGCAATACCATAATACAGATGATATGAACACGGCATTTATAAGAAGAAACAGTCACATAAGAACCAGATTATAAAAAATAATGCTGTTAAATAAAAAACTGAGGTACGGTTTACAAAACCGTACCTCTTGTTGTTATTATTACTAATAATTACTGGACAATTATTTTCTGAATTTCTGTTGCATCAAGTATATCTACTTTGCCGTCATGGTTAACATCAGCAAGCTTTAATTGTGTCTCATTAAGACTTATTAACTCAACACTATGCTTCTGAATCTCTGTTGCATCAAGTATATTTACATTTCCATCAAGATTAACATCGCCTATAGAATATTCCGGCGTTGCTGTACCAACAGCAAAGTTCTTTTTTTCTACAGATACATTACCTTCGGAATCAGTTACTTTTACAGCAATTTCATAAACACCTTCATTATTTGGTGTCCAAACAACAGATGACTGTGATGATTTCTGGATTGATTTACCGTTTACTGTAAAATCATATTCCACATCACCTTTTGCGTGATATGCTTCAGCAGAGAGTGTTATTGCAGTATTTACATCCTGACCTGAATTCTTGTCAGCACCAAAATTCACCTGAAGCGGAGCTTCATTAATCACTGTATCATTTAACAAAGAACCTATTCTGGCAAGCGGAACAGTAATATTATCAATATCTTCCTTTTCATGCGAGCTTGAAGGATCGTAACTGTATTCAACATTTGCCTGGTCAAGCATTGAAGGATCATGCGGAAGTGTATCCATACCGGATGTGCCGTATGTAAGAATCTGCATTGCTCCTATTCCCTTTGTCTCAATGTAATTTCTGTCAATTCCAAGTGCAGAAAGAGGAACAGCTATTTCATAAATATAACCATAAGATTCTTTATATCCTAAATCAAAGAAATCAACCCAGTTAGCACTCATATCAAGGTTGTCACCCATTACTCTTGATCCTTTTGGTGCATTTATACCATACATTGTAGTACTCTTAGTTCCGTTTGCGTATTTAATTTTAAATCCGTTTTGATTATCCTGTGCCTGATATGATCTTACACCGATTGGAACCCTCGTGTCATAGTTAAACATATATGTTCCGTCAGTATCAATTACATCGGCTTTATAAATTGAATCTCCGCCGTTTGAGTTGTTAGAGTCAAAGGCAATCAATGTGTCGACATGTGTTGTAAAAGCAGTGCCGCCGTCTTTAGCGACGCCGTTATCACATCCCCAAACAAAAGGATTTGTAAATTTTGAGCCATCCTTGTTTGTACCAATTGCCTTACCGGTAGACTGTTTATCAGGATCAACAGAAAGGGCAATGTACATAGGTATACTGTTTCTCCAAGGTCTGGCCTCATTAGAAGCAGCAAAGTTATCTTCAGGAGAAACTATATAAGTTGTATTTGCCATTTCAAGCAAAAAGTAAAGATTTTCATCATCCCACGCACTGTAAAGAGCATAACCGTCCCAAGGCTGTTCATGCATTGAAGAAGGCATATAAACACGCGGATCATCATTTGCTACACCCTGTGCTATAATCATTGAACTGTCCCAGTCGCTTACATCACCGTCAATAGTAATTGTTTTGTTTTTACCTAGCTGTAAGTTAGGGTTAGTTGAATAATAGCCGCCTTCTGCTTCGGTTGTATGTCCGTCAGATTCAGCTGAAAAAGTAGTTTTTATCTCAGTAAATCCTTTTTTGTATGTATATGATTGTGTAGTTTCAACACCGTCAGCACCGGTTGCATAAAGTTTAAGTGTAATTATCGAATTGCCGATTTTGCCTTCACCGATGTTTACAACAGCATTGTTAGTATAACTTGTTTTGGAAGAACCATCGATAGAATAATAACCGCTATCGGTATTTTTAAGACCCAATTTTACCTGAATGGATTCAGAAGAAAATCCAGTACCAGATGCGGTGTAGGCAAAACCATATGCATGGTCGTCTGCTTTTCCGTAATCTACCCACTGTTTTTCTGCAGTAAGAAGTTTGCATTCTCCTGTTTTAAGAGAAAGACCGGCTGCCTGAGGATACTGTTCTTTGCCTTCCCCCTCTTCAAGTCCATTATTAAATATTATATTTTCTGACTTATAAGTTGCCGGAAAAGATTTAGTGTAAAAACCGTTTTCATCTTTGTCCATCAACTGACCCGGCCATTCAGCATTGTTTTTTGTGCCGTATGCATAAACATAAACTTGTTCCCAATTATATACTGAGTTGTCAAAATATACCTGAGAACCGGCTGATGCTGCAGACGCTGAAAATGCAGAAATTGCAAAGGTTGAAATTACCAATGCAGCTGCAAGCAGCATACTTATAATTTTCTTTTGTTGTTTCATAGTTTTGCCTCCTTAAATATTATATTCCATCATAATCCAACAAATAAATTATAGCATATCGAGCTTAACGAGACAATAACTGTATACTTTTTTGTATATATAAACAAACGCTTTATATGTTTTTTGTAAGAAAAAGCACAGAGAATAAGCAAAGCCATTCTCTGTGCAATATTTTACAATAATAGTTATTTTTCCGATATTGTAAGATTTGCTTTATAAGTTCCATGAATCCAGCACGATTTTGTTCCGCTGATTTCAAAAGTAAGAGGCATTTGTACTGAACCTATTGTTCCCTGTAAATCCGATGTATCAATGATACCGGTAATTTTATCTGAATTGAGGTTTTTTAGTTCACTTTCAGGTCCAATTACATTAACTGTAATGCTGTTTTGAGTTACCTCGGCTGTATAATCAGAAGAAAGACCGGCAACTTTGAATTTACTTGCAGTAATAGATTTACTGGAAAGCTTACTCAAGTCTAGTGTGACTTTAGCTGATGTTGAGTTACTGATATTTTTGCAATCAGTTGGTATATTGATACCGAGAGACGGAAACTCAACAACTTTGTTGGTCAATGAAGTGAAATCTATGGATTGAAGATTAACAGAAGAAGTTTTATCCAATATATCCTTTGGTCCGGCGAGAAGAATATTGTCAGGCTCAATTGAGATCATTTCATCAGTAATCTCAAGTCCTGATGGTTTATTAATAAAAATCGGTTTAACCTTAACAGTTTTTTCAGGAAGCACGGAAATCGAGGCTTCAACCGTTGTAAATTCCATAGTAAATAAATCTGCAGAAATTTCTTGATTGTTTTCATCATAAAGAATTATTGTAGCATCAGTAGTCGCCGTATTATTAAGCGTTCCGTTTATTTCGGATACAGCTGATACTTTAGCTATTTTTGAAATTTCAGTTTGCGGACCGGAGATTTTAATTTCTTTTGATGATAAAGCCGTTGATGCATAGTAGCCTTCAGCTACCTTGTACACAACGTTTTCCTGAATAGGAAAAGATGCTTCCCTAAGATAGTCAATAATCACATTTACTGTAGATGGGGTGACAGTTGATATAATTTGAAAGTTTGCACCTGGATTAGTTTTTACAGCAGAAACTGACAATGAATAATTGCCTGAAGAGTCAATGCTGTTAGCAGCAGCTGTAACGGTTATATCCTTTTCACTTATCGAACCGAGCACAGCTCTATTTCCGGTCACTGTAACAGAAGCGGTTTTTTCACTATTTGAAAAAATCATTAAACCATTGTTATTTGCTTCATCGGAAAGTTCAATCTGAATCGGAATATTGCCAACTGTTACAGTAGTATCATTTGATGATCCGGTACTCATATAAAGCCAGACTGAAACTGATATAAGCAAAGCTATAATAAGCAAAAACTTATTATTCTGAAGGAGATTGTTAAAAGAAAACCTGAAATTTTTCATTTATCATCCTTCACCTTCCTTTGAAACAGTTTTTTCGGAGTATCTTCATCATCATAATATCCTTGATCTTCAATTAAAAATTCTTCAAGTTTATCTATAAGTTTATCACGAGTAAATTCACGAAGTAAAATTCCGTTTATTGCCAAAGAAATAACACCGGTCTCCTCGCTGACAACAAGAACAATTGCATCACTCTGCTCGCTTATCCCAAGAGCAGCCCTGTGTCGTGTTCCAAGGTTTATGTCAACATTTTTATTATCGGTAAGCGGCAGAATACATCCTGCCGCAAACAGCTTACCATCACGAATTATACTTGCACCGTCATGAAGCGGAGCTTTGTTGAAAAAAATGTTGCCAAACAAAGCAACTGATGTTTCAGCATCAATTACAGTACCTGTTGAAGCTATATCAGACAATCTGGTTTCACGCTCAAAAACAAGTAAAGCTCCGGTTTTTGAACGGGAAAAAAGTATAGCAGTATCAGCAGCATCAACAATTGATTTTTTTACTGCTTTTTTCCATTCATCGCCCTTTCGGTGCTTTGCAAAAATTTTTATATATTTTTTGTAGGTATTGTTTCTGCCCATTTGCTCAAGAGCCTTTCTGATTTCAGGCTGAAATATGATTGCAATAACAACCACTGCCGCTTCAAAAAAGGTTCTTAATAAAGAAGAGAGCATAACAAGACCGAAAAGTGAGGAAATAAAATATAAAATTATTAATAACAAAACGCCTTTTAAAAGCTGAACAGCTCTTGTTTCCTGAACGAGTTTAAACAAACCGAAAATTATAAGAGCAATTGCGAGAATATCAATGATATCTCTGAATTGTATAGTTTTTAAAATAGAAAAAATATTATTAATAAATTCCAAATCATTTCCTCCTTCCTTATTTGCATTAGTTACAATAGTATTTTAACATATTTTCATCGTCAATTGCAACTATTTTAATTCCTTTTTTTAATTTTATTGTCATAGCAAATTTTTCTTACGGAATTTGCAAAATAATTAATATCATTAACAGTTGTAAAGGTTGAAACAACGGCTCTTACTGTACCTGTTTCAATAGTGCCAAAAGATTTATGAGCCAAAGGTGCACAGTGTAATCCAGCTCTTACAGCTATATTAAACTTTCTGTTAAGAATTTCCGATACTTCTTCACTGTCAAGATTATTGATATTAAATGAAATCACAGGCACACTCCATCGTTTTTCCGGTCTCTTAGTATATAGAATTACGCCATCAATTAAATTTAATTGATCATAAAGTTTTTGAGACAGTGTCATTTCATAATCTGAAATTCTATTTATATCTTTTCTTAAAATATACTTAATTCCGGCATTAAGTCCTGCAATTCCGGGAAGATTCGGTGTTCCGCTTTCATACTTATCCGGCAATGCTTCCGGTTGCTGAGTATTAGCAGAATCACTGCCTGTACCTCCTTGTACCAAGCCGTCGGGAAGAGTATCTGAATTAATTACCAGTAATCCGGTTCCCATAGGTCCGTAAAGCCCTTTATGCCCTGCGGCACATATGAAATCTATATAATTATCTTTGAGAGAGATAGGGATTACTCCTGCTGTTTGGGCGACATCAACACAAAACAGTATTCCGTATATTTTGCAAAGTGCACCTATTCTTTCAACAGGAAGCTTAACACCAAATACATTTGATGCGTGCGTGCATATTACAAGTTTTGTATTTGACTTTATTGCCTGTCTAAAATTGTCTATTGTGGCTTCATCATCATACGGAACGTAATCTGCTACAGAATACTCAACACCGTTTTTTGTTAAAAACTCAAGCGGTCTTACAACGGCATTATGCTCTAGCGATGATATTACAGCATGATCTCCGCGCTTTAAAACTCCCTTTATGACCGTATTCAGTGCAGCAGTGCAATTAATTGTAAAAATTACTTTTTCGGGATTATCAGTTCCAAAAAGTTTAGAAATGTTTTCCCGGCATTCATATATTATCTCAGATGATTTTACTGACATCTTATGCCCGCTTCGTCCCGGATTTGCTCCGTAATTTGACAACACACTGTTTACTGCATTTTTTACCGAAACGGGCTTTGGGAAGGTAGTTGCTCCGTTATCAAAATATATCATAATCTATCTACGGCAGCAGTACCCAACACGGAGATTCCGTTGCTCCTCAAAATTCCCATAGCTTTGTCAATATCATTATTTAAAATCAGGCTATAACCACATGATTTGTTTTGCAAATACATTGGTGTTCTGACAACCTTAGAAAATATATTATTTTTCATTAATATATTTTTGCCCTTCATTGCAAATGTTACTGAGCTAAACATTATTAAATTTCTTTCCATAACTTTCATCCTTATTTTATTTTTTGCTGTAGTCATTGCATAAGCATATAACGACAGCCTACTTGTTGATAATATTCATTTAAATATTACAATATATAATATGATAAAAGTAATGAATTTGGTACATAAAAGAAAGCACGGCATAAATACCGTGCTTTAAATTTAATTTATCAGTTCATCTTTGATGCAAGCAAATCTCCCATATCATACATACCCGGTTTCTGTTCCGAAAGAAATACAGCTGCATTTGCTGCACCGACAGCAAAAACTTCTTTTGACTGAGCCTGATGTGAGATAGTTACAACTTCATCATGACCGGCAAAAATCACCTCGTGCTCACCTACAATTGAACCACCGCGTACAGAATGAATACCTATTTCATTTTCGGAGCGTTTTTTTCTGTAGCTATGTCTGTCATAAACATACTGCGGTTCTTTTTCCAACGTTTCCGAAATTCCGTCCGCAATCATAAGCGCCGTACCACTCGGTGCATCAACTTTCAGATTGTGATGTTTTTCTATAATCTCAATATCAAACTGATTTCCAATAACCTTTGATGCTTCCTTAGCAAGCTCGATTAAAAGGTTTATTCCAAGTGACATATTACCTGAATAAAACACAGCAATTTTATCAGAGGCCTCTTTTATTTGTGCAACCTGTTCCTTAGAATAACCTGTTGTACAAATTACGCATGGAACTGAATTGTTTTTTGCAAATGTAAGCATTCCATCAAGAGACGAAGGTTTGGAAAAATCAATAATAACATCAGGTATTTCATTTGTCTCATCAAAGCTTTTGTAAACATTGAAATCATAATTATTGTTTACATATAAATCAATGCCGAATAAGACTTTACAATCATTTCTGTTTGTTATTGCCTCAACTACATAATATCCCATTTTTCCGCTGCATCCGACAACAGCTATATTAACCATTTAAAATTCCCCTTTAAACTTCGTGATTTTTTACTTATTCTTGCCTAAAAGGTCATATTTTTCAAGACAATCCTTTAAGTCATGATAGCCTGAAACACTCATTTGAACAAGCGGAAGTCTGCATTCGCCTGCGTCAAATCCATAAAGATTCATGGCTGTTTTTATCGGAATAGGATTCACATCACTGAAAAGGATATTCATCAGTTCCAGATAATGGAAGTTAAGTTTTTGTGCCTGGGCAAAATCATTGTCAAGACAATACTGGCAAATCTGATGCATTTCAGCAGGACAAATATTTGCAAATACTGATATTACTCCAAGTGCACCAAGAGACATAAACGGTACCGTTTGGTCATCATTGCCTGAATAAATATCAAGATTATCACCGCAAAGCGAACGAATAAGCGCAACCTGTGAAATATTGCCGCTTGCTTCCTTTGCAGCAACAATATTTGGATGCTTACAAAGCTCCTGATATGTTTTTGGCTGAATATTACAGCCTGTTCTTGAAGGAACATTATATAAAATAACAGGAATATCTACGGAATCTGCTATAATATTAAAATGCTTTATAAGACCAGCCTGAGATGTTTTATTATAGTACGGTGTTACACAAAGAAGTGCATCTGCTCCTGTTTTTGCAGCTGATTTAGAAAGCATGACAGCAGTAGATGTATCATTACTTCCTGTGCCTGCAATAACAGGAATTCTGCCGTTTATTTTTTCTGCAACAAATGAAATAACGTCACAATGCTCTTTTTCCGATAAAGTAGCAGCTTCTCCTGTTGTTCCGCAAACAATAATTGCATCAGTTTTGTTATTAATATGAAATTCAACAAGCTGTTCTAAAACTTCATAATTAACACTTCCGTCGGATTTCATAGGTGTAATAATCGCAACACCCGAGCCGGTAAAAATATGATTAGCCATGGTATACCTCCAAAATTAGTCCATATAACCCTCTGCGCAAAGAAGTTCAGCAAGTAATACAGCACCGCCTGCAGCACCTCTTAACGTGTTGTGTGACATACATACAAATTTATAGTCATACTGCGTATCGGGTCTTAATCTTCCCACAGATACAGCCATACCGTTTTCAAGATTTCTTTCCGATTTAATCTGAGGATGGTCTGGTTCAGTAAAATAATGAATGAAATTCTTTGGCGCGCTCGGAAGATCAAGTTCCTGTGCCCTGCCTTTATAGTTTTCCCATATATTAATAATTTCTTCCGCTGTAGGTTTTTTTACACCATCCTTAAAGGACATAAATACAGCAGCTGTGTGACCGTCAGATACAGGCACTCTTATACATTGTGACGTAATTGAAATATCATCAGTCTTAACGATTTTTCCGTCTTGAATACTGCCCCAGATTTTAAGAGGCTCCTGTTCCGACTTCTCTTCTTCTCCGCCGATATACGGAATTACATTATCAATCATTTCAGGCCATGTATCAAATGTCTTACCTGCGCCGGAAATTGCCTGATAAGTACAAGCAAGCACTTTGTCTACACCAAGTTCTTTAAGCGGGTGAATTGCAGGAACATAACTTTGGAGCGAACAATTGGATTTTACTGCAACAAATCCTCTTTTTGTTCCAAGACGTTTTCTCTGATCGTCTATTACTTTAATGTGATCTGCATTAATTTCAGGAACAACCATAGGTACATCATCTGTAAAACGATGAGCACTATTATTAGATACAATCGGACACTCTGCTTTTGCATATCTGTCTTCAAGAGCTTTAATTTCATCTTTTTTCATATTTACAGCGCAGAAACAAAAGTCAACTTTTGATACAACTTCATCAACATTATCTGCATCCACAACAACCATATTTTTGTACTTATCCGGAAGTTCAGCTGACATATGCCATCTTCCCTTTACTGTTTCACCGTATGTTTTGCCGGCACTTCTTGCACTGGCTGCCAGAACAGTAACTTCAAACCAAGGATGATTCTCAAGTAAAAGAGCAAAACGCTGACCAACCATACCGGTAGCACCAATAATTCCTACTTTATACTTTTTCACAATAATTCCTCCGAATTAAACAAATTTTAAAAAAGCAGTTGCCTTATTCAGATAAATAATATATTATATTAAAAAGATATGTCTGAAAAACAGCTTTACTGTTATATGTACAAACTGCTCATATTAAGATAAATATAACATCTTAAAGCAGTAATGTCAATTATTTTAAGAATTTTGAATTAGATTATACCAATATTTTACTGATTCTATTGTAATCAGTTTTATTATTGCTTTAATTATTCTTGTGAGGAATTAAAATGAAAACAAGCGACTTTTTTTACGAATTACCGAAAGAACTTATTGCACAGACTCCGATTGAACCCAGAGACTGTTCGCGCCTGCTTGTGCTTAACAGAAGTGAAAAAATATTAGAACACAAATACTTTTATGACATTATAGATTTTTTAAACGAAGGCGATTTGCTGGTTGCAAATGATTCAAGGGTTTTGCCGGCAAGAATTTACGGAATAAAAGAAGAAACGGGCGCAAAAGTTGAATTCTTACTGCTGAAACAGATTAGCGGCAACAAGTGGGAGACTCTTTGTAAACCGGGAAAAAAAGCACGAGCAGGAGCTGAGTTTACTTTTGGCAATGGATTAATGAAAGCAAAAATTACTGAAGTCAAAGAAGACGGAAACAGGGTTGTAGATTTTGACTGTGATGAAAACTTTTTTGCTACTCTTGATAAAATAGGACAAATGCCTCTGCCCCCTTACATTACAGAGGAATTAAAGGACAAAGAAAGATATCAGACTGTTTACAGTCATGAGCTTGGCTCTGCAGCTGCTCCAACTGCCGGGCTGCATTTTACAAATGAACTTATGAAAAGAATTGAAGCAAAAGGTGTTAAAATTGCGTATGTAACGCTGCATGTCGGTCTCGGTACGTTTCGTCCCGTTAAAGTTGATGATGTTACAAACCATAAAATGCACAGTGAACACTACGAAATACCAAAGAAAACTGCTGATCTTATAAATGAAACTAAAAAGAACGGCGGACGTGTTATAGCTGTGGGTACAACCTCTTGCCGAACGCTTGAAAGTGTAGCTTCTTATCACGGTGAAATAAAGGAATGTGAAGGGTTTACCGATATTTTTATATATCCGGGATATAAATTTAAAATACTTGACGGTTTAATTACTAATTTCCATCTTCCGGAAAGCACGTTAATTATGCTTGTTTCTGCATTTGCAGGATATGATTTTATTATGGACGCATACAAAACTGCAGTTGAGAAAAAATATAGATTTTTTTCATTTGGAGACGCAATGTTTATTTGTTAAAAGCAGGAGGACATATGTTTAAGTTACTAAAAAAAGAAGGCAATGCCAGAAGAGGCGAATTTGCCACTGTACACGGCACTATACAGACACCGGCGTTTATGAATGTCGCTACCTGCGGTGCAATTAAAGGCGGCGTGTCTGCTTTGGATTTACATAATATAAAATGTCAGGTTCAGCTTTGTAACACTTACCACCTTCATATTCGTCCGGGAGACAGTAAAATAAAACAATTGGGTGGACTTCATAAGTTTACCCGCTGGAACGGACCTATCCTTACGGACAGTGGCGGCTTTCAGGTTTTTTCCCTTGCAAAACTCAGAAATATTAAAGAAGAAGGCGTTTATTTTAATTCACATATTGATGGAAGAAAAATATTTATGGGACCTGAAGAAAGCATGCAAATTCAATCAAATCTTGCGTCAACAATTGCAATGGCATTTGACGAATGCGTTGAAAACCCTTCCCCATACCAATATACTAAAGACAGTGTTGCTCGTACTACAAGATGGCTTAAAAGATGCATTTTGGAAATGAAAAGACTTAATAAGCTTGATGATACTATTAACAAAGACCAGATGCTTTTTGCTATAAACCAAGGCGGTATTTATGAAGATTTGCGCATTGATCATATGAAGGAAATTGCGCAGCTGAATCTTGACGGTTATGCAATAGGAGGACTTGCTGTAGGTGAACCGTCAGAAACAATGTATAAAATAATTGAAGCGGTGGAGCCTTTTGCGCCAAAAGATAAAATACGCTATCTTATGGGTGTAGGAACACCTGTAAACATTCTTGAAAGCGTTGCCAGAGGCATCGATTTATTTGACTGTGTTATGCCCAGCAGAAATGCAAGACACGGACAACTGTTCACTCATGATGGAGTAAGAAATATTAATAATGCAAAATATGAAACCGATGAACTACCCATTGATGAACACTGCGACTGTCCTGTTTGTCAAAACTTCTCCAGAGCATATATCAGACACTTGATTAAGAGCGGAGAAATGCTTGGCATGCGCCTTGCAGTAATACATAATCTGTACTTTTACAATAACCTTATGGAGACAATCAGAAAACATCTTGATAACGGTACCTTTACGGAATTTTATTTTAAATATCGTGATATTTTAGGTGTCAGAATATAATTTAGTCAGCATTGATTATTGTTTCATTTAAGCATAAATAAAAAAATTCAGAAATTACTTGCAAGAAAATAATAAAACTGATATAATCATTACATTGTATGAAAGGAATGAATAAAATGACAAACTTTTTACCAAAACTTGCTGACGGCACCCAAAATGCAGCGGGAAGTCAAAATGGATTTATACTTATGATTGTAATTTACGCTGCAATTTTTGCTGCAATTTATTTCTTCTTATTAAGACCTAATTCAAAAAAGAAAAAAGAAGAAGCTCAGATGCGTGACTCACTTGAAATTGGTGATGAGATTACAACAATCGGCGGAATTATGGGCAGAGTTGTGGCTATTAAAGATGATGAAGATGCAATTATTGTTGAAACCGGTTCTGACAGAGTTAAAATGAAATTTAAAAAATGGTGTATTTCTACTGTTGATACAGCCAAAGAATCTCCTACTGTTGAAACCCCTGAAAAGAAAAGCTTTTTCGGACGCAAGAAAACAGAAAATGTTGAACCAAAAAATGATTAACTAGAATTTATTTTATAACCTCTGAATATAATTTATCAGATTATATTCGGGGGTTATTATTATGTCTGATAAAAAACTTTTAATTAAGGCTTCATTATTTGCATCGATTTGCGGAATGTTAATATCAATAATTTTACTGTGTATTTTTGCAAGTCTTATGCTTGCTGTGGGAGTGCTTCCTGAACAAATACTAAACTATGCAACAATTGCTGTACTTGCAGCAGGTACTTTTTTTGGTGGTTTCATATCTGCCAGAATCACTAAATCAGCAGGGTTAATTACCGGATTAATGACAGGTTTTATTATTTTTCTGCTTGTAACTGTTATAGGTATCACCAAGAGTAATGATTCTATTACAGTTCTTACTCTTATAAAGCTTTTATCCACACTGGCAGCAGGTTCACTCGGAGGAATTGTCGGTGTTAACAAAAAAGAAAAAATTCATATAAAATAAAATTTATTATATAGACATTTTATGAAATAATATTACCTTACAGTCTGTAATTTACAGACTGTATTTTTTTAAAGTTAACTATAATTGTCAATCAAAAAAAACATAGAATCAGGATGAAAACTTTCAGAAAAAATCGTAAAAAATGTGTCATTTTAATTACATAAAAGAATTGTTGTTAAAAAGTTGAAATATATATGGAAAAACAGGCAATAAGATGATATAATAGTTTATAAATTCGACTATTCATCTTACACATAAGAAATCTATGCAGAACGCTCAGTTTGCTGAATTAAGTAAGCTGATAGATAATAACCAATCGTACAATAAGTTAAGAGAAAATACAGTAAATAAAAGTATATAAATAGTTTTAACACCAAGGAGATGCTAAAATGTCAAAGTTTATTAAACTTCCGGATAAACTAAATATGTGGAAAATCAACGAACTCTTGTCCTCAGACAATAATTGTGAAATTTATAAAATAAGTACAAAAGATTACGACGGAACTGTTGTTAATGCATTGCTCAGACACATTTCTATTTCCGGGGATGTATATAATGATGAAAACATTAATTATTTTGAAGATGAAGCTGCTTTTATTAATTCTGTTGCTAAGGCCGGAGATTGCTTTAATTACATTGATACAGCTTCAACCAACGAGCCTTTAAAAGAAAAGTATGATTTTTACATAGTTACACATGATTTAAAAACTCTTGCAGATATTATTAAAAGTAAAAATTTTACAGATTATGAAATTATAGATTTTGGCATTCAAATGTGCAGCATTTTAGAATTGCTTGAAGCTAAAAATATATTTCACGGTAATATAAATCCGGAAAATATATATGTTACAAGTGACGGAAAATATAAGCTTGGAGGATTTTCCGACTGTGAAAGCAAAATAAATAATATGTCATTTGTTGCTCCTGAAATCTTTCGTAAAGAAAATGCAGACTTTACAACTGATATTTACTCATTAGGCATTATAATGTACTATATGTGTAATAATTACAAAATCCCGTTTGAAAGCAGCACTGTTAGTAAAAATGACGCCGTTAATGAAAGATTTTCAGGTAAACAAGTTTATGCACCCGAGCATGGCAGTGAGAAACTTAAAAGTGTAATAATTATTGCTTGTCAGTACAATAACGCTAACCGCTGGAAAAATGCCGGTAATATAAAAAATGCACTTACATCTATTAAAAATGAGTTTAATGATAATTTACCTGAAAATAATCCTGTTATTATTCCACCGGCTTCAACAAATTTTGGAGAAAATGTATTTGAAGAATATGAATATGAAGCAACTGAGTTTGAAGACAGCTTACCCGAAGACAGTAATGAATTAAACGAATCTTCTGTAAATGAATCAACCCAAAACAATTCAGAGAATAATAAGGATAACTTTCTTGACAATGACAACAGCAGCGGCTTTACTTTCGTTGATGTTACGGAAGTTGAGAACACCGAAAACGAAAATTTAAACAGTTTTCCTCAAAATCACAATAAATATACACCAATCAGTGTTGATACAGATGAAACATTAACTAATCAAGACAATGAAAAAACAAAGGTTTTACCAACTGTTGATAATGATGATGTTTTTGATGAATATGCTGCCGGAAATAAAAAGAATAATCTAAATAAAAACTCTGACGAAAAAGACTATGGCGACTATTTTGAAGATGAGCCGGTAAAATCTTTTGTAAATACAAAAAATTCCGATAACGATGATAATAATCTGATTGAAGATATCGATTATGAAGGTGATGAAAAAAGAAAAGGCAAACGTAATATTATACTAATTTCTGTCACTACGGTTTTGGTACTTGCTGTGCTTGGTGTTGCTGTATTCTTCATTATTAACGGAATGAGTAATAATTCAAAACAAGAACCTTCATCATCATTAAGTACTTCAATTGAAACTACTGCACCCAATACAACTATAGCAACTTCAGCCCCTGTTACTACACAGCCAACAACTTCAGTGCCAAAGATAAATGTTGTTCCTGTTGTCGGTTATGGATACAGCTATGGTAAGAAATTGCTTGAAGAACAAGGATTTAAAGTTGAGATAAGTGACTATAGGTACAGCACAATTTATGAAGAGGGATACATAATAGAACAAACTCCCGAAGGTGATAATTCCGCAGACAAAGGAACTGTGGTAAAATTGGTTATTTCAAGCGGCTTAATTGAAGAAACTACCTCAGCACCTCAAACACAGGCTCCTGAACCTAACGAAAATTCTTCTTCAAATAACTCTGACAGTGATTTTATATTTTCAAACAGTGATTCTGCGTATTTAAGTTATGCTCAGGTTGATGCTCTCTCTGATTCTGAATTACAGCTTGCTATAAATGAAATTTATGCAAGAAGAGGAAGAATTTTTAATGATCCCGGTTTGTCGTCATACTTTAATTCAAAGTCATGGTATGAAGGTAAATATACATCTGAAGAATTTGAAAAAAATATTAAGTTTAATACGTATGAACAGAAAAACCTTCAGCTATTGATTGATGAAAGAAATACAAGATAAATTATTAATTAAGCTAATTATCAGGAGTAAGTAATTCATGAAAGATAAAATATTGAATTTACTGAAAAGCAAGTTGTTTTTTGCTATTGTAATAAATATTGTTATTATGCTGTTTTGTATAGGGATAACATCTTTTTCTTATGACAGCCCCGATGATTTTTATAATTCGCTATATATATGCCATCATAATTATTACTACAGCAATAAAATAAACTATATTTTTTCTACAATAATAGGGTCTGTTCAATTTATACTGACAAATTTTAATTGTTTTGTACTTTCACAAATATTGCTCTCATGCAGTGCATTTACTGCCATTTCATATGTTCTCGCTGACAAATTCGGTAAAAACAAAGCGCTTGTTTTTACACTTTTGCTAAACATTTTGTTTGCTCTTGACCATTACGCCGGTATATTAAGCAGTAAAACTTCTGCTTTATTAATTGCAGCAGGATTTTTACTTGCACTTAATGCAATCAGAAATAAACGCTACAATTTACCATTTTGGTTAGGATTATGTGAGATTTTACTAGGATCATTTTTATGTTTTGAGTACTTTCTTGTCGGTCTTGTGTTTGCCGCTGCATTTTTCTTTGGAGATATGATTGCAAAAAGAAAATATAAATTGCCTTTTCGCAAATTTTTCTGGTATTTCCGTCCGTTTGTGCTTGTATTTGTATTTATATTTCTTTTAGGAATAGGCGCTGAACATTATTCATTCTCAGTTAATCATTCATCTGCCGAAGTATCAGATTATTATAAATATTCAGAACTTTGTGATTCAATTAATCAATATCCTTTTCCCAATTATTTTTCATATGAAGAGGAATTCAGCAATATTGGCATTACATCGGCAAGTGATTATGATTTGCTGATCAATGGTTACTACGACAGCGAAAATCATCTTAATAATGATGCTCTTTCACTTATTGCAAAAATCCAAAAAGATGAAAATCCCTACAATATCTTTGCTGATATATCCAATATTTCATATGATTTCTGGATGCATATTTCCAATTTCGATTTTTACGCTTTAATTTATATTGTGTTCACATCAATAGCTGTGATATATGTTATCATTCAAAAAAAGCGTTTTGCTTTCTTCCCTGTTTTTTATTTAACTGCTGCTTTTTTCGCAAGTCTTTTCATCAGATATAAATTAAACAGTTCGGCATATACTATGTATGGAATATGGCTCATGCTTTGTCTATTCTTAATTTATTCTTTTGACTTTGAAAATTTAAAAAAGACAGACCGGACGCTTCTGAAAAATAAAAAATCGAAACTGTTATTATCTATAGTTGTTCTGTTATTCATAACTGTTAGTTACAGTGTAATTTATCAAACGCATTATCAGGGAATTTCGTATGACCGTAAACCAAGTAACTTATATACAGAAATTAACAGGCATCCTGAGCGATACTATGTTCTGGATCCAGTGTCCGCGGATAAATATATTAAATATACTGATAACTATACTCACCCGTTATGGGGATTTAAACGCTCGTTTATGGACAATGTCGATGGCTTCGGATATTTTCATCAGCAATCACAATTGTTAAAACATAACCTGCCTATGAATATTTACCGGGCAGTGCTTACAAACAATGAAATTTTTGTGATAGATAATAACATAACATATAAAAAAGAAAAGTATTTTAGCAGACACTACATTGAAAATAATAAAGCGGCCAATTATAAAAAGGTAAAAGAAATTAACGGATTTAAAATTTATAGCGTTGAAATTATATAATTAAATATGAATTTAAAATAGACTTGAAATCGCATTTGATTTCAAGTCTATTTTTATATCTTTTAATAGATATCTCTATTAATATTCTGTTTGATAACTTTTTTCATATCAATTGGCAGTTCAGCTTTTACTTTTATAAAATTTTTAGTTACTGGATGCACAAAGTTAACTTCACCGCAATGCAGAGCCTGCCTTGACATTATTTTAAGGCTGCCTCCGTATAAGTCATCCCCAATTAAAGTATGACCCAGATATGACATATGACATCTTATCTGATGGGTTCTTCCTGTTTCAAGCCATAATTCTAATAATGAAAATTTGTTATTGCTGATAAGCGGCTTATAGTGAGTAACTGAGGGCATACCGTTACTTTGTACTGTACGAACCATTTTTGAATTTTCCTGCAAAGCTATGGGTGCATTTACTGTTCCTGATTTATCAATATTACCCTCGCATAAAGCATAATATATTTTATGAGTTTTGTTTTTTAAGGAATTAGCACAAAATCGGTTTTTGGCGATAATCACTAGCCCGGATGTATCTTTATCAAGCCGGTTAATAGCTCTAAATGTAAACTCTTCTCCCCTTGTTTTGCAATAATATGAAACAATATTAGCAAGCGTATCATTTTGATGTTGCTTTACGGGATGAACAGGCATAAAAGGAGGTTTATCTACAATTAAAAAATCGTCATCTTCAAATACTATATTTAGTTTACCTTCTACAGGTTCAATTTCTGACTTTTCATTAGGAAGATGGATTTCCACATTTTTTCCGCTTTGGACATAATCAATTGTCCGCAAAATTTTTCCGTCCATCAAAATACCGTTTTTTTCTCGCTTGAGCCGTGTTATCATTCTGGCAGAAAGCCCACACTTATCGCGCAAAAATCTTTGTGCTAACATATTGTCACAATCATCAGTAACATGAAAAGCAAGTTTTCTATCCATATAAAATTCTCCATCCGATAAATATTAAAATGCATTGAAAAGCAAAAATAATCGGTATTCCAATCATAAATTTAATGTGCCTTGTTTTATGTCTTATCATCAGCATTATTAAATACATACAGACACTTCCTCCAAGTGCTGAAAAAATCAAAAGTGTACTTTCCTTTACACGCCAATGACGGTGTATTGCAGAAATTTTATCATACACAGTAATAAGTATAGATAATATATTAATGACAAGTAAATAAATAACAAAAAATTTTAAATATAAATCCATAAAAGCTCCAAAGGATGATAGTTTTGAAAATAAAAAAAGCCATACCTGTATTTGTAGCAATATTTATTATGATAGGCATTATTTCAATAAGTTCTTCTATTAAAGGAAATACTCCGGTTATGAACACAAAATCCTATGATAAGTCAGACAAAACACAGGCAGCATTATCATCTTCAGACACAGCTGAATTATATGATGAAATGCGTGGAGTATGGATATCATACATGGAACTTACTATGGAAAATGAACACGATAAAAGCGAAACAGCATTTAAAAAGAAGTTTTCTTCTATAGCGTTAAAATGCAAGGATTTCGGTTTTAATACCCTTATTGTTCAGGTAAGACCATTTTGTGACGCTTTGTATGATTCAAAATATTATCCTTACTCGCACATACTTACCGGAGTACAAGGAAAAGATCCGGGTTTTGATCCGCTTAAAATAATGTGCCGAATTTGCAGAGAAAACAATTTGTATATTCACGCTTGGGTAAATCCATATCGAATTTCTTCAAACAATACCCCTAATACATTATCAAACGATAACCCATATAGTATAAATAAAAAAATCGGGTTAAAAACTGACAGCGGCATTTATTTAGATCCCTCAAGCAAAGATGTTAGAACCTTAATTGTTGATGGAATTAAAGAAATAGCAGAAAAATATGATGTTGACGGTATACAGTTTGACGATTATTTTTAT
The DNA here is from genome assembly GCA_910585865.1 of uncultured Ruminococcus sp. GTDB lineage: Bacteria > Bacillota > Clostridia > Oscillospirales > Acutalibacteraceae > Ruminococcoides. The sequence goes on along the minus strand of CAJUGO010000012.1, from coordinate 21,270 downwards.
CCTACTCAAAATGAGAACTTTGACAGTATACAATATCAAAACTATATAGAATCTGTTGGTGAAGATAACTGTATGAATCTTGATAACTGGAGAAAAGCCAACGTTAATATGCTGATAAGCGAAACATACAGAGCAATACATAAAACAAGCAATGAAATAATTTTTGGTATCTCACCGCAGGGAAATATTAATAATAATGAAAATTTATATGCGGATGTAAAATCATGGTGCACTTGCAAAGGATTTATAGATTATATATGCCCTCAAATATACTTTAGTCTAGACAATCCTGCTCTAACTTTTGAAGATTCCCTTAAAAGCTGGTCTGAACTTGAATATGCCGACAATGTAAAACTTTATATAGGTCTTGCAGGATATAAAGCAGGCACTGATGAAGATGAAAATACATGGCTTGAAAGAAGTGATATTTTATCAAACGAATACAAGATAATTCAAAGCAACGACAAAGTACATGGTTTTATACTTTACAGCTTTGCAAGTCTAAATGACGAAAAAGCCAATGAAGAGCTTTCAAATTTGAAAAATATTTTAAATTAATTTACCCTCACAGTAATCACTAAACGAATTTGTTATTATTACATCAATAATTTTTCCGCATAACTTTAAATTGTCAGACATAATATGTATTGGTGTATAGTTCTTTGTGTATCCTTCTAGAAAACCATGCCGTAGACGTTCAACCAATATACTTTCCTTACGGCCTATTTGCGTTTGTAAAAACTCCGATCTTGATTCTTCAACCAGTTTACCCATCTGTTTTGCCCTCAGCTCTTTTATTTGAGGACTTATTTGATCAGGCGCGGCAGCAGCAACTGTCCCTTGTCGCTGAGAATAAGGGAATACATGGACCTTTGCAAAACCTATCTTTTTAACAAAAGCCATTGAATTTTTGAAATCATCCTCGCTTTCTCCTGCAAACCCAACCATAACATCAGTTGTTATTGAAGGATTATCAAATGAAAGTCTAAGATTATCTACAATTCTAAAATAATCTTCAGTACTGTAATGACGATTCATTAATTTAAGAGTCTTATCACATCCGCTTTGTAATGACAAATGAAACTGCGGACAAAACTTTGGCTGCGCAGCAAGGCGATTAATTAAATCTTTGTCCATCTGCTGTGGTTCAATAGAACCAAGTCTTACACGTTCAATTCCATCAATACTGCACGCACATTCAACAGCATCAGCCAAGTTAAAATCCTCATTAAGCCCGTAGGCAGAAAGATTAATGCCTACAAGCACTATTTCTTTATATCCGTTTGCAGCGACTGTCTCTAGCTCAGTTCTCAAATCTGATAGGCTTTTTGACCTTACTCTTCCTCTGGCATATGGTATAATGCAATATGAGCAAAAATTATTACATCCATCTTCAATTTTAATAAAGGCGCGGGTATGTTCTCCAAGTGAACTGACATTGAGATTTTCATATTTTTCATTGCTGTTCGGATGAGCAGTTATATGAACATATCTCACTTTCTCATCTATAAACTTTTGTATTGACGGAATAAGCTCAGATCTTTTAGCATTTCCAAGAACAATATCACAATTATTAAAATTATCTGCATTTTCAGGAAAAGCCTGCGGCATACATCCTGTCAATATAATAATTCCATTTGGATTAAGTCTGCGTATTCTACTAATAATTTTACGGTTTTTTGAATCGCTTACAGATGTTACTGTGCAGCTGTTAATTATTGTGATATCCGCTTTTTCCTTGTCATCTGATAGTAAGAACCCATTGCTAAGCATATCTTCGCGCATAGCTTGTGATTCGTATTGATTAACCTTGCAGCCAAGTGTAACTATATTAAAATTCATTAAATAATCCTCCTTTTTTGTCTAAATAGTTAAAAATGCAAAAAATCATTATTTTGTATTGATTAAAACAAAAAATAATGATAATATATAGCTGTTAAATAAATCTGCGGAGGTGAACATTTTGTTTTCAGTACCGGTATTTGCACAGAACAAAAGCAGAATGATTGAGATGTTTGAGACTTTATCTCATTTTCCAAACATTATTATGATGCTAAAAAACGGAGAAAATACAGTTGATGCACATTCGTTAATGGGATTTTTTGCAATTGATGAAAGCCTTCCCATGGAATTAATTTTAGAATCTGAACCTGATGACAGCTTTATGCAGGCCATTTCAAAATTCAGTCCTGCTATTGTCTGATTAACTACATATTGCTAAGCCCTATGACAAAAGTCATAGGGCTTATTTTATATTGTGCCTACTATTAAACCTATGCGCACCGGTTTTTGTTCAGTGCGCATATATAGATAAAATTATGTATTTTTGTCAACAACGTGAAAATTTTTTAAGTTTCCTGTTTTTTCGCTTCTCTTATCAAGCTCGTTTAAAACATCTTCAAGAGGTATCTCTTGCTTTACCATCATAACTGTAAGATGATAAATTAAATCTGCAATTTCATAAACAGTTTCACTATTATCATTATTTTTGGCTGCTATAATGGTTTCACTGCATTCCTCTCCAACTTTTTTTAAAATTTTATCCAAACCCTTATCTAATAAATAGCATGTGTAAGATCCCTCTTTTGGATTATCTCTTCTATTCTCAACAGTAGCATATAATGAAGCTAATACTTCTCTATCGTTCATTTTTTACCTCCTATTTCAGCTTCTTAAAAAAACATGAGTGATTTCCTGTGTGGCATGCCGAACCGGTTTGCTCCACCGTAATCAACAATGTATCATCGTCGCAATCGGAAAAAATATCAACAACTTTTTGTAAATGCCCGGAAGTTGCACCTTTGTTCCACAACTCCTGCCTGCTGCGTGACCAAAACCATGTGTAGCCTGTCTCAAAGGTTTTTTGCATACTTTCCCTATTCATATAAGCAAGCATAAGTATTTCGCCTGTTGATTTTTCCTGAATAATAGCCGGAATAAGCTCTGATTTTACAAAATATTTATCAAAATCCATATTCTCACCTTATATCTTGTTTGTAATTGAAATTGCCTGCTTTAAATCAAGAGTTCCCGAATATATTGCTTTGCCGCAAATTGCACCGTAAACATCGAGTTCTGCAAGATTAATAATATCCTTTAGAACAGCAACACCGCCGCTCGCAATAATATCGCAATTTACCTCATGAACGAGATCATCCAGCTGTTTAAGATTAGGGCCGGCAAGAGTTCCGTCTTGTTCAATATCGGTAAAAATTATTGTCTTTACACCGATATCTTCCATACGCTTAGCAAGTTCTATATAGTTTATTTCGGAATTATCAATCCATCCTTCTGCTCTTACCATGCCGTTTTTTGCATCTATTCCAACAACAATTCTGTCTGAATACTCTTTTACCGCATCAATAACAAACTGCTGATTTTTAACAGCAGCAGAACCTAAAATAACACGGTTTATGCCTCTTGAAAGATAATATTCTATTGCACTCATATCACGAATACCGCCTCCAACCTCAACGGAAAGGCCGGAAGATTTTGCAACATCAGAAATTAAATCTGCGTTGACAAGTTTTGCATCTTTTGCACCGTCCAAATCAACCATATGAATCCATTTGGCCCCTGCGTCAGCAAAAGACTGTGCAGCGCTGTAGGGGGATTCGGCAACCTTTTCTACTGTTGAATAGTCACCCTTGAAAAGGCGAACACAATTGCCGTCTTTTATATCTATAGCAGGTAAAATTATCATTTATAACACCCCTTTTGTTGAAAGAAGACTGTTTGTAGAATTTTGACTAACCGCAATTCTCAATGAATGAGCAACTGCTTTATAAATTGCTTCTGTAATGTGGTGTGAATTATCACCGTATAAAGCTTTTACATGAAGTGTAATTTGAGCATTAAAAGCAAATGCCCTCATAAATTCAACTGTCATTGAGCAGTCATAATTGCCGCATCTGCCCTGAGGAAAATCTGCATCAAACACAATAAAAGGTCTTCCGCTTATATCTACAGATGAAAAAGCCAAAGCTTCATCCATAGGCACATAAAAACTGCCGAATCTTTCAATTGAATTTTTTGATTCCAATGCTTTGGCAAAAGCCTGACCAAGCACTATTCCTGTATCTTCAATTGTATGATGCTCATCAACGTCAAGGTCACCCTTTACAGTAACCTCAAGACCAAATCCGCCGTGAGTTGCAAAAGCATTGAGCATGTGATCGAAAAAACCTATACCCGTATTGATAGATACATTTCCTCCGTCAAGATCTAATTTAATTTTAATATCTGTTTCTTTAGTTTTACGTTCTGCATATGCGCAGCGCATAGAATCACCTCGACAAGTAAGCCTTAATAGACTTGATTACCTGAATGTTTTCATCTTCTGTACCAACTGAAATTCTAATATAATCTCCCATATATCTTATTGCAATTGAATTTAATTTCAGGTATTCCCATAAATCTTTACCAAAAGAGGTTTTTATAAAAATAAAATTCGCACAGCTTTTAAAAACAACAAAGTCATTTATACTTTTGGATATCTCTAATAAATCATTATACAGTGTTTCTCTGTTATTGACAATTGTTTTTTGCTGATTTTTCAGATATTCTTTATTTTTATATATGATACTGCCAATTGCCTGAGAAATACTGTTTACGTTATATGGTGACTTCACGGCTTTAATTGCTCGGGAAATAGTTTTGTTAGCTATTGCAAAACCAAGTCTAAGCGCTGCCGAACCTATTGCCTTGGATGCGGTTCTGAAAACAATAAGATTTGAATAATTGTCAGTTTCATTGATTAAACTCTGATCCCAAAAATCCATATATGCTTCATCAAGTATAACAAGTGCCTTAACGGACTCTATAAGTTTCCGTGCATCATCAGCTGTTATTCCTTTTCCTGTTGGATTACAGGGATTTGAAAGCAACAAAAGACTTATATTATCATCATTTATTTTTTTTATAAGTGCATCTACGTCAATTTCTAAACTGTCATCTTTTATAAAAGTATCACATTCAATTTCGCAAATAGATGAATAAAATTTATACATTGAAAAATCGGGAGAGACAACAAGCATTCTATCTCCTTTTTTCATAAATGCCGATTCAATAAGAAATATAAGCTCATCAGATCCGTTTCCCGCAGTTACATATTTCGGATTGATTCCATAAAAATCAGCAAAGGCATTAACTACACTTGATGCGCTTGGATCCGGGTAACGGTTGAAATCAATGCATTCAATTTCTTTCTTTATTTGCATTATAATATCATCCGGGTAATTAAAAGGGCACTCATTGGCGTCAAGTCTGATTTTATATGTACCGCTTATTGGTTCGTACGGCTCGAGATCACAAATCTTTTTATTTAATTTATAAGACATTATATACATTCCATTTCATATCACATATTAAAGCGCACTTTTATTGAATTGGCGTGTGCAGTAAGTCCTTCTGTATCTGCAAAACGCACAATATCCTCAGCGTCTGCTTTCAACGCATCTTCAGTATAATAAATAAAGCTGGATTTCTTTATAAAGCTGTCTACTGACAGCGGTGAGAAAAATCTTGCTGTACCGCTTGTCGGAAGGACATGGTTTGGACCTGCAAAATAGTCACCTAAAGGTTCCGGACTGTAATTGCCTAAAAATACGGAGCCTGCATTGTCAAGCTTACCGACATATTCCATAGGATTCTTACAACAAACTTCAAGATGCTCCGGTGCAAGCTCGTTAGCAAATTCAACTGCCTGAGACATATTACTGCACACAATTATTGCACCAAAATCATCAATCGAGTTCCTTATGATATCTTTTCTCAAAAGACTATTAATTTGTTTTTCGAGTTCTTTTTCAGTCTGTGCTGCAATTTCTGCGCTGTCTGTAAGCAAAATGGCAGAAGCCAGCTTATCATGCTCTGCCTGACTCATTAAATCAGCCGCTAAGAATCTGGGATCGGCCGTTTTATCGGCAATAATTAATATTTCACTGGGTCCTGCAATCATATCTATATCAACCGTACCGTATAAAAGCTTTTTTGCTGTCGCAACATAGATATTGCCGGGACCGACTATTTTATCAACTTTTGGAACGCTTTCTGTGCCATATGCAAGCGCGGCAACAGCCTGAGCGCCGCCCATAAGGAAAATACGGTCAACACCTGCCGCTTTTGCCGCAGCAATAATATTTGGATTAGCAGTGCCGTCTTTTTGAGGCGGCGTGCACATTATTATTTCTTCAACACCTGCAATTTTCGCCGGAATTGCATTCATGAGCACTGATGAAGGATATGCCGCCGTACCGCCTGGTACATAAATACCGACACGTTTAAGACCTCTTACCCTCTGCCCCATCATTACACCGTTGCTTTTAGTAGTCATCCAGCTCTGCTGAAGCTGCCTTCTATGAAAATCAGCTATATTTTCCGCTGCTTTTTTTATTGTATTAAGATAGTCTTTATCACATTTTGAAATGAGATTATCTATATCGGATATTGATATTTCAGTTTCTTCAGGAGCTTTGCCGTCAAATTTTGCTGTATATTCCTTTACGGCATCGTCACCATGTTCTCTGACATCATCTATTATTTTTGATACAACAGGCACCACGCTTTTATCAGAATTTTGTGCCCTTTGTTTCAACAGATCAATAAATTCGTATTCTTTTTTTCCATTTGCAGTTACAGTAGTTATCATCGTGTTACTGCCTCCAATTTTTTTTGTATTTCCTCAATTTCTGTTTTTCTTAATTTTAAACTTGCTGTATTGGCAATAAGTCTGGCAGAAATATCAGTTACCCATTCTATTACTTCAAGACCGTTAGCTTTAAGTGTTGATCCGGTCTCAACAATATCGACAATTCCGTCTGATAAACCTACAAGCGGTGCAAGTTCAACAGATCCTTCAATTTTAATAATACTAACATCCATGTTTTTCTCATCAAAAAACGCTCTTGTAACATTAGGGTATTTTGTAGCAATAATCTTAGTATTATATCCGCTGTAAAAATCATAATCTTTTTTTGTAGCAAGAGCAAAACGGCATTTGCCAAATCCCAAATCCAGCAATTCATAAAATGAATTTCCGTTTTCAAGGATAGTATCCTTTCCTACTACGCCCAAATCACACACACCATGTTCAACATATGTAATAACATCAGCAGCTTTTGCAAGCACAACCTCAAAATCATTATTACCGACAGGCAAAATAAGTCTTCTGCCTTTATTCTTTACCTCATCACAATTGTATCCGATTCTTTCAAAAAGCTCAACAGTCGTTTTTTCAAGCCTTCCCTTTGTAAGAGCAATTCTAATAGGTTTCATATGATTTATCCTTTCTGGAATATTTTCAATCTCTTTATAATTCTGAAGTTTCTACTTATGCAAACCAAATTAACATCCGTTTATTATCTTTACCTCAGGAATTCCTCTTTTAAAAGCAAAATCTTTTGTTTCTTCTATTGAAGGAAGTACACTGAACCGGGCTTTAACCCCGCTTTTATTGAGCTCATCCACATAATTTATTGCTTCAATTTCATGTCCATCCTCAGCAAAAACTAAAACATCAGGATTATCGGAATAGCTTACATTATCATCTGACAAGTGTTTGATTGTAATTGCATCGGTATCAATTGCAAATCCGGCTGCTCCCATAGGAGTCCCAAATTCTGAAAGGAGTTCATCATATCTGCCACCTGAAATTACTGCATCTCCAATTCCCTCAATATATCCGGTAAAAACAATACCTGTATAGTAATCGTTACGCTGAACAAGCCCCAGGTCAATAATCAGTTTATCGCCGAGATTTAACGGAGCAAGGTCACTATAAATGTCATGCAGATACTCAAGTGCCGACTCAGCATTTGTACCTTTACAGATTTGGGCAGCTTTATCAAAAACATCTTCACCGCCAAACAAAGACGGTAAACTTCGTATAGCTGAAACAGCTTTGCATGGTTCAAGTTTATCAAGCAAATTGTTTAAAGCAGAGTAATTCTTGCTCTCAATAGTAGCCCTTATTCTTTCCTTAAAATATTCATCAATATCAAGTTCCTGTGATAAAGCATTAAACACCTCAGCATGCCCGAGCTCGATTCTAAAATCATCAGCAACTTCAGAAATGGATTTAACTGCTGTTGTAAGAATATCAATATCCGCTCTTTTTCCTTTTACACCGAGAAGTTCAACACCCATCTGCATAAGTTCATTGCGTCTGCCAGTAAGTGTAGGATTATTACGATAAACAGCCTGCTTGTAATAAAGTCTCACGGGCAAAGTACTGTTCTTTAAACGAGTAGATACCATTCTTGCAATTGGCAATGTCGAATCAGGGCGGGCAACTAAAATCCTGCCCCGATTATCTGTTGTCTTAAACATTGACTCTTGTGATATACCGCTGCACGGAATGGAAAACACGTCATAAAACTCAATTCCCGGTGTAATCACTCTCTTAAAACCGCCTGAAACAAACACATTTTCGATTTTTCCGCATATATAATCCATTGCTGAACATTCAGCAAATAAAAAATCTTTTGTTCCCTCAGGTGTTAACTTCATATTATTTTTCATATTAACCTCACAAACGCTTTAGTACACTAATGTGTTAATATAGTATCACAATAAATTATGATTGTCAAATTATTATTCTTTGTTTTCTTCTGTGTTTTCCTCTTCCTCGTTTGATTTATTAAATCCGATAAACTTTTTAAGTTTTTCTCTTTGTATAATCTCTTTTTCTTCTCTGATTTTCTTTTGTTCCTCGGCTATTTTTGCATAATTAAGCACTTCAAATTCAAGTGCTTCCTGGGCAATTTTTCCTTTATTCTCAATATTGTTTTTAACCTTTTTACTCACCAGTGCATAAATTACAGCATATATAGGAGTTCCGAGTATAAGTCCGACTATTCCGAATAAAGCACCTCCAACTATAACACTGAAGAGAACCCAGAAACTGGATAGTCCTACCTGACTTCCTATAATCTTCGGCTTAAACAGATTGCCATCGAGTTGTTGAATAATGACTATTATAATAATAAAGCAAATCATATCCCACGGATCAATCAGGAATAATATGAATGCACTTGGGATTGCACCGATAAACGGTCCGAAAAACGGAATAACATTGGTAACTCCTATTAACACCGATATAAGAGGAGCATAAGGTAATTGAAATATTGACATAGTAATGAATGTTAAAATTCCCAAAAATCCAGCATCTATTATATCACCAACAAGAAAACGGCCGCATTTTGTATCTGCAATATCAACTATTTCATAAATTTTAGGCAAATATCTTATTGGAAGAAATCCGACAGCAAGTTTTTTTACCTGATAACATAATGTTTCCTTTGCAGCAAGGAAGTAAACTGAAATTACAACGCCCATAATAAAATTATAAATACCGCCTGCTGTTGACATAATCATCTCAAACAGCTTTGTCACATTTTCAACGGATAAAAATGAAGTAATTGTGGAAAGAACATTATTAATAGCTTTCTCTGCATCAATAGCGATATTAAATTTATCATTAGACCAGTCAATTACACCGCTTACATTATTCTTTAATACATCAAAATATACAGGTAGATTGTCAACAAGACTCATTAGGTTGACAGCCAGCTGCGGAACTACAATTGCAATTAATACAATAAATATTGCGAGCACAATTGTGTAGGTGCATAGTATTGCAAGAGGTTTTTTAAAATTCAAAAAAATTTTACGTTTTGTACCCATTTTCCCAAAGACTTTTCCATAGAAAAATTTATATGGAAAGTTGAGTATATATGCAAATAGAAATCCAATTGCAAACGGAGTTAATATACCTGCTATTGTATTAAGTATAGACCATACAATTTGCATATTATCTTTTACTAAAAGTAAAAATACAGTAAATGCAATGCAGATAAGTATGTTTTTTAAAGAGAGCAGTTTTTTCAAAATTATCACCTCTTAAAATAATGACATCTGAGAACTTTCAGGTAAATTTTTTAGAATACCAACTTCTTTTAATGTTTCAATAACAGCTTTTGTAACCTTAGTTTTAATCTGCATTTCTTCAATAGAAAGGTATTCTGTTTTTTTGCCGGTTTCGGCAAGGGAAATTGCTGCTGTCTCGCCTACACCTGGCAAGGACGAAAACGGCAGCCGTATTTTTCCATCCTCAACAATAAACATAGATGCTTCGGATTTATAAATATCAACAGGCAAAAATTCAATTTTTCTTGCCATCATTTCATTAACTATTTGTAGTGTCTGATATTCTGCTTCATCCTTCGCAGTCGCTTCATGTACACTTTGTTTTTGTTTAATTATATTCATTTTATCACGAACAGCCTTATGCCCCTGCATTGCGACCGCACCGTCAAGATTCTCACTTCTTACCGTAAAGTATGCAGCATAATATTCGATCGGTCTGTGCACCTTGTACCAGCCAAGTCTGAGAGTAGAAATCATATATGCTGCTGCATGAGCTTTAGGAAACATATACTTAATCTTCATACATGAATCTATATACCATTCAGGAACATTGTGTTCACGCATTGCCTTGAAATGTTCTTCGGTCAACAGTTTGGTTGCATTTCCTTTTCTTACAATTTCCATTATTTTAAACGACATACTGGGATCAAGCCCCTTATGCATTAAATATGTCATAATAGAGTCACGCGTACCTATAACTTCTGAAATTGTACAAGTTCCTTTATGGATAAGCTCCTGTGCATTGCCGAGCCATACATCAGTACCATGAGAAAGTCCGGCAATTTGCAATAAATCAGTAAAAGTTTTCGGCTTGGCTTCAATTAGCATTCCGCGTACAAAACTTGTTCCGCATTCCGGCAAACTAAAAGTACCTGTTTCGGAATCAATATCTTCTTTTGTTATACCAAGAGCCTTCGGAGACGTAAATAAAGACATTACTTCGGGATCACTCATTGAGACATCCATAACCGGAATACCTGTAAACATTTCCAAATAATGGTATATTGTTGGAACATCGTGTCCGAGCTCATCAAGCTTGGTGATTGTATCATGGATTGAATGGAAATCAAAATGAGTAGTTATATTATCCGAATTAACATCGTTGGCCGGATGCTGAACAGGACAGAAATCATAAACATCATTTGTTCTTGGAACAACAACCATTCCTCCGGGATGTTGCCCTGTAGTTCTTTTTACACCTGTGCATCCTATTGCAAGGCGCTTTTCTTCAGCCTTGTGCATTACAATTCCGCGCTCCTGAGCATATTTTTTAACAAAACCAAGCGCAGTTTTTTCAGCAACTGTAGATATTGTGCCCGCTTTGAAAACGTTATTCTTTCCAAACAATTCTTCTGTATAACGATGCGATTTTGACTGATATTCACCACTGAAGTTAAGGTCAATATCAGGCACTTTATCACCCTTAAATCCAAGAAAAGTTTCAAACGGTATTTCGTGACCGTCCTGATCCATTTTTGTACCGCATTCGGGACAATCCTTTGGCGGCATATCAAAGCCGGAACCGTAACTTCCGTCTGTAATAAACTCACTGTGTTTGCACTTTGGACAAACATAATGCGGACACAAAGGATTAACCTCTGAAATACCCGACATTGTGGCAACAAAAGAAGAACCTACCGAACCTCTTGAACCAACAAGATATCCATGGGCTTCACTGTCTGCAACAAGCTTTTGTGCAGTCATATAGAGAACGGAGAATCCGTAGGTCGTAATGGAATTGAGTTCCTTGTCAAGACGAGCCTTAACAATTTCAGGAAGAGGGTCGCCATATTTATCTTTTGCCCTTTTCCATGTAATATCAATTAACTGTTCCTGTGCACCCTCAATATTTGGCGGGAATGTTCCCTTGGGAATTGGCCGTATGCTTTCACACATCTCAGCAATCTTATTTGGATTTTCAACGACCACTTCATAAGCCTTTTCCTTGCCCAGCCACTCAAATTCCTTTAGCATCTCTGCAGTTGTTCTGAAATAAAGAGGTGCCTGATTTTCTGCATCTTTATATCCTTGACCTGCCATAAGAATTTTTCGGAATTCAGAATCGGTCGGATCCATAAAATGAACATCGCACGTAGCACAAACAGGTTTTCCAAGCTCTTTGGCAAGCTTGATTATCGTTCTGTCAATATCAAGCAATTCGTCAAGTGAATTAAATCTTCCTTCCCTCAGCAAAAAGCTGTTATTACCGGACGGCTGAATTTCTAAATAATCATAAAATGAGGCAATCTGTTTTAATTCCGCCCATGGTTTTCCAGAAAGAACAGCTGAATAAAGCTGTCCCGCACAGCAGGCAGAACCTATAATAAGTCCCTCCCTGTGCTTTATGAGTTCACTTTTGGGTATTCTGGGCTTCTTATAAAAATAATTAAGATGACTGTAAGAAATTAACTTATATAAGTTCTTTAATCCCGTGTAATTTTTAACAAGAATAATCTGATGATAAGTAGGCAGCTTTTTAAAATCTCCACCTGCAATTTTAGTATTTATTTCACTTGTCTTATTTATATTATAATCATCTTTAAGTCTCTGACAAAGACATATAAATATCTTTGCAAGAATTTCTGCATCATCTGTGGCCCTGTGATGATTAAAATCACCAAGCCGTAAATATTTTGCGACCGTGTCAAGCTTACAATTTTTTATGTCGCTTAATATTGCCCTTGAAATAGCTACTGTATCAATAGAAGTACAATTATACTCTCTGCCCATATTTTCGCACGCCTTACGAATAAAAGAAGTATCAAACGGAGCATTATGAGCAACAAGAACGTTATTGCCTGCGAATTCAAGAAAAGCTGTTACAGCTTCACTTTGAGACGGTGCACTCTTAACCATATCATCAGTAATACCTGTAAGCTGTGTAATTTTCTGAGGTATCGGCATCTCGGGATTAACAAAAGTTGAAAATGTTTCCTTTATTTCACCATTTACCACTTTAACAGCACCGATTTCAGTTATTTTATCGCGTGCAGCCGACAAACCTGTTGTTTCTATGTCAAAACATATAAATGTTCCCTCAAACGATGTGTCTGAATCACCGGTTACGGATTCAACAAGGTCATCCATAAAGTAAGCCTCAAGACCGTAAATAACTTTTATTTTCTCTTCGTCTTTATTAATCTTGTCGGCAGCTTTCATTGCATCCGGGTATGCCTGAGCAACACCGTGGTCGGTAATAGCAACAGCTTTGTGTCCCCATTTATAAGCACGGTTTACTAAATCTCCTGCAGATGTAACTGCATCCATTTGAGACATATTTGTATGGAGGTGCAGCTCTACTCTCTTCTTTTTAGCATTGTCTGTTACGTTTACTTTCTGTGCTGTCCCTATTGAACGTGCGTTTACAACAAGCTCTCCTGCGTATTTATCATATTCAACATCACCCTGCACAACAATTGTGTTTCCTTTTTTAATTGTATCTATTACAGCAGAATCTTTAATTGTATTAAAAATCTTTACAGTTGTTGAGCCAGTGTAGTCGGTAATGTCGATTGTAAATATATTTTTATCACCGCTCTTGGTAATTCTTTTTTCAATATCAAAAACATCACCCCATATCACAATTCTTCCCGAGTCGCCAGCTATCGCAGATATTGGTATCATTTTCCCTCTGATTGAGTTGCCGTATAGCGGTCTAATTGAAGATTGTATAATCTGAGGTGTTGCAAATTTTCCTTCTCTTATCTCAATATTTGATGTACATTCTTCTGCGTGTTTTTCTTTGACTTTAGCTGAAGTTTCTTCTTCATCTTTATAAAATTCCGCCGCCTTCTCAAGCTGTGCTCTGCTTATTTGCTCCTGAGCATTTTTTATTGCTTCTTTATACTCAAGACTTTCAGCCTCAGCTTCAAAAGTGCCTGTATATTTAACACCGACATGAATGTTGAATTCATCCGCAATAATCTTAACAAGAGCCTTATCAAAGCCTTTGCTGTCAAGCAGATTTTTGCCGCCGTTAAGCAAATTTATTGTAATATCAGTTCCGTCAAAATTAACTTCTGCATTATTTAAAGTTCCATTTATACTCGGAATATCACGCTTTATTGCAATATAAAGCTGCGAAAAATAATCTGTACTGAAAAGCTTCGATGAATATTGCGGTTTTATTACAGCAGCATTCACTTTTAATTCCCTTGCAATACATTTTTCCGAATCAAACAGAACTTGACGTTCAATAAGCCCGTCAAATTTGACCCAAAAGGTAACTAAACGGGCTTCGTTGTTAATATTAAGTTTTGTCATTACTCCGTTCGACACAGAATCAGGTAAATTTATGCCAAACTGCGAATTAAAGACTTCTCCTAATGTTTTCATATATATCCTTCTGAATTATAACTTTTCAACTTCCTCTATAAGTGCATCCACAAGTCTGTCCTCCGGAACCTTATAAAGAATTTCACCTTTCTTAAATACCAGTCCGCAGCCATCTCCTCCAGCAATACCGATATCAGCTTCCTTTGCCTCTCCGGGACCGTTTACTACACACCCCATAACAGCAACTTTTATATTCTTTTTACAGTCTCTCAGTCTGTCTTCAACTTCCCCGGCAATTTTAACAAGATCAATTCTTGTACGTCCACAGGTTGGACAGGAGACAAACTGTACACCGCTTTTTTCTATATCAATAGCCTTTAAAATATCATAAGCAGCATAAACTTCTTTTACAGGGTCAGCAGTAAGAGAAACACGTACCGTATCGCCTATGCCGTGCAAAAGCAGTGAGCCCAAGCCTACTGCAGATTTAATAATGCCCATTCTTTCCGTTCCTGCCTCAGTGACTCCAAGATGGAGCGGGTAATCGCACTGTTGTGCAGCAAGCTCATACGCCTTAATCATCGTTGAAACAGTTGAACTCTTCATGGAAAGAACAATGTCATAAAAATCAAATTTCTCAAGCAATGAGGCATGATAAAGTGCACTGTCACAAAGTGCCTGAGGGGTAGGGTGACCGTACTTTGCAAGAATTTCCTTTTCAAGGGAACCCGAATTTACGCCGATTCTTATTGGTATATTACGCTGTCTGCAAGCATCTGCAACAGCCTTAACTTTGTCATCCGCCCCTATATTTCCCGGGTTTATACGAATTTTATCAACCCCTGCAGCACTAGCCTCAATCGCAAGCTTATAGTCAAAATGAATATCAGCTACTATTGGGACACTTACAGCTTCTTTTAATGCAGGAATAAGTTTTACGGCATCTTTGTTAGGTATTGCCGCACGGATAATCTGACAGCCTGCATTTTCAAGAATTTTTGCCTGCTTTACTGAGCCGTCAATATCTGTTGACGGTACATTGAGCATTGACTGAACAGAGACCTTTGCACCTCCGCCGATTTTAACACTGCCGGCAGTTACCTGTATTTTACTACCCATTTTATCCTCCGTTATTGCATTCCGGGAAAATTACCCGTAACTAATTGCCAAATATCCTTTACCGATATAACTACCATAAATATCATAAGCAGAGCAAGACCCGCTGCATTAACCACTTGTTCGACTTTACGCGGTATAGGTTTTTTAAATATTCCCTCAATAAGCAAAAATACAAAACGTCCGCCGTCGAGAGCCGGGAATGGAAGCATGTTTACTATGCCGAGATTTACCGTGATAAGAATCATTACAAACAATATATTATTAACTGCATCGCCAAATCCCGACTGAAGTCCCTGTGATGCAACATTAGTAACAACTGTGGCTATTCCAACCGGGCCTGATAAATCGTTAAAAGAGAATCTGCCCTGAACAAGCCATACAAGCGAAGTCCATACAGTTTTTGCCATTGAGCAAGTTTCAGTAAAGGTCTGAGATATTACAGAACCAAATGTTTTTTCAATAGGTTTCAATGCAAAATCTATTGAAACTGTAGATTTTGTATCGCCGCTGCCTTCTAAAGTGTAAAATTGAACTTGATTAAGCTTAACTTCTTCCCCGTTCCTTTTCACTTTTACATCAGCAATAAAGCGCTGACGGGTATCCTGCTCTTTAATCTCAGGAGTTTTATAGTCACTAATACCAAAAACAGCATATGCATTGCTGCAAACTTTTTCCAAAGCCTTATAAGCTTCTTCCTTAGTCTGTGCTTTAGCTATTTCGGAACGTCCGTCTGAATAAATATCAGAAAGCTCTTCATGTTGTTTTTCATTAGGTTTATTGTCAGTAATAATACTATTACAAACACTGAGAGCAGCTTCTTCACAATCCTGTCTGTAAATATCAAGAGTTTTGCCGTCAACCTCTTTACATGGAAGCGTAGCTATTGCAAACTGTAAATCTCTTGTATTCCATATTGAATAACCGTTAATTTCGATTATTTCATCCCCGGATTTCAAGCCTGAACTCGCAGTATGTGCCAAGCTGTAGAATCCATCGACAGTTGTTGAAACGTAACTGTCCGCCTGAACAGTAAAGGCAAACATCATAATAAATCCTAAAATAATATTCATAACTGCACCCGCAATTATGATAATCATTCTCTTCCATATTTTAGCATTGTTAAATGCACGGGGTTCGTCACTATCTTCGTCCTCACCCTCCATTGCACAAAAACCGCCAATAGGAAAAAGGCGCAAAGTATACTGCGTTTCGCCCTTTTTAAAGCCAAAAAGTTTCGGACCCATACCAAGTGCAAATTCGTTAACTTTAACTCCTGAAAGTTTCGCAGTTATAAAATGACCGAATTCATGTGAAAATATTATCAGTTCAAAAAGTAAAATGCCTATAATAATTAAAGCTGCTACAATCAAAATCTGCATTAAAAAACATTCATCTCCATTATAAATTACCGCAAAAATTATGATACTTTATCTTTAACGTATTGCCGTGCCAGACTATCGGCATTCAAAACATCACGAACATCTGCCGGTTCAAAATTACTGACGCTGTCAACAGCTCCCATAACAAGCTCACCGATATCAAGAAAAGAAATTTTACCCTCACGAAATAATTTGTTTGCTTCCTCATTTGCACCATTTGCAATAGCCGTCGCAGTTCCGCCAAGCTCAAGTGCTTTTTTACATGCGCCTAAGCACTTAAATGTATCATAATCAGGCTCAAAAAAGGTTAATTTCCCTATTTTAGTAAGACTTAGTTCACTAACGGGAGATTGATATCTTTCAGGATATGTAATGGCATACTGTATTGGTATACGCATATCCGGCATACCAAGCTGTGCCAATACAGAATTATCAATACACTCTATAAGAGAATGAATAATACTTTCACGATGGACTACTACGTCAATGTTTTCTGATGATACGTCAAAAAGCCACTTGGCCTCTATAATTTCAAGCCCTTTATTCATCATTGTGGCAGAATCTATGGTGATTTTTGCTCCCATACTCCAATTAGGATGACTAAGTGCCTGTTCAATAGTAACTGTTTTTAATTCATCAATAGTCCTTCCAAAAAAAGGACCGCCAGATGCAGTTAAAATAATCTTTTTAAGCATTTTTTTATCAGGAATACCTTGCAAACACTGGAAAATTGCAGAGTGCTCACTGTCAACCGGCAAAAGCTCAACGCCGTTCTTCTTAACAGCGTCAGTTACAAGCCTGCCTCCAGCAACAAGAGTTTCTTTGTTTGCAAGCGCAATGTTCTTTTTTGCATTTGCCGCTGCTATAGTAGGCTGCAGCCCTACCATTCCAACCACTGAATTAAGCACCAAATCAGTTTTATTGATTGTTGCAGCAGCAATTAAACCATCCATTCCGCAAAGCACGGATGTGTTGGTATCCTTTATATTTTCTTTAAATATTTTTGCTTTATCTTCGTCAAAAACAACAGCAAGCTCCGGTTTATATTTTCTTACTTGCTCTTCGAGAAGATTTATATTGGTTGAAGCAGTCAAGGCACATACCTTAAGACCAAGCTTATCAACAACATCCAGAGTCTGTGTCCCAATTGAACCGGTTGACCCTAAAATAGAAATATTTTGTATCATATTTCACCCCAATGTTATAAACGGCATAAATTGATGTACTGCAACCAATACAGGAGCAGTAAAAATTATGCTGTCAAATCTGTCAAGCATCCCGCCATGTCCGGGAAAAATAGAACCATAATCTTTTATGCTGAAATTTCTTTTTATCAAAGAAAAACTTAAGTCGCCAAGGATTGACAAAGGCGCATCAATTGCACCAATTAAAATTAATGCCCAAAAATTAATACTGACTTCAGGCATAACGCAAAACTGAAAAATAACACCGATAGCTACAGCAGATAAAATACAAAATAATATGCCGCCCACTGCACCTTCAACTGTTTTTTTAGGGCTTATTTTAGGACAAAGCTTATGACTTCCCATTGAAGCACCAATAAAAAAGCCTCCTGCATCTGCCATCCATGGTAAAGCAAATGCGACTACAAAATAAAAAGTTATTGAATAACCGCCTGAACAAATACTTGCAAGTGAACTCATTCCAAATGAAATAATCAATGTTCCAAGAATCGCATAAGACAAATCAGTAAAAGAAATATCTTCATGTTTCATTATCATCACAAAGAATATTGCTATTGCAAATAAAAATAAGAAAACAAATACATATTTTGATGCAATTATCATTGACAGCAAAAAAGTAAATAATATACATGGAATTGACAATGCTAATTTATTAAGAAGTTTTACAGCATTTAAATATTCGCCAACCATAAAAGAAGATGCAATACCCAAAACAATACCAACTAAAGGTGTCCACATTTCTGCGAAAAACAGCATTATTAATATTATGGGTATTCCGATAGCAGCTGTCAAAAGCCTTGGCTTTAACGATTTCATAATATCAACTCTCAGTTACACTCCGCCATAACGCCTGTTTCTGGAGGAATATATTTTTAACGCTTCATCAAGATCCGATTTTTCAAAATCAGGCCATAATTTGTTCATTATAACAAATTCTGTATAAGCGGATTGCCAAAGCAAAAAGTTGGAAATCCTGTACTCTCCGCTCGGTCTGATGATTAAATCAGGATCAGGCTGACCTGATGTATAAAGATAATTTGAAATGAGATTTTCATTAATATCCTGTATTGATATAATATTGTTTTTTACATCAGCGCTGATATTTCTTACAGCACTGACTATCTCATCACGACTTCCGTAATTCATTGCAATGTTTAATACCATACCGTCGCGATCTTTGGAGCTTTCTTCATTTTCAAGCATTAAACTTCGCAAACCATCACTAAATTTAGATTTGTCTCCGATAAATCTTACAACTATACTGTCATCTTTAAAATCTTCAAGTGCTTCTTCAAGATAAGACTTAAACAAATTCATCAATGAATTAACTTCATCAGAAGGCCTTTTCCAGTTCTCTGTTGAAAAAGCATATACAGTTAAATATTTAATGCCTATATCTGAACAGTATCTTGTAATTTTACGGAATGTCTTTGCTCCCGCGGTATGGCCGGCTTTTCGCGGCAAACCGCGCTTTTTAGCCCATCTTCCGTTTCCGTCCATAATTATTCCTATATGTGACGGAAGAACAATTTGTGAAAAATCCGGCTCACTATTTTTACTCTTCCTGAATAATGCCATATTACATCTCCAGAATTTCTTTTTGCTTCACAGCAGAAAGACGCTCTACCTCTTTAATATATTTATCTGTAAGATCCTGTGTCTTCTTTTCACCTTGTTTCAAGTCATCTTCTGTAAGTTCACCGGCTTTTTTCATACTCTTGAGTTTATCAATAGTATCTCTGCGAACGTTTCTTACCTGAACTTTTGTATCTTCCGCTATTTTTTGAACATCCTTAACAATCTCTTTTCGTCTGTCCTCAGTTAAAGGAGGAAAGATAAGTCTTATAACCTTTCCGTCGTTTTGCGGATTTATACCAATATCGGATACTTGAATAGCCTTTTCAATCTGTCTTAAAACAGAAACATCCCAAGGCTGAACAGTAAGCGTGCGGGCTTCTGTAACTGATACTGCTGCCAGCTGATTTACCGGAGTAGGCGCACCGTAATAATCAACCTTCACCTTATCTAAAACCGCTGGATTAGCTCTGCCTGCACGAATTTCTGAAAATTCCTTGCACATATGGTCAATTCTTCTGCCCATAGTCTCATCTGTTTTTTTTAACTGTGTCTGCATATTTCATGCCTCCTAAATAATTATTGTTAAAATATATAAATTTAATCAAAATCAGTCGTTTCCGTTTACAACAGTGCCAATATTTTCACCGCACACTGCTCGATATATATTCTCCGGATCATCAATACTGAATACAAGAATGGGCAAGTCATTATCCTTGCACAACGAAGCGGCAGTACTGTCCATTACAGCCAAATCTTTATTAAGAACTTCATGAAATGATACAGTATCATATTTTACGGCATTAGGATTTTTTCTGGGATCGCTGTCATAAACACCGTCAACCATTGTTGCTTTCATAACGATATCTGCTTCAATTTCGACAGCCCTCAAAGAAGCTGCTGTATCTGTACTGAAAAATGGGTTTCCGGTTCCGCAGCCAAAAACTACTACTCTGCCCTTTTCCAGATGACGTACAGCCTTATTTCTGATATAAGGTTCTGCTACCTGATGCATTGCAATTGCAGTTTGTACTCTAACCTCTACTCCAAGCTGTTCAAGAGCATCACAAACTCCTAAAGCATTAATTGTTGTAGCAAGCATTCCCATATGGTCAGCTCTTGTTCTATCCATCTCACCTGAACTTCTTCCGCGCCAAAAGTTTCCTCCGCCGACAACTATGGCAACCTCAACACCTGCATCAACACATTCTTTTATTGGTTTACAAATTTTTAATACGGTATCAAAATCAATTCCGTGTTTTTCCTCACCAGCAAGAGATTCTCCGGAAAGCTTTAATAATACTCTTTTATATTTTGGTTGCATACATAACACCCCACAATAAAAATTATAATTACTAATATAATACAATATATTGTGTAGTTTGTAAAGAAAAAACTACTATTTTTTGCTAAATCTTTGAAAAGTATAATTAATGTAATTATATTCTCACGCTTAGATTATCCACCCTACTCCAATTACCAATATAAAAACAAATAGCAGAGACCTTGTTAAAACAAAATTAAGTTTTTTAAGATATTCCGACAATTTCATTCGTTTTGAGCCTTATCAGAAATTTTTGTAACACGAGCAATTTTTGAAATAAACAAATATTGTAAATTGACTCTTGATTTTTTTAAAATTGTTTGCTATAATAATTTGCGGTATCAGGAGAGATGTCCGAGCTGGCCGAAGGAGCATGATTGGAAATCATGTGTACGGTAATCACCGTACCAGGGGTTCGAATCCCCTTCTCTCCGCCAAAACACAGAATCCAGTAAATAAGCTAGTT
>CAJUGO010000011.1 GCA_910585865.1 uncultured Ruminococcus sp. | reverse complement strand
CTACATATACTGCTTCGCCAGGAACAGGCTCAGTTGTTGGAACTGGAGCTGTTGTCTCAGGAGCTACTGTTGTCTCAGGAGCTACTGTTGTCTCAGGAGCTGCTGTTGTTTCAGGAGCCTCTGTTGTTTCAGGAGCTACTGTTGTTTCAGGAGCCTCTGTTGTTTCAGGAGCTACTGTTGTATCAGGCTGCTCCCATGTTGAAGGTGTAAGTTCTGTTGAACGATCAACAGTTACATCTGTATCAAAGATAACACCGTTGTCAAGAAGTAATACTTCTTCCTGGCTTGATGTCATTCCTGTTTCATCGTCAATAGCAGAAACACGGAGTACATCTACATAAAGGTCAATTTTTGTTGTTGCAGGAGCATCAGCAACTACATCAAATACAACCTTTGCAAAAACCTGCTTCTGTGATGAGAAATCAGAAAGATAAAGGTTTGTAGCAGAATACTTAACAGATCTGCGCTCAGGAGTATCACCTGAAGCATTAAGGTTCATAGGACCTGCACTTGCACCGATTGAAGGACAGATGTCCATAGGCTTATTATTTGCAGCCTTTGGTGAAAGAATTTCAGGATCATAGTACATATACCACTGTGTATCAAGTACATCCTTAGATGCCTGGAAAGAATATGTAACTGTAACCTGTTTTGTTTCAGCATTATACTTTGCAGAAGCATTTGGGAAGTAGTTTGATGTAGCATTTACATTAAGGAATGCATCATTACCTTCTGTAGAAGCCTCTGTTGTAGGAGCTTCTGTTGTTGGTGCTTCTGTTGTTGGAGCTACTGTTGTTTCAGGAGCCTCTGTTGTTTCAGGAGCTACTGTTGTATCAGGCTGCTCCCATGTTGAAGGTGTAAGTTCTGTTGAACGATCAACAGTTACATCTGTATCAAAGATAACACCGTTGTCAAGAAGTAATACTTCTTCCTGGCTTGATGTCATTCCTGTTTCATCGTCAATAGCAGAAACACGGAGTACATCTACATAAAGGTCAATTTTTGTTGTTGCAGGAGCATCAGCAACTACATCAAATACAACCTTTGCAAAAACCTGCTTCTGTGATGAGAAATCAGAAAGATAAAGGTTTGTAGCAGAATACTTAACAGATCTGCGCTCAGGAGTATCACCTGAAGCATTAAGGTTCATAGGACCTGCACTTGCACCGATTGAAGGACAGATGTCCATAGGCTTATTATTTGCAGCCTTTGGTGAAAGAATTTCAGGATCATAGTACATATACCACTGTGTATCAAGTACATCCTTAGATGCCTGGAAAGAATATGTAACTGTAACCTGTTTTGTTTCAGCATTATACTTTGCAGAAGCATTTGGGAAGTAGTTTGATGTAGCATTTACATTAAGGAATGCATCATTACCTTCTGTAGAAGCCTCTGTTGTAGGAGCTTCTGTTGTTGGTGCTTCTGTTGTTGGAGCTTCTGTTGTAGCTTCTGTTGTAGCTTCTGTTTCCTCTGTTGGAACTTCATCAGCATTAGTAACCTTTACAGTGATCTTTGCGCCTGTCTTGCTTGCATAATCAAAACCGGAAAGATCAAGTGTCAATGTTACATTAGAAAGCTCATAGCCAAACTGCTCTGTATCAAGAATTATATTCTGACCGTTGTATGCAGCATCAAATGCTTCATCAAAAACAGGAACACCGCCCTGCTCAGCAAGACCCCAGTTATCAGCCCAAGAACCGTTTGCAGCAAACTTAACCTGATATGTGTCATATGCTTCGATATCATTATAAGTAATCTGGTAAACATTTGGAGCGATTTCTGTCATCTCGTTATCACGATCAGCCGGATCCCAAACTACACCGTTGAGCCAGTTGCCGTCACCGCCGCCAACTGCAACTACATAATCAAGATCAAGGTCTGTCGGAATTACAACACTGTCACCTGTTACAGTGATTTTAAGTGTTGCAGGATCGAAATTAACTGTTACATCACAATCTGCTGTTACATTGAATGTGAAGTTAGTTTCACCGCCGTCAATACCGTACCAATTAAAATTACCGTCTGCAGTATTTTCAACGATTTTAATCTGATAGCCGTTTCCGGCTGCTACATCGGTATATACTTTCTCGTATGTACCGTCGTCTTTAAGTGTCATAACATTGCTGGGTGATAATGTTGCATCAGGCTGCCAGTTAGGACCGTCGCCTGTGAGTGCATCAACGCCTGCTACTTTATACACTGAACCGTCTGCAGCAGATACGCTGAGAATAGTTACAGATAATGAAGTAACAATCAACATTAATGACAATAAAAGACTAAGTGCTTTTTTGAACATTTCTTTTTTCCTCCTTAATTAATAATGCTTCTATAAGCAGTATCATTATACAACAATGGACAGTTAAAAGTCAATAAAAAATAACTGGTAACTGTGACATTTTTTGCAAAACATTGTTTTTCATTAGTTTGCACAAAAACGGTATATTGTTTTTGTTATTTGTACCCATTTAGGTTATGAGATTGCCAATTCCAGGCATCATTGCACATATTTTCAAGGTCTTTTTCTGCTTTCCAGCCCAAAATTTCATAAGCTTTTGAAGCATCTGCATAACATTCGGCAATATCACCTGCACGGCGAGGTTTAATCTCATAAGGAATATCAATGTTATTTACCTTAATAAATGCTTTCACTATATCAAGAACACTGTATCCCACCCCTGTACCAAGGTTAAATATTTCAGTGCCTTTGTGCTCTGCGGAATACTCAATAGCTTTCACATGTCCTTTTGCCAGATCGACAACATGAATATAATCACGAACACCTGTACCGTCATGGGTGGGGTAATCATCCCCGAAAACCCCTAGCTTTGCAAGTCTTCCTGCGGCAACCTGAGTGATATATGGCATGAGGTTGTTCGGTATACCGTTTGGATCTTCTCCTATTCTTCCGCTTTCATGTGCACCGATAGGATTAAAATATCTTAAAATAACAATCGACATATCAGGATTTGCATTGGAAGTATCTGTAAGAATCTGTTCCATCATAAGCTTTGTCCAGCCGTATGGATTCGTAGGAGTCCCGGTAGGCATTGTTTCAACAAGCGGAACAGTTTTAGGGGTGCCGTAAACTGTTGCGGAGGAACTGAAGATAAAGTTATTTACTCCGTATTCTTTCATTGTTTCAAGCAAAGTAAGCGTTGAATCAATGTTATTCCTGTAATACTCAACCGGCTTTTCACAACTCTCACCTACAGCCTTCAAACCGGCAAAATGAATTACCGCATCAATATTATTTTCTGCAAAAATTTTGTCCACAGCATCTTTGCAGCATACATCTGCTTCATAAAGCGGAATTTTTTTTCCTGTAATCTCCTCCACTCTTTCAACAGCACGCGGACAGCTGTTTGAAAAGTTGTCTGCTATAATTACATCATGTCCCGAATTTATAAGTTCCACACAAGTATGTGTACCGATGTATCCGGCACCGCCTGCTAATAATACTTTCATTATTTTGTTCCTTTCTGTTACTATAAGTTAAACTTATTTATATTACTTAATAAACACTTTATCAGCACTTTTCGGGTTCAGGATAGTCAATTCCAAAAGTTTCAGCCGTTATCTTAGCAATTTTCTGTACATCAAGGGGCTTGTCTGAAAAATCCGTATCGCATTCAGCAATTCTGTTTACTACATCCATACCCTCGGTTACCTTACCAAACGCAGCATACTGACCGTCAAGATGCGGTGCGTCTTTATGCATAATAAAAAACTGTGATCCGGCAGAATCCGGCATCATTGAACGAGCCATTGAAAGCACTCCCTGTGTATGCTTAAGGTCATTTTTAAAACCGTTCTGGGCAAACTCTCCTCTGATTGCATAGCCCGGACCTCCGCAGCCCGTTCCGTCAGGACATCCTCCCTGAATCATAAAACCGTAAATCACGCGGTGGAATGTAAGTCCGTCATAAAAATGCTTTTTTATCAGACTGAGAAAATTATTTACTGTATTTGGCGCAATTTCAGGATAAAGCTCAGCTTTAATAATACCGCCGCCTTCAATTTCGATTGTTATTACAGGATTGCTCATCGTAATTCATCCTTTCACATTATACATTATTATAATTATTTAAGCATATTAAAAAATAATTAACTTCTTTAATCCAAAACAATTTTAAGCTATTTAAATAAAAATAGCAAGCTTTATTTTATTTTTACTTATTTTTATTCTTTGAAAATATTGGATTTTATTTTCATCCTTGTTCTATACTCTTTGTTGCAAATGCATTTAAATCTGCTTCGGCTGTATTGCCGCTGAGATATTCAAAATACCCCTGTGAACCAACCATTGCAGCATTATCACCGCATAATGATTTATCAGGCATAAAAAGTTTATACCCACGTTTTTTGCATTCTGCATCAAGAACCGACCGCAATAATGAATTTGCGGAAACACCGCCTGCGATAACTAGTGTATTTATTTTATAATCCTCGGCTGCTTTCAGAAAATTTGTAGTCAGACAGTCAACAACAGCATACCTAAATGATGCGCACACATCAGCTTTGTTAAGCTCTTCTCCCTTTTGAGCAGTATTATGTATAAGATTTATTACGGCTGTTTTAAGCCCTGAAAAGCTGAAATCATACGGTGCACCGTTTACAACCGGTCTCGGCAATTTGTATGCAAACTGATTGCCGGCCTCTGCTTCCTTATCAAGCTCTATCCCGCCCGGATATGGCATTCCCATTGTTCTTGCTGCTTTATCAAAAGCTTCACCAGCAGCATCATCACGGGTTTTTCCAATTATTTTCATATCAGTGTAATCTTCAACCATAACTATATGACTGTGTCCCCCGGATACAACAAGACATAAGAACGGAGGTTTTAATTCTGGATTTGAAATATAATTTGAAGCAATATGCGAACGCAAATGATGGGTAGGTATCAGCGGAATGCCTGTTGAAAGCGACAAGCCTTTTGCAAAATTTACACCTACAAGCAGCGCACCTATAAGCCCGGGGGCATATGTAACCGCTATGGCGTCAATATCCTTTAAAGTCAAATGCGCATCATCAAGAGCCTGTTTAACTACCGGAACTATTGCCTCTGCATGACGGCGTGAAGCAATTTCAGGTACGACACCCCCGTAAAGCCTATGTTCTTCAACCTGTGAAGCTACAACCGAAGACAGTACATTTCTTCCGTCTTCAACTACAGCGGCAGCTGTTTCGTCACACGATGACTCAATTCCAAGTATTTTCATATATTACCCTCCGGTTTTTAAATTCCTATACATATATATAACTAAAAATATTTTGTCATTAAAACTGCATTTTCAATAGGATCTTTATAATAGTTCTTTCTCTCGCCAACTTTAATAAATCCAAATTTTGAGTACAGCGAACGCGCGCTTTCATTGCTTTTACGCACTTCAAGAGTCATAAAGCACAGATTATTCTTTTTTGCAAAAGTAACAAGCTCACCTATAAGCGCACTGCCGATACCCTTTTTTCTAAACTTTTCATCAACAGCAACATTAAAAATATATCCCTCGTCAATAACCACATTCATTCCGATGTAACCGACCACTCTGTTATTTTCAACTGCCGTTAAAAACACTGAACTTTCATTTGCAAGCTCTCTTTCAAGACTTTGCCTTGACCACGGATGAACAAAGCATTCTTCCTCCAGCCTTGCAACACTGCTGAGATGCTCTGCAGTCATTTTCTCAATCTTCATACTCTGTTATTATCTCTTCTACTGCATTATAAATCTGATTTCTGCATATACGATAAACTTCTTCATCTCCGCCATACGGATCACAAACACCCAAAATACACAGCCGTTCCGGCTCAATTCCAAAATAAATTTTCAATATATCAGCATGGCTCTGCGACATACAATAGAATTTATCATACTTTTTTAAATCAGTACTATTTACGTTATTTGATTTTTTACAGGTTAAATCAACTCCGATTTCCCTGCATACTTTAACCGAGTTTTCAGACACTGCCATTCCGTCAGCCGTTGCCGTTCCAAAACTTTCGGCACATGCTAAAATACCCTTTTCTTCTGCAATTTTATTAAAAATACCCTCTGCCATCGGACTCCGGCAGGTATTTCCCGTACATACAAACGCAATATAAATATTCTTATCCTTTTGCATCATACCATGTCTTTCCTACAGCCGCCTCAGCAGTAAGCGGAACATCAAGCGCAACCGCGTTCTCCATTTCCTCCTGCAAAATCAAAGCGACTCTCATACTTTCATTCTGCGGCGATTCAACTATGAGTTCATCGTGAACCTGTAAAATAAGTCTTGCGCGCAGACCTTCTTTTTTAATTCTTTCATTAACCTTAATCATTGCAATTTTAATTATATCAGCCGCTGTTCCCTGAATAGGCATATTCCGTGCCACCCGTTCGCCGAATGCCCTGAGCATATGCTTACCTGAACTAAGCTCCGGCAGATTACGCCTTCTGCCGAACATTGTTTCAACATAACCGTCGGCATTTGCCTTTTCAACTATATTTTTCATATATTCATCAACACCGCTGTAATGAGTAAGATAACTTTTTATATACTGGGACGCTTCTTTATTGCTTACTCCGATATCCTTTGCAAGCGAAAAGGCACCTATGCCGTATACAATGCCAAAGTTTACCGCCTTTGCCCTGCTTCTCATAACAGGAGTAATCATATCTAAAGGCATATTGAACACCTGTGACGCAGTAATTGCGTGAATATCCTCGTTTGATCTGAAGGCTTCAATCATATTTTTATCTCCAGCAATGTGAGCAAGAACTCTCAGCTCTATTTGGGAATAGTCTGCATCGACCAACACCCAACCCTCTCTGGCGCTGAAAAATCTGCGCATTTTCCTGCCAATTTCAGTGCGCACAGGAATATTTTGCAGATTAGGCTCAGTTGAACTGATTCTGCCTGTGCGCGTCTCAGTCTGGTTGAATTTTGAATGAATCCGCCCGTCCTCCGCAATAACTTTAAGCAAACCTTCACAATAAGTGGAATTAAGCTTTGCAAGAGTTCTGTATGACAGTACCATTTCTACAACCGGATGCTCAAATCGCAGACTTTCAAGCACCTCTGCATTTGTGCTGTAACCGCTTTTTGTCTTTTTTTTGCATGGAAGTTTTAAATCTTCAAACAATACTTTGCCAAGCTGTTTTGGTGAATTTATGTTAAAGGTGCTTCCGGCGCTTTCATAAATCTGACTTTCCAGGCTTTTGATTTGTCCGGACAAGATTCTGCCGTATTCCTCAATTCCTTCTCTGTCCATCGCAAATCCGATATTTTCCATTTTTGCAAGCACATTCGCAAGCGGGATTTCAATATCCGAGAGCAGCTTTTCCTGATTGTGTGCTTTAATTTTTGACATAAGCTTTTCACAAAGTTTGTCATAAACGCCAAAAGACAGATATTTTTTAAATTCTTCATTTTCCGTGCACGGCAAATCTATTCCATACGACGCACAGAGATTTTCATCTGAATAATCCTTTGAGGACGGTTCAATCAAATATGCGGCAAGCTCCGTATCAAATGCAAGCGATTTTACATCAAAACCGTTTTTATCGGCATAAGCAAATAGCGTTTTACAGTTACTTGTATATTTTTTAATGTTTTCTTCCTGTAATATAAAATCAAAGACTTTTTTGCTTCTGCTTATAAAAACTTTGCCGCCGCACAGTATTGCAAAAGAAATCAAACTATCTTCGTTAATATCAAATTTAAGATAAAGTTTATCTGCCTTTTCTGCATTTTTTAAAATAGTATTATCATCTGTATTGTTTTCTACAATAATTTCTTTTGACTCGTTTTTTGTCTCTGCTGTGTTCAAAACATTTTTAATGTTGTATTTATCTATTAATGAAAACAATTCCAGACTTGCCATATATTTTGAGCAGGCAGCGGCATCTTTCATTTCAACTTTATAGCTCTCAATGTTAGTATCAACAGGAGCAGAACATGAAATTTCGCCGAGCATACGGCTCATAAATGCATTTTCCTTTGAATTAATTAATTTTTTCCTTATACCATCTTTAATTTCAAGCTCGTTAATATGGTCATAAATATACTGCACGGAATGATATTTTTGAATAAGCTCGCCTGCCCCCTTTGGACCTATCCCCGCTACACCCGGAATATTGTCGGAGCTGTCTCCCTGAATAGCCTTGATTTCAATAAGCTCGGACGGCGTTACTCCGTAGTCCTCCATGATTTTTTGAGGAGTGTACACAATATCCTGCTTATTGGTGCAAAGATGAACGCTTGTTTTATCAGACACTAGCTGCAGACTGTCACGGTCACCCGTTGCAATTACACATTCATTTAGACCTGTTTCACAGGCTCTCGCAAGTGTTCCGAGTATATCATCAGCTTCATAGCCTTCGCAGGTAACAATTTTATAGCCGAGCAAACCCAGCAGTTCCTTAAGGGGCGCCATTTGAGAGGCAAGTTCGTCGGGCATTCCTTTTCTTGCAGCTTTATACCCCGAGTATGCCTTATGTCTGAATGTAGGTGTTTTCAAATCAAAAGCAATTGCTACTGCATCAGGGTCTTCTTCGCTTTCAATTTTATGAAGCATAGTTAAAAAGCCGTAAATAGCATTGGTAAACTGACCGTCTTTTGTAGTAAGCGGTCTTATACCGTAAAACGCGCGGTTTACAATACTGTTTCCGTCAACAACGAGTAATCTCATAATTTATACATCACTTCCGTCATAATTCCGTTTTTATAATAAATTCTTGGCACACGTTTTCCAACTATACATACTACCTCATAATTTATTGTACCGGTATTTTGGGCAATTGTATCAGCGGTAGGCTCGCCGTTTTTGCCCGTGCCAAACACAGTAACTTCGTCCCCGATTTTTACATCTTCAATACCGGTAACATCAAGCATGGTTTGATCCATACATATTCTTCCCACAATTTTTGCTTTTTTTCCGTTTACTATCATATAACCGTTATTTATATTCTGCCTTATATATCCGTCTGCATAACCTATGGGAACAGTTGCAATTTTCATATCTTTTTCAGCCGTGAATGTTCTGCCGTATGAAACTGAAGCACCTGCTTTAAGTTCCTTTACATAAGCAACCGAGGTTTTAAGCGTCATCGCAGGAATCAAGTCCAGCTTACCCGACAGTTTTGAAGAGGGCGAAAGCCCGTAAAGAATAATTCCTGCACGCACCATATCACCGTATGTATCAGGATAATCCTCAATGGCGCCGCTGTTGGCACAATGAACATAATCAATTTTCAGCCCTGAATTCTTGAGAATATTACAAACGTATTTAAAATTTTCATACTGTTTTTCAGTAAACTTTCTGCCGTCAATGCCCTCATCAGAAACACAAAAATGCGTAAACAAACCTTCAAGATCAAGATTTGTCAGACCTGCTGCTCCCTTTATTTCCTCAATAGAATAATTATCCCTTGGAAACTTCTGACACATAAAACCTATTCTGCTCATTCCCGTATCAATTTTTATATGAATTTTGCAGCGGCAGTTTTGTCTTATACACTCCTGTGACAATTCCTTTGCATAATCAAGGCAAAAAACAGCCTGAGAAATATTATACTGTGAAAGCCTCGCCGCCTCAGTTACGGGAGTATATCCGAGAATCACCATAGGCAGACTGCACCCTGCATTACGAATCTCGATACCCTCGTCAATATTTGAAACCGCAAAAAAATCCGCACCGAGCCTTGCATACTCCCCGGCAAGCTCTGCTGCACCGTGACCGTAACCGTCAGCCTTAATAACACAGCAGATTTTCGATTTATTGTTTATTTTACTTTTTATTTCATTAAAATTATGGGCAATTGCATCAAGCGAAATTTCAGCCCAGGTTCTCTTCACAAAATCCATTAATATCTCTCCGTAACAATAAACAATTACAGTGATTGCTGTTATTATCTGTTACATATTTCACTGCATATATATTCAGTGTATATTATATTACTTTTGGAAATCTAAATCAATACAAAACCAATTTAAATTAAATGATTTGCAATATTTGACATCATTATTGCTTTTTTCTTGATTTTTTTACGTATTTTTGCTACTATAATAAAGTAATTGATATCGGGGTTTGTATGGTAATATCGAAATGCACAAATGACAGAGATTTTATAAACATACCCTAAATATTTTTTATACCAAAAACCTATGAAACTGGGATTGGTATCATTTAAGGAGGAAGAAAATGAACACAAACAACATTATAGTTTTGTGCGCTTTTGCCGCTTACATGGTTGTAATGATCGTAATCGGATTTGTATGTTCCAAGGGCACAAAAAACAACGAGGATTATTTTCTCGGCGGCCGTAATCTCGGAGGATGGACAGCGGCACTTTCCGCACAGGCTTCGGATATGAGCGGGTGGCTGCTAATGGGACTTCCCGGTGCTGTTTACATTGCAGGCACAGGCGAAGTATGGATTGCAATAGGTCTTTTAATCGGAACAATCCTTAACTGGTACATTGTATCGGCACGACTGAGAAAATATACAATTGTGGCAGGAAATTCACTTACAATACCAAGTTTTTTCCAAAACCGTTACCGCGATGAAAAGGGAATTATAAAAATCGTTTCTGCAACAATTATCGCAGTTTTCTTTGCAATTTACACCGCCTCGGCTTTCAGTTCAGGCGCTAAACTTTTTGCAACCCTGTTCTCAAATAATGTCACAGGCAGCAAAAATTATGATACCGTATACATAATCGGTCTGTGCATAGCCGCTGTTGTTATACTTATATACACATTTTTAGGCGGATTCAAGGCTGTATGCACAACCGACTTTATTCAGGGAATGCTTATGCTTATAGCCATTCTCACAGTACCGATTTTAGCATATGCCATTCTTACCTTTGACAGCGGATTTTCTCAGGCACTTATTGCAAAAGGCGTATCCAATCCGGATAACTTCCTTAATTTCTTAAAAAATGATGACGGCTCGTCTGTTTCGGCAGTATCCATAATCTCAAATCTTGCTTGGGGCCTGGGATATTTTGGCATGCCCCATATTCTTGTAAGATTTATGGCGGTAAAAAGCAACAGTGAAATTAAAAAATCAAGAAAAATTGCAATCACCTGGGTTATTATTTCACTTACAGCTTCATGCCTGATAGGTCTTGCCGCAAGAGGATACCTTAACGCACAGCTTGATGCAAAAACAAGCGAAACTGTATTTATAAGGACTATTCAGCAATTGTTCTCAGGCAGCGGCATTCTGATTTTTATAGGCGGTATTTTCCTGTGCGGCATTCTTGCAGCTATTATGTCAACTGCCGACAGCCAGCTTCTTGTAACTGCTTCTGCCGTATCAGAGGATATGTATAAAGGGGTTATAAGAAAGAACGCCAGTGAAAAAAGTGCATTGAGAGTCGGCAAAATCGCTGTTGTGGTTATTGCCACAGTTGCATTCTTTATTGCACTTAACCCCGAATCGAGCATTATGGGTCTTGTTTCTGACGCATGGGCGGGATTTGGCTCAGCGTTCGGACCTGTTGTACTTCTTGCTCTCTTCTGGAAACGTTCAAACCTTGCTGGCGCAATCAGCGGTATGGCTGTTGGCGCACTTACGGTCGTTTTCTGGGACTACATACCAATTGTAAACGGAAATACTCTTTACAGTACTACGGGACTTTATTCACTTGTTCTCGGTTTTGCTCTTGCTTTTATTGTAAACGTAGCTGTATCCCTGCTTACTAAAAAGCCGTCAAAAGAAATAATTGATGAATTTAATTCAATTAAAAATATTGAAGTGTAACATTAGATACCGAATAATAGATTTTTGCACACAGGCAGCCTTTGCAGGCTGCCTGTTTTTACCTTCTTATTTATAATTTATTCGGACATTTTTAATTTACCGACTATCGACTATTGCGACTTTCTTTATGAAGGCACTTGATTTTTATAATATAAAAATGTGAAATATTGTAATAAGTATGCTTTAGATTATTTTAAGGGTAAAAATCTATTTAAAATATATCTGATACATTAATTAACATTTACTTTACGGAAAGGCATTGTTATGCAAAAACACAGCAAAAGAAAAAGTGAAAGAGCTTATTAAAAAGCCAATTGCAAATGAACTTACCAATGTTACTGACAAGCCGATGGAAAATATCTTTATATCCGATAGAGATATTGATGAAACTATGTATCTTGATATAACAAAACGAATACGAATATCAGAAGATTTTTCAGCATATTTTTTACAGCGGTCTGACACTGTTGAACTTAATACTGCTCACGAACACTATCTTCCGCAGTACTTTGTCCTTTCAACTTTTTATAATTATAAGTCATGGACTATAGATAGTAAAGATTCAAACAACAAAGGCAGAGAAATTATCCATATTTCAGGAACTTATAAAGAAAACGGAATGAAAAAAAGCATAAAGTTGGATATTGATAAAGAAACAGGTATCATTGTCAGTATGAAAATTTATAATAACAGCAACACTTTAATAGAGGAATGGAAAACCATTGAACTTATCATTGACGGTGAAGTAGATAAATCAGTATTTGACAAAATTGAGGTTTAAAATAAATTAATTTAACATTCTTGACCTAATATCAGAAATGACAGCATATAATGCGCTGTCATTTCTGTAAAAATATATTAATATGTTTATTAAGCCAAATTTTTTATTTTATGGCATATTTAAAGATTCTTCTGCAACCACTAAAAAACTGCTTTTGAAAAACCGAGTATAATTTCTCAGAATACAACTGTATTTCTTTATTATTATGCATTATTTTTTCAAAATCTCTCATTTTTAAAACTCATTTACACTTTTCAGATAAGCTATAAAATAAAATCATTGACAAATTATGATTTTTTGTGTATAATTCTCTTTGCGTAAAAATTTTATATTTGCGGGTGTGGCGGAATTGGCAGACGCGCTAGATTTAGGTTCTAGTGTCAACCGATGTGCAGGTTCAAGTCCTGTCACCCGCACCAAAAAGGGGGTAGATTATTCTACTCCCCTTTGTTTTATGTTTATCAAATATCGCATAAATAAGCCATTTTATACAATTTGTAACTTTTTTAAAACAACACAAATCATTTGAAATTAATTGGGGTTGCAGTATAAAAGCAAACCGTATCTGAGTTATAACTCAAATACGGCATTAAAATTATTTACATTTTGTACAACTATATTCAGGAACCGCTCGCTCGTTTATAACTGACTCATAAAGGCGCCACCCTCCTGCAAGGTTAAAACAATCATAACCGCTGCCTGCAAGAATACGGCAAGCAATATAACTGCGCAGTCCGCTGTGACAGTGTACATAAACAGGTTTGTCCTTGGGAATTTCTGAAATATGCTCTCTTAAAGAATCTAACGGGATGTTAATAAATCCTTCTATTTTACCGTACTGCACCTCAGTCTTTGTTCTTACATCAAGCAGAGTCACACTTCCGTCAGACGGAAGTTTCTCTATATCATGCCAGAAAAACTGATTTATTTTTCCGGAAACAACATTTTCTGCAACAAATCCCAGCATATTGACCGGATCCTTTGCGCTTCCGAAAGGCGGCGCATAACATAATTCGAGTCCGGTCAGGTCGGTAATCTTTGCCCCGAATCGAACCGCAGCGGCAAGTACATCCATACGCTTATCAACGCCGTCAAATCCGACTATCTGAACACCTACAATCTTTAAGGTATCCTTATCCCATAATGCTTTGACAGACATATTGTGTGCACCCGGATAATAAGAAGCATGAGAAGCTAAGTAAATATAGGTTTTGTCATAGTTAATTCCAGCTGCCTTTGCAGCTTTCTCATTAACACCTGTTGCAGCGACAGTCATATCAAATATTTTCAGCACGGCTGTGCCTTGTGTACCGCTGTATTCGGAAGCAAAACCTGCAATGTTATCAGCAGCAATGCGTCCCTGTTTATTTGCCGGACCGGCAAGCGGAATAAATGCAGGTGCTTTGGTAATAAAATCTTCAACTTCAACAGCATCGCCCACAGCGTAAATATCTGGAATACTGGTTTTCATCTGCCGGTCAACAATGATACTTCCCCTTTTATTGGTTTTAATTCCGCATTCCTGTGCTAACATTGTTTCGGGACGAACACCGACTGAGAGCATAACCATATCGGCGCTGATTTCACCGTCTTGCAAAACCACCGTATTGCCGTCAACCGCTTTTACTCCGTTATTCAGATATAGTTTAATTCCCTTTTCTTTAACATATCGGTGTACATCAGCTGCCATATCAAAATCAAGCGGTGCCAAAAGATGATCCGCTAACTCAACAATGGAAACATTAAGTCCGGCTTCTTTCAGATTTTCAGCCATTTCCACACCAATATATCCACCTCCGATTACAACAGCTGATTTCGGATTTGAATTTTCAATATATTCCTTAATATTCAATGTATCAGGAATATTACGGAGCGTAAACACGTTACTTCCGTCTATTCCGTCTATATTCGGTCTGATTGGCTCAGCTCCCGGTGAAAGAATAAGATTATCGTAGCTTTCTTCATAGACAGAATTTTTATCAAGATTTTTTATAATAATTGTTTTAGCATCGCTATTGATTTTTATTGCCTCATTTTTTATACGAACATCAATATTGAATCTCGCCTTAAAACTTTCAGGAGTTTGCAGTGTAAGATTCCTTTTGTCCGTAATTACTTCGCCGATATAATACGGCAGACCGCAATTAGCAAAAGAAACATATTCTCCGCGTTCTAAAACTATGATTTCTGCTGACTCATCGAGTCTGCGAAGTCTTGCTGCCGCAGACGCACCTCCGGCAACACCGCCTATAATAATCGTTTTCATATGTTATACCTCTTTTCTGAAAGGAGCTTTCTATAATGGAACAAGAATTGTTTGAACCCCAATACAAGGAAATATTCCCGTTTTGGGATGAAATCTCAGAAACTGACAGGGAGTTCATTTGTCAAAACTCTTTTGCTTTAACCTACCCCAAAGGAACAAATATTCACAACGGAAACGAATGCTCCGGTGTAATATTGGTTCGTTCAGGCAGTCTGCGCCTTTACATGATGTCAGAAGAAGGAAAAGACATCACTTTATACAGACTGCATAAAGGGGACATCTGTATGCTGTCAGCCTCCTGCGTTTTACAGACAATAACTTTTGACGTGTTTGTAGATGCAGAAGATGACAGTGAATGTTATATAATCAGCGGATCGGCTTTCGCAGAAATTTCCGAGCGGAACCCCAAAATTAAAATCTTTGCGTTGGAAACTGCCGTCAGCCGTTTTTCTGATGTTATGTGGGTTATGCAGCAAATACTATTTATGAGCATGGATAAACGTCTTGCCATATTCCTCTGCGATGAAGCTGCAAGAACAAATTCTGATACGGTAATGATGACTCACGGGCAAATTGCCCGTTATATCGGCTCAGCCCGTGAGGTTGTATCAAGAATGCTGAAATATTTTGCAAACGAGGGTATCGTTGAGGTTTCACGCAAAGGAATAAAAATTCTTGATAAGAATCGTCTGCGAAAATCAACCCTCTAACATAGCAAGAATTTGCGGCTTTGGTACAGCACCTGTTGTGCGGCTGACAACCCTGCCGTTCTTCATAGCAACCAGAGTCGGAATACTCGCTATGCCAAAAGCCTGTGCCAGCTCCGCTTCGCTGTCAACATTAATTTTACCTACAAGATACTCGGGATTTTCCTCTGCAATTTCATCAACCAAAGGGGATACCATACGGCACGGACCGCACCAGTCGGCATAGAAATCAAGAAGAACCGTTCTATTGCTGTTTTTCACGGAATAGTAGTTATTTTTATTTACATTTAAAACTGACATATTTATTACTTCCTTTCATTTGTTTCTCTCATTATACTCCGTTTTTATTTTTGTTTCTGTGACAATGTCACATTTTTGGCCTTGCATATAAGCTGTGTCATTGTTCCCATAGGACAGTAAACACACCAAGAGCGTGGTTTAAAAAATATCATGGTAATAAAACCCAGAACAGTTGACGTAAGCATAACACTGTAAAAACCAAAAGCAAACTGTGCTGTTCCGTATGAAAAAAATGTTCCGTGATATGCCCAGTGCCACGGAAGCTTAAAGGTCCAGAGCAGCGTTACCGTTTGACTCAAATCTTTTGTTCCTGCAAATACTAAATAAGTGTTCCACAGCATTATAAAAAACATTGCAAAAAAGAATATTAAAAATCCGTATCTGAAATATTTTGACCTCATCCACTTGGGAATATCTTTTTTTCTTGAAAGACCAAATTTACCGCCTACAAGTGAAAAAAGCTGTCCTCTGCCGCAATATTTGTTGCAATATGCCTTGTTGCCCTTTACTACCGATATTATTATCGGTATAAAGAAACAAAGCAGTCCCAGCCACGCAAACAAAATATTAAAAAATCCTAAAATCAGATATGTAAGCGAAAATATCCAAAGATAATCATACCACTTTTTATTTTTCTTCACTGTTGTGCACCTCCAATGTAATAACACTTGCCGGACATTCCTTTGCACATTTTCCGCACCCGACACACAATTCATGGTTGACTTTTGCATATATTCCATGCGGAACAGTAATTGCGTTTTTGGGACAAACCTTGATACAGCATCCGCATGCTACACATTCTCTGATGCTGACTTTTGCTTTTCTTTTTGGCATAATAAATCTCCTCCTGTTGTACATATTATACAAAAAGAAATTTATTTATTCAGTGACAAGGTCACATCTCTTTGTTTTGAGCTGTATTCAGGCAAATAAATATGTACTGATAAAATCTAAAGTATCTTGAATATTTTAAATTTTTAATATATAATAAAATCAATATATACTTTAAATAATATCGGATATATTACAAAATCAATTCGATACAGAATTATATTAGAATTAATCACAAAACCCAATTGACAAAAGGTTTGAATCAGCATTAAACAACAGCAGAATATAGAACGTTGTTTAATATTGACTAATTAAATACACAGAAAACATTTAGAAAAGAATCGGAGGATATTATCATGAACAAAAACCCTTATGCCGGAACAAAAACAGAAAAAAATTTGGAAGCCGCATTTGCCGGTGAATCCCAGGCAAGAAACAAATATACGTATTTTGCATCAGTGGCAAAAAAAGAAGGTTACGAACAGATTGCCGCATTATTTTTAAAAACAGCTGATAATGAAAAAGAGCACGCTAAAATGTGGTTTAAAGAATTGAAAGGCATTGGAAATACCGCTGCCAATCTTACTGCTGCAGCAGAGGGCGAAAATTATGAATGGACTGATATGTATGACGGCTTTGCAAAGACAGCTGAAGAAGAGGGTTTTGCAGAACTGGCAGAAAAGTTCCGTATGGTAGCAGCAATTGAAAAACATCATGAGGAACGTTACCGTGCGCTGCTTAAAAATGTTGAGACTTCAGCTGTATTTAAAAAGAGTGAGGTTAAGGTATGGGAGTGCAGAAACTGCGGTCATATCGTAGTTGGCACCGGAGCACCGGAGGTTTGTCCCGTATGTGCTCATCCTCAAAGTTATTTTGAAATTAACAATGAAAACTATTAAGGAAACAAATTAAAAACAATATTTTAAATATATATATCTGCAAACATTGCAGAAGTATAACTATATAGGTCAAAAAGCAGGCGGCATAATAAATTTTGTGCCGACCTGCTTTTTTTTACTTTACAGGAAAACAATTTGGAAATTGAGCTAAAATAATGTCAAGTTCTCGGCTTGTCCCTAATATATCATTATATTAATCTTTCACTGCGGTCTGCTTTTTACCGCAGTGTATAAAAGCCCGAACCCTTTTAAGCATTATTGTTTATAAATAATGCACTTAAGCGTTCTGTTATATTCATGGCTTTTACC
This sequence comes from uncultured Ruminococcus sp., assembly GCA_910585865.1. Lineage (GTDB taxonomy): Bacteria > Bacillota > Clostridia > Oscillospirales > Acutalibacteraceae > Ruminococcoides. The sequence goes on along the minus strand of CAJUGO010000011.1, from coordinate 46,295 downwards.
GATTGCTATTTGCACAATAAAATGATAAAATATATTTAAATACATATTATGCCTCAACCATGCCTTTTTTTATATTATAAAAGGCAATGGTATTTAACCGAAAAATAATGTAATTATATTTAAAAACAGAAAGGAAAGGTTCTTAACGTGAAAAAAATTAAAACACTAATTGCTTTTGCTGCCGTATTAATCGTATCCGTAACCATGTGTTTTTCATTAATCAGTGCATCTGCCTACAGCAGCACTGTTATGGGAGATGTTAATTCAGACGGAAAACTTGATATTAAAGATGCAACATATATACAAAAATCTTTGGTTGACCTTGAAGTTCTTAATGATCATCAGAATGCACTGGCAGACATGGACGGCGACGGCAGAATAACAATTTCTGATGTTACTGCAATAATGCGCGCTATCGTGGGATTGTCGGATATGCCGACAATTCCGACGCAACCGACAAGAGATCCTGATATTGTAGATCTTCCATTTATACCGGCACAGTAAGTATTGGAGAAATATATGAAGAAAAAAATCATTTACATATCATCTGCTGTTATTATAATCACAGCGTTTATTATCGCAACTGTCCTGATTTGCGGAATATTTTCTAAAAACGACGGCAGTATAGGCACATCTGTTTCAGGAAAAACAGAAGCATCATCTATTGAGGAAACAACATCTGCCGGTGACGAACATACAAAGAATCCCGTTTCTGATACATGGGATGTTGAGTCCAATGAAGGAGACCTGGATATTATTACCCATCCTGATGTAAATTCTGATAATAACTCTTTTGTCAACAAATCCGATAACAATAATTACAGCAATGGAAGCCCCAACAGTCAGTCATCATCAAATTCCAATACAAACAATACTTCAGGTAACATAACAAACAACAGTCCGTCTTCTGCTTCGTCATCACATGTTTCAAAAAATGATGATAAAGTTGATCTTCCGTTTGTTCCTGCAAATTAAAACCGGTTCAACAGACGGAATTATAAAAAATCGTATTTGGTTTTGTGGTATTGAAAAATAATAAACGGTATGCTTGAGTGATATAATTTTAATTATACAGACATTAGCAACCGGGATTTGCGGAGGCGGCTATGAATATATTGATTGTAAATTGTAGTCCGGTTAAGAACGGCGCTACTGCTGAAATAGTAAACCTTGTAAGCACATATACTAAAATAAATAATAATGTAAGGTGCGTATGCATTGATGATTTCGATATAAAATTCTGTAAAGGCTGCAGGCAGTGTCATACAACGGCAGAGTGTTTTCAAAATGATGATACAAAGAAACTAATTGAACAATATGTATGGGCTGACAGAATTGTATCTGTTTCACCGTCGTATTGGGCTGATATTCCGGGGCAATTCAAAGTCTTTATTGACAGGTGCACTCCTTGGTGTAATACTCATGAGCCTCACGCAACTATACCGCAAGGAAAGTGCGGTTATGTAATTGCATTAAGGACAGGCCCTAATATACCAGAATGTCATAGAATAATTGGCAGCATAGAACATTTCTACGGACATCTTGAAATAAAATCATGTGGCAGTCTTGGATTATGTTCTGTTGAATCTAAAGAGGATGTCACAAGTAGAGTTGATGAAATAAAGTTATTTTGTGAAAAGAGTATTCTTGCATAAATTTAAGTTTGATAAAGGGTTTGGGTTATTCCCAACAAGCAAAAATCTATATTATTGTTGCAGATTAACGGTGCAAATTGTACCCAACTTTATAGAATCTTCTAATGTGGTGATATGAGAAGATATAAGACAACTTACGTCTGTAAAATCAATAAAAAATCATACAATAACAGCCGCAAAAACAAATACCCGTGTTATTGCATCAGGTGAAACTTTATGATTACCAATACATACAGAATTGCAAATAAAAACATAAGAATCTCTTCCTGTTTCAATCAGGTTCATATCTTATGCAGAGAATATCTTTTTGACGGTACTCCTGATTTGTTTGTCACAGTTGATTATAATGATATAAATCTTGAACGACAAAAATCTGACAGTACGAAATCCGAAACAAATTCAAAATATTTTTCGGATTCATATCTTGAAACACTGGCTGTATATAGAAAAATCGCTGAATATATGATTAATTGGGACACCTTATTATTTCACGGATCTGTCATAGCTGTTGACGGAAATTCATACTTGTTTGCAGCCAACAGCGGAACAGGAAAATCAACACATACCGCACTGTGGAGAAAGCATTTCGGCAGCAGGGCTTTAATGGTCAATGATGACAAGCCTCTGTTAAAAATATCTCAAAACAAAGTTTTTGCCTGCGGAACTCCCTGGAACGGAAAACATAACCTTGGGAATAATATAATTCTTCCATTAAAATCAATATGTTTTCTTCACAGGAGCAGTGAAAACCATATTGAATCCATAAGCAGAAAGCAGGCTTTGCCCCTGCTTTTAAAATATGCCTATAAAAGCAGCGATAAAGAAAAAACTGCAAAGACCCTCAGACTTATTGATAATATTTTAACAAATGTTAATGTTTACTCTCTGGGCTGTAATATGGACATCAGCGCTGTTACTACAGCCTACAACAAGATTACGGAGGATTTAAAATGAAAATAAAAGATGAATTTGTAACGCAAACCGTTGAAAACGAACACATTATGGTTGCAGTTGACAGCAATATTTTCTCTGGACTTGTTCGCAGCAATAAAACTGCCGCTTTTATTATTGAACAGCTCAAAACAAACGTTACACGGGAAGAAATTATTGAAAAAATGCTCTCGCATTATGATGGTGTGCGCAGTACAATTGAAAAAGATGTCGATATGGTGATTGAAAATCTCAAAAGGATCGGAGCTTTGGATGAGTAAAAGTTCATTTGAGGAAGTTCTTGAAAAATACGGCAGACTGGTTTACACAAATTCCGGTGACAGCATGCTTCCGTTTATACATGAAAAACGAGACATTTTGATTATTGAAAAACCAAAAGGCAGATTAAAAAAATATGATGTTCCGCTTTACAAGCGTGACAGCGGTCAGTACGTACTGCACAGGATTTTAAAGGTCAGAGCGCATGATTATGTAATTTGCGGAGATAACAGGATTAACAAGGAATATGGAATTACAGACCGCCATATTATCGGTGTTTTGAAAGCAGTAAATCGTAAGGGGAAAATGATTTACTGCAGCGACAGACGATACAAAATATATGTTCACCTTTGGTGCGATTTATTTTGTATCAGATACTTAATATTAAAAACAAAATATATATTCAAAAGAATAAAAACCGGGTGAGAATTTTGCAAAATGAAAATATAGAGCTGGCATTTAAATTTTGTTATCTTGCGGCATGCGTATTTCATAATAAAGTACCTGATACTGATAATTTCAATAAAGCCGATCTCAGCAAGCTTTATGATCTGAGCCAAAAACATTCAATGACAGCCCTTATATATACAGCTTTGGAAAAAACAGCTGCATCAGGGTTAAATCCCCAGCTTATGGCTGAATGGAAAACTGAAAGAGAAAAAGCAGTCAGAAACAATTTACTTTTTGATGCTGAACGCAAAAAATTGACCGACTTCATGGAAAAAAATAAAATATGGTACACTCAGCTAAAGGGTATCGTTATTAAAGCATTATATCCGGGCGCCGGACTGCGGCAGATGTCTGACAATGATATTTTGTTTGATCCGCAGTTCAGAGAAAAAGTAAAAACTTACTTTGAATCTAACGGATATGAGCCCAAAAGCCTTGGAAACGGATGTCATGATACCTACATTAAAAAACCTGTGTACAATTTTGAATTGCATGTCATGCTGTTTGAAGATTTTTATAAAACCGAATTGACAGAATACTTTAACAAAATAAGTTCAAGACTGTTAAGCCACAGCGAAAATAAATACGAAAAAGTTTTTTCATATGAGGATTTTTATTTATATTTTATTGCCCATTCACACAAGCACTATTACACATACGGAATCGGTATAAGATTTCTTTGCGATTTATATCTGATTTTAAAAAATTATTATGAACTAAACAGTATTGTTATATTCCTAACTCAGTATCGGAAATTGGTGAATTTGCATTTTCCTTCTGTTCTGCTCTTCAAAATGTTAGACTTCCTGCAAGCTTACAACATATAAGTGGCAGTATGTTTACTGAATGCACATCACTATTGTCAGAAAGTATTCCTTCGACGGTAAAATCAATAGGAAATGGTGCTTACCGCGGATGTGAGTCACTGCCAAACATTAATCTGCCCCAAGGGCTTGAAAATATCGGTGTTTCCGCTTTTTCAAATTGTACACAATTATCAGAAATTCATATACCGGATTCTGTAACTGAAATTAGTGAATCTGCATTTTCTGATTGTTCTAATCTTCAAATAATTGAACTACCTGAAAACTTACAAAATATTAGCGATAAAATGTTTGATAACTGTACGTCACTGTCAGCAATAGACATTCCTTCGTCGGTAAAATCAATAGGATATGGCTCTTTTAGCAGATGTTCATCATTGCCGGGTGTTACTTTGCCTCAGGGACTTGAACATATTGGTAATAATGCTTTTAACGGCTGTATATTATTCCAAGAAGTTATTATTCCTGATTCAGTAACAGAAATTGAGTCAGGTGTATTCGGAAACTGTACTAATCTTTGTAAGGTTGTACTCCCTAAAGACCTAAAAAGTATAAGTTCCTCAATGTTTGAATACTGTGAGTCCTTAACAACAATAGATATTCCGTTGTCGGTAGAATCCATAGGAAGTTATGCATTTTATAGATGTGAATCCTTGTCTGACTTTTCTTTACCTGAGGGACTCATACATATAGGTGATTATGCATTTGCTTACTGTCATTCATTTTTCAAGATTGAAATTCCGGACAGTGTAGGTTATATTGGCGATAATGCATTTAGCAGAGATTATCGCGGTACTGTTTTACGCGGCTCAATAGGCGGAACTGCTTATTACTATGCTGAAAATAACCCCGTAAGCTTTGAATCAAACGGAACATATATTAAAACCAGCGGAAAATGCGGAGACAATGTTTATTTTGATTTTGACGGAGAAACAGGAACACTTGTAATAAGCGGCACTGGAAAAATATATGATTTTAACGTAACGAATTGGGGAAGTGTTTCTGACGTACCTTTCTTTGGCTATTCAAAATCAATTAAAAAAATTGTCATTGAAGAGGGAGTTACCGGTATTGGTTCCGGATCGCTAAACTATTCCAAAAACCTTGAGGAAATTAAATTGCCCGCATCCCTTGAAGAAATTAATAGAAACCTTTTGCCGAGCAGTGAAAAGGGTTATATGATTTACGCCGTGGAAGGTACACCTGCATATAACTTTGCTGTTGAAAACTGGTTAAGTATTAACGGAAAAGTACAGGGATTGTGCGGATATAACGTACACTATACTTTTGACGAGACAACCGGTTTGCTCACAATCGGAGGAACCGGAGAAATGTATTATTTTAATTCATATTCTCAAATTACTCCGTGGATATCCAACGGATGGAACGAGTTGATTAAGGATGTTGTAATTGAAGAGGGTGTAACAGGTTTAGGCAGTAATACTTTTACAAATTGCCCTAATATAAAGAGCATTAATATTTCCGCAAGTGTAACTGATTTAAACGCTATAGCTAACCCATATAATAATCCTCTGGAGTCAAAGTGTTTTGAAAGCATAAATGTAAGTGAGGAAAACCAGAATTATTCAAGCATTGACGGTGTTCTTTTTAACAAAGAAAAAACAAAGCTTATTTGTTATCCGACTAATAAGCCAAACGAGAATTATAGTGTTCCTGAAACAGTAGATACTATTGCTGCATATGCTTTTTCATATAATGATAAACTTGTAAATATAGATATTCCTGACAGTGTAACGTCTATTGAAAACTATGCCTTTTACGCATGTCAGGGATTAAAAAAAGTTGTTCTTCCCACCTCAATAACATCTATTGAAGATAGTCTGTTTTTCCGTTGCACAGCCTTGGATAATATTATAATCCCTGACGGTGTGGTATCCATTGGCAGAGGAGCTTTTGAGATTTGTACATCATTAAGGAATGTTGTAATCCCCAACAGCGTAACATCAATGGGCAGTTCTGTTTTTAGTGGCTGTACATCATTGGAGAGCATTGTTCTTTCGGAAAACATAACAGAAATCAAAGCCAATTTGTTTGATGGCTGCATTTCTTTAAAAGATATTACGATTACAGATAAGATTACATCTATCGGAAATTCTGCTTTTAGAAGATGTACATCCTTAAAATCTGTCGTAATTCCCAAAAATGTAAAATCAATTGGTTACGATGTATTTGTGGTTTGTGATTCCTTGAAAAACGCAGTTATCCTTAATGATTCTGTTAAATTTTACGGAGACAGTGTATTTCCAAAAACAACCACAATTTATGGTAAAATGGGTTCCACAGCATATCGATATGCAACTCCCAGTCGTAACGAATTTATTTCTATTCCTGAAATTTACGGATACAGCGTGAGCCTTTCGGGAAACATCGGTCTTAATTATTATATAAATGTTAACGACTCCATCATAGACAAAAATCCGGTAATTAAATTCTGTTACGGTGACAAAACAGTAATTGCGGAATTAGGACCGGATGACGCAAATTTATTAGAAAGCGGCAAATACCTGTTCACCTGTCCTGTTTCAGCTTCAAAAATGGGTACAGAGATAAAAACATATTTTGTTATAAACGGATTTGAAATTTGCATTTCCGAGGATTACAGTGTACAAAAGTATGCAGAATATATTCTTGCAAATGCCTCTTCAAATGAAGAATATGCAAAAGCTGTAAACATTGTAAAGGCAATGCTCAACTATGGTGCTTACTCAGAAATAGCTTTGCTGGATGTTGCTTCAAGCAATACTAACTCAGCGCTTACTGATGAAGAAAAAACACTTGCTGAAATTCCCGACCTTTCAGAGTATAAATACGCTGTTTCGGGCACTTCCGAAAAAGTAAAATACTCAGGCTCACTTATTTCACTTAAAACCGAAACTGTAATAAGACATTACTTTGCCATTGCTGACGGCATTAACGCAGAAGATTTAACATTTACTGTTAACGGACAAACTGTAGTTCCCGTTAAGGACGGCAGATATTATCGTATTGATATTGCAGGTGTAAATGCCAAAAACCTTGACGTTAACTATCAGGTTAAAGTCGACGGACTTACTCTTGATTACAGTGTTTTAAGCTATGTTAACTCTGCAATTAATTCAGACAGTATTTCTGACAGTGTCAAGGCTTCTGTAAAAGCACTTTACCACTACTACTCAGAAGCTAAAAACTACGCTGTATAAAATACAGGAAAGGAGAATATTTATGGAAAAATATGAAAGAGCAGAAATGGAAATTATCAACTTTGAAAGCGAAGACATAATTACTACAAGCATCGCTTCCGATCCGGACGATTTGCCATTTATTGATGCAGTAGAATAATTTTTTAAAACGAAAAATTTAAATTAACATAATATATACTTTTGCCGGCTGTTTAATGATTTTATTAAACAGCCGGCTTTCGTTTTGCGGATACCTTATTTTGTCGTAATAAAGCTTATATTAAACCAAGTATGAATATAATCTTTCCTTTTTTCGCATAATAAACAAGAGGTGATTTTATGTCAAAAAAGGGAATGAAGCGCATCAGCCGCACCCACACTCAGCCGCGCAATGAAGCAGCTGCGGTACCGGAAATCCAGGGAAAAGCAAAGCATGGAAATGAAAAGGCAAATCCGATAATTGCCGGAACTCAGCCGCCTGCACAAAAGGTTTACCATACTGTCCCGTTTTCAAAAGACAGACCTATATCGCCTGTTTATGCCGAAATAGACAATGATCTTGCAAGAGATAATCTTGAAAACGATATAACTGCGGCAGATTTGCAGGATTTATAAAAATTCAAAGCGCCATTTGGGAACTTTTCAAATGGCGTTTTACAGCAGGAGGAAGTTATGGAATCAGTGTGGAACTCATCAGTTGACCTTCCCGGTTTTCCAAAATTAAAAGGTGACATTCATACAGATGTATTAATCATAGGAGGCGGACTTGCAGGTATACTCACTGCATTTTTGCTGCATCAAAACGGAGTAAAGTATATTCTTGTTGAAAAAAATAAAATCTGTTCCGGCACAACACAAAACACTACGGCAAAAATAACATATCAGCATGGTTTGATTTATCAAAAAATTTATAAAAGCAGCGGTGCTGAAGCCGCCAAAAAATATTTTGAAGCAAATAAAGCGGCGTTTGACAAATTGGCTAAACTGTGCAGCAATACAAATTGTGATTACGAAGTAAAAGACAACTATGTCTATTCAGTCGACAACCGAAACAAACTGGAAAACGAATTAAAAATTCTTAATGAAATAGGATGCAGTGCTGAAATTTGTGATTATCCTTCAATACCTGTTAAAACAGTCGGTGCAGTCAAAGTACCAAATCAGGCACAGTTTAATCCTCTTAAATTTATTAAATTTATAGCCAACGGACTCAACATTTTTGAAAATACATTTGTCCGCGAGATGATCGGCACTACCGCAGTTACCAAAAACGGAAGGATATATGCCAAAAAAGTAATTACAGCAACTCACTTTCCGTTTATCAACAAACACGGAAGCTATTTTCTCAAGCTTTATCAGCACCGTTCTTATGTTATTGCTATAAAAAATGCACAGAATGTTGACGGAATGTATGTTGATGAAAACAAAAAGGGAATGTCTTTCAGAAACTATAAAGATTTTCTACTGATTGGCGGTGCCGGCAGCCGTACAGGTAAAAAATGCGGCAGCTGGCAGGAGCTGCGTTCATTTGCCCACAGTATATATCCCGAATCTGCCGAAAAATTTTCATGGGCGGCGCAGGACTGCATGAGTCTTGACAGCATACCGTATATCGGACAATATTCAAAAAATACCCCGGACTTCTATGTCGAAAGCGGATTCAACAAGTGGGGAATGACAGGTTCGATGACAGCCGCAATGATTATCTCGGACACGATATTGGGCAAAAAAAATGAATATGCAGATATCTTTAATCCGTCAAGAAATATTATAAAACCTCAGCTTATGATAAACGGCCTTGAAGCAACAAAAAATCTCCTGACAATCTCATCCAAAAGATGTCCTCATCTTGGTTGTGCTCTTAAATGGAACAAATCGGAACACTCTTGGGACTGCCCCTGCCACGGATCACGGTTCACGCCGGATGGAAAGGTTCTCGAAAATCCTGCAAATGGAAATATAAAGAATACATTTTAATAACTATTACTTGCCTCTTTTGATAATTTGTGTTACAATTATACAAATTATTATTTTAAAAATGAGGTATGTTTATGGAGAAGAAAAGAGGTAACTTTTCCGGTGGTCTGGGCTTTGTATTAGCTGCAGCAAGCAGTGCCGTAGGTCTGGGCAACCTTTGGCGTTTCCCCTATCTTGCCGCGCAGTACGGCGGCGGAATATTTATTTTGGTTTACTTAATACTGGCCGTAACTTTTGGATTTGCACTGCTTTCCGCTGAAATTGCTATCGGACGTAAAACCGGGTTAAGCCCGATACTTGCATATGAAAAGCTAAATAAAAAATTTAAATTTTTAGGCTATCTTGCTACTCTTGTACCAATTATTATTATTCCCTATTACTGTGTAATAGGCGGATGGGTAACAAAGTATGTTACAATTTACGCACAGGGACTTGTTCATCCTGCTGCTCAGGACAGTTATTTTTCCGACTTCATCGGCGATCCGATATCCCCGCTTATATTCTTCCTTATATTTATGATTATCAGCGCTTTTGTAATTATGCTGGGTGTAGAAAAGGGAATTGAAAAAATCAGCAAGCTGCTTATGCCGATGCTTTTGCTGCTTACAATTGGTATTTCCGTATATACACTGACATTGCCAAATTCGCTTGAAGGCGTTGCTTACTATCTGGTACCTGATTTCAGCAAATTTTCGATTCTTACAGTTGCTGCAGCGTTAGGTCAACTGTTCTTTTCAATGAGTATAGCTATGGGAATTATGATAACCTACGGCTCATATACAAAAAAAGAAGTTAATCTTACAAAATCTGTTAACCAGATTGAGATTTTCGACACCTCCGTAGCTTTGCTTGCAGGCTTAATGGTAGTACCTGCCGTATATGTATTCAGCGGTGAGGCAGGACTTTCAACAGGCGGACCCGGACTTATGTTTATGACACTGCCAAAGGTTTTTGAAAAGATGCCTGCCGGCAACATAATAGCTTTGCTGTTCTTCATACTTGTATTCTTTGCTGCAATAACAAGTGCAATCTCCGTTATGGAAGCAATAGTATCTTCGCTGATGGATAAGTTTAAAATCGGCAGAAAGCTTTCATGCGTTATTGTTATCGGCATATGTCTGTTGATGGGAATTCCCTCCTCCTTAGGCAACGGACTGTGGGCAAATATTAAAATTTTAGGAATGGATTTTCTCACATTCTTTGACTATGTAAGCAACAGTGTTCTCATGCCGATAGTAGCCTTATGCACCTGCATTTTGGTTGGCTGGGTCATCAAGCCAAAGACTCTTACAAAAGAAATTACCCGAAACGGTGAAAAATTTGAAAGGGAAAAGCTCTTTAATGTAATGATAAAGTATGTTGCACCAATATGCCTGCTGATAATACTTATTTCATATACACTTGCACAATTCGGCATTATTAAAATGTAACAGCCTGTGATATTTCCGGTATACCCCCCACAGCAGAATTTTAGTTATAATACATATAAAAACAGGGCGCAGTAATCATTTACTGTACCCTGTTTTTATTATTTGCTTAACAGTGTTTTAATAATCTTATATAATGATTTGCTTCACGCAATACATGGTCAGCCAGCAAAGGCAAAATAATTGACCTGATTTTACAATCTTGAATTCCCTTTGCTCCCGCGGCTTTAAAGTCTCTGAATTTTGCTGTTTCAGCAAGTACATCCGACCTTGTCTCTGCGAACGCCCGGTCTTGTGCTTCACAGCATTTTTGCAGCAAACGCTGATAATCTTTTGCAAATTCGTCCGCTGTATCTATTAATTCATTTTCTGACGGATCAAGCAATCCACGAATAAAAAGGGCGTGTTCCATCATAATTCGGTTCCAGAATTGTTCAATTTGCCGCTCTGTCTGCACGTCCATATGACCTTTTGTTTCAAGACAACGCACATGATTCTGATAAAGCTTTGCTTCCCGTATAATATGCTCAATTAACAGCGGATAATTTAAGGTAAACATCTGACATTTAAGTACTCTGTCCAATATTCTCTCTTTGAGTGAGATTAAACCTCCAAGCAGGCGCAGTGCCATTTGGTTAAAGCCATGCACTTTTTGAAAAAGCTTACGATCAATCTGTCTTTGCGATGAACAACACAGCCGCTGTTCATTGACAGTTATAGACTTGCATATAGATATGCCTGTAAAACGTTCTGTCTTAATCTCTGCAAGCGGAGTAAACTCAGTAAAGAGTTCTCCGGAATCCAATGTATTACAGGAAATAATTTTGTTACTGCACGATACGGCGCAGCTCAAAAGTTTTTCAAATTCATTTTTATAAAACTCTGCTTCTTTTGCAAAGGATTCATCAACAGGAGTAAATCCTGCTTTTAAAAAGAATGAATGCTCTTTCATAATTCTTGCAAAAAACAAGTGCAATTCCAGAGACTGTACAACATATTGCTCATTTTTATTCATACTGACACGCTCCCTACAGAATACAATATAACACCATATTATGCAGAGATGTGAAAATGTGAACATTTTTGTGCAGACAGACATATATCCTTTAAACCCGCTAAACTATATCAATTTGACACATTCTCATAGTATCAAGTGCTGCCCTGTGTGTTTCAGGGGTTACACCTGCACAGCAGCCTGAATCAACAATAATCTCAGCATCCGGAAACTGAGCTTTTAAAATAAGAGCATTTGAAACAACACAAATATCAGTGCACAACCCCACTATTTCAATTTTCTCAAAGCTCATATCATTCCAATGAATCCAGCCAAATGTCGGTTTGTCTACAAATATTGCACCATCGAATACAAGTCCGTCGGCAATCTGCCATCCCTTTGTACCCTTTACGCAGTGCTTAACCGGCAATTTCTTACCTTCAGATGTATTAAGATAATTTTCATCATGAGTATCCCTTGTAAAGATAACCTCATCTCCAACGGACCTATATAGTTCAATCTTTTTTTTTACATTACCTACTATTGCCCGTGCCTCATCTGTGCCGAGACTTCCGTCTATAAAATCATTCTGCATATCAACAACGATTAAAGTTTTTTTCATACCAGTCTCCCGTTACTGCAATTAAATAACAAATCAAAAGTTTTACAGTAAAAAAATCCGAAATCACAATTTTTTCGTAAAACAGATAATTCTGTTAGCTTCTGTAAAATTCATAGCTTTATGAAATCGTAAACTGCTGTCATTTTCTATCTCACAATCACTGGCAAATTCTTTGCAGCCCATGTTCTTTGCCCATTTTTCGCATTCTGTCAATAACTCGCCGGCATACCCTTTATTTCGGCAATTCTCCCTAACGAAAATTCCTTCCAGATAACCGACAGGGGTTGTATTGGTTCCTTCTACATAATCATGTCTTGACTGACAGTATGCAAAACCGACAGGAATATTATTCTCATATTTTTAAAAAAATTGAGTATTACCTTTGAAAAAAAGTTCTGAGAAATATATTTTAAATCATCAACAGAATGACTGCTCCACATCAAAACTGCCAAATTAGCTATCGTGCCCATATCTTTTTCTTCTGCTTTCCGATCACTGTTATTCCTCCAAACCCCGGGTTTACTTTAGAAACACAAAATCAATTTCTCTTAAACCAACAAGCTATTTGAACAAATATAAAAAAACTCACTGTTGCTTTAAAAACAAAACAGTGAGTGCTGGAGCGGATGACGGGGCTCGAACCCGCTACCTCCACCTTGGCAAGGTGGCGCTCTACCAGATGAGCTACATCCGCATATGGTGGGAACAACAGGGCTCGAACCTGTGACCCTCTGCTTGTAAGGCAGATGCTCTCCCAGCTGAGCTATGCTCCCACATTTGTTAGATGAAAAAGCACTTCCCTTAAGAAGTGCTTTTTCGTTGGAGGCGACACCCAGATTTGAACTGGGGAATCAGAGTTTTGCAGACTCGTGCCTTACCACTTGGCTATGTCGCCGTTTGCTTTTCATCAATGCGAGTTATATTATATCATTTATCACCTGCCGTGTCAAGAGAAAATGTTAATTTTTTTATGTAATTTAAAATTACTGTACTATAATAATATTCTAAAAACAAAAATTTATTACTGCAAAATATAATTTTTTATAAAATTAAAAACACCAACCATTGCTTTTGATAAATATTGTATTCATCTGCTGTAATTTTCAGCACTTGCCTCATTTATTTCTCTGTAAAGCTTTAAATCAAAATTTGAACATCTATAATTACGCACCATAGCCGCTTATGGATAATAATTTTCAATTAAAATCTTAGCAGTTGCATAATAATCTGACGTTTGATATACTTTAATAAGTATATCCATATTATTTGTATACAGTTGTTTTTGAACGTCTTAGCTTGCAAAGAGAAGATAATATGCCAAATAAAAAAAGACATATGCATATTGATACAATAAAATGAAATCAGTTTTGTCAATGCATCAAAGTTTTCACATAATTTCAATATTTTATTTATACAAAAAAATTATAGTTTTCTTATTTTTTGAATGGATTCTTCTTTATCAATCGTATTATAGATGAAGTCAAATAAAGCTATCATAATAACGGAGGAATATTTATGAGAAAAACTTTTTTAGGAATTATGGCAATAATTATTGCATTATCAGCCGGAACAACAAGTGCATTCGCATCCGGCTCCGGAGCCAATTACAATTATGCCGATTCAGACGGTGAAAATATCTGTGATACTGCTGACAGCAAATGCACCTCTGTTGATACAAACGAAGATGATATTTGCACTGAGAGTAACACATACCGCAAAAGCTGTTTAAAAGATGACATAAAAAAATTCGTTGATGCAGACAATGACGGTGCATGCGATAATTATGCAGACAACCAATCCGGCAAAAACGGACAAGGCTGCGGCATACAGAACAAATGCGGTAATAATTTTGTTGACGCAGACGACGACGGTGTATGCGATAATTATGCAGACAATCAATCCGGCAAAAACGGACAGGGATGCGGCGTGCAGAACAAATGCGGTAATAATTTTGTTGACGCAGACGACGACGGCATATGCGATAATTATGCAGACAACCAATCCGGCAAAAACGGACAGGGACGCGGCGTGCATAACGGATGCGGCTTACGAAGCAGACACTGCAAATAAAAAGGAATTATTATGCGGAACGAACAAGAGGTTAACAGGGCAATCGATAAGTATTCCGATACCGTTCGGCGGCTTTGCATGATACATTTAAAAAATTATGCTGATACCGAGGACATATTTCAAACGGTTTTTTTGAAATATGTCCTTAGCTCCGTTTCCTTTGAAAATGATGAACATGAAAAAGCATGGTTTATACGAGTTACAATTAATGCTTGCAAAGATTTATTGAAAAGCTTTTTTCGAAGCCGTACTATATCATTGGATGACATAATGGAATGTCCGACAGAGCTGCCCACAGATTACAGAGAGGTTTTGGAGGCTGTCTTTTCGCTACCCCAGAAGTATAGAGATGTCGTATATCTGCATTATTTTGAAGATTATACCGCTCCGCAGATAAGCCGTATTTTGGGGAAAAATGTAAATACAATTTATACAATCCTGACTCGTTCCAGACAAATGCTAAGGGAAAAGCTGGGAGGTAATGAATATGGATATGAATAATAAACTGAAACAAGTCTTCAGCCAAATACAGGCGGAAGATGAATTAAAGAATAATACCGGAGTATTTGTTGCAAAGAAAACACAGGGATATACCCGAGTGAAAACAGAAAAACTGCAATATTGGGTTTATGCTGCATCATGTGTTTGCCTGCTGCTCATACTGTTTGGAGGAGTCTGGTTTTATCTTACCCCAACAGCTGAAATCAGCATTGACGTAAACCCTTCAATAGAATTGGGTATTAATCAATTTGGTCAGGTAATTTCTGTAAATAACTTTAACGAGGATGGGCAGGAACTTTCAAAATCACTTAATATAAAATTTCAAAATTACACGGATGCAATTAAACAAATATTAAATAACGATAAAATTGTAACATTGCTGTCAGATAACGAAATCATGACAATTACGGTCACCGGCACGGATGGACTGCAATCTGCCAAGATACTTTCAGAAGTTAAAACTTGTACGGCAAAACAAAGAAATACATATTGTTATTTCACGCCGTCAGAAGAGGTTGCTGCAGCACACGAAACGGGACTTTCATACGGAAAATACCGAGCCTTTTTAGAAGTGCAGATCCTCGATCCGAATATTACTCCTGAAATAGTACAAAATATGACGATGAGAGAAATCAGGGAATTAATTGATCGTCTTTCAGATGACAATGATAATACAACTTCATCATACAGCCAGCAGGGAAACGGACACCATGGCTATGGCAACAATTACAAAAGAGGACAAGGAAACGGAAGAGAAAATCAAGACGGCTGTGAATAGCAAAACAGGAGAAAATGATATGGCAATGTGGAATCCGTGGCGTGGCTGCCGCAGACATAGCGAGGGATGCAGGTATTGTTACATCCATAAGGGAGATTTCAAGCGTAAGATTGATACGAACAATATTGTAAAGACAGATAACTTCTACGCCCCTATCGCCAAAAATAAATCGGGAGCATACAAAATAAAATCGGGACAAACCGTATATCTATGCTTCTCCACAGATTTTCTGATTGAGGATGCCGATGAATGGCGTTCTGAATGCTGGCAAATGATACGGGAACGTTCAGACCTGCACTTTCTGTTTTTGACAAAGCGTATTGAACGGTTTATGGATTGTATCCCAGAGGACTGGAATGACGGATATGATAATGTTACAGTTGGCTGTACGGTGGAAAATCAAGATCGAGCTGATTACAGGCTTTCCATTTTCAATGAACTTCCTATAAAACATAAAAATATTATCTGTCAGCCATTGATTGAGGAGATAAACCTTACCGCCTATCTTGATAATGTTGAATTGGTGGTAGTCGGCGGCGAATCAGACAGAAACGCAAGACCGCTTGATTACGCATGGGTGCTTGACATACGGGAGCAATGTATCGCCCGCAAAGTACATTTTGAGTTTCGGCAGTGCGGAACACATTTTATCAAGGACGGAAAACGCTACACTCTGTCCACTCGTAACTTATGCAGCCAAGCCAGAAAAGCAAATATCAATTATTGAATACCCGCCTCTCTTTTTTGTGCAAGGATAGAGAGGAAAAATTCAAGAATAAGCATTATAATGATAAATGCAAATCAAGTCCACAAAACACAATATGTGCGGACAAGGAGGTATTTCATGGAATGGGTCTACAGATTAAACCAAAGCATAAATTATATTGAGGAACATTTGACAGGCGAGATTGACTATGAACAGCTTGGGCGGATTGCCTGCTGCTCCACCTATCACTACCAAAGGATGTTTACTTATATGGCCGGCATCACTCTGGCAGAGTATATCCGAAGAAGAAAAATGTCTTTAGCCGCGGTAGACTTGCAGGGTGGGGATGAACGGATTATTGATATTGCAGAGAAATACGGTTATCGTTCTCCGACTGCATTTAACAGGGCGTTCCAGTCTTTTCACAGCATAGCCCCATCGTCCGTGAAAGGCGAAGGCGTATCCGTGAAATCTTTTTCCCCCATTGTGTTTAGAATGGCTGTAAAAGGAGCAACAGAAATGAATTATAGAATTGAGACAAAAGAAGCATTCCACATCATTGGCGTATCTGCACCGCTTGATAAGGAAATTGAAAATAATTTTATGGTTGTGCCAAAGATGTGGCAGAATGCCGCTGTAAATGGAACAATACAGAAATTGGCAGGAATGATGGATACGCCGCCAATGGGACTTTTGGGCGTGAGCGCCTGCAATGACGAGGAACAATGGAAATATTTTATTGCCGTTTCCAGTACAAAAGCAAGTGACGAGTTTGAAGAATATACCGTACCTGCGTCTACTTGGGCAATTTTTTCCGGTACGGGTACAAATCAGTCAATACAGGAATTGGAGCAACAGATTATAACGGAGTGGCTTCCAACCTCTGGATATGAATATGCCAACGCCCCCGATATTGAAGTTTATTTAAATCCAGACCCACAGAACGCACAATATGAGGTATGGATACCCGTAGCAAAGAAAAAGGCATAACAGAGGGACTTATGGACGAGAAATTTAATATTTTTATGGAAATAGTTGATGAGCGTTTCCGTAGCTTTGTAAGCCAAATCAACGAATATCTGACAGCAAATGGCTGTAAGTGCGATATAAAATTGCAAAAAAGCGGCTATGTTGTGTCTTATGTGTTAAAAAGCAGTAAAAGGACATTGGCAACATTCATATCCCGAAAAGCGGGAATGAAGCTCCGCATTTATCCCGAACACATACAGGAATACCAAAGCTTTCTTGACACACTGCCCGAAAAGGTAAAAAAGGAAATAAAAAAAGCGTCCGTCTGCAAACGGCTTATCAATCCCGATGACTGTAATCCAAAATGTGTAAAAGGATATACCTTTGTATTGAATGGTGAGCAGTATCAGAAATGCCGTTACACGGCATTTCAGCCTACATTGAGTGAGGAAAACAATCCGTATATAAAACAGTTTTTAGAAAAAGAACTGCGGACAGGTGCCGATTATGAGTAGGCAGGATGTTATTACAGACTGTGTGCATTGCCCTGTAACCGATATGGAATATGAAAGACTCTATAATAAAAGTTGGGGTAGAAACAAATAGAGCCTACAGAAAATAAAAGAAAAAATAAAAAAAGTAGAGCATATTTGGAAAAAATCCGTTAAAATGGAATTGCTTAGAAACCAGAAACGGAGGACCAAATATGCTCTACAAACATTTTACAGAAAAAATACTCGGATTGCAAGACATTGAGAAAAAATATTGAAAATATTTGTAAACGTATTGACTGACAGAATTAAAAAAGACACCCGATTGGGTGTCTTTCTTAATGGAGCGGATGACGGGGCTCGAACCCGCTACCTCCACCTTGGCAAGGTGGCGCTCTACCAGATGAGCTACATCCGCGTTTAATTGGTGCCTCCGGACGGAATCGAACCATCGACACGGGGATTTTCAGTCCCCTGCTCTACCGACTGAGCTACAGAGGCAAAAAATGGCGACCCGGAACGGGCTCGAACCGTCGACCTCTAGCGTGACAGGCTAGCGTTCTAACCAACTGAACTACCGGGCCAAATGTGGTGGGAACAACAGGGCTCGAACCTGTGACCCTCTGCTTGTAAGGCAGATGCTCTCCCAGCTGAGCTATGCTCCCACATGCCTTTGTCGCTATCGATTTTGCTGTATCTCTCGGCGACGGTTATTATAATACAACATAACCGTCTAAATGTCAACACTTTTTTGAAAAAATTTTCAATTTTTTTTTACAACCGCCTGATACCCCCGATTATAAGCCAATATTTACGAATTTTTTTCTTTAATAATTTTTTCAAGTTCTTCTTTTGTAAATATATACCGCTTATTACAAAAATGACAGTTTGCAATTGCCACACCCTTTTCGTCTGCCATTGAGCGGATATCTTCATCGCTCATTGAACAGAAAAACTTTTCAAGCTTTTCTCTTGAACAGGTACAGACATAATTTACAGGATTCTCATCAAGCACTTCAACCTCAAAGCCCTCAAGTGCAGTTTTGCATATATCAAGTATACTCATACCTTTTGCAAGCATTGTCGTAACAGGATCAAGCTTTTCAATGTTTTTTTCAAGCTTGTCTATTGTACTGTCATCTGCTCCCGGAAGAAGCTGAATCAGCAAACCTCCTGCAAGCATTACTTCACCGTCTTCTTTGTCGATTAATACACCAAGAGCACATACGGTAGGTATCTGTTCACTAGTTGCATAATAGTTTGTAATATCTTCGGCTATTTCACCGCTTACAAGCTCCACCTGACCGACATATGGTTCTCCTGAGCCGTAGTCACGCATAACATTTAGCACACCGTTTTTGCCTACAGCCTTTGCTACATTAATTTTTCCGTTTGAATAATATTCCGTAGGACAATCACAGTTACCTACATATCCGCGAACATTTCCCCTGCTGTCACCTGCGGTTATTACAGGTCCAAGTTCACCGTCACCCATTACACGAAGGTTGATCGTTGCATCCTTTTGTTTAAGCATTGCGCCCATTATAGAAGTCGCACATAAAAGTCTGCCCAATGCGGCAGTTGCACTGCGTGACAGATGATGGAGCTTTTTGGCGGTAAAGACTATATCTGATGCATCTATGGCAGCAGCCATTATTGCACCGTCAGATGTTATACAGCGAATTATCTTATCCATTTTATGTATTTTCCTTTCAGCTTTTCCTGTTTCGTGATTTTTTCATTCTTGCAACATAAATTACCCTCTCTTCGGTGTCGCACGGCTTGTTAAATGAAAGATCACCGTAGACGCCTTCAACCTCAAAGCCTGCTTTTGCCAACATACTTCTTATTTGTTCATCAGAGTACGCCCGTTCACAAAAGCTTTCGCATAAGCGGTAATATACACCGTTTTCCTCTTCAAAAAAGTCAAGGTCTACATTTACAATATTGTCTTTGCACAGTGTATTCTGCCAAACACAAAACACATTTTCATTTTCATATACAAATGTATTGTCAGCAAGGATTTTCTGATGCTTATAAACTGTGTTCGCATCAAACACAAACAAGCCGCCGTCATCCATAAACAGTCCGACTCTGTCAAATGTTCTTGCAACATCGTTAATATCGGTCATATGATTTATACCGTCAAGTGTACATATACATGTATTTATAGTTCCGTATAAATCAATGTTCTGCATTTTCTGTTTTAAGTAAAGTATATTAAGTCCCTTTTCAGCAGATTTTTGTATTGCTTCACTCAGCATTTCAGCACTTGCATCAATTCCGAAAACATCAACGCCGTTTTGTGCAAGCAGCTCGGTAAGCGTTCCTGTTCCGCACGCCAAATCGAGTGTTATTCCCATATCATGGTTATGGCGTTCAGCAAGCTCCAGCAGATACCTGCATCTGTCCTCGTAGCGTGCGTCCTCCATAAGACCATCGTAAAACCTGGCAAAAGAAAAATAGCCTGCCATTAGAATTTCCCCTCTTGCTTCATCTTGTTCAAAACAAGTGTATAACCGTAGGTATCGTTGTCAAACAGTGCTCTTTTAACCCTGCTGATTGTAGCGGTAGAAGCACCTGTTTCTTTAACTATTTCAGTATAAACCTTTTTCTCGGTCAGCATTTTTGCAACAACAAGCCTCTGTGACATCGCCTTAAGCTCTGCACTTGTACATAAATCCTCAAAAAACCTGTAGCAATCCTCTTCGTCTTTGAGAGAAAGAATAGCCTTAAACAAAAAATCAGTAGCATCATTTTTTAATTTAGAATTCAAAACAGCGCCTCCTTGCGGAACAATAATTTTACACATTAAAATTTTAACACACAAAAGTGTAAAAGTAAATATTTTAATTATCTCCGCATAAAACATTTATACGAAGATTTTTATGATTCTTTG
The DNA here is from genome assembly GCA_910585865.1 of uncultured Ruminococcus sp. Lineage (GTDB taxonomy): Bacteria > Bacillota > Clostridia > Oscillospirales > Acutalibacteraceae > Ruminococcoides. The sequence continues at coordinate 25,544 of CAJUGO010000011.1, read as the reverse complement.
TATTCAATTATATCCTGTACATTACATCTTAGCTCCCTGCAAATTGCCGCAAGTACATATAAATCAACACGGCTTATGCTGCCGTTATAATACCCCTGAACTGTCTCAAAGCGCAATCCGCAGTTTACACACAGCATATTTTTGGAATATCCTTTCTTTCTCATTACATCTGCAAGTTTGAACACTATGCCTGAACTGTTTTCACTGGGTCTTTTTTTCATTATAAACACCTCTATAATGAGAATAACATTCAAAAATGTTCTTGACACTCTACATTAGAATGTAGTATAATGAACAGTGGTCACTACATTTTAATGTAGCATCCGCTAGAAGGCGTTATTTTATTCATACGGACATAACAATTACTATATTATCTGTGAAGGGAAGTAATTATTATCGTAAATCTTATCATCGGATTGGTTATCGGCGCTCTTATAGGAGTGGGATTTATGTGTGCACTGTACTTTAACGGCAGATAATTTTTTAAATATTATCTGCTCCGTCTGACTGCAAAACCATAACAGAAAATTATATTTAAAGACTGATTTATATTCCTTCAATCATCAAACATTTACACCCGCCAAAAACACATAAATTATAAATCACAGATTATTCGGTACCCCCAATAAAATGGCAGCAGGTTTAAACACCTGCTGCCATTTTTATATTTTTATACTTTTATACAATAATTAATTTAACAAACACACATATGCACAACTGAAAAAGATTTTTTAGTGAAGAAGACTTTATAATAAACCTGAAGTGTTTTAAAATAGCACAGTATGGTATGGCAAAAATTTTCTGCACTTGAGTGCTTTTCCATTTCATACAAGCTTTAGCGTTATATATTTTTCTTGATAGTATCAAGTGCACCCTTTTCAATCCTGCTGACCTGTGCCTGTGAAATACCGATCTCGCTCGCAACTTCCATCTGCGTCTTTCCTCTAAAAAATCTCATTGACAAAATCCTCTTTTCCCTGTCAGACAGATTTGCAATCGCCTCTTTTATTGCAATTTCCTCAAGCCAGGTGGAATCATCATTGTTATCACCAATTTGATCCATAACATATATTGTATCATTGCCGTCGGAGAACACAGGTTCATACAATGACACCGGCTCAACTATTGCTTCAAGCGCAAGAACTACCGTTTCTTTCGGCACTTCCATTATTTTTGCGATTTCCTCAACAGTAGGCTCTCGGTCATTTTTATTTGTGAGCTGTTCCTTAATCTGCATTGCTCTGTAAGCCGTATCACGCATTGACCGCGATACTCTGACTGAATTATTATCACGAAGATATCGGCGTATTTCACCTATTATCATAGGAACTCCGTAGGTACTGAAACGGACATCAAGACTTGCGTCAAAGTTATCGATAGCCTTAATGAGTCCTATTACTCCCACCTGAAACAAGTCGTCGGGATTTTCTCCTCTGTTTGTAAACCGCTGAATTACTGAAAGCACCAAACGAAGATTGCCGTTAATCATCTTGTCTCTTGCCTTTTTTCTCTCAGCAGGAGTACCGTTCTTTATAACTTTTAAAAGCTCTCTTTTTTCACTTTCCTTTAGCAGCTTTAACTGTGATGTATTGACTCCGCATATTTCAACTTTTCCGTATTGCAAAGCATTACCCCCGAACCATTCATTTACAATAATTATTGCCTGCGGGGTAATTTTTATACTTTGCGAATTTTATTTATATACGCATAAGTGAATATATTGCATTTCTCGACTTTCGCCTTGACATTAAATTTTACATATGATATTGTATTAGTGTACTAATAATATTAATACAATATTAAATCTTATATTTCTAAAAGCAACGTGACCTTGCATTCAATTTCTATAAAAAAGGGGGTTTATTTATGTTCCAGCTTGACTTTGCATCCCGTATTCCGATTTATGAGCAAATTTATAACAACGTTATCAAACTTGCCTCTGCGGGGGTGCTGAAATCGGGCGACAGGCTTCCGCCTGTAAGAGTAATGGCATCTCAGCTCGGGATTAATCCAAATACTGTTGCAAAAGCTTTTCGCACACTCGAAAATGACGGTTATATTTACTCAACAGTCGGCAGAGGAACCTTCCTCTCCGATAAGCTTTCTGCCGACTCCGCTCAAAAGATAATCGCTCTTAATGAGTTTAAGTCCGCCGCAGAACACGCTTGTTTATTTAACATTGAAAAGGAAAAGCTTGTCAAAATTATTAACACAGTATATGAAGGGGGTAAAAATATTGATTGAAATTACTAATATTACAAAAAAATTTGACAAAACGGTTGCTGTTGACAATTTAAGTCTGTCTGTAAATGCAGGCTCTGTTTTAGGTCTGGTAGGCAGCAACGGAAGCGGCAAGTCAACACTTCTCAGAATATTATCGGGAGTTTATGAAGCGGACGAAGGTGAAGTAATAATCGACGGAAAATCTCTGTTCGATAATCCTAAAGCCAAGGGTATCTGCTGTTTTATTCCTGACTTTCCTTTTTTCTACAACAACAGCACTATTGATAATATTGCATTTCTTTACAGAGACCTTTATCCGAATTGGAGCGAAAAAGAATTTGAGCGTTACTGCTCAGTTTTTCCGATAAAAAAAGATGAAAAAATAATTAACATGTCAAAAGGCATGCAGCGCCAGGCGGCATTGATTCTTGCTCTTTCTACATGTCCTAAATATCTGTTGCTAGACGAAATTTTTGACGGACTGGATCCCGTTGTGCGCCAGCTTCTCAAAAAAATACTGATTGAAAATGTAGCTGAACGCGATATGACGGTTATTATTGCTTCACACAACTTACGGGAGCTTGAAGACCTGTGTGACAGAGTTTGTCTTATGCATAAGGGTAAACTGCTGATGGAACGTGAAATTGACGCTATTAAACTGGGGCTTCGCAAGGTTCAGATAGCATTTTCGGATGTGCCGCTCGACCAAAATCTGTTCGACGGCATTGATGTACTTAACATATGGCGTAACGGAAACATATTCAACATTACAATAAGAGGCGCAGAAGATGAATTTATACCAAAACTAAACAGTTTGAATCCCGTTTATCTTTCGGTTCTGCCGCTTACTCTTGAAGAAATATTTATAAGTGAAATGGGGGCTGCAGGATATGACATCAACAGTATCATTTAAGGAAAAATTCAAACAGGCTTTCTCGTTTTTTAAGTGGGATTTAAAGTCATGCTCGGGTACTCTTGCTGTATTTGGTATACTTGCATCAGTTGCAACAACAATTATACTGACGCTCTGCCTGGTTGCAGGATTTAACGAAAGCAGTTTATTTTATAGTTTATCCCTTGTTTATGAAGACAGCATTTCTCAATTCGACATGTCCATTAAGATCTTCCAATATGCCTCGGCAGGAATAATATATCTTATGACAACATTTTTTACAATTTTCTATACTGTAAAAATATTTTCATATCTGCACAATAAGCGCAAGGCTGATTTATACGGTTCATTGCCTGTTGGACGAATAACTCTCTATTTTACCAAAGCAGCGTCTGCTTTTATTTTCTCGGTGGTTCCAACTTTATTCTTTTTGGGAATTATATCTATAATATCCATATGCTTTGGTCAGCCAATAGTAAATGAAGTAAATCAAATGTATCTTAAAATAATCATGGGTGCATTTGCCAGTATTTCAGCATACGGGCTTGTTTCCGTGTGCTGCGGCACAACCCTCAACTCGGTAATCATGTTTATTGCCGTATGCATTGCCTATCCCCTTTCCGCTATGTTTATTAAAGGTACAATCAGCGGATTTTTCTTCGGCTTTTATTCAGGCGTTTTCAGAGACCATTTCATTATGAATGCACTTAATCCGCTTGCTGCATATGACGGAATAAATATTATTTACTGGATTATTTTCTCACTAACCTGTCTGGCATCTGCCGCTTTTCTGGTTAAGAAAAGAAAAACCGAAAGGGCGCAGTCGTCATTTGCTTATTATCTTCCATGTCATTTGGTAAAAGTTCTTGTGGCATTCCTTTCCGGAATGTTTCTGGGTGTTCTTTTTGGATCACTCAATGTATTGAGCGACGGCTTTTTAGGATTTATTTTTGGGTTTCTGCTTGGCAGTATTCCTGCCTTTATTATATGCCATCTTATTTTCTACAAAGGCTTTTCAAGGCTGATAAAAACCTCTGTTCCGCTCGGCTGTCTTATTATTGCAGTCATAACATGCATGGCACTTTGCAATTATGATGTTTTCGGCTATAATGAATTCATACCCAATGCAGATAATATCAAAAGCGCGGGATTATATATTTCAAATTATACTTATATAAATTCCGACGAAAACTTTAAAGAGACAATTCATAACATGGCTGATGATTTTTCAGACGACAAATCTAAAAATGAAATAATTGAGCTGCACAAAGAACTTGTTAATAATCAATACTCTAATTCCAGTGATAAATTTGAAAGCGTTTGGTATAATATGCTTTCTGACAACTTTAGTATCGGCGATCATCCGCTCTACGGAGTTTCATACAGAATGAATAACTCAACTGTAACTACAAGAGTTTATACAACAAATATTCTTGAAGAAAGCAGTATTTTCTCGGGTTATTTCTCTCGTCCTATTCACGACTGCTCTGAAATCATGTCTAAGAAAAAGTACATTGAAAAGTACAGCGGCATGACCCATGCAAATAATGATGATATAACTAATTTTTCCGTATGCGGCAGAAGGAAAAATACATTATCTGTTTATAGTGATGTCATTTCGCAATACAATGATAATACAGACCGCTCAGACTATGATAAGTGTGAGAAGATACGTAAAGCCTTTATAAAGGATTTCAAGGAAAATGAAAAGGACTATGAAAAGGTTATGTATCATCTGCTCCATGAGTTCGGCGAACAAGATTATTACTATTATGATTATTATGACTATTATGATAATTCTGAAGTTTTCGATGAAGCCAAGGAACTCTATCCGGATATTGTCTGTGCAATAGATTTATGTGCGGACAACACCTACAATTCTGATTATATCCCTACTATCTTTTCCTCAGCTTCCAATGGCATATATTCCGAAGTTTTTGAAAGATACATGATACCAAAAAGTTTTACAAATACTCTTAAAGCTTTGCAGGAAGCAGATATACTCAACAGCAATTTAACTCTTAAATAAACGCATAAATTACATTTTAACTGTTTTGTCATTCTGAGAACATCGTTTTCTCAGAATGACATTGCGGCAAGGTAAAATACAGTGCTTTTAATACGCCTGTACACATTATATAAAGTAAAAAAGACCGGGAATCCCGGTCTTTTTGTTATTGAGTATTAAAAATATACTATAAAATTAGGAATTAGCCTCGATGTAAGAAACAAGAGCGCCAACTGTTTTGATGTTTTCAATTTCCTCATCAGGAACTTCAACCTCAAACTCATCTTCAATTGACATAAGCAAATCTACAACATCAAGTGAATCTGCGCCGAGATCCTCCTGCAAATCTGTGTCAGCAGTAATTTTATCCTCTTCAACATCAAACTGCTCAGCAAGAATTGCCTTTACTTTTTCTAATACCATTATAAATTCCTCCCATTAATTAATAAATTATGATGCGTCCATAGTAAATTATGGACAAAAGCACTTACTTTATGCTACAATGGTATGAAAGCAAAAATTGTTTTGCTTCTCTTCACTTATATTATTGATTATTTACCGCTTTGTCAATATATATTTTAAAAAATTTAAAAAATTTCTAATTTTTGCATAAATAATTTCTTATAAGTTTAAATTTGCATAGGTAAAACAATTATTTTTGGAGGTAATCATAATGGGAACTAAAAAATATGCAGTAATCGGACATCCCATCGGTCATACAATGTCACCTTTTATACATAACAGACTTTTTGCGCTTTCCGGCATAGACGCTGAATATACAAAGCTTGATATAACTCCTGAAAACTTAAATAACGAGTATAACGCTGTACTCTCAAAGCTTGACGGCTATAATATTACTATTCCTCACAAACAAAACATCATACCGCTTATTGATAAAATTGACAGCAAAGCCAAAATGTACGGAAGCGTAAATACCGTATCAAATAATTGCGGTATATCTACAGGTTACACAACCGACCCCGACGGATTTTTAAAGGCGCTTGCCGCCGCAGGAATTATGCTTGACGGAAAAATTGTAATTTTGGGATGCGGCGGTGTCGCACGCACAATGGCTTATGAAATTGTACTCAAAAAGTTTCCTCTGCTGTTTGCAGTAAGAAAAGAAGATATACATATTGCAGAAAATCTTTGTAATGAAATCAAAAACACTGTAAGCGGTGCTGACGTAAAATATTGTTTAATCACCGAGCTTCAGGGTGATATCGATTTGCTTGTAAATGCTACTCCTATCGGAATGTTCCCAAAATCAGAAAATCAGCCTGTAACCGATTCGGTTATAAAAAAATGTGCAAATGTTTTTGATGCAGTCTACAATCCGCTTGAAACTCTGCTCATTCAAAAGGCAAAGGCAAACGGCGCTAATGCCGCAGGCGGTATGTCAATGCTCGTTTGGCAGGCTGTAGTTGCCCACGAACACTGGGACGGATCCATTTATGACACAGCCGATATCACAAAATTATGTGTTGATGCCGGCAACGAACTTAAAAGAAATTTCTGAAATCTTCGGCTTTAAGGGGCGTTAGAAATGAATAACATAGTTTTATGCGGATTTATGGGCTGCGGCAAGTCTACTGTGGGAAAAAACCTTGCACGCAAAACAGGAAGAAAATTTGTTGATATGGATACATATATTGAAGAAAAAGCAGGAATGACCGTATCTGAAATATTTGAAAAACACGGTGAAAACGGTTTTCGTAACATGGAACACGAAGCTTGCCGGGAACTTTCTGAAATGAGCGGTCTTATCATTGCTTCGGGCGGCGGTGCATTCACCTTTAAGCGCAACTCAGATGTATTTAAAAGCAAAGATACAATTGTACTTATTGATGTTGAACTTGAAACCATTAAATATAGACTCCGCAATGACAAAACCCGTCCTCTGCTTCAGAAACCTGATAAAGACAGAGTTATGCAAGAACTTTATGAAAAGCGGCTTCCGCTCTATAAGAGCGCCGCAGATATAACGGTGAAGGGCAAAAACACGCCGTTGAAAACAGCATTTGAGATTATAGATGCCGTCGAAAAATTTAATAAGTGATTTGCTATTGATTACATTGCCTTTTAGTAGTAAAATATATCTAAAATCCGGATCATTAATTTTAATGTATGCAAAGACAAAATCTAATAAGTACGGATAAGTAGCCACACAAAAAAACAATTGTAATGTATGATATAAAAACCTAATATGAATAAAGAAAGGATAAAATATAATGATTATAGTTTTAAAACCGTCAACAACTGATGAACAGTTAAATAAATTTACAGGCATGCTTAAAAATGATTATCTGGTTAAGGTAAACAAGTGGGACGGCGTACATTCAACGGTACTCGGTCTTATAGGAGATACCACAAAGATAGACATTGAATACATTGATGCACAGGATATTGTTGAAAGCGTAAAACGTGTTCAGGAACCCTACAAAAAAGCTAACAGAAAGTTTCACCCGGAAAACACACAAATAAAAATAAATGAAAACGTCACAATAGGTGACGGAAGTCTGCATATTATGGCAGGTCCTTGTTCCGTTGAAAATGAAGAGCAAATTGTACAGATTGCAAAAGATGTAAAAGCATCCGGAGCAACTCTTCTTCGAGGCGGTGCATTTAAGCCCAGAACATCACCGTATGCTTTCCAGGGTTTAAAATCAGAGGGACTCGACCTTTTAAAGATTGCAAGAAAAGAAACCGGACTGCCTATTGTAACCGAAATTATGCGTGCATCACATATTGATATGTTTGAAAATGTTGACATTATTCAGGTTGGCGCAAGAAACATGCAGAATTTTGAGCTTTTAAAAGAACTCGGCAAAATTGACAAACCTATTCTTTTAAAGCGCGGTCTTTCAGCAACAATTGAAGAATGGCTTATGAGCGCCGAATATATTATGGCAGGCGGCAACGATAAGGTTATGCTGTGTGAAAGAGGAATTCGCACCTATGAAACATTTACAAGAAACACACTTGACGTATCCGCTATTCCGATTATTAAAAAGCTGTCTCATCTGCCCGTTATTGTTGACCCTAGCCACGCATCGGGCAAATCATGGCTTGTTGAACCGCTTGCAATGGCCGCTGTTGCAGCAGGTGCAGACGGACTTATAATTGAGGTTCATAACGATCCGCCGCACGCTCTTTCGGATGGCGCACAGTCACTTACTCCGGAACAATTTGACGGTGTTGCAAAAAAAGTATTCGACCTTAAAAATGCACTTAAATAAACGGAGGCTTTTGCAGTGAATATTGCAGTAATAGGACTTGGAATTATCGGCGGAAGCTTTTGTAAAGCAATAAAAAAATACACAAAACACTACGTTATAGGAATTAACCGAACACAGGCAACAGCACAGAGAGCGCTCGATTCCGGTGCAATTGACGAGATAGGCACTCCTGAAAGCCTTTCAAAAGCGGATTTGGTAATTCTTGCAATGTACCCACAGGCTGATATTGATTTTGTAGAGAAAAACGGCAGATTTTTTAAAGAGGGTTCAGTTGTAACTGATGCGTCCGGAATTAAAAGAGCAATTTGCCCGAAAATGACAGAACTTGCCGAAAAATACGGTTTTGTATTTGTCGGCAGCCACCCCATGGCAGGCAAAGAAAAAAACGGATTTGATGTTTCCGATGCAGATTTATACAAAGGTGCAAGTTTTATTATCACCCCCTGCAAAACCGAACACAAATATGTTGAATTTCTTTCGGATTTTGCAGTTTCAATCGGTTTTGGTACAGTAAAGATTTCAACACCCGAGGAGCACGACAGAATGATTGCATTTACCTCTCAGCTTCCTCATGTGCTTGCATGTTCATATGTTTTAAGTCCCTGTTGTCCGAATCACAATGGCTTTTCAGCAGGAAGCTACAGAGATGTATCAAGAGTGGCAAACATTAATTCAACGCTCTGGAGCGAGCTGTTTCTTGAAAACAAAGAACCGCTTATAACTGAACTTGACATACTTATAGAAAATATAACCAAGCTAAAAGATGCTATTACTGCTGATGATAAGAAAACACTTACCGACTTGCTAGAACAGGGGCACAGGGTCAAGGAAGCCCTTGGAGAATAGCGCAGAAAGGACGGCTGTTATGAAAACAATTCATGTTAACACGGGAAGTCCCTACGACATATACATTGAAAGAGATATACTTGATTGCTGCGGAAAGATTATAAAAGAAGTATCGTCTGCACAAAAAGTTACTGTTATTACTGACAGCAATGTTGCCCCTCTGTACAAATGGCGCGTGCTCAATGCTCTTGCAGAGGAAGGCTTAACCGCAACTGCTCATGTTTTTCAGGCAGGCGAACAATCGAAAAATCTAAATACCGTTGCGGAAATGTACAACACCCTTGCCGAATTTAAAATGACGCGCAAAGACATCATCATTGCACTCGGCGGAGGCGTTACAGGAGATATGGCCGGTTTTGCCGCTGCAACATACTTACGCGGTATTGACTTCATTCAGATTCCTACATCTTTGCTTGCACAGGTCGACTCATCCGTAGGCGGAAAAACAGGAGTTGACATTGTTCAGGGAAAAAACCTTGTAGGGGCATTCTATCAGCCAAAGGCTGTTTTAATTGACCCTAACACACTAAACACTTTACCCGACAAATTTATCTGCGACGGTATGGCAGAAGTTATCAAATACGGATGTATTAAAGACTGTGCGTTTTTTGATGAACTTGCAAAAGGAACTGCTCTTGATAATATTGAAGATGTAATTGAACGCTGTGTAACCATTAAACGCGATGTTGTAAGCCGTGATGAAAAAGAATCCGGTGAAAGAATGCTTCTTAATTTTGGACATACGCTGGGACACGCAATTGAAAAAATATATAATTTTACAGGCATTACTCATGGAATGGCTGTGGCAATAGGCATGGTGCTTATTACTAAGGCAGGAGAACGCCGGGGAATTACCCAAAACGGTACTGCTGACAAAATTTCCGAAGTGTGCAGAAAATACGGCCTTCCTACTACCGATAATGCAAGCTTTGAAGAAATTGCATCTTCAGCTCAGACAGATAAAAAAACTGTCGGCACAGACATTAATCTTGTACTGCTTGACAAAATAGGCTCAAGCTTTACAAAAAAAGTCAGGCTTGATAATCTGCTTGACTTTATTACAGCTTAACAAAAAATATTAATGCAAAAAGGAGCTGTACGTAAATATGGCAACACTGTCAACCGATAAAAACAGTAAACCGCATATAAAATATCTGCCGTTTGTTCCATGCGGCACGGTAAATATTCCTCCGTCAAAGAGTGATGTTCACCGTGCAATTATCTGCGCCGCACTTTCAAAGGGCAAATGTACAATTTCTCCCGTTGCTTTGTCAAATGATATCAAGGCAACAATAGGAGTTATTGAGGACTTAGGCGGTTTAATCTCAATAGAAAACGATAAGCTCATTATCGACGGCACAAACATTTTTAAAACAGATAACGTAACTCTTGACTGCGGCGAAAGCGGCAGTGCGCTGCGCTTTTTCATACCTGTTGCCGCCGCAGGAGGCATAAATGCAACCTTTACAGGACACGGGCTTTTACCTCAGCGTCCAATCGGTATCTTTACGGATGCTCTGCCAAAAGCAGGCGTCAAATGCGAAACCGAAGGAGGACTGCCTCTTAAAATCAGCGGCAAGCTTCAAAGCGGCCGTTTTGAAATTCCCGGAAATATAAGCTCTCAATTTATAACGGGACTTCTGCTTGCGCTTCCCCTTCTTGACGGCGACAGTGATATTATACTCACATCCCCCATTGAGAGTGTCGGATACATAAATATGACTATATACACTATGGCACAGTTCGGAGTTAAAATAGATAAAACAAATTTTGGCTGGCACATTAAAGGCAGACAAACCTATAAGCCGAACAATTATACCACTGACGGAGACTGGTCACAGGCAGCATTTTTTATGGTGAGTGCCGCCATAAACGGCAAAGTAACCGTAAACGGAGTCAACAAAAACTCTGCTCAGGGCGACAAAGAGATTGTCAAACTGCTTGAAATGTTCGGTGCAAAAGTTGAACAGAATGAAAAGAGCGTGACTGTTGAAAAGGGTGAATTAAGAGCGCTTACTATAGACGCCTCACAAATCCCCGACCTTGTTCCGGTACTTACCGTATGCGCTGCATTTGCAAAAGGCACCAGCAAAATTATAAATGCTGAAAGACTGCGCATAAAGGAATGTGACCGTCTGACTGCTACTGCTGATCTTATCAACAGTCTGGGAGGAAATGTAAGGGAATTGCCCGGCGGACTTGAAATTGACGGCTGCCAAAAGCTTTGCGGAGGTTTTGCAGAAGGCTGCAATGACCACCGGATTGTTATGTCGGCAGGTGTGTGTGCCGCCGGACTTGACGGCGAAATTGAATGTACTTATGCTTTAAGCATCAACAAAAGCTACCCTGATTTTTATAAAGACTACAACAACATAGGAGGGAAGGCAGATGTCCTCGACTTACGGCAGTAAAATTAAAATTTCTATATTCGGAGAAAGCCACGGCAACGGTATCGGAGTAGTCATTGACGGACTTACGGCAGGAGAAAAGATAGATTTCGACAAAATTCTTAATCAAATGGCACGCCGTGCACCGGGTAAAGACAAAACTGCAACCCCACGCAAAGAAAGCGACCTTCCTAAAATTCTTTCGGGTATGCTCGGCGATACCTTAACAGGCGCACCATTGTGTGCAGTAATTGAAAACACGAATACCAGAAGCGGCGACTACGGAAATATTCTGAGCTGTCCCCGTCCGGGGCACAGCGACTACACTGCTTTTGTGAAATATAATGCTTCCAACGATATACGCGGAGGGGGGCATTTCTCAGGCAGACTTACTGCCCCCATAGTTTTTGCGGGTGCAGTGTGCCGTCAGATTTTAGAAAATAAAGGAATTAAAATTGCTGCACACATTAACAGCATAGGAAATGTGTGTGATACTCCTTTTAATCCTGTCGAAATTGATAGTCAGCTAATAGACAGACTTAACCGTTCTTCATTTGCGCTGATTGACGAAAACGTTGAAAGCAAAATGAGAAGCGTTGTCGAAGATGCAAGAATGAGCCTTGACAGCGTTGGCGGAACGATTGAATGCGCCGTAACAGGAATTGACGCGGGTTTTGGCGAACCTATGTTTGACGGCGTTGAAGGCGTAATTGCAAAGGCTGTTTTTGGCGTTCCGGCAATAAAAGGAATTGAGTTTGGAAAGGGTTTTGAACTTTCAAAAATGCGCGGCTCACAGTCAAACGATCCGTTTGAATACAAAGACGGCAAGGTTGTTACTTCAACCAACAACTGCGGCGGTATACTGGGAGGAATCACTAACGGTATGCCTATAATTTTCAGAGTTGCCGTAAAACCTACACCGTCAATTTCGCAAAAACAGCACACGGTAGACCTCCAAAAAAAGGAAAATGCCGAACTTGAAATTCACGGCAGACACGACCCTTGTATTGTACCAAGGGCAGTGCCTGTAATTGAGGCTGTAACCGCAGTTGCAATAATAAACCTGATGTGAGGGAAGTTTTGATGAGAAATCTTAGTGAAATCAGATCTGATATAGATAAAATCGACAGCGAAATCATAGAGCTTTTTAAAAAAAGAATGGACTGTGCCAAAGAAGTCGGAATTTATAAAAAGTCACAAAATACTCCTGTCTTAAATCAGGACAGAGAAAACGATATACTTGACGCTGTTGAAAAGAAAGGCGGAGAGTACGGCGCCCATGCAAGATTGCTTTATTCTAACATAATGGAGCTTTCAAGAGCATTGCAGCACAATATCGTAGGAAGCGGCAAAGGTCTTAAAACTGTTATTGCAAATGCCGAAGAACAATTCCCGTCAGAAAATATTAAGGTAGGCTATCAGGGAATTAAGGGAGCAAACGGTCATGAAGCGACTCTCAGACTTTTTCCTAACGGCACTGCAGTAAACTATAAAACCTTCAGCGATGTATTCAGTGCAGTAGACAGCGGTGAGATAAATTACGGTGTGCTTCCTGTTGAAAATTCTACGGCAGGTTCTGTTTCCACTGTTTATGATTTGATTTTGCGCCACAGATTTTATATCGTGGGCGCTCTTGATCTGCCGATTGACTATTGTCTTGCAGGACTTAATCAATCGGAGTTTTCCGATATTGAAAAGGTGTGGTCACATCCGCAGTCGCTTTCGCAGTGTGCAAACTATATTGCGAAAAATAATTTCGATTCCTCTCCGTGTTCCAACACTGCTATTGCCGCCCGTGATACAGCAACAGAAAAACGTCTTAATGTAGCGGCTATTTGTTCATATAAAGCCGCAGAAGAATACAGACTTAAAATTTTGGATAATCATATACAGGACAATGATGTAAATACCACCCGCTTTATTGTGATTTCTAAAAAGCTGTACATTCCTGAAAATGCCAATAAAATAAGCCTTTGCTTTTCACTTCCCCATGTTACAGGCTCTCTTTACAGCCTGCTGTGCCGGTTTAATTCACTTGGGCTTAATTTAACCAAAATTGAGTCCAGACCCCGCCAGGATAAAGGGTTTGAATATCTGTTCTATCTTGATTTTTCAGGTAATGTTCACAGTGAGGACGTTATTGCGCTTATCAGTCAATTAAGCGAAGAAATGCCTGAATTCAGCTTTTTAGGCAACTACTGTGAGATGCAGTAATTACAAAGTTAAAAACTTTATGGAATAAATTATCAAAATGACAGTGCAAACAAGACTTAATGGATTCTGTTTGCCGGCATAATAATCCGATTGATTCGGCAGGGAGTGTTAAAATGCATTTTGCTGACAACAGAAGTAAAATTGGAAGATATATTCCGGCACTTGTCTTTCTTGTATTTATTTACGGAATGGCAGTATGGTTTTTATTTTCACCAAAGCTTGAATACAGTTCATCCGAGAAAAGGTATCTTGAAAAGTTTCCGGATATATCTGCTGATAATGTTTTGAACGGAAATTTCACAACAGATTTTGAAAAATATTTTGCCGACCATTTCCCCAACAGAAATTTATGGGTTGGTATGAATGCTTATTATACGCTGAAAACGGGTAACAACGGCGCAAGCGGAATTTACAGCTGTTCAAACGGTTATCTTATTAACAAACCGGTTTCAACTAACAATAATCTTAACAAAAATATAACTGCAATAACAAACTTTGCATCTGCAATTGATGTACCTGTTACGGTTATGTTCGTACCGTCAACAGGATATATCGCCGACGATGTTTTGCCGAAATTCCACGATAAATATAATGACGACGAATATTTTGAAAACACTGCCAATGCCCTTTCAAAATCAGGGGCAGACTTTGTGGATTTGCGGAACAGCTTTAAAAATGAATATAAAAACGGTTCTCAGCTATACTACAAAACCGACCATCACTGGACAACTCTGGGTGCGTATACAGCTTATACCGAGCTTTGCAAAAAGCTGGGCACAACCCCTGCTGACAAAAATAAATTCAACATTGCATCTTATGACGGTTTCTACGGAACAACTTACTCGTCAAGCGGATTTTGGTTTACTCCTCCCGACAAAATTGAGATTTGGAACAATCCGGATAATACCTATGAAAATATAAAGGTTAAAATTACCGAGGGCACAAAATCAAATGAATACAATTCTATGTATTTTTATAATCATCTTGAAGAGGATGATAAATACCCCGTTTTTATCGACGGAAATCATGCTCTTACCGAAATAACTAATACAAATGCCAAAGGCGGAACAATTGTCCTTATAAAAGACAGTTTTTCACACTGCCTTGCACCGTTTCTATCAGATAATTACAGCAGGATTATTCTTGTTGACATGCGTTATTACAAAATAAGTGTATCTGATCTTATAAAACAGGAAAAACCTGAACAGGTTGCTGTAATTTACGGAATTGACAATATTGCAACCGATACTGACATTGTATGGTTAAAATAAAGTTTACTGTAATATATACACTAGCAGGTATATATTTATATCTGTTCTGAATTATCACATTACACTAAAAACATCTATATGAAAACAGCGTGCATTAAGCACGCTGTTTTATGTTATATTATTAAATATTTAAATTACTTTTATTACTTACAGAAGTTAAAAATACACAAATGTTTAAAAAATTTTGTTACAGTACACAGAACACTGCTGACATTTCAAAAACAGGCTAAAACACCTCTTTATTGAATTTATAAATAGTAATTCAGCTATTTTTATTGACCCTTGGTTTTATTCTGAATATACTCATCAATGGCTGCCGCCGCGGTTTTGCCTGCACCCATAGCAAGGATAACAGTAGCCGCACCCGTTACCGCATCACCGCCTGCGTAAACACCCTCACGGGATGTAAGTCCGTTTTCGTCGGCAATAATGCCTCCCCACTTTTGTGTATCGAGACCTTTTGTTGTAGATTTGATAAGCGGATTGGGTGAAGTACCTATAGAAATAATAACGGCATCAACATCAAGAACAAATTCACTGTCTGCAACCTCAATCGGTCTGCGTCTTCCGCTTGCATCAGGTTCTCCAAGTTCCATCTTTATACACTTCATTCCGGTTACAAATTCGTCCTCATTACCGAGAATTTCTACCGGATTATTAAGGAGTTTAAATATAACGCCTTCTTCTTTGGCATGTTCAACCTCTTCCTTACGGGCCGGCAGTTCTTCTTCGCTTCTTCTGTACACTATATAAACTTCTTCAGCTCCAAGACGCTTTGCACAGCGCGCTGCATCCATGGCAACATTTCCGCCTCCTACAACTGCAACTTTTTTAGCATGCATAATAGGCGTTGCAGAGTCATCTTTGTAAGCTTTCATAAGATTTGTTCTTGTAAGAAATTCATTTGCAGAATAAACGCCGCACAAATTCTCTCCCGGAATATTCATAAAACGCGGAAGTCCGGCACCCGAACCAATAAATACAGATTCAAATCCGTATTCATCCATAAGTTCGTCAATTGAAATAACTCTGCCTATAACCATGTTAGTTTCAACTTTAACGCCAAGAGCTTTTAAAGTATCAACCTCTTTCTGAACAATAGATTTAGGAAGTCTGAACTCAGGTATACCGTAAACAAGCACACCGCCTGCAAGATGCAAAGCCTCAAACACAGTAACATCGTAACCCTTTTTGGCAAGGTCACCTGCACACGTAAGACCGGCAGGACCTGAACCGATAACAGCAACCTTATGACCATTTGATTCAGGTTTATTAACAGTTGCATTTTCCTGTGAATTATGCCAGTCTGCAACAAATCTTTCAAGTCTGCCTATTCCGACAGGCTCAGTTTTGATGCCCCTTACACATTTTGCCTCACACTGAGTTTCCTGAGGACATACACGTCCGCATACGGCAGGCAGTGAACTTGACTGTGAAATAACATCATAAGCCCCTGCGAAATTGCCGCTTGCTACCTCCTTAATAAAATCAGGAATAGCAATATGTACAGGACATCCGCTAACACACGGCTTTGTTTTACAATTCAAACAGCGCTGTGCTTCCTCTATTGCAACTTCCTTTGTGTAGCCTGTTGCTACCTCAAGAAAGTTTTTATTTCTTATATTCGGCTCCTGCGTCGGCATCGGAGCCTTTTTTGGTGACATATTAGGCATAATTTATTCAACCTCCTTCTTGAAAAGATTACATGCTGCCTCATAAGCATGACGCTCAAAAGGCTTATACATTGCCCCGCGCTTCATTGCCTCATCAAAATCAACCTTAAATCCGTCAAAGTCGGGTCCGTCAACACAGGCAAATTTTGTCTGTCCGTCAACAGTAAGACGGCATCCGCCGCACATACCCGTTCCGTCAATCATAATAGGATTCATCGAAACAGTTGTCGGAATATTATAAGGCTTTGTTGTCTTTACAACAAATTTCATCATTATCAGGGGACCGATTGTAATTACAAGATCATAATCTTCTCCTGCCTTAATCATGTCCTCAAGCGGAGCTGTAACAACTCCTTTGCTTCCGTATGAACCGTCATCTGTCATAACAATAAATTTATCTGAACACGCCTTGAACTCATCTTCAAGAATAACAAGGTCTTTATTTCTAAAACCTACAATTGAGTGAACCTCACATCCGATTTCATGAAGCTTTTCAGCAACCGGCAACGCAATTGCACAGCCTACTCCGCCGCCTACAACACAAACCTTTTTAAGTCCTTCGGTATGAGTAGGAACTCCGAGAGGACCGACAAAATCGTGAATGCAGTCGCCTTCATTAAGCTGATTAAGCTTTTGTGTTGTTGCTCCAACAATCTGAAAAATAATGCGTACTGTACCTGCTTCTCTGTCATAGCCTGCAACTGTAAGAGGAATACGCTCACCTTCTTCATCAACTCTAAGGATGATAAACTGACCCGGTTCTGCCTTTTTTGCAATAAGCGGAGCACAAATCTCCATAAGAGTAACGGTGGGGTTAAGAGATTTTTTCTTTACTATCTTATACATTTCTCTTTTCCTTTCGTAATTAGATTCACAAATAATTTGGGAATAAGCGTGTATTTATTCCGCTCACTATATCTTTTATATTTTATCACAGAACAAACATCCTTTCAAGATAAATTTCATAGTCAAATATATAAATATTTGGAATAATCGATGGTATAAGGAAAATGATAATAAGGTCACACTATTTTTGAAAGGAAATTTATAATGTCAGGTAACAAAAAAAAAGTAGTACTTATTGGTACAGGATTAGTTGGAATGAGTTTTGCATATGCCGCCCTTAATCAGAATGTATGTGATGAGCTGGTTCTGATTGATTTAAATGAAAAAAGGGCGAGCGGCGAAGCAATGGATCTGAATCATGGTCTTGCATTCTCCCACTCAAGCATGAAAATTTATACCGGTGCCTACTCCGACTGCACTGATGCAGATATAGTGCTGATTTGTGCAGGAGTAAACCAAAAACCCGGTGAAAGCCGCCTTCAGCTTCTAAAACGTAACTATGATGTATTTTCATCAATAGTACCTAAAGTTGTTCAAAGTGGATTTGAAGGAATATTTGTTGTAGCTACAAATCCTGTTGACATCATGACGCGCATAACATATGAACTGTCAGGATTTAATGCATCAAAAGTAATCGGAACAGGCACAACCCTTGACACAGCCAGACTTCGCTACCTTATGGGTGAATATTTTGAAGTTGACCCAAGAAACATTCACGCATATGTAATTGGAGAACACGGAGACAGTGAGTTTGTGCCGTGGAGCCAGGCGCTGCTTGCAGCAAAACCCATCAAGGACGTACTTGATGATAATCCTCAAACATATTATATGGAGGAGCTTGAAAAAATAAGCGAAGAGGTACGCGGTGCCGCACAAAAAATAATTGAGGCAAAAGGCGCAACTTATTACGGAATAGGTATGTCTATGGTTCGTGTTGTACGTGCAATTTTGCAGGATGAGAACTCTGTATTAACAGTATCAGTACGTCTGCGAGGAGAATACGGCGGAAAAAAAGATGTGTTTATCGGAAATCCATGTATTGTAAACAGCGGCGGAGCAAAACGTGTTCTTGAATTAAAACTCTCGGAAAGTGAATTAAAAAAACTGGACGACTGCTGCAATATACTCAATGACAGTTTTAAAAATTTATCAATATAATTTGATGAAATTAAAAAGCTAAATATTAAAATTTATCCCGTTACGGTAATTATAAAAAAATGAAGATACTGTATTAAACTATTGAAGTATCCCTCTTTATACAATAAGAGGGATACTTCTTTCATTACACCATCCCGCTTCGGCTGCCATTCGGTCAGCCGCTTTCTTGCAAGTGTACCCAGGCAGTGCTATGATATGGCAGTTATCTTTTGAGCATTCCATGTCAATGTCCGGGTTGTTTTATAGGCTTCTTCCAGATACGCCATTTCCTGTCCTCACATCCGTGGTTGTATGCCATTCCTAATTTCCTCCAATCCAAATTTTTGAAAATTTAAAAATCCAGACTGGCAAGGCGGCGAACGACAGCCAGCACAGGGACTAGCCCTGCGGCACATTCCGATAAAAAACGACAAAAGAAAAACCGCAAAGGCTGTCGCCGCATAGGAGATAATTTTAAAACATCAATCAAATACAACCTATGGCAATAGCAAAGGTAAAAAGACTTCTAATGCCAAAGCAAGAGCTTCTGCTGCCTCATTGCTATGTATTTTCTCATTTCATATATCCTTTTTACCTCACGAAATTGAAATTTTTTACTTTAAATTTTCCCATTCTTCACGCTTTATGGCATACACATATGTTATACCATTCTTTTCATCAGGATATTCTTTTACTTTCTTCATTCCGATTGCAATGACAGTAGCATAAGACCCCACATTTGTATATTTCATGTAAGAATAGATTGTATTATACTGGGTGTTATGAAACACCCAATCTCTTACTGCACGAGCTGCTTCTTTTGCAAATCCTCTTTGCCAATACTTTTTATGAATGTGATATCCAACCTCTGGAAGCATTTCGTTATCTATATTCTGTATGGTAATACCGCAATCGCCAATAAATTTTCCGTTTTCTTTTAGTACAACTGCCCAAAGACCAAATCCAAATTTTTCGTAGTTTTCTAAATTCCATACAATCCACTCCTTTGTTCTTTGCTCGTCAAAAGGAGCCGGATAATGTTGCATAGTTTCTAAATCAGAAACTATTTCAAATAGAGCATTAAAATCATTTAGAGTATATTCTCTTAAAATAAGTCTTTCTGTTTCAATTACCACTTTTATTCCCTCACAGTCCCGACTTTTCTTTATATACAACCTCCCGGCAAACGGGAAGTTACAGTAAACAACCTATAGCGGTGAAAAGATAGCTATACAAGCATTTTCTGTTTAATCTTAAATACATTACACTACTAAAAACAGAAAATATCATAGCAGAAATTCCGTCCCATATTTCAAGTTCTACTTCCCTAGATACGAAATGAAACGCTCCCCATGTCACAGCTAATATAATACCGCCAAATGGAATAAAAAAATCCCTCCTTACTTTAAAAACAAAGTCGGAGGGTAATTAATGTATAACAATACCTCCATCAAACATCTTTTTTTATTTAATGGACATATCTACCTTCTCATTTTACTATCTATTGATTATTTAATTTCTCTTTAACCAGTTTTTCATGGTAAAAATAATTGACATAATCTAATCCCAGTTCATCACAATATCTATTGAGCGAATCAGCCAACGTATTCCAATATGTATTATCTTTCTCTAAATAAATTGCTTCATATTTTTCTTTTAAATCTGGATAATGTGTATTGACATAAAAGAGAATACTGCTTTTATATTCCCCTCTAAGATTCAAATTTTCAAACCAATATTCACATACATTCTCTTTCGTACTATCAATGATGTCTTTCCATTCTGTGATATACGGAAAAATAGGTGACATAAACAAAACTGTATGAATACCCGCAGTATGTAATTTCTCTAGCGCATGAAGCCTGTCTTTTATGGAACTGCCTTTATCCATATCAGCCCTAAAAGCATCATCTAAAGTATTGATTGAAAATGCAACTTTGAGGTTAGATATTTTTTTCAACAATTCTATATCCCGTAAAATAAGTGCTGATTTTGTTGAAATTGTAATTTGGCAGTCTGCATTTACAAGTTGTTCTAATATCTTTCTTGTGACGCCATATTTTTCTTCATAAGAATTATAACAATCTGTTACTGAAGACATAAAAACAGATTTACCTTTAATTTTCTTTAAATTAATAGGTTTTTCACATTGTTTAATATCTATAAATTTTCCCCATTCTTCTCTATGCCCTGTAAATCTTTTCATAAATCTTGCATAGCAGTATTTACAAGCATGAGTACAGCCGACATAGGGATTTATCACATAATCACTTGCTGGCAAATTTGATTTCGTTAAATAATCCTTTGTATTTATTTTTTGCTCTATAATATCCAACTACTGAATCGCACCTTCATGAAAATAACATTCATAATTTTTTCATTCAAATAAAAAACATCTACCTACATTTGAAACCAAACAAATTCACCATCTGCTCTACAATGATAATGATAATCGCCTTTTGTATATATCTTTGATTCCCGATGAGGAAATTTTTCACCGCCTAAATAAGTATCATAATATTTATACTCATTTTCTGCATAACAAAAATCAAAATGCTTGTAATTGTGAAATTGCCTTTTCTGCATCTGCTGCTTTAAAAACTGCCGTTCCTGCAACACATACGTCAACGCCTGCATCAGCGGCCTGTCCAATTGTGTCTTTACTTATTCCTCCGTCCGCCTCAATCAGTATATTAATATTTCTTCTCATACATTCATCCTTAATTTCTCTGACTTTAGGCAGCATGTTTTCCATAAAGCTCTGTCCGCCGAATCCCGGCTCAACAGTCATTACAAGCACTACTTCAATCTTTTCAAGATACGGAAAAACTGTCCATGCAGGAGTATTGGGCTTGATAACAAGCCCCGGTTTTATACCCCTTGATTTAATTTTTTCTATTGTTGCATCAATATCTGAATCACATTCAATGTGGAATGTAATAATATCTGCACCTGCATTTGCAAAATCATCAATATACTTAAGCGGATCGCTTATCATAAGATGTACGTCAAAAGGTCTGTTCGTGTATTTACGCACCGTTTTTATAACAGGAGCACCAAAAGTAATATTAGGTACAAAATGACCGTCCATTACGTCCAGATGCATCCAATCGGCGCCGGCTTTGTCCATTCTGACTATTTCTTCACCCATTTTTGAAAAGTCACACGATAAAAGTGACGGTGCAATTTTCATATACTCAACATCCTTTCATTCTTGTATTACTTACGGTTTCTGGACAGCAGGGGCAAACACAGCGGCAGCACTCCAAAACAGTGTATAAATTAACACTTCGAGCGAGCCCATAACACCGACACCCGCATAAAGTACAAGAGTCGCCGCAATCAAAATTCCAAGTATTACAGCTATAAGCTGAATAATAATCGCCAAAGATATGTTGTGCTTTATTTTTACACATCCCGAAACGGCGCGGGCAAGCGATGATGCCTTTCCCCCTGTAATCAGATAAGAACGGGAAGTTTCATCCCGGGCACTCCGCGCTTCTTTTAGCACATTTCCAAGACCGGTCGGAAGTACTTTTATACTGCGGTAAAACAGATTGTACTGTTCGGCAACAAGGTCATTTGTAATATTAAAATCGGTGGTTCTTATCAAAAAGCTTATTCCGTTTAATTCTGCACGCTGCATTTCAGACTTGAGTTCGGGATCAGGTCGGTATTTTGTAACAAACATTGCCACAAGTCTGCCTGCCCTTGAAAGATATGTAACCTGTTTGCCGTCTGAAGTGTACTTTTCCTCGTATTCAATACTGGGAGTTTCAACACTGTATTTTTCCATAAGCATACGGGAACCGACAAGAATTCTTTCACTGTTAATCCAGCCGACCAGCCCCATTTCATCCTCATAAAGCACACTTTCAACCTCAGGCAGGCTTTCGTTGGACTCTGCAACAACAGATTTAAAAACATTTGCAATAGGATTTTGAGCCTCTTTTAAAATTGCAATACCACACAGCAGCGATTCATCTATACCATATTCTTCAAAAGTTTTGATACCGTCAAGTGTGATAGCGTCCGCAGGAAAAAGTTCGTTAGAGTCAAGCATTATTGCCGTACTGTCACAAAATTGTTTTATTGACGGATAACCTGCAAGCATACCGCCGAATGAAAGAAGTGTTTTGCACAGCTTTCTTACCGGGGCATTGACTGCAAGCAGTGTAGATACAGGAACTGCCACAGCAGTAATAAGCGCCAGCGTATTGAGAGCGTCTGCAAACGATGCTTTAACAAATCCGTACAGCACTGCAATTATTATTGCCGCAACAGTAGTAACGGGAGCAAGCTTTGACGCCAAATCTTCGCTTGGATCAGGCGCATATGAAATCTTTAAAAAGTTCGACGGAAAATCTGTTTTATGCTGATATGCTATAATCGGGCGGTCAGCCGCGGTACCGCTCATCATTTGATTGGCAACAGTTTCATTGTTATATATTTTTGCTGCAAATTTCTGACCCTTTGATGAGACAAAACGAAAATTGTCCTTTACCCTGAGTACCATCAGCAGTTTTCCAAAGTTGTTTGCAAAAAATGCAATAAGTACTACTGCCGCATAATAATTTATATTAAATGAACTTAAATCGCCGAGGCAGAAAAATGAAACAATTGATTGTATCAGCGCTGTAACTCCGGCAACTGCAACAGCAGTATCAGAATTGCCTTTGAATTTTACAAGCGGAGTAAGACCGCTGAGCATTGCTATGCGGTTAAGACCTACAGAAAATGCCACAAGCACAAAAATAAGTATTGCATACGCTGCCGGTGCAAACGCAACTGCTGAACATATTGCCGTTGGGAATATCCTGGTAACCACGGTAAATATTAATGCAATTGCAGCAACAATTCCCGACAATACACTTCTCACAAACAGCTTTTTTATATTCATATTCAACTCATATATTATGCTTTTTTCATCTTCTTCACCTGTATAATCCTCAACAGGCTTATTATTTTCATGCGGTGTATCGCGGTCATCAGATTCATCCTTTGAGAAAAAGCCCACAAGAGCAGACATGAATTTTTCCTGAACTGAACGTTCATCCTTTGGCTCTTCCTTTTTGTCAGCGGTCTCATTTTTAACTTCAGATTTTATAGCATGAGCTATTACAGACGGATTTTTAGAATGTATGTATTCCTCATATTCTTTTGCAACCACCTCGGAAAATCTTCCGGCTTTAACATTAAGAATTTTGTTGTCTTCGTCAAACTTATAAACAGGCACCTTTGCAACAATTTTCTTAGGAGAATGTCTGTCAGGAGAATTTTTAATGCCAAAAAGTTTTTCATATTCTCCTTTTTCCTCCCCGGAATTTTGTTCTGTCTTATTATTTATATCAGGTATATCTATGTCAATTGTATTGATACTCTTTATTTGCAAATCTTCTCTAAACTGATCAACTTCATTTAATACCTCGTTTGAAAAACGGGTATTATCATCGTATTCAGGATCGAGCATTACTACTTTATTTTCTTCCTCAGCTGACTTTTCATCGGCATCTTCACCTTTATCCGGCTCAGATTCTTTTGCTTCATCAGCAGTCATAACATCTTCTTTACCGTCCATGATAAGAGCAGCCTGCATGGTAGCGGCTGTTTTTTCTCCTATTATAGAATTTGATGTATCGGCTTCTTTATCTATGTCAAGCGGACTTTCATTTTTAAGACGAGGTTTTTTACTTGCGTTACTGAAAATATCGTCCATTTTTGGTTTTGCTCGATACTTCCGGGCTGTCTGTTCCATTTTTTCCTGATCTGCAAGATAATGCGTTTCCTCTAGAATACTTGCAATTTCCAGCTCTCTAAGCTTGTCCTGCTCCTTATCCGGCAAAACTGCCACTCCTTTCCTTTATTTTAAATTTGTTTGCTATCTGTTTTTCATTGCTTTGTACATAAGTATACCTGCTGCAACAGATGCATTAAGCGAATTTATTTTTCCTTTCATTGGCAACGATACAATCACGTCGCACTTATCGCGTACAAGCCGCGAAATACCTTTGCCCTCATTCCCTATTACTATAGCACATGCCCCGGAAAAATCACATTTTTCATAATCAGTGCCGTTCATATCTGCGCCATACACCCATATACCTTTATCTTTAAGACTGTCGATTAAGCCGGAGATATTGGTTACACGTGCAACGCGCATATATTCAATTGCACCGGCTGATGCTTTGGCTACAGTATAACTGAGACTTGCGCTCCTTCGTTTAGGAATAATTATACCATGTACTCCTGCACATTCAGCCGTGCGGATTATTGCTCCGAGATTGTGAGGATCCTCTAATTCATCAAGCACAATAATAAAAGGAGCTTCTCCTCGGCTTTGTGCATATTCCAGAATTTCATCAACTGTAGAATAATCCTTGGCAGCAGCAAAAGCTGCTATACCCTGATGAGCCGAATTGCCGCTTATATAATCAAGTTTTGTTCGGTCAACCTCTTTTATGGGAATCTGCCTGTCACGCGCTTTAGCAATAATTCCTATTACTGCACCGCTTTTTTCCCCTCTTGCAACTAATATTTTATCAATAGGCCTGTTACTGCGAATAGCTTCACTTACAGGATTTCTGCCGGAAATAACGTCGGCATTCACTTCATTTTTATTTTTATCTTTATCTTTTTTCATAACTTAATCAACTCTTTACAGTGTATCATTGTATCACAACATCTTGCATTGAAAAGGCAAAACTTATATTTCCAAATATTCGATATTACATAAAAATTAAAGGTTTGCGTCTTGTATTTCAATGTTCTCTCAGGTGTCAAAATCTTTGATTTTGGTTACACCGTGAGG
>CAJUGO010000010.1 GCA_910585865.1 uncultured Ruminococcus sp. | reverse complement strand
ACTCCCGAGGAGACATAGTGGGAATCTACAACGGAGCAGGACAGCTCAGAGCGCACTATGAATATGACGCATGGGGAAATATACTTTCCGTAACAGATGAAAACGGCAATGCAATAACAGGTGCAACACATATAGGCAACCTTAATCCGTTCCGCTACCGTGGTTATTACTATGACACCGAATCAGGCTTTTACTATCTGATGTCAAGATATTATGACCCTGTTACTCATCGCTTCATAAACTGCGACGGCTATTTTCAGTCCGGCGGAGAGGTACTTGATGCTAATATGTCTGCGTATTGCAGGAATAACCCGGTTATGTATTTTGATCCAACGGGATACGTTGTAAAAACTATGTATGAATATCAAAAAGATTTACTTAATCCCGGAAGACATAATTATGGATTAAAAGACATTACTAAGCTTCAAATGATGGGCTATGGCAAGGATGATAAGTTTATACTAAATGATGATGGAACTTTCACTCATTATAGCCGTTATAATCAAGTAATTGATACAGTAGGTGCTTTTTTTTGTAGTGTAGAGGTAGATGCAGGAGTAGGTTATGGCATAGGTGCTTCAGCAAAAGTTAGTGATGTAGATATTACAGCATTAGCAAAAGCTGATCTCATTTCTTTAAGTGTATCATATTCAGATGGACTTGGTTTAGGTGCATCTCTATATGCTGGGTGTAGTGTAGTTATTGATGAAATCAGTTGGGATAACGTTATGTACCAATCTTATTTAGATGATTCAAAAAGTTATTCTACATATGAAAATAATGTTCCGAATAAGAGTGAAATATTTTCTGCAGATTTTTATTGTATAGTGGGCGGAAATGTAACTTTTTCGTTTAATCATGATTATATGGGGAAAAGATGGGAGGAAATATGGGGATGAAAATAATAAATAAAATTTTCAATAAGCCGATATTATTTTTTACATTAAATTTATTTGTAATAAGTTCTTTATCAATACTTGTTGTATGTATTCCGATAAAGCAAAACATAATCATAAATATGCTGTTTTCAATGTTATTTTTTCTAAGTTTATGTATGGATTATTCCTTTCTTAAAATCAATCGTAATAAAGTCATTAAATATTCAAAAAGAAAAAAGATTCTGTCAGCAATTCTATGTTTTTTATTTATTGATATTTTTGCTAAATTTGTTCATACGGGGTTGCTAAGGGATTTGTCCTTTTCAATGTATTACAGTTTTTGCGGATTACTATTTGCATTTATGTTGCTTTTATTTGGTGCACTTACATATAAAAAATTTCCGTATCTTGCAAAGATATTATATTGCGCTGGTATAATTATACTTATTATTGTGAATGTTTTATCCATACTTAATTTGTTTTTTTCATTCGTTTAATTAAGGTAATCTAGTAATAGTTGGAGTGAAGAAAATGAAAAGAACTGGTGTTACCGAGAATAAAGTTAAAACTATATATGTAATTGCAAGCGGATTAAACACATTGCTAGTATTAGTTTGTATTAATCTGATTTTTAGCATTATTAGTGAAAGCTATTGATTATAATATGGATAAAAATATTTATTTGTTTGTTAAAGATAACTATAAATCATTTGAATTTTCTGATTTAATATTAAGAATTGTATTTTTATTTTTGTACAATTATTTTATAATTTTTTTAGTAGAGATAACATCTCCATATGGATATGACAGCGTATCTTTCTTAAGTGAAGATGTTTTGCCATATACTCTCGTTTTTACAGTACTTGCAGTATTTATTTCAATTTTTATTATAATTATATATTCAAAAAAAACTCTAGGGAGTATGACTTTCATAAGAGGTTTGTCATATGGGTATATTTCATTATCTTTACTAATTTGTTCATTAGTTAGATATGATGGGGTCATGGTTTATTTTCAAGATACTTTAAGTATTATATTAAAACTGCTATTTTATATACTTTGTTGTATCTTGTATACTATTTATTTATACAAGAAAACTATACCTAATTTTTCTTTGAATAAAAATAATGATAAAAATAAATATATTTGGCTTGCACCATGTCTTGTAATATGTTTTAGAAATTTATTATCACTTTTTGATAATATAAATGTACCAGAAATCTTAACATTATTAACATACTTGTTATCTTCCTTACTTTTAATGGTTGCTATTGAGTTCTTTATGAAAACTTATTATGCTAAAAAGTATTCTTTATAATTGCTCTTTTTGGAATGGCAAAATAAATCTCTTTGCTATAACCGTTAAAAACGGCATTCCTGCCTCCATGGGTTGCATAGCATTTGGTATTAATGAGATAGGTGGAAAATATATTTGTCATTGTGGAGAAAGTTGGTATGCATTTGAATAAAGAAAAATTATTATTTTTATTAGGATTTATAGAAGATTATTTAAATGGTCTTATTGATAATGTGTTAAATGATTCTAAAAATGATCTGCATTATTCAGCGGTAACAGCATCAAACATTATAAAATGCTATATAGAAATAAATGAACAACTTGGAAAAAAATTACCATATGATGATATGAGGTCTTACTTTAAATTTAATGCATATACAGAGGATGAGTATGCTTTATTTGAAAATAGTAGAATAAATGAAGCTAAATACTATATTGGAAATCAGTATTAATCTGCACACAGAGAGACATTACTTGTATATGATAGATGTTATTGATGTTATAAAATCTACTACCGTGCGTGAGGTCAAGAAAGCCGGCACCAACTATGTGAAAAATACTAAAAAGACAGTTACTAAAGGAGTGAAGAAAGGGATAGTAAGGCCTGCTGTTGTTACTACCGCAGTAAAAGCAACAAATTCAGTAAAAATACGAGTTGATCACTCTTTGGGTCATTGTGGACATGCATAAATTTTGTGGAGGCAATTTATGGAAGCTTTAATTTTTATATTAAAATATTTGCCGGTGATTAGTAATATGGTGTGGATACAAGTGCCCGGCGGATCATATGAAGTTCTTAAACTAGGTCGTAGTAAAAACGGGTATAAGAAATTTAAAAAAACTCTTACCATTAAAGACAGAATTTTTAAATTAAGGTATGTAAGTCTTTCTAAAAGGGCAGTAAAATTTCAATATTATTTTGTAATAATGACATATCTTGGATATTTGTGCCTAATTGTACTACTAATTTTATGGATTGTCTCGTTGTTTACACATAATTTTTGGAATATGTTTGGTGTATTTCAATACATAAAATGTTACACTTTTGAGTTGCCTGCCTTTATTTTTACTTGTCTTAATATAGGCAGGGATAAATATGGACGTGGTTTAGAATGGAAGTTTATTGATGAATATAGTTAAAATGTAATATACTTTCCATAATGGATGAAAACGGAAATGCAATAACAAGCACAACACATATAGGCAACCTTAATCCGTTCCGTTACCGTGGTTATTACTATGACACCGAATCAGGCTTTTACTATCTTATGTCAAGATATTATGACCCTGTTACTCACCGCTTTGTTAATGCTGACGGTTATTTCCAGTCGGGACAGGATATTTTAGATGCAAATATGTCTGCGTATTGCAGGAATAATCCGGTTATGTATTTTGATCCAACAGGATATGTTGTAAAAACTATGTATGAATACCAAAAAGATTTACTTAATCCCGGAAGACATAATTATGGATTAAAAGACATTACTAAGCTTCAAATGATGGGCTATGGCAAGGATGATAAGTTTATACTAAATGATGATGGAACTTTCACTCATTATAATCTTTATAATCAAGTTGTTGATACTGTAGGCGCTGTTTTTTGTAGTGTAGAGGTAGATGCAGGAGTAGGTTATGGCTTAGGTGCTTCAGTAAATGTTAGTAATGTAGATATTACCGCATTAGTAAAAGCTGATCTTATTTCTTTAAGTGTATCATATTCAAATGGGTTTGATATAGGTGCATATCTATATGCTGGAGCTGCTGGAATATCTGCCTTAGGATATGCAGTAACTACACCTTTTAATATAGCATCCCATGTAACCAATCCATATTTGACTGATATGCAAAAAGGAATAGCAATAGGCGAAGAATTACTTTTTGCAGGTATTGGCATAGCAGGTGCCGCTTTATTTGTAGCGTGTCCTGTTGCAGGATTATTATTTGGTTTTGGACTAACATTGTTTTCCTATTGTGTAATGGATATTCAAATAAGTTATTGGGAAACTGATAATAAAGCTAGATGGGGTGGTGGATATGATTAAACAAAAGACAAAAAAAACAATATATTGGTTTATTGTTATCTTTCAAGGTGTATCAATAATTGTAACAATAATAAACTTAATATACTGTTTTATTACAAAAAATACATATTTATTTTTTTGTAGTAATGTTGCTTTATTTATACCTCAGTATTATATCTCATATGGTGGGGGAATTTGGAATACTATACCATTAATACTCTTTATTGCTAATACTGCAGTGTTATATTATAAGTCATCTGTAATTATATTAGGTGTTAAAAAGACGAGGGGATTTTATGTTGCACTTAATGGGTTTTGGCTTATTTTGTGTAACATGAGTTATTTAATGTTTTTTACTTTTAATACAGCAACTGGAATGTCTATTCCACCCTATTTTTCGTTTGCAAATATCTATATATGGATAGTTTTTATATTCATTTATGTTTTTGTAATTTACAGTAAAAATAATATTTTTACAAATATGGGGCTAAATATGCTAGTTAATACATATAAGGATGTGAGAAAATATACATATGCAAATTCCCTTATTTCTTTTTTTACTATTATATTAGCATTTTGGATGCACTATTTTTCAGATATGCCGTTATCAAATCCTATGGGTACAAATATGATTTTTTTAGATTATATTCTCTACCCAATTTTTTGGGTAATTAATATTTCTTTATTTATTGTAAATATAATATTTTATTATAATGTAAAGAAAAAGTCAGATGAATTATTGCCATATAAGCATTTCTTTTTAAGGATAAACTTGAATCAAATTTTATCATTTATGCTATCTGTTATTTCGTTTCATTTAACTGCATTTGTCTTGTTTTAAAGTATCTAAACAATAAATAGAGTAAACATACCTGTTAGATTATCATGGTAATGATAAACTGATTGTATGTGTTAATTTATTGCAAAGATGATTCTTTATTGAAAATATTTGAGACAAACGCTTTAAAGAATAATTACGAAAATATATCTTTTATAACAGATGAAAATGATGAGGGGAATTTTTGCGATTTTAAAGGATAATTACGGTTTTGGCGGGGAATTTGCTGGTGAATACAATTAAACGGCAGAACGTATTCTGTAACAGATGAAAAGTGAAGTGCGATAACAAGTTTGACACATATAAAAAGCAAGACAAATAATCCTTCTTATGCTCAATTTGAAAAAGATAATCCAGACTTTATTGCAAGAGCAAAACGTGGAGGAGAATTTAAACCAAGAAAAGCTTCGAAAAAAGGCTCTGATAAAAGACATCCCTCGGGAGAAAGAGAACGAAATGTTGGTAATAAAAATGGCGAAGAACATAGTAGAATTCCAAAAGGCAATGGAATCAAAAAAGTGGAAGAAATTTCATTTGGTGAACGAGTTTTATCTACCGGAACATTAATTTTTGCAGCAGTTGCAACTGTTGTTTTGATAGCAGATAATGTCACAGGCATTGGAGCTGCTGATGATGCAGTATTAATACCAGCTATAAGTTTAGTATGGGATAGTGCGAGTAAAGTTTTTGGGTGAAATATGAAAAATATAATAAAACTGAAAAATGGAATTAATTTAGTATCACATAAGCTTGATAATACTCATTCCGTTACAATAAGTGTTAGTTTTAGGACAGGCTCTTTATATGAAAATGATAAGAACAAGGGCATAACTCATTTAGTTGAACATTTATTTTTTAGACGTTGGTATGATTTGTCGCAAGACGAGCTATATTTTAGCATGATGTCATTAGGCGCAGAAATTACAGGCTCAACCTATAATGATTATGTAAGTTTTTCAATAACCGTTGTACCAGATTTTTTTGTGGAGGCTTTTATACTCATTACAAAATGTCTTAATAAATTTCATTGGAATGATAACTGTATAATTGATGAAAAAAGGATTGTATATAAGCAAATTGAAAACAGCAGCCAATCCTATCGAAATTGGCTTGACGGTAAATATTTCAGCGGCACAGCCTATGAGCGTCCTATTATGGGAACAGTTGAGTCTGTTCAAAGGTTGTCAGCAAATGAGATTAATATGTGGAAAGACAAGTATTTTTGTTGCAACAATTCTTTCATAGCGGTAACAGGAAATTATAATGATAATGATTTTAGCATGGTTAAGAGGATATTATCAAACATAGATAATAGTGGAAATATTGTTAAGCCTATTGTTTGTCTGCCGATAAATTTTTGCAGTCGCAATAAGGAAAACAAATATACTATTCTTTATAATGAATCTGAAAACTGCGATGTAACTGTTTTTTTAGATATTAAAAATGAATACAATTACGAAACCATAAGGCTTTTGTCATCAATGTTAGGAGAAGGCTGTGGAAGTATTTTGTCATCTATATTGTGTGAAAAATACGGATTTACTGATGAAATTTATACTGATTTAATTTGCTTTTGCGGGTTTTACAGGCTATCAATTTCTTTTGACATAAGAAACTATGATTTTTTTGATTGTATGACACATTTATTAAAAATTCTTTTAAACTTGAAAAAGTATATCAATAAATATAATTATTGTACAACAATTAATTTTTTCACTCGTAATCAATTAATGGATTACGACAACAATAAAGCATTAAACAGCAGATATGTATTGTGTGATTTTGTATTATCGTCTGTTTTATCCGAACCACAAGAGATTAAAGTAAAATACGAAAAAATTTCTGTTGAAGATTTGCAAGAATATGCTAGCGAAATAATATGCAACCAAAATATATCATTTTTAATTGAAACAAATCTCAACCGTAATACCGTTATAAAGCATTTAGAAGATCTTAGTTAAGCATCTCAAGCGAAAGAAAGCTGTACACCTTACACGTATAATGCAATGGGTCAGCTCACATATATACAGGATCACATAAACAACAGTTGTTGTATGTATAGTTGATTATGAAGGAAATATAAAGAGTGAGACAAGCTTTAAGAACACCCCGATTAATACTTCGTATGATATGAAGACGATAACAAATTCGTATGATGATCGAACTGCAAGGACAAGCTGACAAGCCACGATGGGCAGATGATAACCTATGATGCGATCGGCAATCCGCTTACATATCGCGACGGAATGACAATGACATGGAAGAACGGCAGACAGCTGTCAACATTACATACCGGTGACAGCAGTATAAGCTACGGCTACGACAGCAGCAGTGTAAGAATCAGCAAAACAGTCAAAATATTTAAAGGTATTGGTAATTCAATTGCGATTGCAAGTGTTGCAATAGATGCAGGTACTGGTATATATGATAATATCCAGGCTGGTGCAGCTTGGAATAAGGTGTCTTCAGACGCGGCTGTGGATTTGGTTGTTTCGGGAGGAAGTGTTTTGGCGGCAGGTGCTGCGGGTAGCGCAATTGGCAATGTTATTGGTACAATATGTCCTGGTTTGGGAAATATCATTGGTGCAGGAGCTGGGTTTATATTTGGAGTTGCAATTTATGTATTTACAGATGTTATTCCTTATAATGGCAAAACAGCAAGAGATTGGGCAAAAGAAGGAGTGAATAATTTGTGGTAAAAAGAGAAAGTATTATTTCATTTATGAATTATAATTATACTCCATTTAGCATAAAACAGTGTTTAATAAGAATAGTGTTAGTTTGGGTATTGAGTGCTTTGTGCTGCATCGGAGAGTTTTCTTGGTTGATAATATACATAATAATATTTTTTGATATTGCAATCAGTGCAGTATTTGGAACTTTAATGATTAAATTTTCAAGCAAAAAAATATCACGCTATTTATGTGATGGTTTGTTTTGTTTATATGTTTCAATAATACTAAATCAAGCTGCTTACAGAGTGTTGACATTACTAGTAGATGTCAACTGGAGTTTATCTCTAATTTTCTTAGCGCTACTTATTTTATGTGTTTGTACTTTTTTAATATTGGTTTTTTATAATATTAAATGTAACAAATATAATATTCAATCAAGTGCGAAAAAATCATTTCTTTTTTCTTTTGTTGGCAGTGGATGCGGTCTGTTATTTGCTAAATTATTTTTACAAGATATTTCAAACAATAATGCTATTTTGCTGGTTTCAATACTTTTGTTACTACTGTCGTTTATTACAAGTATTGGAAGTCTTAATTTACTCAAAGTCTTTTTGTTAAAATATATTAATAAAACAATCGCATATCACTAAGCTTTAAATGATAGGTTATTGCATGGTTGTTTCAACAAAACTCAATCGGATTTTCTGCAGAAGCATATTTTATAATAGGTGGCTCAGTTGGAGTGAGTTGGAATTTGGATTATATTGCTAATCGCTGGGTAGAAATTTGGTCTTAGGAGGAAAAATGAATAAACGACTTTTAATTATAGACACTATAACTTTTGCTATAGGTATCATTCTTTTAATTTTTACAAGATTATCATATGTTTTAATTGGAGATAATTTTGCTATAACATTAATTATTGCAGTTTTAACAATTATGATTGTAATAATCAGTATGATGTTTTCATACAGAGATAATGCTGAAGGTTTAAATTATATGAATGATATATTGTGTATTTTGTATTTCGTACTGTTATATACAGTATATATTCTGCCTGTTTTTGATTTTGTAGGACAAAAGGGTGTAAATAACAGCGTGTGCGCTGCCTTTGAGTTTTTATTTGGGGCAAAACACTTAGTATATTTAGGCTTTATATTAAAATCGAAAAATAAAAAAGTAATGTATAATATCAACAAAAATGCTCTTACCAGTACAAAAAATTATTTTAAATTTTTTATTGCTTTAGGAATGTTTGGACTTGCAGGCGGAATAATTTGTGTAATAATAAATACTGTACTGCCGGTTATTGATATGAGTATGCCATATCAAATGCTTGTTATGCAACAGATGGTCAGCTGATAAAATATAGGAGAATATATTTATGCAACAAAATAAAAACGATATTTCTTTAATTCAATCAATTCTTTCAATAATATTTTGTATGATAATATGGATTGTGTTTATTATTGGTGTAAATATACCGATGAATCATGTATCCGAAGTTGCACTGATATTAATTATTACTGTTGCGTTTTTGCTTTCAATTCCCGGTGCAATAATGGCTATATTTGCCAAAAAAATAATATTTTAGAAAAGCAAAATGTTATCTATATTTCTGCTTTCGGAATTATTATATCAGCTGTTGATATTTTCTTTTTGATTTCGGTCATGCCTATGGCGATATTATCATCGCTAAAAATTAATATTATTTCGCTTAATTATGTTGCAGTCTCATTTTCTGTTGCCTTAACAGTTGCTATAATAATAATCGTTACATATTATCGAGCAAAACCTATACATAAAGTGTAATCCTCTTAAATATTGTTACGGAAAATCCAACCTGTACTATACCGATTTTGTAACGGGAAATACAACAGCATCCATTGTCTAAATGGGATATTGATATGAGTGGTGAATTATCTTCATTCCATTCTTTTATATCAGGAGAGGACACTTGTATTGCTGGAGCTAATTGTATCAGTTATAGTGAAAGCGCATATTTTCTGGTTGGAGGATCGTTTAGCGTAGGTTTTAATTATAAACATTTTGCAAATAAAATAAACGAAATATGGTGATATAATATGAACAAAAAATTACTTTTGAATACATTTGTATTTCAAATGGTTGGCGCAATAGTTTTCGTGATAACATTTTTGCTGACATTTTTTGGTGTTATTAGTAAAAATAACACGTTGGTAAATGGTATGATTTTTGCGGTTTCAGCAATGGCTTGTCTTTCATGGTATGCATTTGTTACCAATAAGTATTGCAATTCAGTTAACATCAAGGATTGTGTATTGTTAATAATCATATCGAGTGTCTTGGGGTCTCCAATGATTTTAATCAGTCTAAAAATGGTTGGAATACACCTTTCTGTTACAGTCATTTGGATAGGCGCTGCATTATTAATTTTTGCTAACAGCATTATTAATATTTTACAGGAAAAAGATGACTTAGTTGATTACCAAAATAAAAAATATACATATATTATTTCAAAATTAAAGCTTTGGAAGTTTTTTGTGGCATTTGGACCATATTTATTTGGGTTTGTAAATGTATTTATTCCTTTAGATTTTACTTCAGTGTAATCTTATTATGTATTAAGAAAAATGGTGAGAAGATGAACACTGCTAATATAAAAAATATATTTATTTTGCTGGGTGGAACAACGTTTATACTTGTTCTGGGAATAGTTTTGATGTTGGTAAAATTCCCTGTTTGGTTGAATTTAATTATATATATTTTACTGATTTTGGGGATTTTATGGGTATCAAAAAAATTATATAGCAGTTTTAATGAAACCTCTAAACCTGTAGCTGTTTTTGCATTTGTTATGCTGGGTGTTTTTTATATTGCTATGATAATTGTTAAACCTCTTATAAATATACCAAATGTTTGTTTAATATCATATGAGTATACGATGGGGTATCTGGAATTTAATGGCTTTTTGGCAGCATCAAGAGTCGTTAATAATAAACAGATAAAAATAATAGGCATTATCATGTTTGCAATATCAATTTTGGTTGGCATTTTTGCTCTTTTTGGAATGGCAAAATAAATCTCTTTGCTGTAACCGTTAAAAACGGCATGGTAATGATAAACTGATTGTATATGTGATTGGTTATTAAGTGGAGTTATGAATATGATTAGAGGAATATCTTTTGAAATACCAAACGAATACGGGCAATATCTCAAAGAAATTTTTGAAAAGGTACCAATAGATACATATTGGTGGCAAGTGAATTATGTTGATGCATTTAAAATTACAGATGAATTTAATGCTATTCAGTTGAAGTCTCCTCATTTGTTCCCTGATGATTGTTTTCTGGAAGGCAAAAAACTAAAACATATAATCAACGAACCAGAATACTATGTGATTTTTTTGGCTATGGGTGCATCAAAAAATAAACTAGATGATATTGTTTATATGAATAGCTACAATGATTTTTTAGAGAGTGATTTTGAAATTTTGATTGATATATATGATAATTCTTATGTGTTAATTTATTGCAAAGATGATTCTTTATTGAAAATATTTGAGACAAACGCTTTAAAGAATAATTACGAAAATATATCTTTTATAACAGATGAAAATGATGAGGGGAATTTTTGCGATTTTAAAGGATAATTACGGTTTTGGCGGGGAATTTGCTGGTGAATACAATTAAACGGCAGAACGTATTCTGTAACAGATGAAAAGTGAAGTGCGATAACAAGTGCGACACATATAGCAACCTTAATCCGTTCCGATACAGAGGGTATTATCTCGACAGTGAAACAGGACTTTATTACCTGATGTCAAGATACTACGATCCTGTTACTCACCGCTTTGTTAATGCTGACGGTTATTTCCAGTCGGGCGGAGATATTCTTGATGCAAATATGTCAGCGTATTGCAGGAATAACCCGGTTAACTGTTATGATCCTAATTATATGTGGAAGAGATGGGAGGAAATATGGGGATGAAAATAATAAATAAAATTATCAATAAGCCGATATTATTTTTTACATTAAATTTATTTGTAATAAGTTCTTTATCAATACTTGTTGTATGTATTCCGATAAAGCAAAACATAATCATAAATATGCTGTTTTCAATGTTATTTTTTCTAAGTTTATGTATGGATTATTCCTTTCTTAAAATCAATCGTAATAAAGTCATTAAATATTCAAAAAGAAAAAAGATTCTGTCAGCAATTCTATGTTTTTTATTTATTGATATTTTTGCTAAATTTGTTCATACGGGGTTGCTAAGGGATTTGTCCTTTTCAATGTATTACAGTTTTTGCGGATTACTATTTGCATTTATGTTGCTTTTATTTGGTGCACTTACATATAAAAAATTTCCGTATCTTGCAAAGATATTATATTGCGCTGGTATAATTATACTTATTATTGTGAATGTTTTATCCATACTTAATTTGTTTTTTTCATTCGTTTAATTAAAGAATCATTATTAATGTTGCTATAGGCAATTACTGTACTTATGAGATACCGAATGAATTTATTGAAAAAATTAAGATTGCATAATGTGCAGGAACAATAGTATATAAATAATACCTATTTCCAGTTGTAGAACTGTAAATCATTATGCATAGATGGGGTATTATATCAATACAGATCATTTATTGCAGTGTGGTATCTATGAATATATACCTGCAAATGCCATTGCTTTATTTTGCAAGGAGAAAACGAAAATGAATCTCTCTATTGGGACTTATTTATATTTAAGGGTGAATTATGAAAAAACAAATTATAACATTTATAAATGATCGTTATATGTCAATGAACCTTACTGACATAATTTTTAAAGCGTTAAGCTATTTTGCTTATAGCTACATAATGGTAATACCTACAGCATTTGTAATATTCGATGTACAAAAATACGGATTTGATGAAGTATCTTTTTTAGATGATCGTGTAGTTCCTGTTATTATTGCAGCAACAGCACTGTCACTTGTAATGGCAGTAATATCTTTTGTAATCTATCGTCATAGAACAAAATGGAGTGTAATTTTAATACGTGGATTAACTTTTTTTTACATTTCCGTAACATTATTTTTCTTATCTTGTTTTAATGATTTTGAATTTAATATTGTTAATATCTGTACAATATTAATCAAATTATTGGTTTATGGCTCTTGCATTTTATTGTATAAAAAATATCTGTTTAAAAAGAAATTACCGAATATTGAAGCTATTGTTCATGGACAGATATCAGGGTATTCTTTTTCTTTTATAGCTCCGGCACTTGTTATTTTCACAAGACCTCTGTTAATGATACTTTTTAGAGATACTTTTACTATAAGTTTAAATTGGCTTGTCAGTGTTACTGAATATCTTTTTTCATTAATAATAACTGTAAATTATATAGAGTCCTTTACAAAAACTTATTTTGCAAAAAAGTATGCTTTATAATTTTAAATGATGCAATATCATGAGCATATTATGATTCAGGTTTCAGTTTATATGCAATGCAAATTAATTTATGTGTACCAAGTATAGCTTTACCTCGGATAAATTGTTATTTTTTGCCTTCTCTTAGTTATGGCTTTTGTATCATTTTATAATACAAGGAGATGTATTTTTATGAAATATTTTTTACCGGAATTTGACATTAACGTTCCTAATTTAACCCGAGAGGAATGTGAACGCAGGGAAAGACAATGGGAATTAGCATGCAAAGAATATGATAATTATATGCAAAAAAATCTAAAAATATTTTCAAAATCATTTTTAAATGAATATCGTAATGGCGGATTTCATGACTATAGAATAGTTAAAATAGATTTTGATTTTACATTTGATAAGAAAAAGAGAGAAAAGCTTAATATTACTATTTGCTTAGAGCATAACAAAAAATATTATTATTTTATACATGAAGGGGTGATAAATTACAATGCATCAATTGAAGATGTATGCGGTGTTTTTTTGAATGGTTATTTATATGGCGAATATTATAAAGATAAAGACAAGCTCTGGCATCACAATTTTTTATTTGGAAGTTTTTATGATATGAATATTACATGTAAAAAATTTATTTATAAAACAGATGTTGAGTAATTGATGTATAACACCAACAGTGTGTGATACATTGTTAAATACGGATATGATTTAAATAATAACATAATCCGGCTGACGTACAATTGCGGCAAAGAGGAGTGGTAAATAAATATACATACGGCAGACGTATTTTGTTTGCAAAGTACTGTGCTAACATTATAATGAAGTTAAATAAAATAATTAATTAGAAAATGTAGTATTATAATAAATAATAAAGTATTGTAAGGAATGATGTATATGCGTAGATTTTTTTCTGTATTAATATCTGTTCTCATAATTTTTTCAGCGGTATTTTTTAATGTACCGGCAGCAACAGCTGTTGTTGCTGATGAAATTACAGCGAGTGAGCTTGAAAAAGCTGAGCAGGATGAGGACATGGCTGCGGCTAAATACTATAATTCAATGAAACCTTTTAGCTTTCCGGTAGGTAGTTCGGATAATATTTCTATGAATGGTTACTGGAAATATA
This sequence comes from uncultured Ruminococcus sp., assembly GCA_910585865.1. GTDB lineage: Bacteria > Bacillota > Clostridia > Oscillospirales > Acutalibacteraceae > Ruminococcoides. Next base: position 53,757 of record CAJUGO010000010.1, on the reverse strand, counting down.
ATCTGCTCGAAAATAACGAAATTGAAATCACAGATTATTTGGGAAAGAGTAGTTCGGTTGAAATTCCGCAGTATATTGATGATTATAAAATTACAAAAGTCGCGTCAGCAGCATTTTTTGAAAATGATATTTTAACTGAAATAACAATTCCCCCCACAGTAAAAGAGATTGGATGGTGGGCTTTTTACGGATGCACTAATCTTATAAATGTTTATTTTGTTGAAGGGCTTCAGAATATAAGTTATGGAGCATTCATGAATTGTCCAAATTTAAAATCTGTTTCAATTCCGATTTCAATAAATAAAATTGATTCTGATTGCTTTGTATATAACTGTAACGTTACTACCAACGTAGAGGATACATATACAGGAAATAAAATCAGTACGCAAAGTTATACAAAAAAGCAGGATTTTACAATCAGCGGATACAGTGGTACCTATGCGGAGAAATATGCCGCTGATGAAAAACTTAATTTTGTTAGCAAAGGAACGGTATATTTTGGAGATGTTAATTGTGACGGAAATATCTCTTCAGATGATGTTACGCTTATAAAAAATCATATTGCGGGTGCAATTGCACTTGACGATATTCAAAAGCGAAATGCAGATGTTGATTATAACGGTAAAATAGACAGTGCTGACTGCAAAATGATTGAAAGATGTATTTCAAATGATTATTCTGAAAAAGCTATGCCTGCGGCAAAGAGCTTGTACAGTGCAGATAATTATCTATATGGAAAATCAATATATTGTGACGGCGATAGTATTGCCAGAGGTACGGGTACAAATATTTTGGGAAACGGCTACTATTCATACTGTAATTACATTGCCGATGCCAATAATATGACCCTTACTCAAAGGGCTGTTCCCGGAACTACTCTTGCTGTACAGGACAGCAAGACAGGCAGCAACAAGAGCATAACCGAGCGAGTTCTTGAAATGAAAGGTAAATATGATTTTATTCTGCTTGAAGGCGGTTTTAATGACCTTTTTCAAAAAATTAGTGCGGGAACAGTAACTTCACGCAGTAACAGAAGCGGCAATTATGATAAATATACTACTGCAGGTGCAATGGAGACAATATGCTATTTTCTTAATAAAAACTATCGTAATACTCCTGCACTGTTTGTTATTTGCCCTAAACGTTATGCAATAGCTAATCAGGAGATATATTGGAATGTAATTAGAGAAGCGCTCGATAAGTGGGAGATTCCGTACATTGATTTCAGTATGGAAACAGACTTTGCTGATTTAAACCAAACAATATGTGATCAATATTACAGATATACTGAACGCGACAAGGGTGGTGACGGAACTCATCCGCTAAAATATGCTCACGAAAAAATTTTTGCTCCTATGATTCAGGAAAAACTCAATTTACTTGTTGCCGAATATGCAAATATCAAAGCTGAAAGCACATCGGTATCATTAGGGATGGGAGAAAACTATCAATTTTCCGCTAAATCAGACTATGCTGAAACGAACTTTGAATGCAGCTGGACATCAGATAATCCTTCGGTAGTTTCAGTTCAAAAAAACGGACTTGCCTCTGCAATAAATACAGGAACTGCAAACCTAAAGCTTTGTTCAAAAAACAACAAAACTGCCTATTGCAAAGTTACGGTCAAATCGGCCCCTGATAGTGTGAGTCTGTGTGATACGAACCTGAGTCTTGGAAAAGGAGAAACATACATAATTTCAGAGAGCACAAACAGCGGTTCATATGCGAAAACTTTTACATGGAGCAGCTCGTATGAAAATGTTGCAACTGTTGAAAAAACAGTATCAAATAAAGCAAAGATTACTGCCAAAAGAGCAGGTAAAGCTGTTATCACGATTAAGACCTATAATGGTAAAACCGCTACATGCAATGTGACTGTAAAGGATGAGCCGACAAGCGTTAAACTAAGTGATACAAATATAATTTTAGGAAAAAATGAAACATTTATAATATCTGAAAGTACAAACACAGGATCATATGCGAAAAATTTTACATGGAGCAGTTCCAATTCAAAGGTTGCGTCAGTCGAAAAAACAGTATCAAATAAGGCAAAGATTACAGCAAAGAGCAACGGAACGACAGATATTACCATAAAGACTTATAACGGAAAGACGGCAGTCTGTAAGGTGACAGTAAAGAATGCACCGACAAGCATTAAACTAAGTGAAACAAATATAATTTTAGGAAAGAATGAAACATTTATAATATCTGAAAGTACAAACGCAGGATCATACGCAAAGAATTTTACATGGAGCAGTTCCAATTCAAAGGTTGCATCTGTAACAAAGACAGAAAAGAATAAAGCGAAGATTATTGCTAAGGGAACAGGCACTGCAATTATAACAGTTAAAACTTATAACGGAAAGCTTGCAACCTGTAAGGTGACTGTTAAAAATGCTCCGTCAAGTGTAAAACTAAGCACAACAAATCTTAAACTTTACAAAGGTTCAAGCTATGTTATTTCCGAGAGTACAAACAGCGGTTCATATGCAAAAGCTTTTACATGGAGCAGTTCTAATCCAAAGGTTGCCTCTGTAACTAAAGGGGAAAAGAATAAAGCTAAGATTACAGCTGTTAATAAAGGCACGGCTTCTATCACAATAACCACCTATAACGGCAAAAAAGCTGTCTGCAAAGTTACCGTAGTTTAAAAAATGAATTTTAACGCAAAATAATTTTGAATGTTTAAATTAAATTCAAAATAGTTTATCATATTTTTTATTTTCTTTGCTGTTCAACTATTTTAAATTGTTTTTAAAATTAATTAAAGTAAAAAAAATTTATATATAGTTGTTGTTTTTCTAATGAATCAAAAAATTTATCATAATTGTATTTTTTAAAAACAGGTTTGCTGCTAATAAGACCGTATGAAAATGCATGAGAAACGGACTTAACAATGTAAATCGGTCTATATATTGTTTTACGCATGAATAAAAACAATGCGGTTTTTTAGTATACAATGGAATTTAAATAAGAAAAAATTACATTTTATAAATTGAAGTAATCAACACAAAATACTATTGCGGCGATAAATCGAGAGGTCGAAACGCCGCTTAATGATAAATTTGATTTTGAACTTTAAAAAAAGGAGAAAAACAATATGTCAAGCAATAACAACCAGCTTAATGTGCCACAGGCTAAGGAAGCTATGGAACGCTTCAAGATGGAATGTGCAAACGAAGTAGGCGTAAACCTCAAGCAGGGATATAACGGAGATATTTCCGCTCGTGAAGCAGGTTCAGTAGGCGGCCAGATGGTTAAAAGAATGATTGAATCATACGAAAACAGTATGAAATAATTAAAAAATTTTTTAAAGGGTACACAGCAGCTGCTGTGTACCTAAATTTTTGTAAAAATTTATTGTTTGAATAAATAATATGAAATTGATAAAATATAAAAAGCATCGCCCAAAATACTATATATTATTGACAAATAGTTTAGAATCATATATAATTATGTATATAAAATGTATTTTTATATAATAAACGATTTGGGGAGGATAAATATGTTAAAGGCTATTTATTTGAAAAAATTATCGATTTTTATGGCTGTTATTATGATGGTTTGCATATTAACAGCAACGCCGTTTACTGTGAGTGCGGCTGAGACAAATGTATTTGGCTATGAATACATAGAGGATAATTATGTTATGATTACGGAATATACCGGAAGCAGTAAGTCAGTGACTATACCGGCAAAAATTGACGGATATGAGGTTTACGCTGTTGATTCCAATGTATTTAATGAAAGCAGTAATATTGAAAGTATAAAAATTTCCAATGGTATTGTATTTATTAACAGCTACGCTTTTGCAAATTGCAAGAACTTAAAAAGTGTTTCAATACCCGAAAGTGTAATATATATCGGAGATGGTATTCTTTACGGTACCACTTACTACAATAACAGCAGTAACTGGCTAAATAATGTTCTTTATGCCGGAAAATATGCAATTAAGGTTAAGGACAATGTTCAAAGCGTTTCTTTAAAGCATGGAACAATAGGAATTGCAAGTTTGGCTGCTTTATATTGTAATAAATTGACTGCTTTTACAATTCCCGATACGGTAAAATATATCAGTGATGCGGCGATATACTGCTGTGAAAAGATGAAAAGTATAACATTGCCGTACGGCCTTGAATACATAGGTTTTTGGAGTGTCGGCTTTACCGGCCCTGGTGATTATAATGAACCTCCTACTAAAATCAGTGATTTTAGAGTAGTAGGTGCAAGCGGAACCCTTGCCGAAGGTTATGCTGAGTATTTTGGTTTTAAATTTGCTGACGGAAGCAAAGCAAAATCTGTTACACTTAACAGAAATACGCTTACATTGGGAGTAGGCGAATCGTATACACTTATAAAAACAGTAAAGCCTTCAAGTGCTGCAAATTGCAGTTGGAGCAGCTCGAATTCTTCAGTTGCGTCAGTAAACAGCAACGGCAAAGTTACAGCTAAAAAAGCAGGCACTGCAAATATTACGGTAAAAACTGCAAGCGGACTAACTTCAAGCTGTAGAGTTACGGTTAAAAATGCACCTTCAAGCGTTAAGGTTAATCCGACAAGCCTTACTTTAGGTAAAGGCGAAACATACATAATTTCTGAAAGCACAAACAGCGGTTCCTATGCATGGGGATTTGGTTGGAACAGTTCAAATACTTCTGTTGCCACAGTTGAAAAGACATCAGGAAATAAAGCAAAGATTACTGCAAAAGGAAACGGAACTGCAAATATTACAGTAAAGCTTTATAACGGAAAGACTGCGTCTTGTAAGGTTACGGTTAAAAATGCTCCTTCAAGCGTATCTCTTACTGCGAAAAATCTTACGCTGGGAAAAGGTGAAACATATATAATTGCTCAGAATTCCAACAGCGGATCATACGCAAAAAGCTTTACATGGAGCAGTTCAAATTCTTCTGTTGCCACGATTGAAAAAACATCAGGAAATAAGGCAAAGATTACTGCAAAAGGAAACGGAACTGCAACAATAACATTTAAAACTTATAATGGCAAAACGGCGTCTTGCAAAGTAAACGTAAAAAATGCTCCTGCAAGTGTAAAAATAAATCCAACAAGTTTAACGCTTGGTGTTGGGGAGACTTATACGATTTCTGAGAGCACGAACAGCGGTACATATGCAAATGCGGAAAATCTTAAGTGGAGCAGTTCAAACACATCCGTTGCAACAGTTTCTAAAGGCAGCGGAAATAAGGCGGTTGTTACTGCCAAAGGACGGGGAACTGCAAATATTACCATAAAGCTTTATAACGGCAAAACTGCAACATGCAAAGTAACAGTTAAATCTGCTCCGACAAGTGTTAAACTCAGTGCCACAAAGCTTTCAATGGATCTGGGTAACACGTATATTATTTCCGAAAGCTCAAACAGCGGTTCATATGCCAAAAATTTTGTATGGAGCAGTTCAGATCCAGCAGTTGCAGCAGTCGAAAAAACATCGGGCAATAAAGCTAAAATAACTGCCATAGGTCCCGGAACAGCTACTGTTTATGTAAAACTATATAACGGAGTGACTGCAAGCTGTATCGTGACTGTAAAAAACAATGTTATTCAGGGTGAGGCAGATAAAGAGGCAGATAAAGTTGTTGAACTTGTAAATGCGGAAAGAACGAAACAGGGATTGCCCGGACTTGTTGCTGATGCCGATTTGAATATGGCGGCGAAAATCAGAGCGAAGGAGCTTGTGGAAAGCTTTTCTCACACAAGACCGAACGGAACATATTGCAATACGGTTTTAATTGATAACGAAATTCCATATGGTTTTATGGGCGAAAATATTGCCAAGGGCGGTGATGATGTAAATAAGGTTATGGAATTGTGGATGAATTCAGAAGGTCACAGGAAAAATATACTTTCAGCGAATTTTAATAAAATCGGTGTTGCTTGCTATGAATATAAAGAACATGTATATTGGGTTCAGATTTTTACCGATTAATTTGTCGGTAACAGTGTATTATTAGTAAATTATTATTAATTAAAAAGCCGGCACAAAACCTAAATGGTTTTGTGCCGGCAATTTATTTGCCACAATTAAAACTGTTCTTATTCGATAGTTTTGGATATAAGTGAGGCTCATTAGTGTAAAGGGTACCGGCAGATTATAACCTAAATGCTGCACACAGAGTATACCGCAATATTTGCAATTAAACTGCTAAAACTCAATGCCGATGCGGCCTGTTATGCCGCGGTCATATGGGTGTTTAATCTTTTTAAATTCAGTTACGTAATCAGCAATTTCAATAAATCTCTCAGGCGGATTGTGACCTGTCATAATAATTTCCATACTAGCAGGAACATTTGTTATAAATTCAAAAACATCTGATTCACTGAGCATGCCGGCATTAATAGCCTCAATAACCTCATCAAGTACAACTATGTCATATTTTTCAGTCAGCGCAGTAGTAACACTTCTGTCAAATATACCTTTAAATATCTTTGCTGCCTGTGCCTTTTCCTTTTCATCCATTTCAAATGTAAACTTAAGTTCAATAGGACAGAAGGTAAGAGTGACATTTTCCATATGGCTCAAAGTGTGGCGTTCACCGGAGAATTCAGTTTTTAGAAACTGTACAAATAAAACTTTAAGATTACTTCCCGCTGCTCTTACGGCAAGCCCGACAGCAGCAGTTGTTTTGCCTTTTCCGTCACCGTAATAAATATGTTTCATATAATCACCCTGTTCGTTTTTGTATAGTGCTCGAAATGCTTTATTATTGCAGTAATATAATAAATTGCAATAATGTGATATATATATAATTAAATATAAATTTGTATAATTAAAGTTTTCCATCTTTATTATACATTATAATGATGGCAATGGCAATATGTGCAAATTGCACAAAAAAATAGCAAGGGAATAATTTAATTTCTACAGGCGATATTTTGAGCAAAAGGTTGAAATAAAGCACCTTTAATAGTATAATACTAGCTGTGTGACTGCACAAGATATGCGATGAAGCGGGAGGTTGCGGTAATATTACCGGTTTTTCCGCAGAGTATGTCCGATTTTAAACCGGGCGATTAAATTGAAACACAGAGTAAAGCTTTATGGCAATGGGGTTGCTTTGCCGTAAGTGCGCTCAATTGCTTTCAGAACTTCCCGGTTAACTGAATAGTTAAACGGGTTTTTTAGTGCAGGGTGAGGAAACACCCGGCAGAGTTTCAAAAAAGTTTTGAAAACAAACGCCCGCCAACTAAATTTTTAAGGAGGCGACGATAATGGCAGTCAAGGAAAAGATTAGAATAAGATTAAAGGGTTATGATCATCAGCTCGTTGATCAGTCAGCTGAGAGAATCGTGGCAACAGCTAAGCGCACAGGCGCAAGAGTATCGGGTCCGGTTCCGCTCCCTACTGAAAAGCAGGTTGTTACAATTCTCCGTGCTGTTCATAAATATAAGGACAGCCGTGAGCAGTTTGAAATCAGAACTCACAAGCGTCTTATCGACATCTTAAGACCGTCAAACAAGACAGTCGAAGCTCTTATGAGCTTAGAGCTCCCTGCCGGCGTTGATATTGAGATTAAATTATAATCTAACAATACCAACCTACAAGCAGACAGGGTCATGTTGGCAGTGCCAACCAATAACCTACAAGGAGGATACAAGAAATGCAGAAAGCAATCATCGGCAAGAAAATCGGTATGACACAGATTTTCGATGAAAAGGGAGTAGTAATTCCCGTAACTGTTGTTGAGGCAGGCCCTTGCGTGGTAACAGCCAAAAAAACAGTTGAAAACGACGGCTATGCTTCAGTACAGCTTGGATACGGCGATGTTAAACCTCATAAGGTTACAAAGCCAATGAAAGGCTTTTTTGACAAAGCAGGCGTAGCACCTAAGAAAACTCTTAAAGAGTTCCGCTTTGCAGACACAGACGCTTACAGCGTAGGTGATCTTGTTAAAGCAGACGTATTCACCCCCGGAGACAAGATTGATGTAACCGGCAAGAGCAAAGGTAAGGGTACCGCAGGCGTTATTAAGCGCTGGAATTTCCATCGTCTTAAGGAAACACACGGTACAGGTCCTTGCGTTCGTCACGGCGGATCAATCGGTGCCTGTTCATCCCCGTCCCGTGTATGGAAGGGCAAGAGAATGGCAGGTCATCTCGGCGCAGAACAGGTAACGGTTCAGAACCTCACAGTAGTTAAGGTTGATGTTGAAAACAATCTTATTGCAATCAAAGGTGCCGTTCCCGGTCCAAACAAGGGAATCGTTGTACTCAAAGATTCCGTTAAGGCTTAAGGAAGGGGGATTATAAATGCCAAATTTAGCAGTAGTAAATATGGAAGGCAAGAATGTCGGCACTATCGACCTTGCTGAGTCCGTATTCGGTATTGAACCCAATGCAGCTGTTATGCATCAGATGGTAGTAAATTATCTTGCTGCACAGCGTCAGGGTACACAGTCCGCTCTTACAAGAGCAGAAGTTTCCGGCGGCGGCAAAAAACCGTGGAGACAAAAGGGAACAGGCCGTGCAAGACAGGGTTCAACCCGTGCTCCGCAGTGGACACACGGCGGTATCGTATTTGCTCCAAAGCCAAGAAGTTACAGATTTTCTGTAAATAAGAAGGTAAGAAGACTTGCTATGAAGTCAGCTTTTTCTTCAAAGGCTAAGGAAAATGAGATCATAATTGTTGATTCAATCGCAATGAATGAATATAAAACTAAAACAATTGTTGCAATGCTCAACGCAATCGGTGCTGAGAAAAAGGCACTCATTGTACTTCCCGAGGTTGACAGCAAAATTATTAAATCAGCCGGCAATATTCCGGGTGTAAAAACAGCTCAGGTAAATACTCTTAATGTTTATGACATTTTGAATGCAGACAAGCTGGTTATCACCAAGGATGCCGTAAGCAAGATTGAGGAGGTATATGCATGATAGCTCATGATATTGTAATTCGCCCCATAATCACTGAAAAGAGTATGCTCGGCGCAGTTAACAAGGTATATACCTTTGAAGTTGCTAAATCAGCAAACAAGATTGAAATTGCAAAAGCTTGCGAAGAAATCTTTAAGGTAAAGGTTGCTAAAGTAAATACAATCAGTGTTCGCGGCAAGTTCCGCCGTCAGGGCAGAAACAACGGCGGTTACACAAAGAACTGGAAAAAAGCAATCATCACACTTACTGAAGACAGCAAGCCTATCGAATTTTTTGAAGGCATGATGTAAGTCTGAACAAAAAATATTCAGGCAGAATGTATGGGAAATGCCATATTCCCGCAAAGCCATCATGAGGAGAGTGAAACCAAATGGCCATTAAAGTATATAAACCGACCATTAACTCAAGAAGAAATATGTCGGTTACAGATTATTCAGGTCTTTCAAAGGTTGAGCCGGAAAAGAGCTTGCTTGCTCCTTTAAACAAAAAGGCAGGCCGTAACAGCTACGGCAGAATTACCGTTCGTCACAGAGGCGGCGGCAACCGCAGAAAGTACCGTATTATTGACTTCAAGCGTCAGAAGTTTGATGTTGAAGGCACAGTAAAGACATTAGAGTACGATCCAAACCGTTCTGCATTCATTGCTCTTATAGAGTACACAGATGGTGAGAAGGCGTACATTATTGCTCCTGAAGGACTTAAAGTAGGCGACAAGGTGCTTGCCGGCGTTAATGCTGATATTAAGCCGGGTAACGCATTACCGCTTACAGCTATTCCTGTAGGTACATTTATCCACAATGTAGAGCTTTATCCCGGCAGAGGCGCTCAGCTTGCTCGTTCAGCAGGCAACATGGCTCAGCTTATGGCAAGAGAAAACGGTCTTGCACTTTTGAGACTTCCTTCGGGAGAGCTTAGAAATGTCCCTGAGTCCTGCATGGCTACTATCGGTCAGGTTGGCAATACGGATCACGAAAATGTTAAAATCGGTAAAGCAGGCCGCAAGAGAAATATGGGCTGGCGTCCTACTGTCCGCGGTTCTGTAATGAATCCAAACGATCACCCGCACGGTGGTGGTGAGGGTAAGTCACCGGTTGGCCGTCCGGGCCCTGTAACCCCTTGGGGCAAGCCCGCACTTGGCTATAAGACACGTAAGAACAATAAGAGCAGCGATAAGCTTATCGTTCGCAGAAGAAACGGTAAGTAAGGCAGAGAAAGGAGCTTATAACTATGAGTAGAAGTACTAAAAAGGGTCCCTTTGTTCAGCCTGTACTGCTCAAAAGGGTTCTTGAAATGAACGAGGCAGGCGAAAAGAGAATTTTAAAGACTTGGTCAAGAAGTTCAACAATTTTCCCTGAGTTCGTTGGTCACACATTTGCCGTTCATGACGGCAGAAAACATGTTCCTGTATATGTTACCGAAGATATGGTTGGTCACAAGCTCGGTGAGTTTGCTCCAACAAGAACATTCAAGGGTCATGCAGGTTCAAAGACAAGCAAATAAGCGGAAGGAGAGTATTGCAGATGGAAGCTAAAGCAAATGCAAAATTTGTTCGTATTTCACCCCGCAAGGTTTCAGTAGTTCTTGACCTCATCAGAGGCAAAGACGCTAAATATGCGGAAGCTGTTCTTAAGCACACTCCCAAGGCCGCTTGCGAGCCGCTTTTGAAGCTGCTCCATTCAGCTATGGCAAATGCTGAGAACAACCATGATATGGATGTATCCAAGCTTTACATTGCTCAGTGCAATGCAACAGCAGGCCCCATCCTTAAAAGAATTCGTCCGAGAGCACAGGGCAGAGCGTTCAGAATTAATAAGAGAACTTCTCACATCAGCCTTGTACTTAAGGAAAAAGAAGACTAAGGGGAGGTTAAATTATGGGTCAGAAAGTTAATCCGCACGGTCTTCGTGTTGGTGTTATTAAAGATTGGGATTCCCGTTGGTTTGCAAGCAAGAAAGATTTCGGTGCTACTCTTGTTGAAGACTATAATCTTCGTAAGACTTTAAAAGCACAGCTTTATAACTTCGGTATCTCAAAGATTGAAATTGAACGTGACGGCAAAAAAGTAAGAATCAGCATTCATTGTGCCAAGCCCGGTCTTGTAATCGGTAAAGGCGGCGCTGAGATTGAGAAGCTCAGAACTCAGTGTGAAAAAATGCTTAATAAGCCTGTTGCTATCAATATAATTGAAGTTAAGGCTCCTGAGCTTGATGCACAGCTTGCAGCTGAAAACATTGCTCAGCAGCTTGAAAAGAGAATTTCATTCCGCCGCGCTATGAAGCAGTCAATTGGCAACGCTATGCGCCGCGGTGCAAAGGGTATCAAGATTATGTGTTCAGGCCGTCTCGGCGGTGCTGAAATCGCTCGTTCAGAACAGTATCATGAAGGTACAATCCCGCTTCAGACTCTCCGTGCCGATATCGACTACGGTTTTGCTGAAGCAAACACAACCTATGGTAAGATAGGCGTTAAGGTTTGGCTTTACAAGGGTGAGATTCTTAACGAGGTTAAGTCAAGAAAGCCCCGCAGAGAAGGAGGCAGAAAGTAATGTTATTACCTAAGAGAGTTAAATACAGAAGAGTTCACAGAGGTCGTATGACAGGTAAGGCTCTTCGTGGTAACAAGGTTACTTACGGTGATTACGGTCTTCAGGCTACAGAGCCTGCATGGATTACCTCAAATCAGATTGAGGCTGCCCGTGTTGCCATGACTCGTTACTGCAAAAGATTCGGTAAAGTATGGATCAAAATTTTCCCTGATAAGCCTGTTACAGCAAAGCCTGCTGAAACACGAATGGGTTCAGGTAAGGGTTCACCCGAGTATTGGGTAGCCGTTGTTAAGCCGGGCAGAATTATGTTTGAACTCGGCGGCGTAGATGAAGCTACAGCGAGAGAGGCTCTTCGCCTTGCAGCTATGAAGCTTCCTATTAAATGCAAGTTTGTCATGAAAGAGGAGGGTGAGCAGTAATGAAAGCATCAGAACTCAGAGATATGTCAGTAGAAGAGCTTCAGTCAAAGCTCACTGAACTCAAAGAAGAATTATTTAATCTTCGTTTTCAGCTTGCTGTTAATCAGCTCGAAAACTCATCCAGAATTGGTGCCGTAAAAAAGGATATCGCAAGAGTTTCAACAATTCTTCGCCAGATTGAGCTTAGCGGCACTGAAGCTTAAGAGAGGAGGACTTAACAGTGAGTGAAAGAAATATGAGAAAGACTGTTGTCGGAAAAGTTGTAAGCAACAAGATGGACAAAACAATTGTTGTTGCAGTTGAAGACAGCGTAAAGCACAAGCTTTACAACAAAATTGTTAAGCGCACAGTTCGCTTCAAAGCGCACGACGAGAATAACGAGTGCGGTATAGGCGACCGTGTAAAGGTTATGGAGACCCGTCCTCTTTCTAAGGATAAAAGATGGAGACTCGTCGAGATTATTGAGAAAGCTAAATAAGTTTAGCGGCTTTGAGAAAAGGAGGAATACACTGTGATTCAACAGCAAACCATCCTCAAGGTTGCCGACAACACCGGCGCAAAGGAACTTATGTGCATTCGTGTACTCGGCGGTACCAGAAGGAGATATGCCAATATTGGCGATGTAATCGTTGCCTCGGTTAAAAAAGCAGCACCCGGCGGTGTTGTTAAAAAAGGCGATGTTGTTAAGGCTGTAGTTGTACGCTCTGCTAAGGGTGTCAGAAGAGATGACGGAACATATATCCGTTTTGATGAAAACGCAGCTGTAATTATAAAAGAAGATAAGAACCCAAGAGGAACTCGTATCTTCGGACCGGTAGCAAGAGAGCTTCGTGATAAAGATTATATGAAGATTCTGTCTCTCGCTCCCGAAGTACTTTAATTGGAGGTGTCACAATGAGTAAAGTTCATGTAAAGACAGGCGACACCGTTATCGTTATCAGCGGTAAGGATAAGGGCAAGAAGGGCCAGGTTCTGGCTGTAAGCCCTAAAGAAGGCAAAGTTATCGTAGAAAAGGTTAATATGGTTTCAAAGCATGTTAAGCCCAGAAAAATGGGTGAGCAGGGCGGTATCATTAAGGCTGAGGGTGCTATGTACGCATCTAAGGTTCAGATTCTTTGCCCAAGATGCAAAAAGCCTACAAGAGTTGCCCACAAGATTTATGAGGACGGCTCAAAGGGCAGAGTTTGCGCTAAATGCGGCGAAGCACTTTAAGGAGGAAATAAGATATGGCAAGACTTAAAGAATACTATTCAAAAGAAGTTGCACCTGCTCTTATGTCAAAGTTCTCCTACAAGAGCACAATGCAGGTTCCAAAGCTTGATAAAATTGTTATCAATGTAGGCGCAGGCGAAGCTAAGGACAATTCAAAGGTGATAGATGCTATCTGTACTGATCTTTCAGCTATAACAGGTCAGAAACCTCTCATCTGCAGAGCAAGAAAGTCAGTTGCTAACTTTAAACTCAGAGAAGGTATGGCAATCGGATGTAAAGTAACACTTAGAGGTGAGAGAATGTATGAATTTCTTGACAGACTCTTCAATGTTGCTCTTCCGCGTGTTCGTGACTTCAGAGGTATTAACCCCGATTCGTTCGACGGTCGCGGTAACTACAATATGGGTCTTAAAGAACAGCTCATATTCCCTGAGATTGACTATGACAAGATTGACAAGGTTCGTGGTATGGACATTTGCTTCGTTACCACAGCAACAACAGACGAAGAAGCTCGTGAGCTCTTAAAGCTGATGGGCGCACCGTTTTCAAAGTAAGGAGGGATTGTTGTGGCTAAAACTTCAATGAAAGTAAAGCAGCAGAGAAAGCAGAAGTTCTCAACAAGAGAATACTCAAGATGTAATATCTGTGGTAGACCACACGCCTACCTCCGCAAGTATGGAATTTGTCGTATTTGCTTCCGTGAACTCGCTTATAAGGGCGAAATTCCGGGCGTAAAGAAAGCAAGCTGGTAAGCAAGGGAGGTAAAGCATAATGCAGATTACAGATACAATTGCTGATTTACTTACAAGAATTCGTAACGCAAACTCAGCAAAACATGATTCTGTTGAAATTCCCGCTTCAAACCTCAAGAAGTCAATTTGTCAGATTCTTGTTGACGAGGGTTATGTAAAGAATTTCACAGTTATTGAGGACGGCAAGCAGGGCGTTATTAAGGTAACTCTAAAATATGTAGACGGCAAAACTCCTGTTATTACAGGTCTTCGCCGTGTATCAAAGCCGGGCTTAAGAATTTACAGCAATGCAGAAGATATGCCAAAGGTAATGAAGGGACTCGGAATAGCTATCATTTCAACCTCTAAGGGTGTTATGACAGATCGCCAGGCTCGTAAAGAGCACATTGGCGGCGAAGTTCTTGCTTACATTTGGTAAGAGGAGGTGCGAAAATGTCTCGAATTGGAAGAAAACCTATAAATATTCCCGCTGGTGTTACTGCTTCAATTGACAACGGCGTAATTACTGTCAAAGGTCCTAAGGGCACACTTGATTTTAAGTTCAACCCTGCAATGACAGTAGAAATCAAGGGCGATGTAATTGAGGTTACCCGTCCTAACGATGCAAAAGAAAACCGCTCACTTCACGGTCTTACAAGAACACTTATTCACAATATGGTTGTAGGTGTTACTGATGGATACAAGAAAGTGCTTGAGGTTAACGGTGTTGGTTACCGTGTTCAGAAACAGGGTAACAAGTGCGTTATGAACCTTGGTTATTCACACCAGGTTATCGTTGAGGATACAGCGGACATCACAATTGAAGTTCCCGATCCAAACAAAATTATAATCGTCGGCATAGATAAGCAAAAGGTTGGTCAGTTTGCTGCCGAGGTTAGAGAAAAGCGTCCGCCTGAGCCATATAAGGGCAAAGGTATTAAGTACGCTGATGAAGTTATCCGCCGCAAGGAAGGCAAGGCCGGTAAGGGCAAATAATTAAGGAGTGAAAAATAATGGTAAGCAGACCTGATACAAAAAAGGCACGCGCAAAACGCCATAAAAGAGTCCGCAGCAAAATAAGCGGTACAGCATCATGTCCCCGTTTGTGCGTATTCCGCTCCAGAAGCAACATCTACGCTCAGCTTATTGATGATGTAGCAGGTGTTACACTTGCTCAGGCTTCAAGCCTTGATAAAGCTATAACTGGCAATGGCGGAAACAAAGAGGCAGCTAAGGCTGTAGGCAAGCTCATTGCAGAGCGTGCTAAAGAAAAGAATATCGTTGATGTTGTATTTGACAGAGGCGGTAACATATACCACGGCCGTGTTAAGGAATTGGCCGAAGGCGCCCGTGAGGGCGGCCTCAATTTCTAAGGAACAGGAGGAATAACTTTGGCTAAAACAGTAGAAGTAACAGGCGAATTAAAAGAAAGAGTAGTTACTATTAACCGTGTTTCTAAAACAGTTAAAGGCGGTCGTATATTTAAGTTTGCAGCTTTAGTAGTTGTAGGCGACGGTAACGGAACTGTAGGCTTCGGTATCGGTAAAGCAGGCGAAGTACCCGATGCTATCCGCAAGGGTATTGAGGATGCTAAGAAAAACCTTATGAAAGTATCTCTCAGAGGTACTACAATTCCACACGAAATCATCGGTGAATTTGGCGCAGGCAGAGTTCTTATGAAGCCCGCTGCTCCCGGTACCGGTGTAATTGCAGGCGGTCCTGTTCGTGCGGTTGTTGAAGCAGTCGGCATTAAAGATATCAGAACAAAGGCTCTTCGTTCAAACAATCCGTGCAATGTAGTAAGAGCTACACTCGCTGGTCTTGCAGCATTGAGAAGCGCTGAAGAGGTTGCTGCAATCCGTGGTAAATCAGTTAAGGAAATAATATAAGAGGGAGGTTGTAAATTATGACAATTAAGTTAGTTAAGAGCCTTATCGGTTCTAAAAAAGATCAGATTGCAACCGCCCATGCTTTGGGTCTTAAGAAAATCGGCGATGTGACAACACAGCCTGATAATCCTCAGACAAAAGGCAAGGTAGCAAAAATTATCCACCTCGTAGAGGTTAGTGAAGCGTAAGCAAGGAGGTGCGAACTTATGAAGTTACATGAACTTTCTCCTGTTGAGGGTTCTAAAAAGGACGCTAAAAGAATCGGCAGAGGTCACGGCTCAGGCTGGGGCAAGACAGCCGGCAAAGGACACAAAGGTCAGAAGGCTCGTTCAGGCGGCGGCGTTCGTCCCGGTTTTGAGGGAGGTCAGATGCCGTTACAGCGTCGTGTACCTAAGAGAGGTTTCAACAACATCTTTGCTAAAACTGTAGTTGCTATTAACCTCAGCACTTTAAACAGAAAGTTTGAAGACGGTGCAACAGTTGATATTGAAGCGCTTGTGAATGCAGGTGTTGTTAAGAATGGCTTTGACGCTGTAAAAATCCTTGGCAACGGCAAGCTCGACAAAAAACTTACCGTAAAGGTTTCTGCTTTTTCCGAGTCAGCTAAAGCTGCAATTGAGGCTGCAGGCGGAAAGGCAGAGGTGATCTAAGTGTTAAAGACAATTCGTAATGCTTGGTCAATACCTGATTTAAGAAGAAAAATCTTATTTACACTTTTAATTATAGTAGTATTCAGAATCGGTTCTGTAATCACCGTTCCTTTCCTTGATACAGAAGCCTTAAAAGCTGTTATGAATCCGGATGACTGGACAAATACAATGCTTTCATATTTGAATACTCTTTCAGGCGGTGCTTTCTCAAATGCAACACTTTTTGCAATGGGTATCACCCCTTACATCAACAGCTCAATTATTATGCAGCTCCTCTGTGTAGCTATTCCTCCTCTGGAGAGAATGGCTAAGGAGGGCGAAGCAGGCAGACGCAAGATAAGTGCTATCACTCGTTATGTTACTGTTGGACTTGGTCTTATTCAGGGTACTGCATATTATTTCTATCTTCATAACACTGCTGACAAGGCTACAGGCAATCGTGTTACAATGTATAACGAAGGCTTTGAAATGTGGTTCAGTGCTATTGTAATTATTCTGGTATTTACAGCAGGCACAGCTGTTATGATGTGGCTTGGTGAACAGATTAACAGCCATGGCATAGGAAACGGTATTTCCGTACTCCTTTTTGCAGGTATCGTTGCTCAGTTCCCGCAGATTATCAACACACTCAGTGCTTTCTGGGATCTTGGATTGAACGGCAGCGCTCAGTTCTTTATCTTTGTTCCGCTTTGGGTTCTTATCTTTGTTGGTGTTGTATGGATTATCACATTTATGCAGGACAGCGAAAGAAGAATTCCTATTCAGTACGCTAAGCGTGTTGTAGGCAGAAAGATGTATGGCGGTCAGTCAAGCCACCTTCCGATTAAGGTTGCTCTCGGCGGCGTACTTCCAATCATTTTTGCCAGCTCAATTTTATCAATTCCAAGTACAATCAATATGTTCCTTCATATTCCGGCAAATGACGGTTTCTGGGGTGTATTCTTTGAAGCCTTCAGCTCAAACGGATGGTTGTACATGGTTATGTATTTCTTATTAATTATAATGTTTGCTTATTTCTATACATCAATTCAGTATAATCCTATTGAAATGGCTAACAATCTGAAGTCAAACAACGGAACAGTGCCCGGTATTCGTCCGGGTGCGCCGACAGCGGATTATATTAAGAAGATTCTGTCAAGAATTACATTAATTGGTGCTCTCTTCCTTGCTGTTATTGCTATGGTACCTCTTATTTACGGTGCAGCAACAGGAATGGGACAGATGTCAATCGGCGGTACTTCAATCATCATCGTAGTTGGTGTTGCTCTTGAAACAGTTAAGCAGCTTGAATCTCAGATGATGATGCGCCATTACAAAGGTTTTCTTGACTAATCACTGAAAAAGGAGTATAATTAAATGAACATTATCATGTTAGGCGCTCCGGGTGCAGGTAAAGGCACACAGGCTGCTGTACTCAGCGAGCACTTTGGTATTCCCACAATTTCAACCGGAAACATGATCCGTGAGGCGCTGAAAAACGGCACTGAGATGGGTTTAAAAGCTAAATCCTTTATGGATGAAGGCAAGCTTGTTCCTGATGAGGTTGTAATCGGTATTGTTAAAGAACGACTTACCGGAGACGATTGTAAAGAAGGATTCATTCTTGACGGATTCCCAAGAACAATTCCTCAGGCCGAGGCTCTGGATGCTATGGGCGTAGATATTCAGTTCGTTATCAACATAGATGTACCTGACGAAAGAATTATCAACCGTATGTCCGGACGCCGTGTCTGCGAAAATTGCGGCAGACCTTATCATCTTGTGAATTTAAAACCCAAGAAGGATGGGGTATGTGACGATTGCGGCGGCACCCTTGTTCAGCGTAAGGACGACCACCCTGACACCGTGCTTGCTCGTCTTGATGTTTATCATAAAGAGACTGAGCCTCTTGCTGACTATTACAGAAAGCAGGGTAAGCTTGTAAATGTTGAAGGACAGGATGTAGTTGATGAAACAACTGCGCTTATCCTTAGAGCAATTGAGGCTTAATCAGCATGGTTGTAGTAAAAACAGCGCGGGAACTTTCTAAAATGAAAGATGCATGCAGAATTTCTGCTGAAGCACTCCGTGTTGCGGGAGAGGCTGTAAAGCCCGGCGTTACTACTTATGAAATAGATAACATTGTCCGTAATTATATCGAGAAACAGGGAGCTTCTCCCTCGTTTCTCGGTTATGGCGGATTTCCTGCGAGTGCGTGCATTTCCGTAAATAATGTGGTTATCCATGGCATACCCAGCAAGAAACTCGTTTTAAAAGAAGGCGATATAGTAAGCGTGGATGTTGGCGCGTACTATAGGGGATTTCACGGCGACAATGCTTTTACATTCCCATGCGGCAAAATCAGTGCTGATGCACAGGCTTTGCTTGACGCCACTAAAGAGAGCCTTAATGAGGGAATTAAACAGGCTCTTGCCGGTAACCGAACAGGTGATATCGGCAGCGCAGTTCAGAAGTATGCTGAAGCTCGCAGTTACTCGGTGGTACGAGAATATGTCGGCCACGGCGTAGGTGCGAAATTACACGAAGACCCAAGCGTACCCAATTACGGCTTTGCCGGTCATGGCGTTCGCCTCATTCCGGGTATGACAGTTGCCATTGAACCCATGGTAAATCAGGGCAGTCAGAGCGTGCGTGTTCTTGATGATAAGTGGACAGTAGTTACCGTTGACGGCAAACTGTCGGCTCATTTTGAACACACAGTTGCAATAACGCCCGACGGGCCTCGAATTATGACTTTGTGCGATTAAAGGTGATTTATGAACACGGTAAAAGGAAGTATAGTAAAGGCTTTGGCGGGAAAAGAGAAGGGCAGTTTTTTTCTTGCAGTGGCTGTTGATTCAACTTACGTCTACATTGCTGACGGCAGGCGGCGTAAAGTTGAACGCCCCAAAAAGAAGAAACTGATCCATGTTTCTGCCACAAATACGATTGTTAAGGGTTCTTTTGAAACCAATCCGCAAATTAAAAGAATTTTGAATGAATTTATTAAAAACGGAGGTTGACGGTATGTCTAAACAGGATGTAATTGAAGTAGAAGGTATTGTAAGAGAAGCTCTTCCTAACGCTCAGTTTAAGGTTGAACTTCAGAACGGTCACGTGATATTAGCTGTTATTTCAGGCAAATTGAGAATGAATTTCATTCGCATTTTGCCGGGTGATAAGGTTAAGGTGGAGATGTCACCTTACGACCTGACAAGAGGCAGAATTACCTGGCGTACAAAATAAGCCGGGTATATAACACGACTTTTTAGAAAGGAATGATTATAAATGAAAGTCAGACCTTCAGTAAAGAAAATGTGCGATAAGTGCAAAGTTATCAAGAGAAAAGGTAAGATTTTAGTAATTTGCGAAAACCCAAAGCATAAACAGCGCCAGGGTTAATTTACCTAAAACAACGAAATTAATAATTTTATATGGAGGTGCAACTATATGGCTCGTATAGCAGGCGTTGACTTACCAAGAGATAAAAGAGTTGAAATTGGCTTAACTTATATCTATGGTATCGGCCGTAAAACTGCAGACGACATTATTGCTGCAACAGGTGTTAATCCTGACACTCGTGTCAGAGATTTGACAGAAGAAGATATTGCAAAGCTCAGAGAATATATTGAGCACAACTGCCGCGTTGAAGGTGACCTTCGCCGTGACATTGCTTATGATATTAAAAGACTTATAGATATTGGTTGTTACCGTGGCGTTCGTCACAGAAAGGGACTTCCTGTAAGAGGACAGCGTTCAAAGACAAATGCTCGTACTCGTAAGGGTCCTCGTAAGACCATGGCAAATAAGAAGAAGTAAGGAGGGCAAAGGATTATGGCAGCACCAAAAGGTGGTAAGAAAGTTATTCGCCGTCGCCGTGAGCGCAAGCACATTGAAAAAGGCGCAGCGCATATTCAGTCAACTTTTAACAATACAATTGTTACTATTTCCGATACACAGGGTAACGCTGTTTCTTGGGCAAGCGCAGGCGAGCTCGGATTCAGAGGCTCAAAGAAGTCAACTCCGTTTGCCGCTCAGTCAGCCGCAGAAACTGCTGCAAAGGCCGCAATGGAACATGGCATGAAATATGTTGAAGTATATGTAAAAGGCCCCGGTCAGGGTCGTGAAGCTGCAATCAGAGCATTGCAGACAGCAGGTCTTGAAGTAACCATGATCAAGGATGTTACTCCAATCCCGCACAATGGATGCCGTCCTCCAAAGAGAAGACGCGTATAGTATTTTAGAAGGAGGAGAATTCTACTATGGCTAAAAATATGCAGCCTATCGCTAAGCGTTGCAGAGCTCTTGGTATTTCCCCTGCTGTTATGGGTTATTCCAAGAAGACTTCCAACAGAAATCCCGGCGGTAAGATGAGAAGAAAAAAGAGCGAATACAGCACACAGCTTACTGAAAAGCAGAAGGTAAAATTTGTTTACGGCATCATGGAGAAGCAGTTTAGAGCTTACTATGAGAAAGCTGAAAAATCAGAAGGCAAGACCGGTGCCGTATTGCTTACATTAATTGAACGCAGACTTGACAATGTTATTTTCAGACTCGGACTTGCTGCTACAAGAAGAGAAGCAAGACAGCTTGTTAATCACAGTCACTTTACCGTAAACGGCAAAAAGGTAAACATTCCATCATACCTTGTAAAGGTTGGCGATGTTATTGAAGTAAAGGAAAAGAGCCGCTCAACTACAAGATTTAAAGCAATTGCTGAGGGTGAAAATGCATCTGTTGTAACCCCAAAATGGCTTGAGAAGAACGAAAATCTTTTGGGTGGTAAGGTTGTTGCAGCTCCTCAGAGAGAAGACATCGACTTTCCTGTTGAAGAACACCTTATCGTTGAGTTGTACTCCAAGTAATCCAATTATCCATAGGCAGATTACACACGCATGGACCGTTCATGCGGTCGCATAATGTATAGGAGGATTCGCGAATGATAGAAATTGAAAAGCCAAGAATTGAAACTGAGGAATTAACCGAGGACGGAAAGTACGGCAAATTTGTTGTTGAACCGCTTGAGCGCGGATTTGGCAATACACTCGGCAATAGTCTGCGCCGTGTGCTGCTTTCCTCTCTTGAAGGCTGTGCTGTTACATCAATCAGGATTGACGGCGTTCTTCACGAATTTTCAACTATTCCCGGCGTAAAGGAAGACGTTACGGAAATTGTTCTTAATATGAAAAGTCTTGTTGCAAAGCTTCATGAAACAAGTCCTAAGGTAGTAGAAATTGCTGCTGAGGGTCCTTGTGTTGTGACTGCTGCTGATATAAAGTGTGACAATGAAGTTGAAATACTTAATCCGGAACTTCACATTGCAACACTTGGCGAAGGCGCAAAACTTAATATGGAAATTACCATAGATAAGGGCAGAGGCTACATTCCATCGGAACGCAACAAGCAGTTAAGCGGCAATAATGTTATAGGCGTTTTGCCGATAGATTCAATTTATACTCCCGTGTTAAAGGTAAACTACACAGTTGATAATACGCGTGTAGGCCAGATTACTGACTATGACAAACTTACTCTTGATGTTTGGACAAATGGTGTTATCAACGCTCAGGAGGCAGTTTCTCTTGCTGCAAAAGTTCTTACAGAGCATCTCAATCTTTTTGTAAATCTTTCTGACAAGGCATCAAGTGCAGAAGTTATGGTTGAAAAAGATGATAAGGGCAAAGAGAAAATCCTTGAAATGACAATTGAAGATCTCGATTTATCTGTTCGTTCGTTTAATTGTCTTAAGCGTGCAGGCATTAACACGGTAGAGGATTTAACTAACAAGTCCGAAGAGGATATGATGAAGGTACGCAACCTCGGCAGAAAGTCGCTTGAGGAAGTTGTGCAGAAACTTAACTCTCTCGGTTTTAGTCTTCAAAAGGAAGACGAATAAGCTTTCCTAAGTAGTTGCCGATTAAAACAAATCATACTTAACGATTATGTCTAGATTATTTACGATCGGCAATTACAAGAATACTCAACGGTAAAGGAGTGAAAGAAATGCCAGGTACAAGAAAATTAGGAAGAACTACTGCTCAGAGAACAGCGATGCTCCGTGCTATGGTTACATTCCTTTTAGAAAACGGCAAAATTGAGACAACTAATACTCGTGCCAAAGAAGTTCAGGCTATGGCTGAGAAAATGATTACAACAGCTAAAAATGATACTCTTCACAACAGACGCCTTGTTTTGGCTTTTGTTACAAAGGAAGATGTTACATGCAAGCTCTTTAAAGATATTGCTCCAAAATACAGTGACAGAAACGGCGGTTACACCAGAGTGACTAAGATTGGTCCTCGCCGCGGTGATGGTGCTGAAATGGCTATTATTGAACTTGTTTAATTATTTTCTGTATTGCAAGTAAAAGTTGACCCCCGACAAGGTGATTGTCGGGGGTATTTTTGTGTGCTTTTACGGGACAGCTTAAACAGATTGTGAACAAAGATATCTGTTATCAGCCTATTTGTCAGTATTGGGTGTAGGAATATACAGGTTTTTAATTATTTAGTAATGAAATATTAATGATAAGCAGATTATTTGGAAATCATGTAACTATCCGGTTTATAAAGTCATAAATACTTTGTAACATAAAAAATATAATGACTGTATCAATGAAAATATAATCAAGATATCATAAATGGATTTCAATAAAATTATAATCAAAGTAATATACTATTTTATAAAAGGGATTTTTCATCCTCAAGCTTATGACCGCAAACAGAACAGAATATATCGGTATTCTTTACCTGTGCCTTGCATGAATCACAGGTTCTGATATTTACTGAATGCTTTGAGATTGCCAGATTTTGATATTTTTTAATAAATTCTTCATCAGTAATAAGATTTTTACTCTTTAATTCGATAAGGTTTCTCATGATGTCATCTATAGGGTTATATTTTTCAGTTTCCGCAGCAAAATTGTTTGATGAAGAAATATCATTTTTATTTATACAATAAAATGCAATTCCGACTATAAGTAAAATAATACCTAAAAGCAAACCTATAATGCCTAAAAAGTTAAAGGTAAAACCGGAATTTTGTATTTGATCTAAAAATAAATCGTTATAGATATTATTCTTGGAATTTCCATACAAAAAGCTTATAAGCCCTCCTCCAAGAAAGATAATTCCCAAAATAATTATCGGAATACCTTTTGTTTTATTCTTTTGGTGATGTTCATTTGTATTCATGCTCACTATACTCCCTATCAAAGTATAGTACTTTTAAGTACTATAAAATAATTATAGCAAATATATGTGATAAAGTCAATAGTACTTATAGATACTATTGAGGGTGATGTTTTTGTATTTTAGGCGTTTGAGAGATTTGCGTGAGGACAACGACATGAAACAGGTTGATATAGCTGAATATCTTGGAATACAGCAAACGGTTTACTCAAGATATGAGCGTGGTTATCAGACCATTCCTGTTGAGCATCTTATTAAACTTGCTGATTTGTATAAGGTATCTGTTGATTATATTCTCGGCAGAGAATAATCATCTTATTCGGTTGCTTTTTTATTAACTAATGAAATTCAGATAATAAAAAATGCGCAGCCGCAGCTACGCACGAAAAACACATAGCTCTTTTGTCGCCAAACAAAAATTCCAACTGTCACCTAAGTGTGTGAAAACAGAGCCTGCATTTTTACCGAAATAAAAATACACACTGAGGTGAAAATAAAAACTAGATTTTTGTTTGGCATTTTTATTTTAACATATTAAAATGATTCTTGCAACACAAAATTTGTTATCTCCCTGTTCAAGATTTATGTTGCTGGTTGAAACTCCGTCAATTCCACGGAAACAAATTGTCAGGAAGCCTGTGCCATGCTATAATCAGTAAGACAAATCGGAGTTTGAAAGGATAAGAAAATGGTATTGACATACAGAGAAGCCATCAAATCGGATACCGATTTGATGATAGATATTTATAATTCTTCATTTTATGATGATTATGTACGCTATGGGGAATGCCCCGGTTATGGAAAAACGAAAAGTCAGATGGAAGCGTCTATCCTCCGATTTCCCAAACATATTATTATGAAAAATGGTATCCCTGTTGGAGTAATTTCCTTAGAAAATAAAGGAAACGGGCAGTATTATCTTGGATGTTTATGTATTATTCCAACGTATCAGGGACTGGGGATAGGCACACAGGCATTCCAATATATGCTGTCAATTTGTCCCGATTGGAAGCAAATTACATTGGTGACGCCTTCGGACAAGGAGCAGAATATAAAATTCTATACAGAAAGATGCGGGTTTAGCATTGCCGGTAGAAAGAAGGACGGAAATGTTGAGGTGACCATTTTTACAATGGAACGATAATTTCCAGCTTATCGGACGGTCACAATTCAAGGGTACCCGCCTGCTTTTGGCGTTTTGACGAATACTTTTAAAAAATAGCTGTTAGCAATACAAATCTTGAACAGGGACTTTGTTATATTGCTATATAAATTTATTGTTATTTATATTATATATATCAGCAGTTATAGCAGACATCGAATCCTGTTATGTAAAATTTGTATAAAGATAAAAAGGCAATAATGATTAATTCAGCTCAATCATTATCGCTCGTAAACTTGTTTTTATATAATTTAATTAAAATACTGTTATCTGTACTTTTCCAGTCTGTAAAGTTGTTTATTGTTAATTTCCGCGATTCCATCTTTAAAATTATATCCCATTTTTCGGTAGAATTATACTGCCATAATCGAAGTGGGTATTTCAATTTGTTTTTTTTCTAAAAAATTCATCGTGTTCAATTAACATATTTGCTTAATGTGAGGAAATGTCATCATCAATAAATTTTTGGGAAGAGTCTTTACTATTGCTCTTTCTTAAAGTTTTGTAATAACCTGTGCTGTTTCTTCGGCATCTTCTTGTTTAAACAATCGTATTTTCATTAATAATCAGTCTCTAGCATTATTTATAGTGTTTATAAACCTAAAATAGAAAAAATGCCGTTTAAAGATTTCAATGTATAATCCTGTCCAAACTCCTTTATTTCTGTACTTCTATTAATAAGAACAGAAGTAATTCCAAGCTTTTTAGCCCCGATAATGTCCTTTTCTTCATCTCCAATAAATATCATGTCATTAGGATAAATCTTCAGAGAATCGAGCAGTTTTAAATATCCTGCTGAGTTTGGTTTTCTGTAACCAACATCTACAGAGGTAACAGCTATATCAATGAAATCCGAAATTACAGAAATATCCTCTAAAGCAAATACATTATCCATTCCATAGGCGACATCTGTTAAAACTCCTGTTTTTATCCCATACTGTTTTAATTTTTTCAGAATGTCAATTGTTTCCGGGTACGGCTCTGCATCCGCTTTAAAAAAAGAATAAAATCCGGATTTTATAGTATATAAATCTGTATGCAGTCCCCATCTATTTAATATTTCATTAAAAATGCAATCAGAAGTTGTTTCCCATTCTCTATAGTTTACTCGAGTGTTATATTTTAGTAGAACATCTGTTGCTGCAAAAATCATATCCTCTGACAAAGTAATATTGGAGGCAGCGGCAGCGTGCTCCAACCCTGAACGATAAAGTCCCTGCCAGTTTAGCGGATTATTATACTTAATAAGTGTATGTCCCACATCAAAACCGATTGCCTTTATTCTTTTCTTCTCGTTTTTAAATAGCATTTTAAACTTTTTCACCTCTGCTTGCTCTGCAACCGACAACAATATCACCGTCAAAGTCTGTATAAACTGCTGCCATGTATCCCGAGGTTCTAATCTTATTATAGTAGCTGTTTCCTGTTTATTAAAAAATATATAAAATAATATATAAAATAATATATAAAATAAAAATAGGCTGTCTCAATATAACCATGAAACAGCCTTTTTTAACAGTATAATTAGTTAGCTCTGGTAACCTTACCTGAACGCAAACAACGGGTGCAAGCATATACACGCTTAGGAGAACCATCAACAATAGCCTTTACACGCTGTACATTGGGCTTCCATGTTCTGTTGGATCTTCTGTGAGAGTGAGATACCTTGATACCGAACTTTACATCCTTACCGCAGAATTCACATTTTGCCATGCGTCTGCACCTCCTTAGTTAAGTCAAATTCTTTATCTAACTTTGTTATAATAACAGAAAATTGAATAAAATGCAAGGGTTTTTTCAAAATTTCTTAACTTGTTTTTTTTTCTTATTTATTATATAATATAATTTAAATATAAATAGAGTTTTTTTAATTGATTTTGGAGGTTCTATGCTGTCGCTTTTACTAAACGGAATGCGTACGGGAAGCATTGACTTTGCTTCTGTAGTTGCAGAGATTCTTGCAGTTTTACTTATTATATTTCTTATATTGCCGTTTCATGAGTGGGCTCATGCGTTTACTGCATCCTTACTCGGTGATAAAGCAGTAAAATACCGTGGAAGGCTTTCTCTTAATCCGCTGAGTCACATTGATCCGGCAGGTGCATTGTGTATGCTTTTATTTGGCTTTGGATGGGCAAAGCCTGTCCCCATTGATTCCAGAAATTTTAAAAATGCCAAGATTGGTATGGCGGTTACGGCAATAATGGGACCGGTTGCAAATTTAGTTGCTGCATTTGCAGGATTGCTGGTGTATAACTTATTGTTTTTCTTTGCGACTGGATTTCTTATTACGGACATAGGCGGATTTGTGACTGTTTTTCTTTCGTATTACGTTTCATGCAATGTTGGTCTTGCCGTATTTAACCTGATTCCTATTCCTCCGCTTGACGGTTCAAAAGTTTTGTTTTTATTTTTACCTGACAAGGCGGTTAATTATTGTTACAGATATCAGCAAATATTTTTTATAGCGCTGTTTGCTCTTTTGTATTTAGGTGTGCTTGACGGATTATTGGGTTGGGCTACTAACGGCCTATACAGCGGAATAAGCAATCTTGCTGCTTTGCCGTTTAAACTATTTGCTTAGTATTGTGGTGGAGACTTATGGAAACACAGCTTCAATACAAGCTTCCCGTGTTTGAAGGACCGCTTGATTTGCTTTTAACACTGATTTCAAAAAATAAAATCGATATATATGACATTAGAATATCAGATTTGCTGGAACAGTATATGGATCAAATTAACCGTATGCAGGAAGACCAGATGGATATTGCATCTGAATTTTTAACAATGGCATCCCGCCTTGTATATATAAAGTCAGTTATGTTGCTTCCAAAATATGAGGAGGAAGCAGAGGAACTAAAAAAAGAGCTTTCGGGACAGCTGCTGGAATATGCGATATGCCGCCAAATGGCAGAAAAACTGGGATGCATTTATGATTTTGATACATTTTACAGAGATGCTTCTCCTGTTGAGTTTGATTTGACTTACACCAGAACACATCCCAGTATTGATATAGCAAATGCATATGTCAGTGCCGTTGGCCGCGGCAAGCGAAAGCTTCCTCCCCCGCAAAACGCATTTTCAGGAATTGTCTCTCACAAAATTGTATCAGTGAACAGTAAGATTATTCATCTTATGCGTCGCTTATGGCACGGAAAAAAGCTTGAATATCATGAAATTTTTGAAGTATGCGAAGGTAAAAGCGATCTTGTGGCAACTTTTCTTGCAACATTGGAACTTGTTAAGGGTAAACGGATTCGTATTCATGGTTCAGGTGAGAATGCGGTTGTCTATATGATTGGCAAAAATGAAGGAGAGATGCAGTAATGGCTGCTGAAAATATTTCCGCTGCAATTGAAGCAATTTTATTTGCCAGCGGTGACTCTGTTGAGATATCAAGAATTGCACAGTCTCTTGAGATAACTGAAAAAGAAGCGAATAAACATATTTCTGCTCTTATAGATGATTATAAAAAGGCTCAGCGGGGTATAACAATTATACAGCTTGGTAATTCATACCAGATGGTATCTTGTAAGGAATATGCTCCGGAAATACGCAAGGTAATGGATTTGCGCCGCAATACGCCGCTTTCTCAGGCAGCGCTTGAAGTGCTTGCTGTGGTTGCATATAATCAGCCTGTTACTAAGGCTTTTATTGAACAGGTTAGAGGAGTTGACTGCAGCGGTGTAATCGGAAGCCTTACGTTAAAAGGTCTTGTTGAGGAAAAAGGCAGGCTTGAATTACCGGGCAGACCGCTTTTGTATGGAACTACCGAGAATTTTCTGCGTTGTTTTAATATTGCAAATTTAGATGAGCTTCCTGCTTTGCCTGAAAACGAAGAAGAAAAGTCAGAGGACGGAGCGGTACAGCAGTCTGAAACTTTTGAAGGCGATTCTGCGCGGGAACAGTAAAGATTAAGGGGGTTTTGCCCTTGCTTTGGTTATATATATTTATTGGCGTTATTCTGTTTTTGACACTGATTATGTTTATCCCGATAACTGTTCATGCTTCTTATTGTGATGAATTTAGGTGTATGCTTTTTGTAGGATTTATAAAGGTTTGGGTATATCCTCCGAAATCCAAAAAGAAAAAAACTGAGAGCAAAGCCGATAGAGAGAAACAGGATGATAAAGAATCGAAAGAGGAAAAACAAAGCCTGATAGAAGAAAAAGGTCTGGTATGGTTTATAAATTTAATTAAAAAGACTGCAAAGCTTGCAGAATCTGCATTAAAAGACTTTTTTAAGCGCATACTAATAAAAAGGCTTATGATAAGCATAAAAATTGCCGGCAATGATGCGGCTGATACGGCAATAAAATACGGGCAGTGCTGTTCAGTTGTTTATCCTGCTGTAAGCATTATTACGGGTAC
Source organism: uncultured Ruminococcus sp. (assembly GCA_910585865.1). GTDB lineage: Bacteria > Bacillota > Clostridia > Oscillospirales > Acutalibacteraceae > Ruminococcoides. Next base: position 24,720 of record CAJUGO010000010.1, on the reverse strand, counting down.
GGTAAATTGTACCGGCTACGGGATAGATATTTTGCCCGATTTTAATGAAAAGTCAAAATCAAAAATTGAGTTTGAGCTGAAAGCGAGAATCTTTTTGTTTAACCTTGCTTTACTGGTATTCAGACATGGCTTTAAAGGTCTTAAGCTTTTGACGGATCTGAAAAATAATTAATAATTTTGCATAAGGAGAATTGTTATGGAACATCCCATTGGAAATTTGATGAATACGACAATGGAAAAAATCAAGGAAATGATTGATGTTAATACTATTGTTGGGGAGCCTATTTCTTCGCCTGACGGTACATTAATTATTCCGGTTTCAAAGGTTAGCTACGGTTTTGCTGCGGGAGGATCGGATTTGCCTACTAAAAAAGAAAACAAAGATTGCTTCGGCGGAGGCAGCGGTGCCGGTGTTACAATCCAGCCGGTTGGATTTTTGACTGTTTATAAAGGAAATGTCCAGCTTATTCCGATTGAAAAATATGAGGGTGCGCCTGACCGTATTGTAGGTATGATTCCTGATGTAATTGAAAAGGTTAAAGATATATTTAAAAAAGATAAAAAGCACAATGAAACAGATGATTTTTCTGAAATTACGCAGGATGACTTAGACGCATAAGTGTAATAACACAGATATCCTCTTCATAAAATTATGCAGGGGGTGTCTTTATGAAAAAATTTGTTTGTTCTGTACTGTGTCTAATTTTTCTCTGTTCTCCTATATTGACAGTAAGAGCAGCTAATAAAGCGGATAAACCTAAAATATCTGCTGAAGCATATATACTTTATTGTACTGATAACGGACAGATTATTTGTTCGAAAAATGAAAACAAAAGAATGAAGCCTGCAAGTACGACCAAAATTATGACTTCGCTTATTGCTCTTGAACAGGCCTCGGCTGCTAACAAAGAGGTTACCTTTACTAATGAAATGGCAGCCGAGGGCAGTTCGATGTATTTGAAAGCGGGGGATAAGGTAACGCTTGCCGATCTTGCCTCAGGTATGATGATGGCTTCGGGAAACGATGCCGCAAATGCGGCGGCAATTACAATTTCAGGAGGTTTTGAAAAGTTTTCAAAGCTTATGAATGAACGGGCAAAGCAGATTGGGATGAGCAATACTCACTTTGTTACTCCAAGCGGTCTTGATGATGATAATCACTATTCAACGGCATATGATATGGCGCTGCTTATGTCTTTTGCTCTTGAAAATGAGGATTTTTCAAAGCTTACATCTCAAAAAAGTGCTGCTGTGAGTTTTTTAAACCCTGCGTCAAAGAAAACGACCTATGCAAATCATAATAGACTTCTTTCAATGTATGAATACTGCATAGGAGGCAAAACAGGATATACAAAGGCGGCAGGAAGATGTTTGGTATCTGCGGCAAAAAAAGATGGTTTGACACTTGTTTGCGTTACATTAAATGACAGAAATGACTGGAATGATCATACTGCTCTTTATGAATACGGCTTCGACAAGTATTCATATTATCAGACAGAGGATGCATTGTTTTGTGCTGAGATGCCTTGTGTTGGAGGAGACAGCAGCAAGACTGAGATAATGGGTGAAAAATCAGGCGGATTTGTAATTTTGACGGAGGATAAAAACAGAGTAGTTCGCAAGGTATATGCTCCGCAGTTTTTATATGCGCCTGTTAAACAAAATGATATTGCAGGCAGAATTGATTATATACTTGATAATAATGTGGTGTACAGTACAAATTTGATTGCGGCAAATGCTGTAAGCTTAAAAAAAGAAGATAAAAGTATATTTACTATAATAAAGGAATTATTTACATATGGCTAAAAATGAACCAATACGACTTCAAAAACTGATTTCTCAGTGCGGTATAGCATCCAGAAGGAAAGCTGAGGAACTTATTTTAAACGGAAATGTAAAGGTTAACGGAAAAACTGCGGTGCTCGGCGACAAGGCGCTGCCTACAGACAAAATATATGTTAAAGGCAAGAGAATTACAGTGCCAAAAGGAGGAAAATACCGCTATATAATGTTGAATAAGCCCAGAGGCTTTATTACAACAATGAGTGATGAACGCGGCAGAAGATGTGTTGCTGAGCTTATCACCGGAGTTGGCGAACGAGTTTATCCCATAGGAAGACTAGACAAGGACTCTGAGGGAATGCTGGTATTTACAAATGACGGCGAATTTGCAAATAAAGTTATGCATCCCAGAAACAGTGTTTATAAGATTTATAGGGTAACTGTTCGCCCGTCAATTGATGAGGAACAGCTTATAAAGCTCGAAACAGGAGTTGAGCTTGACGGTAAAAAAACTGCACCGGCAATGGTTCACGTGCTTCACAAGGAGCAGGGAAGAGTTGTTCTGGAGATGATACTCCATGAAGGTAAAAATCGTGAAATACGGCGAATGTGTGAGGCTGTAGGACTTGAGGTTGCACGTCTTAAGCGTACACAGATAGGCGGAGTGAAAATGGGAATGCTCAAACAGGGCGACTGGCGTGATCTTACAGAAAAAGAGGTTAAAAATTTGCTTGCCAATCCGTTTTTAAATGGAAAACAATTATGATTTCTTAAAGCAAAGGAATAGTTAGTCAGAATTTAATATTCCTTATAAGAAAATTGTCAAGTCCCATAAAAACTGCACTTTGTTAATTTGACAATAAATTTGGTCTTTTTTATTAATTACTATATAATGTGTGCAAAATTAAAAAGAACCGTGTATTTTTCTTGTGCTTTTTAAAATTATAAGCTATAATGTATTATGTGAAAAAATTAGTATGCGGAAGGTTGTAACTGCCGCATATTCAATACATAGTATCGGAGGATGTTAAGATGAGTATTGAAAAAATCAATCAGGCTAAGGCTGAGATTGCTTCAACTTCTGCTTACAAAACAATTACGGAATTTTTTGATTCTGACAGCTTTTGTGAAATTGATGCGTTTGCAAAATCCGGAGAGGGATTTGCCGAGGTTGTTGCAGGCTTTGGTACAGTAGAGGGAATGCCTGTTTATGCTTTTGCTCAGAACAGTGATATTTGCGGAGGAGCAATGAGCAAGGCTCAGGCTGCAAAACTCAAGAAGATTTATGACCTTGCACTCAAAACCGGTGCGCCTGTTGTTGGTTTTTACGACAGTATCGGAGGCAGACTTTCTCAGGGAACAGAACTTCTCGCAGGATGCGGAGAAATTTTAAATGCTGCGGCGTCACTTTCAGGTGTTGTACCGCAGATTTCAGTTGTACTTGGTACATGTCTTGGTACAAATGCACTTAATGCTGCAAGTGCAGATATAGTTATTATGAGTAAAGAAGCACAGCTTTCACTTTCTGTAACAGGAGAAAATGCAAATTCAGATTATAATGCTGAAAACGGTGTGGCAACAATGGTTGCAAAGAACAGCGAAGAGGCAATTGCAATGGCTAAGGAACTTATGCTCTATCTTCCGTCTAATAATCTTAATATGGCTCCTCAGTCATTTGAGGAGGCTCCGGCTGAGGACGGCTGCGGATGTGTAGTCAGCAAAACAGTAGATGGAAACAGTATCGTAAGACTGTATAACAGCTATGGAAAAAATGCAAATGTTCGTCTTGCAAGACTTGGCGGACAGGTTATCGGCATTGTTGCAACAAAAGGAAAGTCTCTTGACTGCAAGTCGACTAATAAGATAGCAAAATTTGTTCGCTTCTGTGATGCTTTTTCCTTGCCTGTAGTTACATTTGTAAACTGCCCGGGTTTTGAATCAGTGAAATCAGCGGCAAAGGCTGCTTCTGCTTATGCAGAGGCTACAACTGTAAAGATTTCTGTTGTAACGGGTAAGGCTGTCGGTTCTGCATACATTGCTCTTGCAGGTACAGGCGCAAATGCAGATGTTGTTTATGCTCTTCCGGAAACAGTGATTTCTCCGGTTAATGTTGAAGCAGCAGCTTTGATTATGGATCCGGATTCAATGAATGTTGCAGTCGGCAAACAGGCAGAAGCTGCTGAGAAATATGCTCAGGAAAATCTTTCAGCTTACAATGCTGCTCAGAATGGATATGTTGACGGTATTGTTGAAGAGGCACAGCTTCGTCAGACTCTTATTTCTGCACTTGACATGCTTTCAGGCAAGCGTGTGTCAACGCTTTCTAAAAAGCATTCTACTATCTGATAAATGATAACTTGTTAAAATAAAGGGGAAATAAAAATGAAAAATTTAAGAATTACAGTAAACGGCACAGCTTATGATGTACAGGTTGAGGAGCTTGGCTCTTCATCAGCTTCTGCTGCAGCTCCCGTTGCGGCTGCTCCCGCTGCACCGGCAGCAAAACCTGCTGCTCCTGCAGGTGCCCAGGGATCGGTTGTAATTAAGGCGCCTATGCCGGGTACAGTTGTAAACGTAGTCGTTTCTGCCGGACAGTCTGTTAAATCAGGCGATGATCTTGTTTTCATTGAAGCTATGAAGATGGAGACTCCTGTTAAGGCTCCTCAGGACGGTACTGTTGCTACAATAGAAGTTAGCAAGGGTGAGTCTGTTGATTCAGGTAAGGTTCTTGTAACACTTAACTAAACAATAACTGAGGAAAGGGATGTCGCAAATGGCAAAGAAAATCAGAATTACCGAAACAGCTTTGCGTGACGCTCATCAGTCACTTATTGCAACAAGAATGACTACAGAAGAGATGCTTCCGATTCTTGATAAGCTGGATAAAATTGGGTATTATTCACTTGAATGCTGGGGCGGAGCAACATACGATTCCTGCCTTCGTTTCTTAAATGAAGATCCATGGCAGAGACTTCGCACAATCAAAGATCATTGTCCCAATACAAAGCTTCAGATGCTTTTCAGAGGACAGAACATGCTGGGTTACCGTCATTATGCTGATGACTGTGTTGAATATCTTGTTCAGCGTTCAATTGCAAACGGTATTGATATTATCCGTATATTTGACGCGCTTAACGACATTAAGAATTTACAGACAGCTATTAAGGCTGCAAATAGAGAAGGCGGTCATGCACAGGTAGCAATCAGCTATACAACAGGCCCAGTGTTTACTGACAAGTACTATGTAGAATATGCAAAAAGAATCGCAGATGCGGGTGCAGATTCAATTTGCATTAAGGATATGGCAGCTCTGCTTACTCCGTCAAAGACAGAGAGCCTCGTTAAGGCTATTAAGTCAGCAGTTCCGCAGCTTCCGCTTCAGATTCACACTCACTACACATCAGGTCTTGCATCTATGTGTCTTTTAAAGGGTGTGGAGGCAGGTGCAGACGGCATTGATACTGCAATCAGTCCGCTTGCGCTTGGAACATCACATGCTCCGACAGAGTCAATGGTTGCTGCTTTACAGGGAACTAAGTTTGATACAGGTCTTGATATTGCGCAGCTTGCAGAAATTCGCGAATACTTTATGACACTTCGTGAAAAGTATATTAAATCCGGACTTCTTGACCCCAAGATGCTCGCAACAGATGCCAAAGCACTTATCTATCAGGTTCCGGGCGGTATGCTTTCAAATCTTCTTTCCCAGCTTAAGCAGGCAGGCAAAGAAGATCAGCTTAATGCTGTGCTTGAAGAAGTACCTCGTGTTCGTAAGGACTCGGGTTATCCTCCTCTTGTAACACCTACTTCTCAGATTGTAGGAACACAGGCTGTATTTAATATAATTGCAGGCGAACGTTATAAGATGTGTACAAATGAATTTAAGGGACTTGTTGCAGGCGAATACGGCACAACACCAATGCCTATTGATCCTAAGTTCCGTAAAAAGATTATTGGCGATAAAAAGGTTATTTCAGGTCGTCCCGCTGACAGTCTTGAGCCAGAGCTTGATAAGCTACGTAATGAGATTGAACAGTGGATTGAACAGCCTGAAGATGTACTTTCTTATGCACAGTTTCCAAAGGTTGCACTTGATTTCTTTGAAAAGAGAAGAAATGCAAAGGTTGGTATTAACAGCGATAAGCTGGATAAAGACAATATGGTTCACCCCGTTTAATATTTTAACAATAAAGCCTCCGATTTTTCGGAGGCTTTAACATATTAATGTATTAGTAATTTTTTTATGTTATAGGAGAATAATATGACAGAGATATATTTTGTACGGCATGCTCAGCCCGATTATTCATGGGAGAATGACAGAACAAGACCACTCTCGAGGGAAGGCTATGATGATATACAAAAAGTGTGTAATATTTTATCTGATGTAAAACTTGATATAGCAATTTCAAGTCCGTATAAAAGAAGTATTGATACAATAGCAAAATGTGCTGAAATGCATAATCTGAAGATTAAGACTGACGAAAGACTGTGTGAACGAAAAAAGGGTGCAAACGGAAATGTTTACGGAATGTTTCAAAAACGCTGGGCAGATTTTAGTTTTAGTGAGCCAGGCGGGGAATGTTTAGCGTTAGTACAAAAAAGAAATATTGAAGCAGTACTAGATATTCTTAATAATTATGAAAATAAAAAAATTCTTGTAGGTACTCACGGTACAGCTTTAAGCACAATACTAAATTATTTTGACAGTACATATAAATGTGATGGATTTCTCAGAATGATAGATTTCATGCCGTACATTGTAAGAATGATTTTTGATGGAGCGAAGTATATTTCTCATAGAGAAATATTAATAGTGAAGAAGCAGTATAAGTCTACAAATCGTGCAGACAAACAGTGAAATATGGAGTAAAATTGTCTGTAGATTATTTGTGTTAAACTACTACATTAAAAAAATTAAGTTTTTTCAAAAACAGTATCACGGGCAGGTTATTCTGTCCGTGATATTGTTTATATCATATTTTTAAGAATCCAAGCAAAATCGAAAAGTAATGAAACACACTGCCTGCAATTGTAAACAAATGCCATACCGAATGAAAATATTTTATTTTTTTGATTGCATAAAAGATAATCCCCAGTGTGTAAAAGCCTCCGCCAATCAGCAAAAAGACTGATGAAATATTCGTCATTGCCTGTGTAAGCGGTTTAATGGCAAAGATTACTACCCAGCCCATTCCTATATAACAAAATATAGACGGAATGCGGGCTTTTTCAAGATTTACAGAGTTCATAACAATACCGAATATTGCGGATGCCCACACAATTCCAAATAAAACCCATCCCATCGGACCATTCAGAAAATACAGTGTTATTGGTGTGTATGTTCCTGCAATAAGCAGAAAGATGGTGTTGTGATCCATTATTCTAAAAAAGGCTTTTGCTTTTTCATTTGTAAATGAGTGGTATAAAGTTGACATGGTATAAAGGATAATTAAGGACGCGCCATAAATACAGGAACTGACAACGCCCCACGGATCAGTATGTAGTACTGACATAACAATTAAAACTACTGTACCTGCAACGGAAAGTCCTGCACCTATTCCGTGTGAAACAGAATTGAAAATTTCTTCTCCTAATGTATATTTTCTCTTTATTGACATTTTTTCCTCCGACATAAGACATAATATTATATTATACATTATACTGCTTGTCCCCAAATATACAATAGCTTTTGTAATGCAAATTATGTTAATCTGGCATTTAAAATTTATTTTGAGCTGAATATATGCATGTTGCTGATATTTAAAGTAAATCATGCGTACTTATGAAATTAATTAATGACTAGTTATGATGTTTCTTTAATCATCAAAATTTGACATATTGTGTATATCGTATTATAATCCAATTAGTGAAAAGTTAAAATTTTGAAAGGGGTAGTTTCAACATTGAATACTTTCATTTGGGTTATAATTATTACTGCGGTTGCAGGAATCGGCGGAACGGGGATCGGCGGTTTGATTGGTGCATTGTTTAATCGTGATTCCGAAAAAACAGTAAGCCTTCTTTTAAGTTTTGCGGGAGGCGTTATGCTGAGCGTTGTTTGCTTTGATTTGTTATTGGATGCGATAGAACAAAACCCTGATTCGTCTGCTCATGTGTTTATGGTAATCGGTATGGTGGTTGTAGGTTACGGCGTTATTTATTTGTTAAATTATCTTATAGATAAATCAACTAATCCCGAGATTCCGCATATAGATAAAGATCATCCAAAGACGGCCGATCAGCTTTCGGAGCTGATACACAGCGACCATTATGAGGAACATAAAAAGATGCAAACTCCCAGCAGTCTTTTTATAGGGGGTATGGTAATGGCTTTTGCTATTGCTCTGCATAATCTTCCTGAGGGGATGGTAATCGGTTCTTCATATGCACAGGACGGAGCTGTAGGTTTTACAGTTACAGGCGGACTGGTGATGGCAATAGTAATCGGACTGCATAATATACCCGAGGGGATGTCTGTATCAGTTCCGCTGATCTCGGGCGGAATGAACAGGGCAAAGGCAGTTTTAATAACAGCGGCAACAGGTGCGCCCACTATTATCGGTGCAATGCTTGGTTATTCGCTTGGATCTATAGGTCCATTAAGTCTTGCGCTTTCACTCAGCTTTGCAAGTGGAGCAATGCTGTATGTAGTTTTTGGAGAGCTTTTGCCTGAAGCTATACTTATGTGGCGGTCAAAACTTCCTGCTTTTGGAATGCTAATCGGACTTCTTGTGGGTATGGTTATAATATTTGTTTAGTATAAGTATAATTTGCACAGTTAAACCCTGCGGTTTTATCCGCAGGGCTTATGTTTGTTAGTTTATTTGGAATAGTTATGAGCTTTGTCAAGAAGCATATCCTTGACCTTCATCAGTCTTGTTCGGCTGCTTCGGTCGTTTTCCTCAAGTTTCATTGAAATATATTTTATTGTCTCCTGATATCTCGGAATCATAACATGCTCCAGTGAGTTTACTCTGCGCCTTGTCTTTTCAATTTCAGCCGACATAAGTTCACAGCTTTTTTCAATTTGTGCAAGCTTTATCATATCAGGCAGAAGATTATTAAGCGACATTACTGCATCGTCAAGCTCAAAGGATGTAAAAGCAAAACCGTATGGAAAAATATCTCCCTCATTGCTTGTTCTTGTGTCAGATGAAAATACGGGAATATCTACACTCATAATATTGATTGATGAGTTTTCAATATTTACCTGCTGTTTTGGTGACATGAGCGCTGCATCCAGTGATTGTTTTGACATTACGGCGCTTGCATTTACAAAGTGATCATTACAGCTTTTAAGCTCTTTTTCAACTTTTTCTCTAAGCTCTTTATTTTCACGCACTAAGTCAAGAAATCGGCGCATTAGTTCATCTCGTTTATCTTTTAACATTTTATGACCGCGCACGGCAGTTTTAAGCTGTTTTTTTAGCTTCGAAAGCTGCATTCGTGTGGGATTTACATTCATAATTGCCATTAGCAAACACCTTCAATGCGTTTATTCTTTGCCGTAAAACTCGTCAAGCATATCATCTTTGATTCTTTTAAGCTCGCTTCTTGGCAGAATATGGAGAAGTCTCCATCCTATATCAAGGGTTTCCTCAATTGAACGATTCGCATCATAACCCTGTGAAACATACTCTTTTTCAAAAGCCTCGGCAAATTCGGCATATTTTTTATCCATATCGGTAAGGGCAGCTTCGCCGAGTATTACCATAAGTTCTCTTGCATCCTTGCCTCGTGCATAGGCGGCAAAAAGCTGGTTCATTGTTGAAGCATGATCCTTACGGGTACGGTCAGGTCCGATACCTTTATCCTTTAAACGCGAAAGAGACGGCAGAACATCAATTGGAGGGGTAACGCCTTTACGGTAAAGTTCACGTGAAAGAATAATCTGTCCCTCAGTAATGTAACCCGTGAGATCGGGAATAGGATGTGTTTTATCATCCTCTGGCATTGTAAGAATAGGAATAAGGGTAATTGAGCCTTCACTCCCTTTTAATCTTCCTGCCCTTTCGTATAGAGTAGCAAGGTCAGTGTACATATATCCGGGATAACCTCTGCGGCCAGGTACTTCCTTACGTGCTGCGGAAACCTCACGCAAAGCATCAGCATAGTTTGTGATATCAGTCATAATAACAAGCACATGCATACCTTGGTCAAAGGCAAGATACTCTGCTGCCGTAAGTGCCATTCTCGGTGTTGCAATTCGCTCAATTGCCGGGTCGTTAGCAAGATTTACAAACATAACAGTTCTGTCGATAGCACCTGTTTCCTTAAAGGACTGTACAAAATAGTCAGATTCCTCAAATGTTATGCCCATAGCGGCAAATACAACGGCAAATTGCTCGTCCTTACCTCTAACAGCCGCTTGTCTGGCAATCTGTGCGGCAAGCTGTGCATGGGGAAGACCTGAAGCTGAAAAAATCGGAAGTTTTTGACCTCTTACAAGTGTATTAAGTCCGTCAATTGCTGAAATTCCGGTTTGAATAAATTCCTGCGGATAGTTACGCGCAGCAGGGTTCATAGGTGTTCCGTTTATATCAAGGCGCTTTTCGGGAATGAGAGCAGGACCTTCATCAATGGGATTTCCGAGACCGTCAAACACTCTTGAGAGCATATCAGGAGATACGGGAAGTTCCATTGAGCGGCCGAGAAAGCGTACTTTTGAGCCTGCAAGATTGATTCCTGCGGCTGAGTCAAACAACTGGACAAGAGCATTGCTTCCGTTTATTTCAAGCACCTTGCAGCGGCGTGTTTCACCGTTGGGAAGTTCAATTTCGCCAAGCTCGTCATACTTTACATCATCAACATCACTTATCATCATAAGCGGACCTGCAACTTCTCGTATAGTGCGGTACTCCTTCGGCATCAGTTCTCACTCCTTTCAAGTACATCTTTTATTTCACTTTTGAGCTGAGCAGAAATAGACTCAAACTCGTTATTTATTTTATCTTCCGGTTCATATTTAAACCTTCCTATGCGTTCACGGACAGGAAGATTAACAAGCATTTCAATATCGCCGCCGTTTTCAAGCGCTGTGTTTGCCTTATCATAATAAGTTAAAATTGCACGCATCATAAGCACTTGCTTTTTGAGCGAGGTATATGTGTCGGTTGGGTCGAAAGCATTTTGATGCAGGTAGTCTTCACGAATGGAGCGGGATGTTTCAAGTTTAAGTCTGTCAGGTGCTGACAGAGCATCCATACCGACAAGGTTTACGATTTCCTGTAGTTCTGATTCTTCCTGAAGAAGAGCCATAAGTCTGCTTCTTAATTCCATAAAATCAGGAGCGGCATTTTCTGCAAACCATTTGCTTAGCTGGTCTGTGTACAGTGAGTAGCTTGTCAGCCAGTTTATCGCGGGGAAATGGCGCTTGTAGGCAAGGTTTGCATCAAGTCCCCAAAATACCTTTACAATTCTGAGTGTAGCCTGCGAGACAGGCTCTGATATATCGCCGCCCGGAGGGGATACAGCACCGATTACGGAAAGTGCACCCTCTGTATTCTCTTTGCCGTTAACAATAACACGGCCTGCCCTTTCATAGAATTGAGCAAGGCGGCTTCCAAGGTAAGCCGGGTAACCTTCTTCACCCGGCATTTCTTCAAGGCGGCCTGACATCTCACGAAGAGCTTCTGCCCAGCGTGAAGTTGAGTCAGCCATAAGAGCAACTGTGTAACCCATGTCACGGAAGTATTCGGCTATTGTAATACCTGTATAAATTGATGCTTCACGTGCGGCAACAGGCATATCTGAGGTATTGGCGATAAGAACGGTTCTTTCCATAAGGGAATTTCCTGTGCGGGGATCCTTAAGTTCGGGAAATTCATTAAGAACATCGGTCATTTCATTTCCTCGTTCACCGCAGCCGATGTAAACAATAATATCAGCAGCAGCCCACTTTGCAAGCTGGTGCTGAACTACAGTTTTGCCTGAACCAAACGGTCCCGGAACAGCGGCAACACCACCCTTAGCAAGCGGAAAAAGAGTATCGATCGGACGCTGACCCGTTGTAAGAAGAATATCAGGAGAAAGCTTTCTTTTATATGGTCTGCCGACACGAACAGGCCATGTTGTAAACATTTTTATATTTTTGTTTTCGCTGCCGCTTTTTAAAACAGCAACGGTGTCATCAATTGTATAGTCGCCTTCCGAAATTTTTTCAACAATGCCGTTCACTTTGTTTGGAACAAGGATTTTATGCACAACAGCATTTGTTTCTTGAACTGTACCTAGAATATCTCCGGCAATTACATTATCACCGGCCTTTACAGCAGGGGTAAAATGCCATTTTTTATTATGGTCAAGCGAAGGAACTTCAACACCTCTTTTAAGGTTTGTTCCCGCGACTTTCATTATTTCGTTTAAAGGACGCTGAATACCATCGTAAATTGAGCCTATAAGACCGGGTCCAAGCTCAACAGAAAGCGGAGCTCCTGTTGATTCAACAATTTCTCCCGGACCAAGTCCGGAGGTTTCTTCATAAACCTGAATTGAAGCCTTATCACCATGCATTTCTATTATTTCACCAATAAGCCGCTGTTTGCTTACACGAACAACATCAAACATATTGGCGTCGCGCATCCCGTCGGCAATTACCAGAGGGCCTGCGACCTTTGTAATTATTCCTGTTTTCAATTACTACACCTCAATTGTTGAAGATTATGTCTGAGCCGACTGCCTGTTCAACGAATGATGACAGACGTTTTATGCCGATTCCCGAGTTCCCTTTTACTCCGGGAATCGGGATAACCGCAGGTGTCAGCCTTTCTTCATAGCGCCTGCGTTCTTTTTCCACAAGCTCAAATATTTCTTCGGTAATAAAAATTACCGAGTAATTATCGCCTTCTGCAATTCTGTGAAAAAGCTGCGGTGCATTCTCACTGTCATCACAGGGATAGATATCCAGTCCGATTGCGCTGAAGCCTTTAATACTTTCGCTGTCTCCGATAACAGCTATATTTTTAGCCATAGATTTCACGCAGCCTTTCCCTTATAGTTTCCAAGCCCGAATCCGTGCGCAATCCGTTTGCAATGATACGAATAATTTTTTTTTCGGCTTCTCTGCCGATAAGATATCCCATAAGCGGTTCGGCACCTTCTCCGGCTCTCTTACAGCTTTCTTTAGCCATGATAATAAGTTTGTTATCAACAAAGCGCTCAAATGCTGACGGAGAAATTTTGTATTCATCAACAGCTTTGCTGCATTCGTAGGCTGAAAGCTTTGAAAGCAAATCAATAAGAGGTTCAATCCCCTTTAAAGCGGTGTCTGTTATGCTCTGTCTTGGAAAGTCCTCGACATCACAAAATGCATTATTAAGAAAATCTCTGTCAGTTCCGGTTTTGGATGCCCTGATTGCAATTTTGATATTATTATAAAATACAGTTGTTTTAAAATATTCAAAAACGAATTGTGAATTAAGTTTTTCAGATATTTTTAGTATTTCTTCCATAACAGCTTTGTCAAGGATTGCATCGCTTAGCCGTGCGTCTGATGTATGTGCAAGTGTTTCATAGGCTCTATCGGCAGGTTTTGAAAGCCATTCGGGAAAAAGCGAAAAGTTCCTGTTTTCTACAGCCTTAACTACGATGTCTGGACTGATTGTGTATGGTTCCAAAATGAGGCTTTTAAATTTTCTGTCAGACATGATTCCTTTTAAAACAGCTTTTAGATTGTGAATGTCATTAATATAAATAAAGGGGGCAAATATTTTAAAATCTGGGGCAACACTTCTAAGATAACTCCAAAGTTCGGATGTGTTGTTTTTAATAATGGTTTCAATATCGCTGCCTTCACCGTAACCTTTATCATTCAGATATCTGCATAACTCGGATATGTTTTTGCATCCCAGCATATGTTCGATATCACTGCCTGTGAATAAAGAGTTTTCCTTTGCACGGACGGAGCCGATGGAAAATTCATATGATAATGCCATCGAATACCTCCTTACGCAGTAAACAATTGGCTGTTGATTAAATCCTCAATTGAATCACGTTTGTCTGCCAAAATTGCTGCAAAGTCCATATTTTCTTCAATATCTCCGCATTTAAGAATAAATCCGCCGGAAATTTTTGCAGGCATGCTGCAAAGCTGCGCTTCTATACCAATTTTTTTAAGATTTGATATAAAGTCAGACGGCAGTCTTTGTAAATCCTTTTCATTTAAGGCAATCGTGCCTTCCTTGCTGCTTACCTTTTTTGCAAGCAAATAGATTATATCAAAGTATTCTTTATCGGAAAGATTTATCATATAGTTCACAACAGAATTATATGTTATGTCGATTTCCTCACGGCGTTTTTTAAGAAGAGCATTTCTTACTTCCAGCTCGGCACGGCTTTTTGACGCCGCTTTAATCTGCTGCAGTTTAGTTTCTGTTTTTTTTGCAATTTCAGCTGCAAGCTGTTGTGCTTGTTTTTGTCCGTCTGCAATAATGCTGGAACATTTGATGTCGGCTTCCGCATTAATTTCGCTGATCCTTTTATCACAGTCAGCATTAATGTGATTTAAAATTTTATCACCGCCGCCCATAGCTATTCCACCTTTCTGTTAGTCATTTCTCAAATTTAATCATATATTAACTGCGGATTAAATATTGAGGCTTGGAACGGTGATTACTACGAGCAGTGAAACGATGAATGAAAGCAGAGCGTAAATTTCAACAAGAGTGATTGAAACCATAGCCTTTGAGAAATTACTGCTGTCCTTTGCGCTTAGTGCAATACCCGAAACTGCTGCTCTGCCCTGTGCAAAACCTGAAACCATGCCGCCTATACCAATAGCAAGGGAAGCGGCAAAATAAGCAAGTCCCTGACCAAATGTGGGCATATCACCGCCGAGAACACCGCCGTAAACAAGGATAAGGAAGCCCACGATAAAACCGTAAAGACCCTGTGTGCCGGGAAGAAGTGTGAGTACCAGCATTTTACCAAACTGTGATGAATCCTCAGAGAGAACTCCCATAGCTGCCTGTGCAGCACCGCCCACTCCCTTTGCCGAACCAAATCCTGCAAGAGCTGTTGCAATTGAAGCGCCTAAAAGTGCAAAAAATATTCCGTTCATTTTGATTTTTCCTCCTGTATTTTAATATATTTACTGTTCAACGAGAACGGTTTAAACTCGTTTCCGCCGCCCTCGTAGAATTTACCAAACATTTCGACATACTGCAGTCTCATGGTGTGCACATATGAACCGAGTGCATTAAGTCCGATGTTGATTGCGTGTCCTATCAGGAACACTATAATAAGAAAAATAAAGCCGATCCAACTTGTGCCGAACATTGTTGCCAGCATGTTAAATACCTGTGCCATTACACCGGTTGTTAGTCCGAGTGCGAGAAGCCGTGAATAGCTTAGCAAGTCACTGATATATCCTGTAATATCATAAAGTGATGCAGCACCTCCGACTATTTTGCCGAAACCTTTTTTGTTCCTGCCCTGTGTCAAAATAAGTCCGATTGCACAGGCAATTGCAATTCCTGCGCCTATAAGCATAACCGTCTGAGTTGTAGCCATTCCGGCTGCAAGCACTGCAAAGCCGATAAGCATAAGCATCCACAGTCCTGTATCAAACAGAGCAGCCGCATAATCTTTGTGTTTCCAGCATATATAAAATTTGCAGCCCATGCCCACAAGTATGTGTACGAGTCCGAATGCTATTGATACTATCATCAGCATAAGTGCGTCTTTTTGCGGATCCAGAGTGGGCCATGGAAGCATTTGTGCCATTGTTATTTTTGAACCTGTAAAGAAATTATAAAGTACTGCAGGTGCGTCACCAAATATGCTTCCAAAAATCAATCCCCAGAAAAATGTTGAAACACCGCAATATTGGAACAACTTAAGGTTGTTGTACATTTTCTCATCAGGCTTAAAGATTTTAAGCACAATACCTATCACTATTACCATAAGCAAACCGTAGCCTGCGTCAGAAAACATCATGCCAAAGAAAAAGTAAAAGAAGAATGCAAGCAGCGGAGTCGGATCTATATCATCATGTGACGGAGCCGAATACATGCTTACAATACCTTGTGCCGGTCTTGTAAAACGATTATTTTTCAGTTTTACAGGAGCATCAGATTCGTCTGCATCTGAAAATTCAATACAGCAGGCGGCAACCCTTGTACAAAGCTGTTCAAGCTTTGTACAGTCTTCCTCAGGCACATAGCCTGTAATAACAAAAACATTTTTTGAATGTTCGAGTCCGCTTATAACATTGTATTTGTCTGCTCTTATTCTGAAATAATCCTGTGTATCCCTTATCTCATTCCTTTTATCGGCGTATGAGAGTATTTCTTGGTGTGCTTCTTCAGTTTTGTCAATAAGCTGTCTGCTCTTTAGATTTAACCTTTCAGTTTCTTTAAGCGGCGTCAGATTGCCTGGATTCATAGGTTTTGCAAATCCCATATCACGAAGTGCATTTTCTGCAAGCTCCTTTTGTGCAAACGGCACAAAAATAACCAAACAAGTCAAACCGTTTGAACTGTACTGAATCTCAAATTCAAATTCAAGTTCCGGTGAATATTCAGCAAGGGTCTGTGCAAAGGAGATTTCATCATACTCCTTTTGAATTGAACCTATAATAACAGCAGTAGTTTTAGTATCGTGACAATTGAGCGGAATATCAAGGCTGCGCCAAGGTTCAAGCTGTGTAAGAGATGTGCGTATGCGTATTTGTTCTGCCGCATTATCGGCACATATCTTATTAAGCTCACAAATTCGATTGCATATATTAATTACTTCACCTGCATTTGAAGCAATTACTCCTATTTCATCGGGATCTATTTCCCGTCTGCCGCAGAATGATGAGAGCATACTCTTTTTTTCGGGACTAAGTCTGTCAAGTATTTTTAATGCCTGTTCGCTTAATGTGACATTGCGCTCAAAAACCTGTTCCTGGGATGTCATATCAATCTTATTAAAGCCTTTTTTACACTTTTCAGTTTTTTTAATTTGGATAAGTCCCGAATCCTGCAAATGTTCAAGAAGTCGTTTTCTGTCCTGTCGCAAAGCAATAATTTGAACTGACTTCATTTTAAGTTTTGCCAATTTATATCACCACGCTTTTATGATAGCAGCAGAGTTATCCGACAAGCATTTCTATTGCCGATTTGATTACTCTGCTTCGGTTTTTTTCAGCTGTTTTTGAAAGTGCATTGCAACGGCTTTCGGCTTCCCCGATTGCTTTTTTCAAATCGTTTTCGCCGGCGGCTTTTGCTTGTCTGCAAAGATTATCCGCATCGTTTACAGCATTTTCTCTGGCTTTGCTGATTAATTTTGCGGCCTCCTGTTTAGATTGCTCTATTTTTTGTGAGGCGTGTGCTTTTGCATCTGCTTCACGCTTGCTGCATTGCTCCTCTGTTTTATAAATGGCATCAAGCATATCCTTTGCCATTTTAACTCCCCCTTTTACTAAAAATTTGTACGGAGTATAATATATTCTTGTTTTAAAATATACCATATTTTACCTAAAAAATCAAGCAACATATTACTTAATTTGTCTATCATTTGTAGTATTTCTAAATAGATTCCAAAAATGTTATTTGAGTTACAAATATTAATCACGGAAAGTAGAACTCATTTGTAAAACACATTTGGTTTTCTGCTTTTAGGATAATATTTATTTTACTGTTCAACATGCAATTGCCTCATGCTGACTTATTTGTACAATTTTTCTTGTGTGCCTTTAATTTTTTAATTGCCCAGTCATAGTGACTTGATGTGACACTGACAAAGTATGAGCCTAAAGTGCTTCCTCCCACCCAATTATAAACTTTTTTAGAGAATAGCTCATCATTTGAAAAGGTTTCAGCTAACTTTATAATTTCTGCATGTGATTTTTGGAGCATGCTCTTTGCATCATCTACTGATGTATTTTGATGTTTTTCCCAAAAACCGATATTCATATCCCCGTATGTTCTCCAATTATAAGGTTCAGGAATAAAGGGTTTCTCATCACCGTTTTGATTTGAATGTACCCAGTTAAGTAAAAGATTATGCCATTCATAAAGATGAATTAAGATATCACGAAGGTTTTTATCTCTTTTCCAATGAGCTTCTTTCTTTTTTGCATCAGCGGAAAAATCAAAAGGTGTAGTCAGCTCTTGTTCTGTCAATTTGGAAATAAGAGTATTTAATTTTTCATAGTTTGTATTTGCGGCAGATAATAACTCTGTTTTTGTTGCTGGTCTGCTCATGATAATTTTCCTTTCTACTGTAATAAAAAAATTTAAAACTTTTGTTTATCAGTTTAACAGAATAATACTGACATATTGTGTCAAGGTTTATTTTTTTCATATATTAATTTTGCTTGTTCTGCAATGATTTCTTTTAAATAATCAGGCGAAAGTATATCGACCTGTGTTCCAAATGACAGCAGAAACCCTGTCAGCCACGAATCTTCCGGCATTTTTGCAGAGACGATTAAGTCACCGTTCGCCTGTCGCTGTACTTGAGTTTTATCGAATTCATCATAGACGCGGTATGCCATTTCTTTTGGAAAGCAAAGAGTAATTTGATTGTATTCTCTCGTGGAAGTGTCAGTCGTTGTTGGGATATTGCTGTGTTGAAAACCATCACTTAAAATCTCTAAATCTAAAATACGATTTAATTTGAATGTCCGTACATCCTGCTTTTCAGTGCAAAATGCTTTCAAATACCATGCTTTTGCTTTATAAACAAGTTTTAATGGCTGCACAATTCTTTTGCTTATACATTCGTAAGAACTTACATAATAGATTTTAACATTTCTGCAATTAATTACTGCTGATTTCAGCAATTCAAATTTCTCATTGTCAGTTTCTTTATTTCCCCATCTGGAAAAGTCCACTTCGAGCCAATTATCAAAATGGAGATTAAACATGGCAGAAAGTTTATGTAATAGTTGACTGCCGTCAATATTTTGTGCAGTATTTATGCTTTGTAAAGCTATAAGAATTTCCTGTTTTTCTTCTTGTGACAGTATAGCTTTATTTAAAACAAAATCATTCATTAAATAAATGCCGCCGTTTCTGCCTGTTTCTGTATAAATAGGAATACCTGCTCCGCTTAGAACATCAATATCTCTATAAATCGTTCTGACAGATACTTCAAACTTTTCTGCTAATTTTGGGGCGGTAGCTTGACCTTTATCAAGTAGATAGTACACAATTTTAAATAATCTGCTTTCCTGCATTACTATATCCTCCCTCTATAACAGAATAGTGTTAATATTATGACACATTGTGTCAATATTTATTATACCCGCTTATCTGCTCAATATCAATCATATAAAATAACTAGAAGCAGCATCACTTTTAATATTCCGGTTTCGTTATCCTCATCTATTTAATTATTGATAAAATACCAAACTGACACAGATATTATAAAAAACATCTATTCTGACAACAGGATTTTACGAGGTGTAAACTTTAGTTGCTTGAAAAAACAGGCATTAAGATGTATACTTGATGTGATTTTTATAAAACATTAAAAATTATTAGATAATTATTAATAAATCTTAAACATTGGTGGTAATATGTCTGAAAGAAAAACTAACGTTATGAGAATACTTGAAAAAGAAAAGGTGCCGTATATTGCGCATGAATATCCTCACGGCAAGGAAGCTGTAGACGGTGTAACAGTGGCAAAGCTTATGGGACAGAATCCGGAATGTGTTTTTAAAACGCTTGTGACAAAAGGTGCAGGCAGAGATTTTTATGTGTTTGTTGTGCCTGTAGATAAGGAACTCGACCTGAAAAAATGTGCAGCGTGTGTTGGTGAAAAATCTGTAGAAATGATTCCTGTAAAAGATATCACAAAAGTTACAGGATATGTAAGAGGCGGATGTTCGCCGCTTGGAATGAAAAAAACATTCAAAACAGTTTTTCACATTACAGCAGAGAATATTTCAAGAATAATAGTTAGTGCAGGTAAAATCGGTTATCAGATCGATCTTGAGCCAGGTGAGCTTATACGGCTTACAGGAGGCAGCTGTGCTGATATAATAAAATAATAATTCTGATTATACGCGGTAATTATAAATATATTTTTTTATATTACTTATTGTATATATTCATTGACTCAAAGCTTTTATAGTGGTAAAATATGACAGCAGTGCATATGACAAGTGTTCATATAAGCTGAAAGGGGTGTTAATGTGATAAAAAAGACATTTTATAATCTGCCCGAAGAAAAACGGCAGAGGATTATGGACGCAGTTTTAAAGGAATTTTCAAGCTCTTCAGCGGAAAAAATTAGTATTAACCGAATAATAAGGACTGCAAATATTTCAAGGGGAAGCTTTTATCAATATTTTGATGATAAAGTTGACCTTGTTGAAGTTCTTGCAAATTCATTTATTAGCATTTCATCTGAAAGAGTAAACAAAATTTTGTCAGAATCCAACGGAGATATATTTACTACATATCAAAGACTTTTTGAGGTTATAACAGACTTCAAAAATAACGAAAAACAAAATATTGTTATGAAAAACCTTATTAAAAATATAAAAAATAATGACGATCTTATATCGGATTATTTGACAAACCGTTTCAGAGGGAGCAGCGGAGCAACAAATATTTTAAAAACATTTAACACGGAAAATTTAAAATATACATCTGACTACGATGTTGAATGTCTGTCTCAAATACTGACTCAAGTGCTTAAAAATGCTATTTTTAATGTTTTTGTAATGGGCATACCCTGTGAAAAGGTTGAAGCTGACTATTGCAGAAAACTCGAAATAATAAAAACCGGTGCAATAAAGGAGTAATTAATGTTTTCTAAATTAAGTGTAAAAAAACCAATGACTGTATTTGTAGGTGTTGTTTTGGTATTGGTATTGGGTTTTGTGTCATTTTTTAAGATGACCCCTGATCTAATGCCCAATATGGATTTTCCGTATGCAATTATTATGACTACATATCCGGGACAAACCCCTGAAGCGGTCGAATCAACAGTAAGCAGACCGCTTGAACAGTCAATGTCAACAATTGACGGAGTAAAAGAGGTAACATCAAATTCAGCTGAAAATTATTCAGTTTTGATGATTGAATTTGAGGATGGAACAAATATGGATACCGCAACGGTGGATATGCGTTCGAATCTTGACACAATTTCTGACAGCTGGCCGGATAGTGTTGGAACACCGTATCTTATTAAGATAAATCCCAATATGCTTCCGGTAGCTCTTGTTGCTGTCAATTATAACGGAAAAGATCAAACAGGCCTGTCGGATTATGTTAGCAATGATTTGTTGAACGAACTGGAACAAATAGATGGTATAGCATCTGTTTCAGATAAAGGTATCATTACTCAGCAGGAAAATATTGTTGTTTCTCAGGAGAAGATTAATAAATTAAACAAGAAGATTAATGCGGCATTAGATGATCAATTCGGAGAAGCAGAGAATAAGCTTAATAATGCCAAGCAGGAAATTAATGATAATATAGACAAAGCTAAAAGCGGAGCAGGAACAATTGATTCATCAATTGATCAAATTAATAAACAGCAGGAGGCTGTAGCAGCGCAGCTTGCTGATGCTCAGAAAAAAGCCGAAAGCGGAAAAACACAGCTGTTATCAGCTAAAATGCAATTGCTTGACAGTAAAGCTTCACTTGTTTCAACCCAAAAGACACTTGAGATTGCATATCAAAGCTTGCTAGAACTTAAATCTGCATATAGTGATTTTATTCAGCAGCAAAAAGAATTGTCTCAAAAGATAACTGCTCTTACCAGGCTTGATGAAGCTTATCGTAGTATAATAACACAAATGGAAGCTTTTGCGCCCGGCAGCGAGGAATACCAACAGCTTGAAAAACAGCTTGAACAGCTTGAAGAACAGCTCAAGCCCTTTGGCATAACCTCAGGAGAACTTACGCAGGCACTTGCAAACGCCTCAAGTTCTTTAAAAAAGGTAGAAGAATCGTTAAATAAGATTGAACAAACCCTAAAACAAATGGGCACATCACCTAAGTTAATTGATTCTGCTCTTCAAAGCATAGCCGAAAAAATCACGCAGATAGATGCAGGGGTTGCAGAAATAAATAAAGCATTAAGCGGACTTGATGATAAGTCTGTATCTGTAGACGATGCTCTTGCAATGATTTCCAAACAGCAGTCAGGCGCAGATTTTAAAATGTCTGCTGCTATGTCAGCGCTTGTGTCCAAGCAAAGCGAGGTAAACAGTGCTGTAAACCAGCTTAATTCTGCAAAAGAGCAGGTTCAGAATTCTATTGACGAACTTTCGAAACAGAAGACGCAGACAAAAGATAAATCTGATATGAATAATGCAGTTACACTTGATTCTGTATCTGCAATACTTACTGCACAGAATTTTTCAATGCCTGCAGGATATGTTTCTGATGACGATAATAACAAGTATATGGTTCGTGTCGGTGATGAGATTGCAAGTGAAAAAGATATGAAGTCGCTTGTACTTTTTGATACCGGAATTAAAGGCATAGGGGTTGTAGAGCTGGAGGATGTTGCAGATGTGTTTGTGACGGACAACTCAGATGAAACATATGCAAAAATCAACGGGAATCCCGGAATTGTACTAAGCTTTTCTAAATCAAGCAATACTGCATCGTCAACAGTATGCGAAAACATAAATGCAAAGCTTGATAGTCTTATGAACGAAAATAAAGGACTTAATTTTACGAATCTTTACAACGAAGGGGATTATATTGAGATAGTAATAGACAGTGTACTCCAAAACCTTCTTATGGGTGCTGTTCTTGCAATTATTATTTTATTTTTGTTTTTGCGTGATATTAAGCCGACGATTATTGTTGCATGTTCAATCCCGATAAGTGTAGTATTCGCTATTGTTCTTATGTATTTCAGCGGCGTAACACTGAATATGATTTCGCTTTCGGGTCTTGCTATCGGTGTTGGTATGCTTGTTGACAACTCAGTTGTTGTTATCGAAAATATATATCGTCTCCGAAGTATGGGCGTTACTTCAATAAAGGCGGCTTTAAACGGCGCACGACAGGTAGCGGGAGCTATAGCGGCATCAACGCTTACAACAATATGTGTATTTTTGCCTATAGTATTTGTTGAGGGAATAACAAGACAGATTTTTGTTGATATGGCGCTGACAATAACATACTCTCTGCTTGCAAGTTTAATTGTTGCACTTACTCTTGTTCCCGCGATGAGTCAGAGACTGTTAAGAAAAATGAAACATATCAAAAGTAATGACAGCGGAAAAGTTATGAATGCTTATGACAAGTCGCTGAGATTTGTTCTCCGTCACAAGATATGTTCATTGTTGGTGGCGGTTGCACTTCTTTTTGCAAGCACAGGACTTGCATTGGCAAGAGGCTTCAGCTTTATGCCTGAAATGAGCAGTACTGAAATTCAGGTTTCGGTTAAGCTTGATAATAACGCAACCTTTGAGGAGACTGTTGAAGCTGCTGAGCAGATAAACGCTGCACTGAATAAATATGATGAATTTGAAACAGTGGGAGTTATGATAGGCGGAACATCAGGTCTTATGGGTATTTCAGCCGGCGACTCATCAAGTGACGCAGGTACTGTTATGGCTTATTGCGTTCTTAAGGAAGAACATACAAAGCAGAGCAAAAGAATAACAAAAAGCATAGAAAAGGATTTGGAAAGCATTAAGGGTGAGATTACTGTCGGAGGAGATTCGGCAGGTTCAATGTCAGCAATGCTCGGTGACGGAAGCATTCAGATTACACTTTACGGAAATGATCTTAAAATTTTGCAGTCAACTGCCGAGGATATGGCAAAACAGCTTGAAAAATTATCAGGTGTTGATTTTGCCGACAGCGGTGTGGGCGATACATCTCCCGAAATAAAGGTTACTGTTAATAAGCAGAAAGCCATAGAAAAGGGTTTGACTGTTGCGCAGGTATTTCAGCAGACTGCGTCTGCCATAACTAATGAAAAGACTTCAACTACACTTAAAAACAGTGATGGTTTTGATATGGATGTTGTTGTAGTCAAAGACGAAAGCAAGAAAATAACATCAGACAATGTTGGCGGTATTGAAATTGTATATACGGATAAAGAGGGCAAGGAAAAGACAACAAGCCTTTCTTCCATAGCTGAAATTTCAGAATCAACAACAATGAATGTTATTACAAGGCAGGATCAAAAACGGTTTATCACTGTAAGTGCTTATGTAAAAGATGGTTATACAATGACAAATATGTCAAACGAGATAAAGACACTGTTCGATGATTATAAATTTCCAAACGGCTGCTCAATTGAATATGCAGGTACAGATAAAGCAACGATGGACGCTGTTTTTCAAATGCTTCAGATGATAGCACTCGGTATAATACTTATTTATCTTGTTATGGTTGCCCAGTTCCAGAGCCTTAAATCACCGTTTATCATTATGTTTACAATTCCGCTTGCCTTTACAGGCGGCTTCTTGGGACTCGTGTTCACAGGTTTTGACGTAAGCGTTGTGTCGCTTGTTGGTTTTGTTATGCTATGCGGTATCATAGTAAACAACGGTATTGTTCTTGTTGATTATATTAACCGACTCAGGATTGACGGAAGAGGGCGCAGAGAAGCAATTATTGAAGCAGGAAAAACCCGTATGAGGCCGATTTTGATTACAGCTCTTACCACTGTCCTTGGTTTGTCTGTTATGGCACTGGGAATTGGCACGGGCGCCGAGATGATGCAGCCTATTGCAATAGTTTGTATAGGCGGTCTGTTATATGCAACCTTTATGACGCTTTATATAGTTCCTGTAATATATGACTTATTCAATAAAAAGGAACTCCGCAGGGTAGAAGAATCCGACCTTGAAGCAATTGATGATTAATATAATAGAGTACTTACACAATAATTATTTTACGGTGCAGATTTCTGCACCGTAATTTTATATATAGTAAAAAAAGGAGCAGGTTTAAACCTGCTCCTCAGGCCGTAGAAAAACTCGAAATTCAGGATAACCTGATTTCGAGTTTTTGACTT
>CAJUGO010000009.1 GCA_910585865.1 uncultured Ruminococcus sp. | reverse complement strand
CTCCGTTCCCTGAAATGAGAGGAAATATTCTTTTTGTTGATTATGATTTAAGCTCTTGGCAACATTACAGTGATGACCTTGATAAATGCTTCATTACAAGAAAAACTTATTATTATGACAAAAATGATAATGCCTTAATTCCGACCGACAAGGGAATGGGTGATTCTCACGGCGGTAAATGGAAGCCGAAAAAAGAAGATGATGAAAGATTTTTAGGAAAACCCGGTGAAATTAAGAAAACATTTGATACAAATGGAGAGCTACGACTAACAAAAATCGGTGATGACGGAAGAGCTACAATGGAAAGGCATTTCAGTGATCATAGAAAGCCGCAAAAACACACCAACCCACATGACCATAAAATCAACTGGGATCCTTACAAAGGCAATCCACTGCCCCACAGGGACCAATTAATTATACTGATAATGTACCTGAGTTTAAGTATTATATAGGAGATGATGGATTTATGACGAAAGAAATCAAACATACAATAATAACAAAACGAAATTCTTTTGAAGATAACCGCTTTAAAACCATTAGTGAATTTAAATGGTGTGTTAATGATGGAGGAGAAGTAGAATTTGAATGGAAAGGAGATCGTTATTCAATCACTCATCCGGAAGGAAGAATACTTATTTGTGCCGGCGGATATGAAAAAGAAGGAAAATATTACAATATGAATACAGATGCGGAATACTCTTTTGATGATGAAATGTGGGCAGATAATGCCGATGAAATACTTGATTTTAATGTGAATGGTGACAAGTTGCGTGATGTAATTACGCAAGTTAAGGTTTGGTCGCGGTCAATTTAAAATCAATTTTCGTTGGTTCAAAACTACCATAAAGATTTGTAAAAACATCTTTTTTGCTCAATCCTGACAAACACAAATAATCCGAACTTTTACCTGATTGGTGAAACGTTCGGATTATTTGTTTATCGGAAATATTGAAAAATGAAAGAATTTTCAAAAATTACATAGATTTATGCAATTATTTTATATTTATCTCTTAAATATGGAAGACAAATCTGTCTTTACTTATTTAATGGAGATGAATAAAATGCAAAACGAAGTGATTGTTAAGAGTTTGTATGTTGATAAAACATATAGGCAGTCACAAGAAAAGCAACATTCTGTACAATATGTAAAAAGATGGATAGCAAGATTGTCTGCAAACAACACAGAAGACTATTTACAAAATTTCCAGAAATGGGTACATAATCCTACAGGACCGAGAAAAGACAATGACAGCACAGTTTCATTTGTGACAGGTTGGATAGTATATCCGAATGGACAAATCAAATTAACTACACCGTATGGAGGTAAATAAAAATGATGGATTGTATAGAGATAATTGCTGAGAAGGAAAAGTATTCTAAAAACGGCGTTCACAAGGGTATGCAGGGATGGATTTGCTTAGATGATTGTACTGACGGATATTGGCTGGTGAATTTTCCCCAATGCGATGAAAAAGACGATATTGCAGAAATCAGTATAAATGAAAAGGATATGAAAACAATTCCTGCTATGAATGCTGAAATAAACGAAAAAAATAAAAGAAATGTTTGGTGAGTAACATTAAGCTAGCAGGAGGTAGAATATGGTATGAAGCAGATATAAATTATGATTTCGGTTATAGAAATCACCATAGAATATTGTATTCAAATGATGGTTTAATATTTGCAACCTATGATCATTATTTGACCTTTATTCAGGTGCAGTAAAAGGAGAGAAAGACAATGTTAACTGATACATCAAAAAAATATAATTTGGACTTTTCAGAATGCAAATATTTAGGGGAAATTCATCAGAAAATTCAAACAATCTTGGAATTGCCGGATTGGTATGGGCAAAATTTAGACTCTTTATGGGATGCAATTACCGGCATTATGTATCTTCCTGCGGAAATCACTATTATTTTTCAACCGCAAACTGCACAGCCATTACAGTTATCAGATGAGGTTGATAAAATAATTGCTGTTTTTAAGGAGGCAGCCGATGAATTTGGTGAAATAGCTCTGGATATTGTAATATAGCAAGGTAACGTATTTTACTAAATACCAAAACTCAGGAATACTCATTTTTTCTTAAAAATATCTTTCAAATAAACAATATACTCATCATTGTAGCAGTACTGATTAACATCCTCAAAGGTACATTTGTATGTAATGGGGATGTTTTCTTTACGTAGATAGTCCGTAAAATCCTTTACAAAAGCTTTGGGGTATTGATCGTACTCATCATTGTCGGATATATATCCACCGGTATAATCGAATTTTATTACACTGCCGTTTTTCATATACAAATCTATAAATAAATTGGCATCATCGTTTTTATTGTCAATTTCCGCTTTTGTAATATCTTGGTAGCCGTACTCGATTCCGGAGGGGTTGAATGAGGATTTTTCTATAATTTTGTCATCGGTAAACACTGTTGAGTTAAAAGTCCAGGTGTACACGCTTCCAACTAAAACCAAAACCACCAGTATGGGGAGGGAAATCAGTATAGCTGTGGCAATTTTCTCAGCCCGGCGGTCGGATTTTTCCTTCTCCATTTCTTCTTTGGCAAAAGAAATTTCCTCCGACTTTTCATCCTTTGATCTTTTACGAGACTCAAAGGCATTCGCTCCTGCTTCGATAAGTACGAGGAATATTATCTCAAAAATTATATACAACAGAATATAGATTATATCCGAGCCGTAGCCTGCCCACTTGTTCTGACCGATAAAGAGTATGTCTTTTATCGAGCCGTATCCAAGGGCAGCTGCGGCATTTCCAATAAGCAAGATTGTCACTATTGTCGCAGCAAATGACGCTGCCAGACTCAATAGAACCAGTATCATTTTTATTGGGTGTTGTTTCCATTGACGTATCAGCCGGCGATTTTCAGCCCTTGACCTTGTTATTTCCTTTTTTAAACCTTTTAGCATACTTACTCTCCCCAAATTGTAAAACGTTTCTCTATGTTTTTTTGTTAGCCGATGAAATTTTTCGTAAAGCAAATACGATTAGCTAAAATCAAGTTGTTTTTCCTTGCAATCTCTTTGCTTGTTATTAAGCTGTTAATATTTAAAGTTTATCATAAAAGCAGATATATAGCAATTGCCTCACTGATAAATAATTGACTACACTTGAAGATAGAGGAATAGTTAATCTTTATGGTTTGAAACGACCATAAAAAACTGCAAAAATATCTTTATATCAGTTATTTGTTTGTCAGAAATCTATATATACGGTTATTTTCTAGTATAAAAAAGTTTATAGCTTAATTATTGACAACAGCGCTAATTCGTGTTACAATGTAGCAGTAATAAGTATTACATTATACCAATGCGAAAAAATGCGAAGTGGGTGGTTGGCGTGGATAATATAACAGAAATGCTAAAAGGTATACTTGAGGGATGCGTTCTTGAAATTATTAGTCGTAAAGATACTTACGGATATGAAATTACCAGACAGCTCAATGTACTTGGTTTTAAAGATGTTGTTGAGGGAACTGTCTATACTATTTTAGTAAGGTTTGAGAAGAACAATCTTGTTGATATTCAAAAGAAGCGGTCTGAACTCGGCCCTCCTCGTAAATTCTATTCGCTCAATGAAGCAGGGCGCAAAGAATTACAGTTGTTTTGGGATAAATGGAGGTTCTTAGAGTCTAAAATTAATCAATTAAAGGAGAACGGATTAAATGAGTAAATTTTTTGATGATTATTTTAATATAAATAAAATCATAAAGAGCAAACGCGAATACAAACAGCAAATGAAAAGGGTAGGCGAGTTGCCACAAGATTACCAATATGTGTTTAAGAAAATTCAGGAACATATGTGGCAGTTTGCCGCCGGTGCAGGCTATGACATGATGGAGCTTCAATATGTTCTGATTGATTTGTTTGAAGAGGGTGCTGCAGATGGAAAAGCTGTTTTGGAAGTAACAGGTGAAGATGTTGCTGCATTTGTAGACGAACTTTTGAAAAGTACAAGAACATATACTGAAGACTGGAGAAACAAGTTGAATCGTGAAATCAAAAATAAAGTTATAAACCGCGGAGACAGTAATTGCTGAGGGGGTAAGTCTATGGTTTAATATGCTTTGCATATAGATATTAATTCGACATAATTGTCTGTTTTTTTATAAAACACTTTACTTTGGTAATGTGTTAATGTATAATATGAATGTTATATGTGTCAAATCTGTTTTGATGCAAATTAAAAAATGGAGGAACAGTTCTATGAAAAAAATTATTGCGACTTTAATGGCAGGTCTGATGGCTGTATCAGTACTTGCAGGATGCGGCGGCTCAACAGGTACTGACAGCAAAACGTCGGATGTCAATGCCGGTAAGACTGAAAGC
Source organism: uncultured Ruminococcus sp. (assembly GCA_910585865.1). Classification (GTDB taxonomy): domain Bacteria; phylum Bacillota; class Clostridia; order Oscillospirales; family Acutalibacteraceae; genus Ruminococcoides. The sequence goes on along the minus strand of CAJUGO010000009.1, from coordinate 63,659 downwards.
GATTGGTCATATATTGCTGATAAGGGAGAAATGGTAATAGGAATTACATATTTTGAGCCTATGAACTATATGGATGATAACGGTAAGCTGACAGGTTTTGAAACGGAGTTTGCTGAAAAGGTTTGTGAAAAGATGGGAGTAACTCCCAAATTCCAGAAAATTGACTGGGATTCAAAGGAAGTTGAACTCAATGCTAAAACAATTGACTGTATTTGGAACGGACTTACCATAACAGACGAGAGAAAAGAAAATATGGATATTTCAACTCCATATATGGAAAATAAGCAGGTAATGGTTGCCAAAGCTGACAAAGCCGGCAAATTGACATCTGCAGATGCACTCAGCGGATTAACAGTTGTGGCTGAAAAGAAGTCAGCAGGAGAAGAAGTTGCTAAGACTGATGAATTTTTTAAGAATGCTGAATATGTTTCAGTTGATTCACAGTCTAAGGCTTTGCTCGAGGTAAAATCAGGTACTGCAGATGTTGCAATTATAGACTATGTAATGTCAATCGGTACACTTGCAGAAGGATCAGATTACTCTGATCTTAAGGTTGTTGAAGAAAAGGGATTTTCCCCCGAACAGTACGGCATTGCAATCCGCAAGAACAGCACCGAAACTCTTAAGAAGCTTAATGATGCAATTCAGGCTGTTGCCGATGAAGGCGAACTTAAGAAAATCGCAGTAAAATATAACCTTGATGACTTACTTCTTGTAGAAGCAAAATAATTTAGTAAAATTATTATGGAACAGTTTTTTAATGTCAGCCAACAGCTTTTAAAAGGGTTTGGCGAAAACAGCTTTATATTTATAATAACACTTCTTTTGGCGCTTCCGCTCGGACTGGTTGTTTCAATGGGTTCAATGTCGAAGTTTAAGCCATTAAAATGGCTTACAAAGACTTTTGTATGGATAATCAGAGGTACTCCGCTGATGCTTCAGCTTTTTGTAGTATTTTATGTGCCGCCGCTTTTGTCAAACGGAAATTTTAATTTTTCAAGAATTAATGCTGCTTTGATAGCGTTTGTAATCAATTATGCCGCATATTTTTCCGAAATCTACCGCGGAGGGATTGAGTCTATTCCAAGGGGACAGTACGAGGCAGGACAAGTACTTGGTATGACAAGGTCACAGATTTTCTTTAGAGTTGTTTTATTGCAGGTTGTAAAGAAAATTATTCCGCCCATAGGAAATGAAATTATTACTCTTGTAAAAGATACTTCGCTTGCAAGTGTAATAGCTATACCTGAAATACTTATGATGGCAAAAGACTTTTCTATGCAGGGACTTATCTGGCCGCTGTTTTACTCGGCTCTGTTCTTTCTGTTGTTCTGCGGAATACTTACACTCCTTTTCTCGTTTATTGAGAAAAAGCTTAATTATTACAAGGGTTAAGGGGGCGGCAGCATGTCATTACTAAGTGTTCAAAATATTCAAAAGAGTTTTGGAAAAACACAAGTGCTCAAAAATATCAGTTTTTCTCTGGATAAGGGAGAGGTGCTTGCGATAATCGGTTCTTCCGGCTCAGGAAAAACAACCTTGCTCAGATGTCTTAACTTTCTCGAGACTCCGCAGAAAGGAAAGATTACCGTAAACGGCAGTGTACTGTTTGACAGCAGTGATATAAGCAGAACCAGCGACAGTCAGATTCGCAAAAACAGACTTCATTTTGGCCTTGTTTTTCAGTCATTTAATCTTTTTCCGCAGTATAAGGTTATTGAAAATATAATGCTTGCACCCCAGCTTGCGGCTAAAGAGCAGCTGAAAAAGACGGGTGAGTTTATGGGAGCGGCAAATTTTAAGGATGCGCAGGAGATTATAAGAGAAACTGCTTTTTCGTTGCTTGACAGAGTAGGACTTTCTGAGAAAAAAGACTCATATCCCTGTAATTTAAGCGGAGGTCAACAGCAGCGTGTGGCTATTGCACGGGCCTTGGCACTTAATCCGGATGTGCTTTGCTTTGACGAGCCGACTTCGGCACTTGATCCTGAACTTACGGGTGAAGTGTTAAACGTTATCAGGGGACTTAAAACTTCTGACAGTACAATGATTGTTGTTACGCATGAGATTGAGTTTGCCCGTGATGTTGCTGATAAAATTATCTTTATGGATGAGGGAGTAATTGCCGAGGAGGGAACTCCCGATCAGGTAATTAATAATCCTCAAAATCCGAGAACAAAGGAATTTTTATCGAGATTTAATCATTAATATTTTTAAAAGTAAATCACCTGTTTTTTATTTTATGTGTGTCATAAATAAAACAGGTGATTTTTTCACAAAATTATTCTAAAAGAAGTGAAACTAATTAAAAGTATAAATTGAGTACCAGTAATTAATTTATTTTAGATTATAAGCAGGCGCACATCTTATGATATGCGTCTGCTTGATTTTATATTTATTTTGTTTTATCCAAAGATGCTCATTAGCTGTGCTACAATAAGACCTCCGCCAGTTCCCACGACATATCCAAGCAATGCCATGATAATGCCTACAGGTACTAACGCACTGCTGTATGTGCCTGCGAGTACCGGTGCTGTTGCCGTGCCGCCAATATTTGCAAGGGATGCAACTGCGCAGGTGAATATATCCATGTGTAAAAGCTTCGCAAGGATAATCATAATAGTGACATGGAACACAAGAATAATAAGGCCTGTTATCAGCCACATCGGTGCATTGCCGATACTACTTAAATCTGCACGGGACGCGATAAGTGCAATGACAATGTAGAGCATGGTATTTGAAAGTTCTTCGGTACCGCTCAGTTTTCCGAACGGAGTCAGTGCCAGAAGAATTCCGGCGGAAGTTACAATAAGCACTGTCCATGTTGCTTTATCAAAAAACGGAAGGTAACCATTGATAAACTCACCCATAATAGCTGAAACTGCTGAAATCAACAGTGCAGAGCCGATAAGAATTGAGATGTTCTGAAATGTAAGATGTTTTTTGTTTGCTTCAGCTTCAAGTCTGAGTGATTCGCCAACGCTGTCGATAACCTTTGTGTCGGCCTTTGCCCACTTGTTAAATTTCTTTGAAAAACCAATTGCCCACAGCAAAAACATTACATAAATGGGTGCACAGATTGAATCCATGACCAGAGCATAGGCCATAGAAGCCTCGTCAACATTTAATGCGCTTTGAATGGCGAGCATATTTCCTCCTCCGCCCATCCAACTTCCGCATAATGCGCCAAGAGATTTCCAAGCTCCTTCTCCTAGTATGCCGTGCATTACTGCATATGCTATAAAAAATCCAAGCCCAATTGAAATTGTTGCAGAGAAAAAGCCAATAAGCATTTTAGGTCCCAGCTTAATGATTTTGCGAAGATCACATCTCAAAAGCATTAGGAACAGCATTGCATAGAGCAACGGATTTTTTAATGCAGTATAAGTTTCGGCAGTTGAATCCAGATCCCATAGTTTTATGGTACAAAACAGCATTAAGCCTAAATAAATAAGAACAACGGGGGGCACAAACTGAAAAAACTTCTGAGATACTTTTCCTTTAAATATTTTAGGTAAAACAATTAATACTGATGATATGAAAATTATAGTTGCCAGATACATAAATCCGTTGGAAATCATAATATTCTCCTTGTGTTTTTACGTTTTGCAGTCGGTTTAAGTGTGTTAAAATTGTTCTAATACTTTTTTAAGAAGCTCCCAACACCGTTCAACTGATGCAACTTCCATTCGTTCTTTTGGTGTATGCGCATGCAATATATTAGGGCCAAACGATACTGCGTCCATATTTTTAATCTTTCCGGCTAGTATACCGCATTCAAGTCCGGCATGTATGGCTGTAACAACGGGTGCTTCTCCGAAAAGTTCTGTATATGTGCTTATCATAGTGTCTCTGAGATTTGACTTTGCCCGGTATTCCCATGCAGGATAGTCAGACATAAATTCAATATTGCCGCCGAGATATTCAACAAATGATTTTAGTTTCTGAATAATTGTCTGTTTTCCTACAGCAGCATTGCTTCTAAGCAAAAAACTCATTGAAATGCAGTCATTAAAAGATTGGAGAATACCCATATTAAGGGATGTCTGCACCATATTTGGAATATCAGGACTCATAGACTGTACACCGTCGGGAATTTGCAGGAGGGTGAAAAGCAGTTTTTGTGTAGTATGAGTATCCATGTGACTTTCGGTAATTTCACATTTTTTCAGACATATGTCAATATTTGGTTCTCCTGATGATCTTTCGGTTTTTACTGCATTTCTGAAATGATTAACTGCTTTAATGAATTTAGTCTCATTTTCAGAATTTACATACAGTTTTGCTGCAGATTCATTGGGTATGGCATTATATTTTTTTCCGCCTTTAATGCTGCAGATTTTAAAGGATACTTCCTGGTAAATATAATTCAGCATACGTGCTAAAAGTTTGTTGGCATTAATTCTTCCGCTGTTTATTTCAATGCCTGAATGACCGCCTTTAAGTCCTGATATGATTATTTCATATCCGATACTGTGAGCGGAGTTTTTTCTTCTTGATATAGGAAGGCGGCAAACAGCTCTTACGCCGCCTGCACAGCTTACAGTCAGTACGCCTTCGGTTTCGGAGTCAATATTTATCAGCTTTTTGCCTTTAAGACAGCTTGTATCCAAAAAATTTGCTCCGATCATTCCTATTTCCTCGTCAGAAGTAAATATAAGTTCAAGAGGGGGATGACTGACAGATTTGTCCTCCAGTAAGGTCAGCATATATGCTACGGCTATTCCGTCGTCACCGCCGAGTGTTGTTTTATCTGCCCAAATATACTCTCCGTCTGTACAAAGTTCAATAGATTCGGACTCCATATTTTTACAGCAGTCATCAGTTTTATCACAAACCATATCAATGTGTCCCTGTATAATAATCGGCTCGGATTTTTCATGACCCTTTGTTCCCTCAGCAAATATTATTACATTGTTTGCTTCATCCTGTATGAATTTGCAGTTGTTTTTTATGGCAATATCAACACAGAAATCACTTATGGCTTTAGTGTTGCCTGAACCGTGCGGGATGGAACTGATTTTAGTGAAGGTCTCAAATACATTTGACGGATTAAGGCTGTTTATATTATCCATTGATTGCCTCGATTCATTTATAAAAAGACTATTATAAAGCTGACGTTTATCGGTAAAAAATTAGTATTAACAGAATTTATATTAAATCGGAGTTATTATGTCTTAAAATGATAAAATTATTCAATAATTAATGGAAGTAATACTTATCACAAAATAAAAAAGGGTTGTTTCTTTTGAAAATTATCATTTGAAACAACCGAGTATAGAATTATACAAATTTATTTAGTTCTTTATTATACGTATAGTCTGCAGCTTTCAAGATATTTATTATTTCTTGTTTATCACAGTCGATATCATCACACAGTTCATCAAGTGAAGAATAAAAATCCCGCAGTTTAGTGTTAATAAAGCTTAAAAGTATCATAGGATCATTTGGAATGTTACTTTTTGTCATAATCTCTCCTCATTAGTCAGAAAGCAGTAAAAAATATCTGTTATTTGTGTTTCAGATGTTTTTATGGTTTGCTCATTATAAATTTAATTTTACATGCGTTATTATATCAAAATTTCTTATTTGTTTCAATAAAAATTAAATTTTCTTTTTCAGATACATCAAAAATTTTGCACACCTCTGTAAATTTGCTCTGAAAGTATAATCAAATTCCCCGGCATATGTTTTGACATACCCGTTAAATCCCTGTTTAAATTTATATACGCCATAGTTATGGTGATTTTCATCATACCAATAGGGAATGCCGCAAAAATCATATTTAGTACAGCCGGTTTCTTTTGCGTGTTTTATCATGTTCCACTGCATGAGATAGTTTGGCATAAAATTTCGGTGTTCATTTGATGAGCAGCCGTAAACATAGCTTGTGGTGCCGCCATAATTTATAAATAACGCTCCGGAAAGAGGGATATTGTCAAGATAGCACATGCACAGTTTTGCTTTGCCGTCAAATGCATCAAGTACTCGGGAAAAGTATTCTTTACTTCTTATGTCAAAGCCGTCCCGTTTTCCTGTCTCTTCCATAAGTTTAATAAAATCATCAAGCTTTTCCTTGCCGTAGAAACTGCACTCTACACCCTTGCGTTGCGCAAGACGGATATTATAGCGCCATTTTGACTTAAAACTGCTGAAAATTTCATCTATACTTCTGTTGTTTAAATCAAGCAAATAATTTTCCCTGCACTGTATATTGTCATAGCCAACTTTTTCTCCATGATATTTAAACCCCAAGTTTGTGAGATTCTCTATTGCCAAATTATCATTTTCGTCAATCATAGGATCAAGCTTAAGCACAAATGCATGGTGCTTTTTTGCAATCTGCTTGATCTGAAAAAAGATACCCTGCAGGGTTTCTTTGTCGTGCATATCACATACAAAACCTCTTGGAGCATACAGCATAGCGGTATTAAGTAAGGGGATTTTACGTACAAGCACAAGCGAACACCCGATAATTGTGCTGCTTTGATTTCTTACGGTTATATATTCAGAAAGCCAGTTTGATTTAACATTTGCCCAGTTAGATGACTGCATAAAATTTCCGTATTCGCTGGTTTTGCAAAAATTTTCATATTCATTTATATCCATAAAATAATCCTCCTGTATTGCATGTTTATACTATACAGGAGGCTTGTTTCACAAATTATTCAAAGTTGTATAATAGTTGTATCGTCAATATTATCAGTATTTTAATCGTATATCATAACATCCCCCTCTTTTTGTTCATCATAACCCATTGCTGAAAAATCAAAACTGTTAAATTTATACGACTCAAACGACATAGGCAAAATGTTAATTAAAAATTGATATTGCCCTGTAGATAATGTGTTTAATTTATTTGTACCTGTATTCCAATAATTTCTCAGCTCATTAAAGGTTTGGTTGTATATTTCTTTTTCAACAACAGCATCATCCACACGTTCGGATAAGTCCGCATTATCATAAATCATGAAGTTTGTATGAACCTGAAGTTCATATATAATTTTAGTCTTTCTATCCATAAGTATTGAATACCATTGTGTGCCGGAATCATTTATGTATTCGGCATAAAGCAGTGATACAGATGCTTGAAAATCTGATACTTGTCCGTTTACAGTTACCGTTTGAAGATTCATCGGATACATTAAAGCTGCATTTTCCATAAAAATCTTTATGGCATATTGGACATATTGATTTTTTGAAAAGCTTTTCTCAAAAGCTGTAATTGCTCCCTGAATATTGCTCCATACTTCATCATATTCCATGTCATCATTGTTGTTTATCCATATTGCCTCTGACTCATCAGAGGTGAGCAGTTTAATAACCTCATCGACAGAAATATTCTCCTTGGTTTCCTTAAGTAGAAATGTTTCAGTCACAAAATCATTGCGGTTGTTTAAATCATCAGCAGAATAACTGAAATAGGGAAGAAAGACAATCAGAGAGGTTATAGCGGCAGAAACTGCAATGCAAAGTATATATTTTATTTTTTTATTCATATTCTGCCTCCTGTGCACGACAAATTTCCAATGTGAAGCTGACAGAAGTTCCTTTTCCCGGTACACTGTCAATAGTAAGCGCTGAACCGTGAAGTTTTGCAATTTCATTGCATAGTGCAAGACCTAATCCTGCACCGCCCATGCTTCGTGCCCTTGATTTATCAACCATATAAAAAGGTTCGGTAATTTTTTCAAGTTCATCAGCAGGGATGCCGGTCCCGGTATCGGATACAACAAAACGGTATCGTTCGTTTTCGCAATAGCCTTTAAGAGTAATTACCTGACCTTTTTCAGACGCTTTGCAGGCGTTATCAATCAAATTGTAAAGAAGTGTTTTTATCAGTGAAGGTTCAACTTTAATTGAGGCATGTTCAAAGTCTGTTTCTAGCTTTACTTTGTATTTTTTCAAAAGAAATATTACTGAATTGCCTGTTTCAATGACAATTGTATCAGTTTTAACAGGTACAAGATTTATTTTATCCTTTTTTAGTATAATGAGGTTAAGCAAATTCAGTGACAATGCTTCAAGGCGTTTTCCTTCTTTATAGATGTAATCTGCACATTCGCGCCGCTGTTTTGCATCAAGTTCATATGAACGCATCATGTCAGCATATCCGATCACCGAAGTCAGAGGTGTTTTCAGTTCATGAGTAAAATCAGCAACAAAGTTGTCTCTTCTTTGAGCGGCATCCTTTAGTTTTTCAATATATTCTTCAACGTGTTCCGCCATTGTGTTAAAGTTGTATGACAACTCCTGTATTTCCTTGGTTTTTATAATTCTTTTACCGACCTCGGCTCTTTTTGAAAAATTGCCTTCAGCAATCTCCTTTGAAACAGTTGAAAGTCTCACAAGAGGCCTGGTTATAAAGTGTGAGAAAATCACAAGTACAATAGATGCAAACAGAGCGACTCCGATTAGAATAATCTGATAAATGCGGCAGTATGCATCTCGGCTCTGATAAATTTCAGTTATATTTTCAAGACTTTCTATATAGCAGCTTCCGTCTATAAGATAAATTTTACTGACCACCTGAATGTAGTTCTTGCTGTCACGATTAATTATTTTATGTCCTCTGCTGTTGTAGTGAAGTTTATTAACAAATGAATTTTCGTCATAGAAACTGACGCTGTTGATATTTCCTATCCGTACCTTTGTTGCAGAACTGCTCTTTGCAACCTGATCGGCAAAGTTTTCAGCTGTATATTTTAAATAATTGTTATTGTTGCTTATGGTCTCGGCATTTTTAACTATGGCATAAAGGGATGCTGTTATATAGCTGTTGGAATCGCGGACAGACTGAATTTTATTGTTTAGTGAGGTCGTGAATACTGAGTTCACAAGAAGAAAACCACCTACACCAAAGGAAATTATAATAATGAGAAATGAAATAAAAAATATTTTCCATGCAAATTTCATAGTTTTTCCTCTATTCAACAAACCGGTAACCGACTTTGTATACAGATTGGATGTTATCTTTTAAATCCAGCTTTTTTCTGAGTCGCTGAATGTGCAAGTCTACTGTTCTTGTATCGCCCATATACGGTTCATCCCATACCTTTTCATAAATCATTTCACGGTACAGGGCTATATTTTTGTTTTTTATAAACATCAAAAGAATTTCGTACTCCTTTAGTGTTAAATCAACAGGTACACCGTCTTTCGTTACAATTCTTGATTCTGTATTAATATGGATATTATTAACATAAATGTTTGCTGATGATTTGCTGTAGCGGCGGAGCACAGCGTCAACCCTTGCCTGAAGCTCAGAAATATCAAATGGTTTTGTAATATAATCATCAGCACCCAGATTAAGTCCTTTTACTCTGCTGGTTATATCGCTCTTAGCAGTTATAAAAATAACAGGAATATCAAAGCTGTTAATGTATTCTATAAGTTCAAAACCGCTGATTTTTGGCAGCATTATATCAAGCAAAATAAGATCAAAACGTTTATTTTCAATCATATCTGCTCCTGATTCTCCGTCATATGCACATTCGCATTTATATCCGTGCTTTTCAAGTGCCATTTTTATCAGATTTGATATTGTAATTTCATCTTCAACAATCAGAATATTTGTCATTTTTGCCGCCCCATTTTTTTAAAAATTGTTTTTGATTATTTGCATCAGTAAAGATTATATTATATCATATTTGTATCAAAAATGTTTCATAATACTAATTTGACAGGTCGTTTTACGGCAGTTCTACATAAATTCAAACCGCCTTGAGCTGCTGAATCCAGCAGCTCAAGGCGGTTGGGGTTATATGAGTATCAGTCAAAAAACTTAGAGTGAATAGCGCTTACAGCCTTGTCAGCGTCAATTGCGTCAATAAGTACTGAAACCTTGATTTCGCTTGTGCTGATCATCTGAATATTAATCTGAGCATCATAAAGTGCTTCAAACATCTTGGTTGCAACGCCTGCATGGCTTTCCATGCCTGCACCTACAATAGAAATTTTGGCAACCTTATCGTCATATAAAACATCTTCTGCGCCAAGATTTTCAACATATTCCTTTAAGCAGTCAACTGCTTCATTTCCTCTGCTTTTTGCAACGGTAAAGCTGATATCCTTTTTGCCGTCGTGGCCGATTGACTGAAGAATAATATCGACATTGATATCCTTTGCAGAAAGCTTTGAGAACATTTTAAATGCAAGACCAGGAAGATTTGGAATACCTGTAACAGAAATTCTTGCAACATCCGTATCTTTAGCAACACCGCTGATTAACATTTTTTCCATTTTAGTTTTCTCCTTTACAATTGTACCGGAAGCCTTTGTCATACTTGAAAGTACTTCAAGCTCGATATTATATTTTTTAGCCATTTCGACTGAACGATTATTAAGAACCTGTGCACCTAACGTAGCAAGTTCAAGCATTTCATCATATGAAATTTCTTTTAATTTTTTTGCATTGGCGATTTTTCTCGGGTCAGCTGTATATACACCCTCAACGTCTGTAAAAATCTGACACAAATCTGCATGCATTGATGCCGCGATAGCAACTGCACTTGTGTCTGATCCGCCTCTGCCCAAGGTTGTAATATCACCGTATTTTGATATGCCCTGGAAACCTGCAACAATTACAATATTTTTTTTGTCAAGCTCTCTTTTAATTCTTGACGGATCAACATTTCTGATTCTTGCACTAGTATGAGCAGAGCTTGTATTAAAGCCTGCCTGCCAGCCAAGCAAAGAAACTGCATGGAATCCCAGTTTTTCAATTGCCATTGCAAGTAACGAAATTGAAATCTGTTCGCCTGCCGCAAGAAGCATATCTTTTTCTCTTCTTGATGCATTCGGATTAATTTCGTTTGCTTTTTCAATCAGGTCATCTGTTGTATCGCCCTGAGCGGATACAACAACAACAACGTCGTTGCCCTTTTTATATGTGTCTGTTACTATTGAAGCAACATTCATAACACGCTCGGCATTGGCAACAGAACTGCCGCCGAATTTTTGAACTATCAAACTCATCTGCTGATTACTCCCTCTTGTTATATTATAAATCACCGATACGAATTGTTGAAAGAATTGTGATATTGTCACTCTTAAGATCAGATATTTTTTCAGTAAACTCACCGTAAGGCATTTCTTTGACTACAAATGCTTTTTCACAGTCAGGTGAGCCGTCCTTAGAAATGATGGTGACACCGCCAAACAACTTTTCTGCCTTTGAGATTATATCTTCACCCTGAGCACGCACATACATTGCACTTACAGACTCTTCGGATGAAATGATATTTTGTCCGTTTCCGTCTGCCCAGAAGAGATATTTTCTTGTTTTAAGGTGTTTGCAGCAGTCAATTACATCAGCAACAACTGCACTTGCTGTAGGCAGTTTTCCTGCTCCCTTACCATAGAACACAACATCACCGGTGCAGTCGCCTCTTACCATAATGCCGTTAAATTCATAATCAATATTTGCAAGCTGGCTCTTATTTGGAACAAGCATCGGTGCAACTATAATATCAATTTTTCCGTTTTTAAGACGTTTTACTTTGCCGATAAGCTTGATTACGCTGGAAAATGCCTCAGCATATCTTACGTCATCAAGCGTTATTTTTGTGATACCTTCTGTATGTACTGACTCTGGATAAACATGTTTGCCAAAGGCGAGAGAAGCCAGGATACAGATCTTGCGGCATGCGTCATGACCTTCGATGTCAGCAGCAGGATTTCTTTCGGCAAAGCCAAGTTCCTGAGCAAGTTTTAATGCGTCGTCAAACTGCATACCGTCTTCTATCATTTTAGTTAATATAAAGTTTGTTGTGCCGTTTAAAATACCTGCAATTTCATCAACAATATTTGCAACAAGACATTGATTCATGGGGCGGATTATCGGAATACCGCCTCCTACCGATGCTTCAAAGAGAAAGTTTACATTTTCTTCTTTGGCAATTGCAAGCAGTTCAGCACCGTGAGCTGCAACAAGCTCTTTGTTGGAGGTTACTACGCTTTTGCCGGATTTAAGACATCTTTTTACATAATCATAGGCAGGGTTAAGACCGCCCATAACTTCGACAACAACTCTAATTTCTAAATCATTAATAATGTCGTCAAAGTTTTTCGTAAATCTGTCTGCAAGCGGGCTGTCGGGAAATTCACGCAAATCAAGAATTTTCTTTACATAAACTTCTTCGCCTATGCTTGCAAAAAGCTTTTGCTTGTGTGTTGTGAAAATCTCGGCTACGCCTGAGCCTACAACACCATGACCCATAATTGCTATTGAAACCATATCTAAAAACCTTTCCTTTCAAAGTTTAGGTTAATAACCCAGTTAAATGTATTTATTCTTCAGAAGCGTCCGATCCGTCCGGAGCTGATCCCTGGGATTCTCCGCCGCTGTTATCTCCGCTTATATCACTGCCGCCGTCGCTTGAGCTGCTGCCGTTATCACTGTTTCCATTGCTTGAACCACCGTCGCCGTCGCTGACAGGATTTGTATAATTTTCATTGGGATAATCGTTGTTATCATCATCGGAAGGCTCATAATAGGAATTATCATCATTATCATAGATGTATGAACCTCCGAATGACGGCATATTGTCTTCGGTATAATAGCCGATATACTTGCCGTATGCATTATCGGTTGAAACAATAAGTCCGGTGTAGGGGTTGTATTGTGCCTCAATCAGGGTATCAGGAATTTTATATTCCTTTTGCTCCCTGTCTTTCAGGTACTCACCCATTACTTTTGAGAAAAATGCAGCTGAAACAGTTTTTCCTGTTCCGGAAATGGTATCTGGATTATCAAAGCCGCACCAGGTTGCCATTACTGCATATGGAGATGCACCGCAGAACCATGAATCTTTATCTTTATCGGTTGTACCGGTTTTTCCGATGATATCCCATCCCGAAATTCTGGCATAGTGGGCATTTGTATGAGCACTGTTTTCTACATTATAGTGAAGTAGTCTGTTCATAATTCCTGCTGTTTCAGCCGAATAAACCTGTTTTGGAATTGCATCGCGGTTGTCAATAATTATATTGTCTTCCGAATCGGTTACATAGTAGTAGGTATATGGTTTATAATACAGTCCGCCGTTTCCGAGATACGTGTATGCAGCAGCCATTTCTCTGACTGTAACGCCGCCGTTCATACCTCCTATGGAAAGTGCACCTGTGTTTTGTGCATCCTGTTCAGACAGATGAGAAAATCCCATTTTTGTTACAGCCTGTTCGTAAGCTACGCTCGGACCTCCTATAAGAACCATAGCCTGAACTGCGGTGGCGTTTGAAGACCACTCAATAGCATCCGGCAGGGACATATTGCCCTTATATCCCGGATAGGCGTTGTCAGGACCCGAAACGAGCTGACCGTCGACTTCTTTATAATTATCCAGAGGTTCGTCTAAAATCATTGATGAATAATACAGGAGTTTTTCATTAATTGCATAAGGATAAACTATTACAGGTTTGATGGATGAACCCGGCTGTAATGATGACTGATAAGATCTATCCCATCCCAGAGCTCCTTCTTTTTTTGTTGAGCTTCCGACCGTGGCAATTACACGTCCGTCAAATCCCATAATTGTTGAGGCTATCTGTAATTCGGGATCATAACTTTTATCAATATTTAGAGCGGCATTTTCAAGGTAATTCTGCATTTTCTCGTCCATAGCGCAATAAATTTTCAGACCTTCAGTATAAAGTTTTGAAGCTGCGGCTTCTTCGCTGATGTTGTAGTAGGTAGCAAGATCCTGCTGAAGATCACGGAATACTTGATCAATATACCAATTTTGTACATTTTGATTTTCGTCATCATCGTCATTGCCGTTAGTTGATTGGAATCCCACAAAAGTCATTGTTTCTGACTCTTTCATAGCCTGATCAAATTCACTTTTTGAGATTTTTTCCTGATCGTACATTTCATTCAGAACGACTTCGCGGCGCTGTTTATTATTTTCAGGATAAACAAGCGGATTCCATAAAGAAGGATTTTGAGTTATTCCTGCAATTGCAGCACATTCGGCAATTGAACATTCCTGAATACTTTTTCCAAAGTACAGCTGTGCTGCTGCCTCTACACCCTGACAGCTGTTGCCGAAGTTTACAACATTAAGATAAGCTTCAAGAATCTGATCCTTAGTATATTCATTTTCCAGTTTAACAGCTTTGCAGATTTCACGTAGTTTTCTGGTGATGGAAACCTCATTGTCATCTGTTATATTCTTTATGAGCTGCTGAGTTATTGTTGAGCCGCCGTATGAATCTGTGCCTGTAGCAAGGCTTACTACAGCAGACATAGTTCTCATCCAGTCTACACCGTGATGATCTTCAAAACGCTTGTCTTCAATTGCGATAACAGCATTTTTCATGGCTTCAGGTATATCCTGATTGTCAACCCAAATACGGTTTTCAGTGCTGTAAAGCGTTTGATACTGTTTGAATTCTCCGGTTTTTTCATCCTGTACCATAATAAAACTGGTCTGGTTTAGGGATTTTGCTTTAAGGTCAATACCGGTAGGCTCTGATGCAAGTGTAAAAATGTAAATTGCAAGTGATATTCCTGCAATAAACACAGCTACAAAGCAAACTGAGAAAATAGTAAGCAGAAATTTGCCTAATCCTTTAAAAAACCTTTTTATTCCGCCATCAGTTTTTTCACTGCCTTCTGCTGAAGCAGTGCGTTCCGTGTACTGACTGATGTCTGTCTCTCGTTTGTTACGCATATTTACTCCTTTTTAACGGCTGTATCCGTTAAACCATAAGTATTAAATTAGAATATATGATATGTCTGCAAAAAATAGAGTAAAAATACACTATTAATAGATATTATAGCACTAGAAATGGAAAAAATAAATATATTAAATCAAATTTTTATTAAAAAATATGAGAAAATACGCGGTGAATTTTATGTAATACTAATAACAGTTTGTACAGAACAACGATTAAATATCCTAATTCTATAAGTCATTTATTGAATGTATAATCTTACGTATTACGGTAAAACTATTTGTAAAACCAATCTGGAGAGGATGTATTTTTTGAAAAGGCTTGTTGGAATTACGGGTGCGATTGTTATGATATGTTTAATGATAAATGTTTTTTTTGCCCCGGTAAGCTCTGCTGAAAACACAAGTTCGCAAAGCATGGCGAGTATTGAGCAAACTGATGCAGAAGAAGTTTTTATAATAAAAGCCGAAAACAATCGTATTGTTGTGTATAAAAAGGGCGAAGATAAACCATACATGCTGACTGATACTCCTGCCAATAATCTGCCTAAGGGAGATATTGTGTATCTTGAAAAGGGGATTGAAATAATCGGAAGAGAAAAGCTTAGAAAGGCACTGGAGGATTTTTGCAGCTGAGTAATATGATTCCAAAAAATTGGTCATATATATTGACTTTTACATTCTTTTGAGTTAGTATTAGTTTGATATGCCATAACTTTAAATTATTATAACTGTGCATATGGATGATTGTTTGGATTAATGAAATCTTGCAAGATTGTTTATTGAAGAAAGCGCAGTATATTGAAGAAAAGGAGAATGTACATATGATATCTACTGTAATTGACCAGTCGCTTGGTTTAGAGTTTCCTATATTTCAGGGCGGCATGGCTTGGGTGGCTGATGCATCATTGGCGGCAGGTGTTTCAAATGCAGGCGGTCTTGGCATAATTGCGGCAATGAATTCAAACGGAGAACAGCTTCGTGAGGAAATCCGCAAATGCAAAGAAATGACTGATAAAATTTTTGGTGTAAACATTATGCTTATGAGCCCGTTTGCAGATGAGGTTTCCGATGTTGTGATTGAAGAGGGAATCAAGGTTATCACAACCGGAGCAGGCAATCCCGGCAAATATATGCCAAAATGGCTTGAGGCAGGAATCAAAGTTATTCCTGTTGTGCCAAGCGTTGCACTTGCCAGAAAAATGGAGAAAAACGGTGCCTTTGCAGTAGTTGCGGAGGGAGGCGAATCAGGCGGCCATGTGGGTGATCTCACTACAATGGCGCTTGTGCCTCAGGTAGTCGATGCTATTTCAATTCCGGTTATCGCTGCGGGCGGAATTGCAGACGGCAGACAGATTGCAGCAGCATTTATGCTCGGAGCATCGGGCGTACAGGTAGGCACAAGATTTCTTGTTGCAGATGAATGTACAATTTCTCAGGAATATAAAAATAAAATACTTAAAGCAAAGGACATTGATACGGTTGTAACAGGAAAACGGCTCGGACATCCGGTACGTTCTATCCGTAACTCTTTTACCCGTGAGTATACAAAGGCTGAATATGACTCTGCAAATGTTTCTGATGAAGAGCTTGAGAATATGGGAATAGGCAGACTCAGAAGAGCTGTTAAAGACGGAGATGTTTCTCAGGGAACGGTTCTTGCAGGTCAGGTGGCAAGCATGGTAAAAAAAGAACAGCCGGCGCGTGAGATGATTGAAGAAATGTTTGCACAGGCTGAAGAAACTTTGAACGGAGCATCAAAATGGGTAAGATAGCATTGGTTTTTTCCGGACAGGGTGCACAGTACAGCGGTATGGGAAAAGAGCTTTACGAAGCATCCTCTGCGGCAAAGGCGATTTATGATATGGCAGATTCGGTTAGAAACGGCACTTCAAGTCAGTGCTTTGAAGGAACATCCGAAGAGCTTTGCAAAACCGTAAATACACAGCCATGTGTTTTTACAGCTGATTTGGCAGCTGCATATGCAGTGACTGAAAAGGGAATAAAACCTGATTGCGTTGCGGGTTTTTCACTTGGCGAAATTGCGGCGCTTGCTTTTTCAAAAATGCTTTCAGATGAAGAGGCATTTAAGCTTGTATGCAAAAGAGGCGAGCTTATGGACAAGGCTGCTGCTGAAAATCCGGGCGCCATGGCGGCAGTTATGAAGATTACGCCTGAGCAGGTTGAAGAAATTTGTTCTCGTTTTGATAAAACATATCCAGTTAATTATAATTCGCCTGCACAGACTGTTGTTGCAACAACAAGCGAGAATGCGGAGGCCTTTTGTGAGGCTGTCAAGAATGAAGGCGGAAGGGCAAAACTGCTTGCAGTAAGCGGTGCTTTTCATTCTCCGTTTATGGCGGAGGCAGCAAAGGGTCTTGGCGAATATATGGAAAATATTAATTTTTCAGATCCTGAAATTCAGATTTATTCAGATTTTACGGCACAGCCTTATTCAGGAGACTACAAAGCGCTTGTAAAGGCACAAGTCGAAAATCCGGTTAAGTGGCAGACAATTGTTGAGAATATGATAAATGACGGTGTTGATACTTTTATTGAAGTTGGAGTGGGAAAAACTCTCACAGGACTTATAAAGAGAATTAACAGCGATGTAAAGGCATTTAAGGTTGAAAATCCATCGGATTTAGAGTCAATAGATCTTTAATGCAGTATCGGAGGTAAATTTATGAACTTTGAGAATAAAACTGCCGTAGTAACCGGCGGTTCAAGAGGAATTGGCCTTGCAATTGCTTCAAAGCTTGCAAAGGGCGGCGCAAATATTGCAATCCTTTATGTTGGAGATGAAAGCGAAGGCTTAAAAGCCAAGGAAGAGCTTTTACAGTATGGCACAAAGGTTGAACAGTATTTTTGCGATGTGTCTGATTTTGACGCGTCAAAGCAGGTTATTGATAAGGTAATTGATGAATTCGGCGGAATTGATATTCTTGTAAATAATGCAGGCATTACCCGTGACAAACTTGTGCTTAATATGGATGAAAAAGATTTTGATGCTGTAATCAATGTAAACTTAAAGGGAACTTTTAATATGATTAAGCATACATATAAGCACTTTATGAAAAAACGTTACGGAAGAATTGTAAGTACATCTTCAATTATCGGAATTATAGGTAATGCAGGACAGGCTAATTATGCAGCTTCAAAGGCAGGTATAATTGCTTTGACAAAGTCTGTAGCCAAAGAACTTGCAGGCAGAGGCGTAACTGCAAATGCAGTTGCTCCGGGTTATATCGGGACAGATATGACAAATGTTCTTTCTGATAAAGTTAAAGATGCTATGAAGGCTCAAATTCCTGCAAAGCGTATCGGTACGCCGGAAGACGTTGCAGATGTAGTAGCTTTCCTTTGTTCTGATGATGCTGCCTATGTTACGGGAGAAGTTATCAGGGTTGACGGCGGACTTGCAATGTAATTGGAGGTAATTATGAGCAGAAGAGTAGTAGTAACAGGTATTGGTGCAATTTCACCTGTAGGCAATGATGTGCCCTCAATGTGGGAGAATATGATAAACGGTGTTTGCGGCATAGAAACAATCACCGAATTTGATACAAGCGATTTAAAGGTTCATATAGCAGGTACAGTTAAAAATTTTGAGCCAGAAAAGTATATAGAAAAAAGAGAAGTAAGAAAGCTGGATCTTTATACTCAGTATGCTATTGCTGCGGCACAGCAGGCTGTAGATGACAGCGGTATTCTCGGCAAGATTGATGAAAACCGCTTCGGCGTTTATATCGGAGCAGGCATAGGCGGACTTAAAACTTTTGTAAAGAATACAATTGCAATGGAAAACGGCGGTGCAAAAAAAGTTTCTCCTTTCTTTATTCCGATGATGATCGGAAACATTGCAACAGGCAACGTTGCAATTCGATTTAATGCAAAGGGTGCATCATTGTCTGTTATGAGTGCATGCGCAACAGGTACAAATTCAATCGGCGAAGCTTTCCACTGTATTAAGGACGGATATGCTGATGCTATTATTGCGGGCGGTACAGAGGCAGTTGTTTCTCCTCTTACTATTGCCGGCTTCCAGAATATAAAGGCTCTTTCAACTAATGAAGACCCCAAAAAGGCATCGCGTCCGTTTGACAAAGGACGTGACGGTTTTATTATGGGTGAGGGAGCAGGAATGCTGATTCTTGAAGAGTATGAGCATGCTGTTGCAAGAGGGGCAAAGATTTATGCTGAAGTTTCGGGTTACGGAAATACCTGCGACGCCCATCATGTGACTGCTCCGGATCCAGAAGGAGCAGGGCTGGCAAGAGCGATTAAAATTGCTTTTGATGAGGCGAATGTAGCTGAAGATGCACAGCTTTATATTAACGCTCACGGAACAAGTACTCACCTTAACGACCTTACTGAAACAATGGCTATAAAAACAGCTCTTGGAAACAAGGCCTATGATGCAAATATAAGTTCAACGAAATCAATGACAGGACACCTTCTCGGTGCAACAGGAGCAGTTGAAGCAATTGCTTCAATTATGGCGCTTAAAGAAGGAATTATTCCTCCTACTATTAATTTAGACGAACCGGACGAAGGTCTTGATCTTAATTATACTCCGAACAAGGCAGTTAAGCGTGATGTAAATGTTGCCGCATCTACAAATCTTGGCTTTGGCGGTCACGATGCCTGCCTGGTATTTAAAAAATATTAATAGAAAGGGCAGCTGTTATGTATAACTTAGACGAAATCAAGGAATTTATCTCTGTTTTAGAGGACTCATCTCTTTCAGTGCTTGAAATTCAGAAAGAGGATGGTTCAAAAATACATCTTGAAAAGGCAGTCCCTGTCCAGCAGATTGTAAACGCTGTTCCGGCAGCGAACGGTGCAGCTGTTCCCAAGATGCAGGATGTTTCTGCACCTGCTGCTGTGCAGCAGGAAACTGTTAAGCCGCCGGCAGATAGTTTAAAAACTGTAAATGCTCCTATAGTAGGCGTTTTCTATGCTGCTGCATCACCCGGCGCCGCCCCGTATGTAACTGCAGGAAAACAGGTGAAAAAAGGAGATACGGTGTGCATTATTGAAGCAATGAAGTGCATGAACGAAATTCAGGCTGAAGAGGACTGCGAGATAACAGAAATTCTTGTAAAAGACGGTGACCTTGTAGAATACGGTCAGCCTTTATTTAAAATTAAGTAACCTGCAGCTTAATTGAGCACGGATTAAATTGTTTGTGCAAACAGTTTTCCTGTGTAATTATCTATTGTTACTTAATTTATAGATTTAAGGAGTTTAATATGAATCAGGAAGAAATAAAACAGATATTGCCGCACCGTGATAATATGCTTTTGGTTGAAGAGGCGGAAAGTATTGATGAAAATACTGCAAAAGGAAAATATACAATAAAGGGTGACGAGTTCTTTTTGCAGGGTCACTTTCCGGGAAATCCCGTTGTTCCCGGTGTAATTCTGTGTGAAATGATGGGACAGGCTAGCTGTTGCCTTCTTGCGGATAAAGTAAAGAACTGTACTCCGTACTTTACAAAAATGAACAATGTAAAGTTTAAAAATCAGGTAAAACCGGGAGACACCCTTGAAAGTGTTTGTACATTGACAAAAAACAGAGGCGCTTTTTATTTTATTGACGCAAAAGGTTATGTTGACGGAAAGCTGTGTGTAAGCGCTGAACTTTCATTTGCGCTGATTGAGAATAAGTGATAAATGCAATAAATTTTTGGATGTGAAAAAATGTTTTCTAAAATCTTAATTGCCAACCGAGGAGAAATCGCGGTTAGAATTATTCGTGCTTGCCGCGAAATGGGTATCAGCACTGTGGCAATTTATTCAGAGGCCGATAAGGATTCACTGCATGTACAGCTTGCTGATGAGAGCTATTGTGTAGGCGGCAACAGAGTTGCCGACAGCTATCTTAATATGCCTGCTATTTTAACAGTAGCGGTTGAAAGCGGCGCACAGGCTATTCATCCCGGATACGGACTTTTGTCTGAGAATGCAAAGTTTGTATCACTTTGTGAGCAGTGTAATATAAATTTTATAGGGCCTTCTTCTCAAATGATAAAGCTTCTCGGAGATAAAGACAATGCACGAAAGACAATGCGTGCCGCAGGCGTGCCTGTTACACCGGGATGCGATATTGTTGAAACAGTTGATGAGGCAAAAGCGGAGGCAGAGAAAATCGGGTTTCCTCTGCTTATTAAAGCCCGTTCGGGCGGCGGCGGCAAGGGTATTCGCCGAGTAGATACTATTGAACAGTTCGAAGACGCATTTTTATCGGCTTCAAGCGAGGCAGAATCGGCATTTGGCGACGGAGCTTGTTACATAGAGAAATTTATTCATCCTGTAAAACATATAGAGATGCAGCTTTTATGCGATAAATACGGAAATACTATCTGTCTTGGAGAAAGAGAGTGTTCTGTTCAGCGCAAAAATCAGAAGATGATTGAGGAAAGTCCTAGTCCTGCGCTTGATGAAAAAACGCGCAAAGCTATGATGATTGCAGCTGTAAAAGCGGCAAAAGCAGTTAATTATGTTAATGCAGGAACGGTAGAGTTCTTGCTTGATCATGACAATAATTTTTATTTTATGGAAATGAATACCCGTTTACAGGTTGAACACGGAGTTACCGAGATGGTGACGGGTCTTGATATTGTTCAGTGGCAAATCAGAATTGCCGCAGGTGCAAGGCTTTCCCGCACACAGGACAGTATTTTTACTCATGGAAATGTTATTGAATGCAGAATTAATGCAGAAAATCCTGAAAAAGGATTTAGACCGAGCTGCGGAAGAATCACAAGACTTCATACGCCGGGCGGTGCGTTTGTTCGTTTTGATACAGCAATTTTTCAGGACTATTTTGTTCCGCCCTATTATGATTCAATGATAGGAAAGCTGATTGTACAGGCGAGAACTCGTGCAGAGGCTATCAGAAAAATGAAAATGGCGCTTTCTGAGCTTACAATTGACGGAATTGATATTAACCGTGATGTTCTGGCTGAAATTCTGTCGGACGAACAATTTGTAAGCGGAGAGTATACAACAGATTTTATGGCAGAATTTGAAGAAAAGCGTAATTCCAAATAAATGCTATATATAGCTACTTTCTTATAAAGATGAGGGACTGATATGGATTTATTTTCTTTCAGAAAACCGAAAAATGAGCTTGAGTCCATCCCGGGCGGCGACCAGAATGTTCCTTTTGTGCCGCAGGAAATGTGGATAAAGTGTCCTAAGTGCAACACTATGCTTCTTGCCACAGATATGGAGGAAAATCTGCATATTTGTACCAAATGCAATCACCATTTCAGAATGAATGGCAGACAGCGTGTTGAAATGCTTGCAGATTCCGACACTTTTATTGAGCAGGATTCTGACCTTGAAAGCACAAATATCCTCGGTTTTCCCGGATACGATGCAAAACTGGAAAAAGCAAGAAAAAGCGGCAGCAAGGAATCTGTAATCTGCGGTGAGTGCAAAATCGGCGGTGTTGACTCTGAGCTTTGTGTTATGGACTCGGATTTTATGATTGGTTCTATGGGCACTGTTACAGGTGAAAAGATTACCCGTGCATTTGAACATGCAACAAAAAATGCTTTGCCGATAGTTGTATGTACGGTTTCCGGCGGCGCCAGAATGCAGGAGGGAATAATGTCTCTTATGCAGATGGCAAAAACATCAGGTGCAGTTAAACGTCACAGTGATGCCGGACTTTTGTATATTACAGTACTCACTGACCCCACAACAGGCGGTGTCACGGCTTCATTTGCTATGGAGGGAGACATAATACTGGCAGAGCCAGAAACATTAATAGGTTTTGCAGGTCAGAGGGTAATTGAGCAGACAATCCGTCAGAAACTGCCCAAAGATTTCCAGAGAGCAGAATTTTTGATTCAAAAGGGGTTTGTTGATGCTGTTGTCAGCAGAAACAACCTTAAAAATACAATCGTTAAGCTTTTAAAGATTCACGGCTACGGCAAGGAGGCAGAGTGATGGCAGCATATGATAAAGTTATGGCGGCGAGAGCCTCCGACAAACTGACCTCTGTTGATTACATTGCCAATATGTTCGGCGACAGCTTTATTGAACTGCATGGCGACAGACGATATGCCGACGATAAAGCAATTGTAGCAGGTATTGCAATGCTGTATAATATGCCTGTGACTGTAATCGGCATTGAAAAGGGCAGAAACACAAAGGAACGTATGGAACGCAATTTCGGTCAGGCACACCCCGAAGGGTATCGCAAGGCGCTTCGCCTTATGAAACAGGCTGAAAAGTTTCACCGTCCCGTGCTCTGCTTTGTTGACACAAGCGGTGCATATCCGGGCATTGGTGCGGAAGAGCGTGGGCAGGGTCAGGCTATTGCTGAAAATCTCATGGAAATGATGACCTTAAAAACTCCGATTCTTTCGATAGTAATCGGCGAGGGAGGAAGCGGCGGCGCGCTTGGGCTTGCAGTTGCAGACGAGGTGTGGATGCTGGAAAACTCTGTTTACTCCGTAATCTCACCCGAAGGCTGTGCGTCAATTCTCTGGAAGGACAGCACGAAGGCTCCCGAAGCGGCAGAAGCACTTAAAATGACAGCCCAGGATTTGTTTGACCTTGGCGTTATAGAACGTATTATTCGTCAGCCGAAGGCAGACGATATGGCTATGTTTGAAAGCTTGAAAATGCTTATAAGCCGTACATTTGAAAAGAATCTTTCATTAAGCGATGAAGAGATTACATCTGCAAGATATGAAAGATTTCGCAAAATCGGAAGACCTCAGGATTAATAAATTAAGGGTATAAATAGGTGTAACAATGTCAAATCATATAAACTGTTTTAATAATAAATCGGTTATGCAGTCCGTCCCTGCTGCATTTTGGCAGAGAAGCGGGCTTACATTTGTTATACCCTTATCACAGTAATTAAATTATTACAGAAATACTGATAAGATATAAACAGTGCAGGCTATAAAGTTTATAGTTCTGTACTGTTTTTTTGATTTATTGAAAAACACTCAAAAATGGCTGTACGATTGAATGTTGTAATATTAATCTGTCTGCCCATATCAGGTATAGCATTATGCTGATTATTAGGGGAAAGTAATATGAAAACAGAAGAAAATTTAAAAAGCTATTATGAGGAATATGATGAAAACGGACGCCTTATTTCAAAACACGGAATGGTCGAATACATTACAACAATGAAATATATTGAAAAATATTTGAAACAAGGTATTCATATTTTAGAGATTGGTGCGGGAACCGGCCGTTACAGTCATGCTTTGGCTCAAAAAGGATATCATGTTGATGCTGTTGAATTGTTAGAGCACAATATAGATGTTTTTAAACAGAATACTGTCAAAGGCGAACAAATTACGGTTACACAGGGCAATGCTGTGGATTTATCCGCATTTAAAAGTAATACATATGATATTACACTGCTGCTTGGTCCTATGTATCATTTATTTACATTGGAGGATAAGTTAAAGGCTTTGTCTGAAGCTGTAAGGGTTACTAAAGAAGGCGGAATCATTTTTGCCGCATATTGCATGGGTGATGCATGTATTTTATCACATGGGTTTAATAAGGGAGAAATTTACAGCATTATTGAAAAATGTATGATTAATGACGAAACATTTGATACATTTTCAAAACCATGGGACATATTTGAATTGTACCGCAAAGAAGATATTGACAAACTGAGAGCACATTTTAACGTAACACAGCTTCATTTCATTGCTTCCGATGGTTATACAAATCATATGAGAAAAACCGTAGATCAAATGGATGATAAAATGTACGAGTTGTATTTGAAATACCATCTTACTGTCTGTGAAAGACAGGATATGGTTGGTTATTCACATCATACGCTTGATATTTTCAGAAAGAATTTTACAGGTTTTTAGCGAATATTATAACAATATATAACTTTTTAATAATAAAAGGGCAATTATTAAAACAATCTCTACTTGAAGTCAACCTTGTAATAACAAGTTGAATATGCTGTTTGGTTGCTGTTGTCTGAAAAATCAATCTCGTGTCCGTTTGTATCATTATACATGATTTCAGCTGCACTAATATCATTTTGTACAGCAAAGCTTATGCTGAATTTTTTAGTTATGCCAGGTTTAACTGAAAATCCATATTTTTCAGAATCTCCGTCCATGGCAAATACTTCACAGCAATAATCAAAGCTTTCACTATCAATAGGGGATATACTAAACTGAGATATTTCAAGATAGAGGTTATCATCTGCAGTATTTTTAACTTCAAAAACTGCTTCAAGGTTTTTGCAGTCAGAGTAATAAGGAGAATCGTTATAAAACGAATTGTTAAAATCCTTTACAGAATAATCAATCAAAGTGATTTTACTCCCCATAAGTATTACAGTATCACCTTTTTGATATTTCTCAGGATCTGTATAATTATATGCATTGGTTTCATTATATGATGGAGAAACATATAATGGAGAAACCGGATTGTAATAATCACTTTGCATACCACTGAGGTCATAATATTTGAGGTCATAATATTGCTCTTTAAATGATTCGTTGTATGAACATGCTGAGAAAATGTTAATAATGACGCCTGCAATAATTACAGCTATTATCAATACAGATATAATAATTGCAGCAGGTTTTTTTGTGCCTGTTTTTTGAAGCTCATTTTTGAAAGCGGGAACTGTAGGAAGTGTTTTCTGTAAATTAACTTCATTCTCTTTGGTATGGTCAGTATTTAAATTTATATTAAAATCGGGCTGACTATATTGAAGGGGATTTTTTTGGCACTGATTTTGCGGAGTAAATACATTTTGGCTGTTGACTGTATCTTTTTTATAAGATATTTTACAATCATATGATGAGTCGCTGTAATCAGGCATCTTATTTCCGCACATTTTGCAATATTTAAAATTATTTTCAAATCCACAGTTAGGACATTTCATACTAAACACGCCTTTATGTTAATTCTAGCATAATAATATATTAACTTTGGGTAAAAGTCAATGAAAGCTAAGCAATCGCTGATTAAATAATATTGATAAGATGTTTATAATTTGGTAATTATCGTGTATTATCAGTTTGTGCAAAAAGCAGTTGAATTTGACATAAAGCTGTTGTATAATTAATATGTTTGATTAGGCAGTTTCTGATTAATTTTTCAGATACTCTTAAAAATTAAAATAAAAACAGCGAAAGGGCGAGTACCTTGAGAGGACTTTATTCATCAAAGACAAAAATCCGTCATCAGATATTTACAGAAGTAGCGCGATTTGCATATGAGGGCGGAGATTACTCAAAGTTTGAAAATCTTCCTTATAAAATAATTCCCGGAGAAATTTCGAAATACAGGGAAAGTATTTTCCTTGAAAGAGCAATAGTAGGGGAAAGGCTGCGCCTGGCAATGGGGCTTCCTTTGCTTCCGGTAGATAAGCAGGCCCCTATTTCAACCGGTGTTGAAGAGAGTATGATTGACGAGAAGGTTTATGATCCGCCTCTTGTAAATATTATTAAATTTGCGTGCCACAGCTGCCCTGAAAAACAGATTTTTGTAAGTGATGGCTGTCAGGGTTGTCTTGAACATCCGTGTACGGAGGTTTGTTCCAAAGAAGCAATATCTATAGTAAACGGCAAATCATTTATTGATAAGGATAAATGTATTAAATGCGGAAAGTGTAAGAGTGCTTGTCCATATAATGCAATTATAAAGCAGGAACGTCCGTGTGCTGCAGCATGCGGAATGAAAGCTATTCACAGTGATGATCACGGCAGAGCAGAAATTGATTATGATAAATGTGTTTCATGCGGTATGTGTCTGGTAAGCTGTCCTTTTAGTGCTATTGTTGATAAAAGCCAGATATTCCAGACTATTATGGCGATTAACAGCGATGTGCCTGTATATGCAGCAGTTGCACCTGCTGTTGCAGGTCAGTTTAAGGGACTTCCGTCAAATAAAATGCGGAATGCTTTTAAAGCGCTTGGATTTGCTGATGTTGTTGAGGTTGCTGTAGGTGCTGACCTTTGTACTGTTGAAGAGGCAAAGGATTTTATGGAAGAGGTGCCTGAAAAACAACCGTTTATGGCTACATCCTGTTGTCCTGCATGGAGTGTTATGGCTAAAAAGAATTTTCCGACGATTGCACCGTACATTTCAATGGCGCTTACACCTATGGTGCTTACGGGAAGACTTACAAAGCAGCAGTACCCCGGATGTAAAGTTGTATTTATCGGACCTTGTGCTGCTAAAAAGCTTGAAGCAAGCAGAAGATCCATTAGAAGTGATATTGATTTTGTACTTACTTTTGAAGAAGTTGCAGGAATGTTTGAGGCAAAGGACGTAGATTTTGAAGCACTTGATAGTGACGAAACTCCGCTTTCTTTTTCCAGTGCGGACGGCAGAGGCTTTGCTGTCAGCGGAGGTGTTGCAAAGGCAGTTGTAAATGCAATTTCAACGCTTGATCCAGAGCGCGAGGTGAAGGTTGCAAATGCTCAGGGACTTGACGAGTGCGCAAAGCTGCTCAGAATGGCTAAAGCAGGAAAGTACAACGGTTACTTGCTTGAAGGCATGGCTTGTCCGGGAGGTTGTGTAGCAGGTGCAGGTACAATAAATATTCCTGACAAATCTGCTATGGAGGTTTTAAAGAGCAAAAAAGAGACAAAGTTTGAAAATTCGATTGATACTCCGTTTATTGACAAGTTGTCTACAATTGAAAATATGTATAACGAGTTTGACAGAAGAAATGAATAATACATAATATATCACGAAGGGACGCTTCATTTGAAGCGTCTCCTCTGTTTTAAATTATATTGTCGTTAAAATTTCGTCATAAAAGGTTTTTTTGTTATTTAAAATATTGCGTTTATAATTGCATTATTTGTTATCATAAGAATTATTTGTTGTGCTGTCTAACAACTTAAAACAAATTATAAGGTCCAAAGCTTTCGTCATATCACATGTTTTTTCTATATTCAAGAATATCTCCTGGCTGGCAATCGAGAGCCTCACACAGCTTGATTAGTGTTGATATTTTTAAAGCCTTGGCTTTGCCGTTTTTCAAAACAGAAACATTTGCGATTGTAATACCTACACGATCGGCGAGTTCTGTTACGCTCATTTTTCGTTTTGCAAGCATTACATCAATATTAAAAATAATTTTGCCGTCCATTATTTCCTCCTATATTGTCCAATCGCTTTGTTCCTGCAAGGCTGATGCTTTTGTTACCAGATGTGACAGAATTGCTGATACGACAGCTACAGCAAAACCTGCAAATACGGCAATCAGTGAGAACAGTACTATTCCGGGATGATTCATATTGAGAAACAAAAAAACTATATTTCCGGCAAAGAAAAATATTCCATCTCCTGCAGCAAGGACCGAAATCCATCTGAGCAGTTTTGCGTTTGACAGCGAAAAGGATTTATCTGTTCCAATATTTTCAGCTATCTTCCACGCCAGTGCAATGGCGATATAACAGGGAATGCCAGTAGCCCATATGAAAATCAGCCATGGCCAGTAGCAATAATCAAATTCTATGTTTTGGGCGGCGATTGTTTGACCCATCATAGGTATTATCAGTGTGTAAACAACCAGTCCGCAAATTCCGACTCCCCAAATAATAAATTTCATCCACTTTGACAAGATTGTTTGTTTCATAAAAATTATACCTCCATAAAATAAATCTATTGATTGCAGTATAACACTATATTTACTGCATGTCAACTATTATTTATCGAAACACGATAAATAATAGTTGAAACTCAATAATTAGAGGTCGGTGCGTTTATTTTAACTGTACTATTTTTGTGGCAACGGTGTCTCTAAAGATTTTGTCATGTTCCACAAAAATTATTGTTGGCTGAAATTCTTTTATAAGCTGTTCAATCTGTATGCGTGAATATATATCAATAAAATTAAGCGGTTCGTCCCATACATACAGGTGTGCTTTTTCGCAAAGACTCTTTGCTATCAATACTTTCTTTTTCTGACCTTCAGAAAAGGTCTCTATGTTTTTTTCAAATTGTACTCGTTCAAAATTCATTTTTCGCAGTATTGCCTTAAATAAACTTTCATCAATATGATTATCCTCCGCAAAGTCGGACAGTGTTCCTTTCAGGTGTGAAGTATCCTGCGGTACATAGGAAATTACAATGCCGGATCCTATGGTAATTGTTCCGGTATATTTCATTTGTTCCCCCGTCAATAGTTTCAGCAGGCTGCTTTTCCCGCTTCCGTTCCTGCCGTCAATCGCTAATCTGTCTTTGCGGGATATTGTGAAAGAAACGGGTTCACAAACTGCGTTTTTATCATAGATTACTTCGACATTAGAAAACGATGCCAGAGTGTCGCAATGATATGACAGCGGAAATATTTTTAGATTTTCATTTGTTTCAATATTTTTCAGAAGTCCTGATTTTTGTTGGATTGCTTGTTGCTGTCTTGCTGCAATTGACTTAGATTTTTTCATCATTTTAGCGGATTTATGACCGATATAACCTCTGTCAACCGGACCGCTGCCATATTTTGAAGTTTCAATTTTATTCGACCACGCTGAAGTCATTTTTGCTGCTTTCTGCAAACGGGCAATATCTTTTTGCAGAAGCTCATTTTGTGTTGTTTCAAATTTTTGCTGTTTTTCAAAATTTTCTATCCAAGATGAAAAATTTCCGCTTTGTACTTCAATATTTGCTCTGTTCAGAGACAAAATGTGGTCAACGCATCCGTCCAGAAAGTAACGGTCATGTGACACTAATATAAACCCTTTTTTCTTTTTCAAATATGCGGACAACAGTTCTCTTGCCTTGATATCCAAATGGTTTGTCGGTTCATCAATCAGCAGGAAATGTCCGTCATTTAAGAAAAGTGCAGCAAGCAGAGTTTTTGTTCGTTCTCCGTAGGAAAGCGTTTCAAACGGTCTCCAAAGTACGTCTTCACTTACCTCAAGACAAGACAGTTCCCGTGTAAGTTCCCACTTTTCGGCAAGAGGGCAAATCTCTTGTAAAATGTCTGCTGTCATTCTGTTAGTGTCAGAAACGGGATATGGAAAATAATCAAACTGTACAGATGAAATGATTTTTCCTTTATATTCATATTTTCCGAGCAAAAGATTGAGGAAAGTTGTTTTGCCTCTGCCGTTCCTGCCGACAAAACCAAGTTTCCAGTTTGTATCTATTTGAAAATTTACATTCTCAAAAATGTTATCATAGCTTGAAGGATATGAGAATGTAAGATTTTCTGCCTTAATCATTGCCATAGCTAAACCTCCTTTGGCAGTTATATGTTCCAAATGCAAAAATGAGCTGCAAGAAAGTCAATTCTCGCAGCTCTTTACAGCATAATTAACCACTGCATAAAATGCAGTGCAGTCAGCTTATATATGAGTGAACAGACTTTTAACTTTCTTGCAACAGGCGCAATAATACTGTAAAGAACACAGCACTACTGTATATTCCGATTTATTTGCAAGAAAAGTTACGCATCTTTCCACCTCTTTTATTTAAATTATAAAATAGTATAACACAAGTTAAAAAAACAATCAAGCCATGCCAAAATTTATTTACAAAATTTTTAAATATCAAAATTACAATTGCTATAATATTTATTCTGCTTTGTCTTGGCGAAAAATAACAATTTTTCATTGTTATAGCAGTGTGTGATTTATGCTGTCCGTTATTTCAGTGTTCGTTTAAAGGGGTTTTGAGAATTTTTATTACTGCGCCGGCATTTTTCCTTTAACGGACATGAATTACAGCATTTTTGATTAATAATGCCAAAAATTGAAATTAATACAAATATGACCGCTATTTGAAAAATAATTATATCTGCAACAGGTATTCCGTAAATCATTTAATAACTCCAATTTATTATCAAAGTGCCCGTCTGAAATATAAGAGCAGAAGCGAACCATGCAGCAAACAGCTGATATACAATTGAAAATGCAGTTTTCTTAAGACTCTTAGTTTCTTTATATACAGCGGCAGTTGCCGCAATGCAGGGAGGATACAGAAGTACAAAAACAAGAAACGAAAATGCTGACAGCGAAGTGAAAATACTTTTAAGCTCCTCCTGCGTGCATAACACGGATATAGCAGATGCAACGCTTTCCTTTGCTGCAACTCCTGTCAGCAGTGAAACAGATGCCTGCCAATTCCCAAAACCGCATATTGAAAATACAGGAGAAATGAATTGACCGATTGCAGAAAGAATGCTTTCTTCCTCAGTAACCGGTTTAAGTGAAAAATCAAAGTTTTGCAAAAACCATATGATTACTGTTGCTCCCAACAGTATTGTACCTGCTTTTGTCAGAAAGTCTTTTGTTCTCTCCCATGTATGCAGACATACAGTATTAAAAGACGGAAGGCGGTAGGGAGGAAGCTCCATTATAAAAGGGATTTTTTTTGAGGATTTTTTATCCTTAAAAAATAATGCTGTCAATATGGCCGCTGTCACTCCG
Organism: uncultured Ruminococcus sp.; assembly: GCA_910585865.1. GTDB lineage: Bacteria > Bacillota > Clostridia > Oscillospirales > Acutalibacteraceae > Ruminococcoides. The sequence goes on along the minus strand of CAJUGO010000009.1, from coordinate 32,570 downwards.
ATAAGGTATATCAAAAGTATAATAAGAGTTGCATTACTGTTGAAAAATGCTGATGAAAACAGCAAATATACAGGCATTTTTGCTGAACAGGACATAAAAGGAGAGATGAGTATTGCAAGTTGTTTTTCTCTTTGATTTTCAATTGTTCTAGTCGAGAGAACGGCAGGAACAGTACATCCGAATCCCATAATTATTGGTACAAACGATTTGCCTGACAATCCAATACATCTCAGTATTTTGTCTGTTATAAAAATCGCTCGTGCCATATATCCGCTGTCTTCAAGCAATGATAAAAGTGTAAACAACAAAGCTATCTGGGGCAAAAATGATATTACCGAGCCTACTCCATTAATAATTCCGTCAAGAACCAAACTTTGCGCCCAACTGGAAGCATTTGCAAAAACTAACAGATTTTTCACACAGTTTTCAAAAACATCGTTTATTATGTATTCAGCGCAGTTTCGCATTGCCTGACCGAATGAACCGAAGGTAACAAAGAATACCAGAGACATAATTAATATAAAGATTGGAACTGCAAAGAATCTTGAAGTTACGATGTTGTCAATTTTGTCCGAAATACTTTGTGTTTTATCGCCATTGCTGCGGATAAAAGAAGTGCTTGTAACAGAACAAATGAATTTATAACGTTCATCTGCAATTATCATTTCACAATCTAGATTTTTAGTTTTTTCGAGTTTGTTAATCAGAGATAGTATGTAGTGTTTTTGAGCAGGAGAAGCATTAGTATTATCCCATGTTTTTTTATCGTTTTCTAACAGCCTTATTGCGATAAAACGGCTGTTAATGTTTAATGTTCGTTTGATTTCGCTCAGTACATATTCAGTGCTTTTTGAGAATACTTTTAAAATTTCCTGCGTTTTGGAGTTTTCAACAAGTTCAGCAGCCTTTGCAAGAAGTTTATCTACTCCGGTTCCTTTATTTGCGGATACAGGAACAAACGGTATTCCAAAGTTTTGTTCAAGTTTTAAAATATCAATTTTATCTCCTCTTTTTTTGAGAATATCATACATATTGAGTGCAATAACGATTGGCAGTCCAAGCTCCGCAAGCTGAGTTGTAAGATAAAGATTGCGTTCAAGATTGGTCGAGTCAACAATGTTAATAATTATGTCGGGTTTATCGTACAAAAGACAGTTAATTGCTGCTGTTTCCTCAGGAGAATATGGATAGAGCGAGTAAATTCCGGGCAAATCGGTAACAGAAATATTTTTGCCGATATTATTTTTTACATAGCCGTGTTTTTTTTCAACAGTTACTCCCGGCCAGTTGCCTGTGCGCTGGGTGCTTCCGGTAAGATAGTTGAATAATGTTGTTTTGCCGCAATTCGGGTTGCCTGCCAGCACGGCATTTACAATAGTTGTTGATTTCATTGTTTGCTCCCAAAAGACTATTATTATACGACGATACCTATTATTTTAAGAAAGAAGGTAATTATGAAAAAGATTCTTTTATTAATTATACGCACAGTATTTGCAATTCTTTCCATAATATTTTTTAGTTTGTTTGTTATACCTATGGGAAGCAATATTATAAATCCGGGGAATATTGCAGGCGCGGCGCTGTGTGCATGGGTTTTCTGTGTGTGCTTTGCTCCTCTGCACAGGGCAATAAGAAATTTATTCTGCAAAAATAAGCTTACAAAAATAATTTATAAGGCAGTAAATATCTGCTTTGCAGCATTTTCAATTTACGGAATTATTGTAACAGGAGCAATGGCAGTTTGTGCATGTCAGACTCCTTCACAAGACGCAACTGCGGTTGTTTTGGGTGCTCAGGTTAAGCCATGGGGACCATCAGTTATGCTTATGGGAAGAATCAATGCTGCAAATGATTATCTGATAAGCAGTCCGGAGTCCGATGCAGTGCTGACGGGCGGTAAGGGGGCTGATGAGCCTGTAAGCGAAGCTCAGTCTATGTATGAAACTCTGGTTCAAAAGGGAATAGATGACAACAGACTTTACAGAGAAGACAAGGCTACAAATACTACAGAAAATCTTAAATATTCAATGGAACTTATAGAACGGGAAAATCTTAACGGAGATATAGCGGTAGTTACTGATGGATTTCATCAGCTGAGGGTTCGCATAATTGCCTCACAGCTTGGCATAAAAGGAAATGTCGGAGCAATTAACTCCGACACGTCGTTTCTGTATTTACCTACGTTTACTGTTCGCGAGTGGTTTGCTCTGCCTTATCAGGTGTTATTTCGGTAGTAACTACCTCAGTGATATCTTCATTTGTATCAAAGTGAGGTTTAGTTCTGTGACAGTTGGCAAACTCAAGAGGATAGGTTTCATTTACCACAACATCAACGATAGGAGAACATTTTGTTTCACTGCTGCGTGACGGTAATTCAACCGGATACTGTTCATACTGTTTATCTGATTTTTTATTCAAAAAATAAACCACCTTTTCATTGAGGTGGTTTTATTTTTTGTAATTTTCAATTAAATATGCACAATAAAAATTATTTGCGCAAAGTTTTTACAATTACCGTGACTGTATCCAGAATTAGGGCGAATAATATAATTCCAAGGAAAAAATACTGAAAATTTGAGAAAATATTAATTATAAACGTTTCGTCTTTATCAAAAACGGCAGTTAAACTATTTATAAATTTTTCATTGATGATATTATCTCTCAATAACCACCATACAGCAAAAAGCGCCGATGCGGCATTGGCAATTATTGAAGATACCATAACTTTTTTATTATATTGTCCTTCAAAAAGCATTATTATTTCGCGGATTACGCCTGCTGAACTGAATAGAACAAGTATGTACCAGGCACTTCTGACAGCTTCAGTATTAAATATGGGGACAAGTTCATGAGGATTTGTAACAATTACACATAGTATTTCAGGAACAATTAAAAATACAATTAAAAAAATTGTTAAAAAACATATGCTAATAATTGGTTCGGTTTTTGAAATCCTTTGAGTTTTTTTCGGTACAGGCGGTAAGCTGTCCAAATTATTTGTAGTATCAATTTTTATACCCTTATGGTAAAAAAAGGCAAAAAGTAATGTCACAAAAGCAAAACCCATAATCAATCCGATTGGCAGATTGGTAAATAAATTAACAAATAAGCTGATCCAGGGCTGAAAATTTATTACTCCAGAGGCTTCCGAAACAACGCTACCGTCTTTGCAAATGTCAATAATACCGGCTATTATGGTAGATATAACAAGTCCGATGCCTGTGCAGATAAGTACAATTTTAAGAACATATTTATAGGTCGAATAATATGGTGAACCGATAAGACACTTTTTGGTGTCGGGGTTATATTTCTCATATAATTCGTTTGGGGTGCCCAATTCTGTCAGCACAACTTTAATATCCTTATCCGAAGGTGTTACATCTTTGCATCTTTCTGTAAGCATATCATCAATAAGTGATCTTAACTCTTTGGAGACATCATCCTTAAGATTATTCGGCAGTTTCTTTACCACGGCATAAATATATCTTTCTATTAAGTCATTTGTCATTTTTATTTCCCTCCAGTAATTGATTAACATTTTTTGAAAATTTCTTCCAGTGACAAATGGTTTTTTCGAGAACTGTTGATCCGTCATCTGTGATTTTATAATATTTTCTCGGTTTAGCTTCGCTTGTTTCCCACTCGCTTGTCAGCAACCCCTGAGATTCTAATCTGCGCATTAGCGGATATAACGTGTTTGCTTCAATAGGAATTCCGTTGTCTTGAAGCTTTTTTACAAGATTATATCCGTACATTGGTTCTTTTAGCTGACTTAATACCAGAAGAATTAGTGTTCCGCGGCGCAATTCCAAAATCAGTCCCGAAACAATTTCATCATGGTTCATATTTTCGCCTCCACACTGTATTGTATATATAATTATATAGTGTGATACACACTATGTCAAGCCAAAATTTAAGATTTTGAAAAAAATCACCATAAATATTTACTTTTTTCAGTGATAAAAAACATTCACAACAACTTATCATTAACCTTTTATACAGTGAGCAGGCTAAAATAGCTAACCGAGCGCCTTTTAAAGCGACTGGTTAGCTGTTTTACTGCTTATGCTGTGTTACACAATAGAGTACCTTTTTGAGAGTAGAAATATAAAAACTTTACTATGTTATTTCAACGCCCGCAAAGTTGCATAAATCAAGGAAAGAATAAACCTTGCTGCGTACCAATTCCATAATAAATTGAGGGAAAAAGCAATCTCATAAATATTTTTTGATGTTATGCAGCCAGATTTTCATTGTTAGTCTTTGCGGTAATAATTTTACATTTAAATGTTGGCACTTTACATAAAAGGAACAAATGGACGTATCCTTTCCTTTTTTTGTGTCTATAATTGCTTTTCTTACCACTCTTTCAGGAGTAACTATTCCCGGAAAACGCACTTTTCTTCCGTCAATTTCTTTTAACAGCATACCGGTATCAACCCAACTTGGGCAGACTGCCGTTACCGTAATTCCGGAAGTTTTCAATTCTGTATTTAGAGCACGCGAATAGCTGCGTTCAAAGGCTTTGGTTGCGGCATACAAATTGATATATGGTACAGGCTGAAATGCGGAAGCGGAGGAAATATTAAGTATTTTTGCTCCCTTTTTCATAAAGGGAATACAAAGGCTGATAAGGACTGCCGGTGCTTTACAATTTAAGTCTATTGTCTGCTCTATTTCTAAAAGTGAAAACTCCTGTGATGGTGCCATTTTTGCAATTCCGGCATTATTTATTAACCACAAAACAGATAGGTTTTGCCTTTTCAGTAAATCTGCAAAAGATAACAAATCTGTATCTTTTGTCAAATCCATGCATATTGGAATAATTCTTTCACCAAATTCATTTTTTAACAAAAGAAGCTGTTTTTCCTTTCTTCCAACTATCCATATTTCATCTAGATTTTCTTTTGTCAGCTCCCGTACAAATACTTGTCCTATACCGCCGGAAGCACCTGTTACAATCGCTATTTTTTTCATATAAGCTTCTAACTCCTTTTTTATCCGTCTATCAGCAAAACCCGCGCCAAGTCTTTTTCTGAAATCATTTCATAATTTGTTGTAAATAATTTTTTTAGGGCATAGAGGTAGACAACACCCCAGTAATAGTCTGCTAATTTCATGGGTAATCCCTCTACAACACTTCCTTCTTTTTGTCCTTGCTCAATAATTTTTTCCGTCATTTGATATAATTCAGACTGATAAGTTGTTTCCACAGAAACAAAGTCTTTTTGTTCAAATATCATTTGTGTATTTAACGCTATTTTTGCTGCATAAATTTCGTCTTGAGTTAATTTGGTCATAATACTGCGTGACAGCCTCAATATTTTCTTATTTGCGGATATAGGTAAACGTGTCAGCATTTTCAATTCTTTCATATCTTTACCGCTGTTTATTAAAGTAAAAATTTCATGAAACAATTCTTCTTTTGATTTGAAATAGATATATAGAGTACCTTGCCCGATACCTATGTGTTTTGCCAAATCACTTATCTTTGTTCCGGCAAAACCATTTTTTGCAAAATAAAGCATGGAATCATGTAATATTTTAGAACGGGTTTTCGTGCGGATTTCCTCGCACCGCTCTTTTGATTTCGGCACAATTTTCCTCCTTGTTTTTGAATGAATATTTGTTCAATAATATCATAACTGAGCTTAATTTTTATGTCAATTATATGTTTAGAATTTTATCCCATATTTATCTTTCCGTAAAACGGTATAGCAGTAAATTTAACATATTTTTGACTTAGCTTTATAAAGGCGTAGACATACCGATAACCTTATTAACAGTTATCAAAAATTCTGTTTTTATTTTACTTGTATTTTCATTTCTGGAATCCCTCGTAATAGGGAAAAGAAAAACATTTTTGTTGTCTGAAAGAGTTTTAGCATTTGACAGGACCATTGTCACAGTGCAAAGTTCAGAAGAAATACGGGAAGCGGCTACAGAAAATGGATATTGGCTTCAGTTTTGCAATTTGTTTTTGCTACGCAATTGAAACGTCAAGCCGCTTAGGAATACGAAAAAGCGGTACAGCCCTTGTCATCGGGGCTATACCGCCTAAGCTGAAATTATTTTCTTGTAACTAAAAAAACTTATATTACGGAGATTAGTTATTTTGGAAAATCTATTATAATTTATTGATGTATTATTAACATAATAAATATTTATTACATTGCATCAGGACAGGAAATATTAAACATAGTCAAAACATTTTTAATTACTGCTTTAACACATTGGCAAAGTGCAAGTCTCGCTTGTACAAGCCCTTCATTTTCGCCTTTTACACGGCATGCATTATAGAATTTATGAAACAGGGTAGCAAGCTGTGTAACATAGCGGGTTATTTTAGTAGGGTCATAATCCTTCGCTGCATTGATAATCTCATTTGTATATAAAGCAAGATGATTTATAAGCTCTCTTTCTTCTGGAGCAATAAGAAGGGCAAGTTCATTATCACTGCAATCTCGCGGATGAATACCTTCATTTGCAAGAGCTTTTAGGATGCTGCAAATTCTTGCGTGCGCATACTGTACATAGTATACAGGATTTTGATTGTCCTGGCTGACAGCAAGGTCGAGGTCAAAGTCCATCTGGGTGTTGGCTTCTCTTGTGTTAAACAAAAACCTTGCGCTGTCAACGGGTACCTCGTCAAGCAGATCGCAAAGCTGAATAGCTTTGCCCGTGCGTTTGCTCATTTTGACAAGCTCACCGCCCTTTACCAGCTTTACAAGCTGCATAAGCACAACATTAAGTTTGTCACCGGCATATCCTATGGCGTCCATTGCTCCCTTCATTCTCATAACGTGGCCATGGTGGTCTGCGCCCCATACATCAATAAGGGTGGTAAAGCCCCTGTCAAATTTATTTTTATGATAGGCAATATCAGCTGCGAAATATGTCGGATTACCGTTGTTGCGGATTAAAACATCGTCCTTTAGCTCCAGATTATCAATATAATCCTGAGTTTTTCCTTCGTTAAGAAGTTTTTCTGTAAGAACCTGTTTATTCTTATACCAGATTGCGCCTTCCTTTTCATAGGTGAGTCCTTTTTCAGTGAGCAAATCAACAACTGCTTTTACAGCACCGCTTTGATGAAGCTCGCTTTCAAAGAACCATTTGTCATAATAAATTTTGTATTTTTCCATATCAGACTGCATTTTGCCTATGTTTTTAGGAAGTGCATATGAAACAAGCTCTTTTTTACGTTCATTGCTTGGCAGATCAAGAAGTTTGTCTCCGTTGATATCAGCATATTCTTTTGCAAGATCAGTTATGTCAGCACCCTGATAGCCGTCTTCGGGAAATTCAATTTCATCGCCTTTGTAAATCTGAAGATATCTGGCCTCTAGCGAACAGCCGAATTTTTCAATTTGATTGCCTGCATCATTTACATAAAATTCCCGCCAGGCGTTATAACCTGCTTTGTTAAGAACAGCGGCAAGACAGTCGCCCAATGCGCCGCCTCTTGCATTGCCCATATGCATAGGACCTGTAGGATTGGCAGAAACAAATTCAACCATAACCTTTTCGTCTCTGCCAAATTCGCTTCTTCCGTAATGCTGCGGGTTTGTAAGAATTTCACGGATTACATTTGAATAAAATTCTGTTCCGAGAAAGAAATTGATAAACCCCGGACCGGCTGTTTCAAAACGCTCAAACATTGTGCCTGAAAGCTCAAGATTTGAAGTGATTGCCTGTGCAATTTTGAACGGAGGCATATGAAAGGCTTTAGCACCTGCCATAGCAGCATTAGTAGCAAAATCACCGTGTGATTTGTCGGCAGGAGTTTCAATAATAAACAAAGGAATTTCAGCCTTTGGAAGCACGCCGTTTTCAATTGCCTTTTCAATTGCAGATGTAATTGCTTTTTTTAGCTGATTAACTGCTGATGTATAAATGTCCATGTTGTTCTACCTCATTTACATATTTTGCTTCTGATAGCATATATTTTATCGGGAAAGCCGTGTTCGGAATTTTACTGTTTGATCGTTTTGCCAAAGCATTACGCATCAGGATTTGTTTTTTCCTCGACTGTAATTTTAAATCGGTTTTCGCTTACAAGGTCGGTGTTGAAGTCAAGAGTATAACTTACTTCAAGTGTACCGCCTTTTTTATCAAGAGTATTTTTCATTGTTTTGGTGAATACGCCAATCATGAGATCACCTGCCGGGGTTTGATACAGGCATTGATGCCGTCTTCCTTTTTCAAGCATTAGCTGGGATTTCATAGGGCCCTTTCGAGTTATTGTTACAATATTATCTTCGACTTTTACAAGATTATCGTAGTAATCTCCGGGACTGTTTTCATCATATTCTTTATACCCTATATAACAATGATCTTTTTTCATAATGTAATTTCCTGCGGTAAGCACTTCAATCTTGTCCGTTTCATTATCAAGCTTTTGCTCGCCGACTATGGAGATCATATATTTTTCCTTATCTGTCATTTTTATATCCTCATCAATATTGCTCAATATCAATCTGGGTAACCGTATGTTCCATATTGCGTCCTAAAAAGAGTCCTGCGACGCTTTCAAAACCATCGGGGGTATCGCTTACAAAAAATTCAGGGTTTTTGCTTGCTTTATCATCATTGAGCAGATTTTGTTCTTTAAGTATTTTTGCAGAATATACTGCTGTTTCATATCCTGAGTCCACCAATGTAACACTGTCGCCCATGTAGTCCGAAATAGCATCTCTCAGCAAAGGATAATGAGTACAGCCTAAAATAAGCGTGTCTATTCCGCTCTCTTTAAGATCAGAAAGATACCTTTTGATAACGAGTCTCACAATTTGGTCATCACGGCATATAAATCCGCTTTCCACAAGAGGGACAAAAAGCGGGCAGGCCTGTTCATACACTATGTAGTCCGGGTTTAATTTTTTAAGTCTGAGTTTATAACTGTGGCTTGCTATTGTGGCTGCAGTCCCGATTACGCCGATTTTTCCGTTTTTAGTCTTTTGATCTGCAATAAAAGCAGTTGGGTTTACAACTCCTGTATACAAAACAGGCAGACTTCTTTCAAGCTTATCTCCGGCAACTGAGCTTACAGTTCCGCAAGCGGCAACTACCATTTTAACGTTGTTATTCATAAGAAATTCTGCATCCTGAAATGCATACTTCATGATAGTGTCACGGCTTCTGTTTCCATAAGGTACTCTGCCTGTATCGCCGAAGTATATTATTTTTTCATTTGGAAGAACGTTTAAAAATTCCTTTACTGCGCTCAGCCCGCCCAGTCCGGAATCAAAAACTCCAATAGCATCTCGGGAAGACATAATAAAACCTCTCTTACATTAATATACAAAATAAATAATAACACAATAACTTGATTGTTGCAAGCCAAAACCTTTGACAAATCATATTTTTAATTGTATAATGACAAATAACAGACAAGTCCGAGAGGAAGATTAAGTTGGAATTTAAAAAAGCATTTGAATTTATAGTAGGCAAGGTTGAAGAGGAGCTTGTAAAACAGGGCTATGAAAAACAGCGAGTTGCGTCTGATAACGGGAATGAACTGGTTGCCCTTTTTACAAGTGCGAATATTGCATATTCGGTTGTGTATTACAAGGATAAGGAACAGATGGTTCTGCGTTCATGCACAATGACAGAGGATGGTCCGGATAACGAGTGGAAAACTCTTGCAACGTGGCTGTATGATGAAACTGTGGGAACTCAAAGGGATGCCGAAAGTATTGCAAATGATTTTGTTGAGGGTGTATCGGGTACAATTGCAATAAAAAGAGCAAAACAGATTAAGCAGAAAAAGAAAAAAGATGATGACGGCAATGCTGATCCTAAGTTTTTGGCAAAACGTTTTGTAGCATTTTTTCCCGAACTCAAAGAAGAAATTAAAAATGAAGAGGACTGTTATTTTCCGTTTCGCGGAGCTACTTTTGCAAAGGAACACATTGCGTCTAAAGTAGAGCAGTTTATAAAGCGCTCAACCAAGCCGGAGCTTGTGAAATTAGCCGGTCTGTTTAATCTTCAGTATAATAACGGTGATGTTGATACGCGTTCGATTATTACAATCGTACTGCTCAATTCACTTGAGGATGCAGAGTATAATGCGATTTATGAGCATTTTGATGATGAGTTAAAGCTTGCGTCTAAAACTGCACGCAGATATAAGGGCAAAACTGTTAAGCCGGAAACTGCAAAAAAGAAGAATACTTCAAAGATAAATACACTTTCAAATAGTTAAAGCTTTTGTCCGCCGCTCACGGGCGGCGGATGTTTTACGTAATAACAAACAATATCAGAAAAACATCCAAAATTTTTCAAAAAGACTTGACTTGTCCTTTTTGATGTGTTAATATAAGTATACCTCTGAAAGGGGCTTATTTTTTTGTGCCCTATTGAGGGAGGCTAAAATATTCCGAAATAACCGGGAGGTGCCGTTATGAGAGTTAAAATCACATTGGCCTGCACAGAGTGCAAACAGCGTAACTACAACACAATGAAGAATAAGAAGAACAGTCCTGACAGACTTGAAATGAATAAGTACTGTCGTTTCTGTAAAAAACACACTCTTCACAAAGAAACAAAATAATGGAGGTACACTATGGCTGATAAAAAGCTTGAAGCAACAAAAGCAGCAAAAAAGACTGCTAATAAAAGCAAAAAGCCTAATGTATTCAAAAGGCTTGTAAAGTACCTCGGCGCTTGTAAGGGTGAGCTTAAGAAAATAACATGGCCTACTGCAAAGCAGACAACGAAAAACTTTGGTATCGTTATTGCGGTAATAGTTGTGATCGGTCTGTTTATATTTGCTCTTGATCAGGGTTTGTATGCATTGCTTGGTCTGTTTATGAACACTGCTGCTTAATTCTGAGTTATCACTTTAACTTACGAAAGGAAGAAAGTAATAATGGCAGAAACAGAAGCAAAATGGTATGTTGTTCATACCTATTCAGGTTACGAAAACAAAGTAGCAGCCGATCTTGTAACTACGGCTGAAAACAGAAATCTGCAGGATATGATTGTTGATGTCAAGGTTCCTACAGAAATTGTTACCGAAACAGTCGGCGACAAAACCAAAGAAGTTGAGTCAAAACTGTTTCCGGGCTATGTATTCGTTAAAATGGTTTATACGGATGAAACCTGGTATGTTGTCCGCAATATTCGCGGCTGCACGGGTTTTGTCGGACCGGGCTCAAAACCTGTTCCTCTTACAGATGCGGAAGTATACAGAATGGGAGTGGAAACACGTACTGTTAAAGTGTCTTATTCTGTTGGCGATTCAGTTCGCATTATAGACGGTCCGCTTGAGGATTTTGTCGGTGTTGTAGATGAACTTGATACCGACAAAAACTTTGTCCGCGTAGTTGTATCTATGTTTGGACGGGAAACTCCGGTTGAGCTTGAGCTTTCTCAGGCAGAACCGATAGAAGAATAATTATACAGATAATCAGCCAATTGGCTTTTTATTGGGAGCAATATGTTCCCTGTGGGAGGAACCCTACATAGTGGCGTTCCGCAATTTACCACGAATTTTGGAGGTGCAAACACAATGGCTCAGAAGGTTGTAGGTTTAATTAAACTACAGATTCCCGCCGGAAAGGCTACTCCGGCACCACCTGTTGGACCGGCACTTGGTCAGCACGGTGTAAACATTGTTGCGTTCACAAAGGATTTTAATGAGCGTACAAAAAATGATATCGGTCTTATTATTCCGGTAGTAATTACCGTATATGCAGACCGTTCATTTACATTCGTTACAAAAACTCCGCCTGCTGCAGTTCTTCTTAAGAAGGCTTGCGGTATCGAAAGCGGCTCAGGCGTACCAAACAAGACTAAAGTTGCTCAGATTACTCGTGAGCAGATTTCAAAAATCGCCGAGCAGAAGATGCCCGACCTTAATGCAGGTTCACTTGATGCTGCCATCAGCATGATTGCCGGTACAGCAAGAAGTATGGGTATTACAGTAGTTGACTAATTATCCGGGTGGGAGGAGAATTCCGATTGACCACCTAACAATGGAGGAAAACTGATGAAACACGGTAAGAAATATGTCGACGCTGCCAAGCTCGTTGACAGAAGTAAATTATATGATACAAACGAAGCTTTGGATACAGTTATCAAAACTGCCGTTGCTAAGTTTGATGAAACAGTTGAGCTTCATGTAAAGCTCGGTGTTGACAGCCGTCACGCAGACCAGCAGGTAAGAGGTGCGGTTGTTCTTCCTAACGGTACAGGTAAGGATGTAAAGGTTCTTGCTATTTGTAAGGGTGCTAATGAAGAGCTTGCTAAAGAGGCAGGTGCTGATTTTGTTGGCGCTGAGGATATGACACAGAAGATTCAGCAGGAAAACTGGATGGACTTTGATGTTCTTATCACAACTCCTGACTGCATGGGTCTTGTTGGTCGTTTAGGTAGAATTTTGGGACCCCGCGGTCTTATGCCTAACCCAAAAGCAGGTACAGTTACTCCTGATATTGCCAGAGCAGTTAAAGAAGCTAAGGCGGGTAAGATTGAGTACCGTCTTGATAAAACAAATATTATTCACTGCCCTATCGGTAAGGTTAGCTTTGGTACAGATAAGCTGAACGAGAACCTTGAGACTCTTATGGGCGCTATTGTTAAGGCTAAGCCGGCTGCCGCTAAAGGTCAGTATATTCGCTCAGTTGCCGTTACATCTACAATGGGACCGAGCGTTCGCATCAATCCTACTAAATTTGGTGCATAATAAAACTTATTTACACTTTTGTGTGAATATATAAATTCGCTGTTCTAAAGACAGCAGGTGCGTAAGCGTAAGGGAAATCCCGCCTGCCGAGGAAGATGCAAATTACTGTTTTGTATTTTTGCAGCCGTCCGCGGTAAACGGACGGCTGTTTTTTTATGAACTGCGTAACAAATATTTTGGAGGTGAATTAATCTTGCCAAGTCAAAGTGTTTTAGAGCAGAAAAAGGCTATTGTTGCTGAACTTTCCGAAAGACTTAAAAATTCTATCACCGGTTTGGTTGTTTGCTACGAGGGTATTAACACTGAAGATGATACAAAGCTTAGAAAAGAGCTTCGTGAAAATGATGTTAAATACACTGTTGTAAAGAACACCCTTTTGTCTCGTGCATGTGATGAAGCAGGTCTGGAGGATTTAAAGCCTGTTCTCGAAGGTACAACAGCTCTCGCAACAAGTGACAGCGAGTATGCTGCTGCTGCAAGAATTCTTTGCAATTATGCTAAGAATCACGACAACTTTAATGTCAAGTCAGGATATCTTGATGGTGCTGTAATAGATATGGATACTATTACATCTCTTTCAAAACTTCCGTCAAGAGAAGTACTTCTTGCAAACGTTCTTGGTGCATTCCAGGCACCTATCGCATCCTTTGCCCGTGCCGTACAGGCTATAGTTGACAAGGGCGGCGTTGAAGCATGTGCTGCTGAAGCAGCAACTGAAGATGCTGATGCTGAAACAGCAGAAGCACCTGCTGCAGAGTAATTCTGTATAATAAATTAAATTTTACTATTTAAATATTGGAGGTAAATTAAAATGGCATCAGAAAAAATTACTGCTATTATTGAAGAATTAAAAGGCCTCACAGTTCTTGAACTTTCAGATCTTGTTCATGCTGTAGAGGATGAGTTTGGTGTATCAGCTGCTGCTGCAGTTGCAGTTGCAGGTCCTGCTGCAGACGGCGCCGCTGCTGCTGCTGAGCAGACAGAGTTTGATGTAATTCTTAAGAGCGCAGGCGGCAATAAGATTGCTGTTATCAAGGTTGTTCGTGAAGTAACCGGTCTCGGTCTTAAGGAAGCAAAGGCTCTCGTAGACGGTGCTCCAAAGGCACTTAAGGAAGCTGTTTCTAAGGAAGATGCTGAAGCTATGAAGGCTAAGCTCGAAGAAGCTGGCGCAGAAATCGAATTAAAGTAATTCATCTGCAAAATTTTTTAAGCACGACGGTATAAGCCGTCGTGTTTTTTTGTCTCTATTTGAAAATAGTTTAATAATAGTCCCGTAATTAATATTGTAATCTAACTCAAAGCAAATGAATTGCAAACTCAATATGAAGTTATCTGCTCGGATTGAATATAATGTTATGCTGCATTTTTGTCTTATTATCTTTGTAAATTTTTATATTGCCAATGTTTTATAAAGAAATGATTTATGAAAATGCAAGAAAAACAGTGTTTTATATGCAAAATTATATTAATAATGTGGAACATGAAAATATAGGCAGAAATATTTGCAATTATTAGGAGTAATAATTGCATTTTTGCTTGAAAAAATAAAGTATAAGTGTTATAATACATTCGTATTCTTATAAAGTTGGATACTTTAAGTTAATACTGATTTCAAACGAGCTAAGCCGATTTGCGGGATTTTCTGTTGCAACAATTGTCACTTTTATTTTGTGAAAGCTTGAAGATTATGCCGTCGGTTTTAATTTGAGGTGAGTATAAACAGCAAATTAATTCAAAGGAGTATGATTTTATGTCAACAAAAGCTTATTATCCTTTAAATGAAATCGGCAAGGGCAAAGTCGGTTTCTCAAAAACGAGATCTATTATTGAGGCTGCTTTTTATGGCAATAATGTTGTGCCTGTAAACACTTTAAAGGAAGCTTATAATCTTGCAAAGAACTCTCCGGGAACTATCGTTACCGATATGCCTGTTTACAGAGGAGAGGAATTTGGTCTTGACAAAGATGCAAAGGTTCTTCTTTTCAATGACGGTGCTGTTACAGGCCGTTATGCTGCTGCTCGCCGTATTAAGGGTGAACCCGGTGTTGATGACACAAAACTTGATAAGGTTGTAATGGATGCCGTTTATAAAACTCGTTTTAAGAAGTTATATCATGCAACATGCTTTGTAGGTCTTGATCCTGAGTTTATGGTAAAGGCACATCTTCTAATTCCGGAGGGTGAGGAAAACCTTCTTTACAACTGGATGATTAATTTCCAGTATATGTCAGATGAGTATGTAAAAATGTATAAGAATTCCAAGCCTGTCGGTGACGGTAAGGAAGCAGATATTTATATTTTTTCAGATCCGCAGTGGGCTCCTACACCAAGCCCAGACGTTGATTACAGCTGTTTAAGTGATGATCTTACTTGCTGCTACTTTGACACTGATGCTAACTGTGCCGCAATCCTCGGTATGAAATACTTTGGCGAGCACAAGAAAGGTACACTTACAATGGCTTGGGCTATCGCTAACCGTAACGGCTATGCTTCATGTCACGGCGGTCAGAAAGAATATATTCTTGAAGACGGAAGTAAGTATGTTGCTTCTGTATACGGACTTTCCGGATCAGGTAAGTCAACTCTTACACATGCAAAGCATAATGGCAAATATGAAATTAAGGTTCTTCATGACGATGCATTTATTATCAATACAGATACCTGTGCTTCAGTTGCTCTTGAGCCGACATATTTTGATAAGACAGCTGACTATCCTACAGGTTGTCCTGACAATAAGTATCTTCTTTCTGCTCAGAACTGTTCTGCAACTATGGATGAAGACGGTAAAATTCAGCTTGTAACTGAGGATATCAGAAACGGCAACGGACGTGCGATAAAGTCTAAACTTTGGTCACCAAACCGTGTTGATAAAATTGATGCTCCTGTTAATGCTATTTTCTGGATTATGAAGGATCCCAGCATTCCTCCTTGTGTAAAGCTTAAGGGTGCCGCTCTTGCTTCTGTAATGGGTGCAACTCTTGCTACAAAGACATCTACTGCTGAGCGTGTTAAGGCAGGTACAGATTTAAATGCACTTAGAATTGTTCCTTATGCAAACCCATTCAGAACATATCCGCTTGTAAATGACTATGTTAAGTTTAAAAAGCTGGTTGAAGAAAAGAACGTTGACTGTTACATTATTAATACAGGCGACTTTATGGGTAAAAAGGTTCAGCCAAAAGATACTCTGGGTATTCTTGAAGCAATTGTAGAGCAAAAAGCTAAGTTTACTCAGTGGGGACCGCTTGAGGATATTGAGCTTATGGAGTGGGAAGGCTTTACTCCTGACCTTGATGACGCTGACTACAAGGCACAGCTTAAGAGTGCAATGGAAAACCGTGTAAACGCTGTTGAGGGTTTTGCTGTTAATAAGAGCGGTTATGATAAGCTTCCGGATGAAGCTCTTGCTGCACTAAAGAAAGTTGTTGAAGAACTGGCTTAAATTTTATAAATATAATCAGTTATAGACTAAAACAAACAGACATCGTCCAAACGATGTCTGTTTGTTTTTATAGGAACCTGCATAAAATTGTTTACACAAAACCGGGGGTATATCAGGCTGCGCTTTGAATTAATGCAGCGTTACTCTGATTTTTAATGAGTAAAATTTTAATGTGGTTAGAGAAACGCTTTCATTTCTCTTATGTTTTCTTCTTCTGTGTCAAGCATTTTTTTGGCAAGTTTGCTTACATGAGGATCTTTTCCGTCATAATCGCGAATATGCCGGGTCATTTTGTTAACGCCCATTGTATTTCCTTTAATCATCATCTCAGCGATATGGGAGGATGACGAATCTCTTTTTAAATCTCTTTGTGCCGCATATTTTGTCATGGCTTTAGTCATTTGGCTTACATGACGAATTTCAGCCCCGCGGTTTCGGAGCATATTGTTTGCACAGTGATAGAGTTTTCCATATTTTATCAGCTGCTCACACAAAACTCCGTCAACTTTGCTGTCACGCAGACTTTTGCGCACACTTGTAATTCCCTGACATCCCATCTCTGCATTTTGCAGAACATAGGTAAGCATTTCAACATCATTAATCATAATAATCACCTCAAGGAGTATTATTCACGGAAAATAATGTTTTATTCAAAATATTGAATAATGTAAAAGCTATTTTAACCAATTGCTCGTCTTGACATATTTGCAAAAATATTGTACTGTTGATTTAAACTGTACAATAAAATTTATTTGCGTAGTGTAACATGCAAAAGACGGATTGGTTATTGAAAAATTGCCCTGTTTTCATTATATTGGTATTTTATTTTTTTGACTATAAAATATTTTGTGTATAAAGAGAAAAGGGTGGTTTTACTATTGAGAAAGGGAATAATACACATTAGCTCTGAATGATATGGATATGTGTACTGATAACAAATATGAAAATCATAAATCGCAGCGGTTTAATGAGCTTTCGCCTAAATGGGACAGAAGTGCCATGGGAAAACAATACATTTCTTCTCCTGCAGGAGATAAATATGCTGATTTTATTGTAAATACGGTAAAACCGTATATTGACGAACATTACAACACAAAACCACAGCGTCAATATATGGGTATCGGCGGAAGCTCTATGGGGGGAATAATATCTTTGTATATGGCGATTGAATATTCTGAGGTTTTTGATTACGGCATTCTTTTCTCTCCTGCAATGCATGTTTATGCAGATGATATACTGGACAAGTTTTTTAATAATTACGATTTTAAATCAATGAAGTCCCTTCCAAGAATTTATCTTTTTGCCGGCGGTGAAACAGGCGGATCGGATCCGGGTACACCGTATGAAGAAGCCTGCATAACAAAATATGTAGATATTACTAAAGATAATCTTGTAAGCAGAAATTATCCTGAGCAAATGATTGGGACAATGATTGATAAAAATTTGAGTCATATTGAAAGCACATGGGCAAAAATATTTCCAAATGCCCTAAAATGGCTCAGTGATACCGGTGGAATTTCGGGAGATGTAAATGGCGACGGTATTTTAAATATAAGGGATGCAACGGAAATCCAAAAATATAATGCTGAGTTAGTAGATTTTAATGAAACTCAGCTGCGGCTGGGGGATTTGAACAATGATGGGAGAGTCAATATTTCTGACGCAACTTTAATTCAAAAAAGAGTGGCTGAAATTAAAGAGTAATTATTTTGATTTATTATATTTTAATTTAACATTACATTTCTGAATTTAATATTTAGTTATCTGAAAAATTATTATTAAGGTGATTTTTATGAATGCAAAAATAGATACAGTTTGTCTTCCTTATCCTGAAAGAGGGGAAAGAACTGTATGGATTTATGTTCCAAAGCATAATGACAATGACTTTTTACCCGTTATATATATGACAGACGGTCAGAATCTGTTTGATGAAAATGCAACTCCGTATGGGTCATGGAAAGTTATAAAGGCAGTTGAAAAGGAACAGGCAAACGGTTCTTTGGGTGCTGTAATCGTCGGTATTGACAACGGGAACATTTGGCGTGACAGCGAGCTTACCCCGAAGTGTATAGGTGAGGTACAGCTGAGACATATGCTTGCTGATAATTTTACTCCCGAAGGAGAGGTTTTTGACAGGTTTATGATTGATACCGTTATCCCATACATTGAGAGCAATTATCCGGTAAAAACAGACAGAAAGAATGTTGCTGTGTGCGGAAGCTCCTCAGGAGGGCTTATGGCATTCTTTTCTGGAATTGAACACAGTGATAAGTTTGGTTTGGTCGGTGCATTTTCACCTGCATTTTTGTGCTACACAGAAAGTGACTGGAGAAAATATTTGCTTAACAAAATAAACGGAAACAAGCCCTACCTCTATATCTATACGGGAAGTGGCGACGAACTAGAGCAGATGATTTTTCAAAGCGTGGAATTAATTTATGATCTATTGCCTGAAACAGGATATCCGTATGATATGCTTAACGAGGTAGTTTTGTTTGAAAATCAGCATAATGAAAAGGCATGGGCAGAGATTTTTCCTGACTTCTTGCATACATTTCTTAATTTTCAGGAGGAAAAAAGTTTATGCTGAGATTAAGACCCTATAAATCATGTGACGCGGAATTTATCGTTAAGTGGTGCACAGACGAAATTGCTTTCAGAAAGTGGTCTGCCGACAGATACAAAAGTTTTCCTATTACTTCTGATGACATGAATAATTATTACAGTGGTTTTGCTTATGCAGATAATTTTTATCAGATGACTGCATTTGATGAAACAGGTGTTGTAGGCCATTTAATAATGCGTTTTGTTGATGAGGATAAAAAAGTTCTGCGTTTCGGATTTGTAATCGTTGACAATACAAAACGCGGAAAAGGTTATGGCAAAGAGATGCTGAGACTTGCAGTTGAATTTGGATTTGATATTTTAAAATGCAGTAAAATCACTCTTGGAGTTTTTGAAAACAATCCTGACGCATATTATTGCTACAAGTCGGTAGGATTTAAAGATGCTGCAGCGGACAAAGATAATTACTTTCATGTATTAGGTGAAGACTGGAAATGTCTTGAAATGGAGATTGTGCGGTAATTATTTCTGTCAGAAAAATTTTTTTAATATTTTCATAATGAAAAATCAGCATGACTTGTACTAGGACTGTGCAGACAGCCTAATATTACTTAAGCTAAGTAACACGATTGTTTCTGATAATTTTTGTAAAGTAAAAAAGAAGTGACCATGACAGGTCACTTCTCAAAAACTATGTAAATCTTATGCAATAATTTCTCCGTCAACAGTTCCGCCCAGACCTGCTGCGTTAGATTCGTCAGTATCAATGTGCATAGCAGGAGCATAACTCTCGCTTACTCTGATTACAACATCGCCGAAAGTTGTTGCCCTGCCGGTGTTTTCACCGACTTTAACCGATACAATTTGCTTATCCTTCAAACCGAAGTCGGCAGCAGTTGCAGGGTCAAGGTGAATATGTCTTTTTGCGGCAATAACACCGCACTTAATTTCAACCTCGCCTTCAGGACCCACAAGCTTACATCCGGGGGTTCCTGCAATATCACCTGATTCTCTTACAGGAGCAGAAATTCCGAGTTTACGTGCATCAGTCAAAGAAATTTCAACCTGATCAGCATTTCTTTCAGGACCGAGGATTGACATTTTCATCTCGCTTTTAGGTCCTACAACAGTTACTTTTTCCGCGCAGGCAAACTGACCCGGCTGAGAAAGATCTTTTTTATTTGTAAGCGATGCACCTTTACCAAAAAGTATTTCAAGCGTTTCTTTGGTAATGTGAACATGATGAGCCGATGTTTCAACCATTATTTTCATTTTTTATACCACCATTCATAAGAATTTGCCATTTAGGCTGTGACTATATTTTACTACTTTAAGCTGCAAATTTCAACTGCTTTATACAGAAAGGGGTTTGTTTTATGAAAGATAATGACTCGGCGTTTAATTCTGTTGAATACGATACAAAAATAGAGACTGTTTTGCCTTATTACAGTGAGTTTAACAAACAAATTTATGATTTGGTAAATGTGCTGGAGTTAAAAAATCTTAAATGGCTTGATACAGGCTGCGGAACAGGAAATCTTATTTACAATATAAAGAATGATTACCCTGAAGCTGAATTTGTGCTCTGCGATCCGTCAGAAAATATGCTTGCAGCGGCAAAAAGCAAGTTTAAAGATATGAAGAATGTACAGTTTAGGAATATTAGTTCTCAGCAACTTGACTACAAAAGTGAGTTTAACATTGTAACCTCTGTTCAGTCACATCATTATCTTGGTAAAAAACAGCGTGCAAAAGCAGTTGAAAAGTGCTATAATGCTCTTAAGTACGGTGGTGTTTATATAACCTTTGAAAATATTTCTTTATCAACACCCGAAAGCGATGACATTGGAATGAAACGCTGGAAGAATTATATGATAAAAAACGGTAAGACAGAGGAAGAAACAAAAAGGCATATTGCAAGAAGGAATACAGAAGTATTTCCAATTACAATAAGTGAACATATCCGTCTATTAAAAGAAATGGGTTTTAGCACAGTTGACATGTTATGGGTGTCATATATGCAGGCAGGATTTTTTGCCGTAAAATAAGGAGGATAAATATGTATAATACATGGGAAGAACTTAAATCTGCATGTAAGCAGTGTGAGAAGTGCGGGCTTTGCGAAACACGGCATAATGTAGTAGTAGGTATCGGAAACGAAAATGCCGAAGTAATGTTTATAGGTGAGGGACCGGGAGAAAACGAGGATTTGCAGGGAGAGCCTTTTGTAGGCAGAGGAGGCAAGCTGCTTGATAAAATGCTTGCGGCAGTAGACCTTGACCGCAGTAAAAATATTTATATTGCTAATATAGTAAAGTGCCGTCCTCCGCATAACCGTGATCCAAAGCCTGAAGAGCAGGAAATGTGTATTGACTGGCTGAGAACCCAGGTAAAAATGATTAAACCTAAAATTATAGTATGTCTCGGCAGAATCGCCGCAGGCAGAATTATCAAGTCAGATATAAAAATTACGAAGGAACATGGTCTATGGTTTGAAAAGGGAGGAATTCAGATGATGGCAATGCTGCATCCTGCTGCGGTTTTGCGTGATCCGCGCAGAAAGCCGGACGCATTTGATGATTTCCTTAAACTCAGAGACAAAATTAATGAAATTTGCGATCATACATATTGACAAATGATTATACTGTTTAAGGCTGGCTCGGTGTCAGCCTTTTTGCTTTATAGGAAAGGTATCAAAAATGATTTGATGGTTGATTTTTGTTGTATCAATCTGTCTGTTTATATCGAATCACTGCAATGTTTTTTATACAAAAACAGTATATAGACGGAGTTTTATATATTGATAAAAATGGAGCAGGTTGGTATAATTAATCATATATGTATCTGAAAAGGATTGATTTTTATGAGTCTTGTAGAATTTAAAAATGTATATAAGCAATATAAAATGGGTGAAATAAC
This sequence comes from uncultured Ruminococcus sp., assembly GCA_910585865.1. Lineage (GTDB taxonomy): Bacteria > Bacillota > Clostridia > Oscillospirales > Acutalibacteraceae > Ruminococcoides. Next base: position 10,953 of record CAJUGO010000009.1, on the reverse strand, counting down.
AATTAACGCTGTAGATGGTATTTCTTTTTCAGTTAATGAGGGCAAATTTGCTGTAATTGTCGGAGCGTCTGGTGCGGGTAAGACCACCGTACTGAATATTTTAGGCGGTATGGACAGCTGCACTGAGGGACAAATTATTGTGGGAGGCAAAGATATAAGTAAATTTAAAGAAAAGCAGCTGATTGAGTACAGACGTTTTGATATCGGTTTTGTTTTTCAGTTTTATAATTTGGTTCATAATCTTACCGCAAAGGAAAACGTGGAGCTGGCCGCACAGATTTGCCGAAACCCGCTCGACAGTGAAAAGGCGCTTGAAAGCGTTGGACTGCTTGACAGAAAAGATAACTTTCCTGCGCAGCTTTCGGGCGGTGAACAGCAGAGGGTGTCTATTGCAAGGGCGCTTGCAAAACGTCCCAAGCTTTTGCTTTGTGATGAACCGACAGGTGCGCTTGATTACGCCACAGGCAGACAGATTCTTAAGCTTTTGCAGGACACATGCAAAAACGAGAAAATGACAGTTGTACTTATTACTCACAACAGTGCAATTACACCTATGGCTGACCATGTTATAAGTATGAAAAGCGGTAAGATTGTTGATGATATTTACAATAAAACACCAAAAAGCATTGATGAAATTGAATGGTGATTTTTGATAAAAAGCTTTTGAAAGAAGGTGTCGGATTGACTAAGTCATTTTTGAAAAATACTTTTAGAGAAATAAAAAATTCCAAAGCAAGATTTGTTTCCATTATGGCTATAATCGCACTTGGTGCAGGTTTTTTTGCAGGAATTAAAGCAACTGTCCCATCTATGTATAATCTTGCAGAGACATACTTTAAAGAACAAAATCTAATGGATTTTCAAATTGTCTCTACAGCGGGCTTTGATGAGGATGATATAAATGCAGTCAGTAATCTTAAAGGAGTAACTTCTGTTATGCCGTCATACAGCTGTGATGTTCAGACAGCTGCTGAGAACGGTGGAAATGTACTGAGACTGATTGCGCTTCCGGCTCAATACAAGAATAATTGTATTTTAAATGAGCTTGTGCTAAAGGAAGGAAGACTTCCTCAGAAAAAAGGAGAGCTTGCGGCAGATGCCGGATCGTTCAAAAAGGGAGGATATCGTATTGGTGATAAGGTAAGATTAAGTGAGTTTTCAGGGGATACAGATACTTCAACGTTGATTAATTGCATGGAATATACGATTGTGGGTAAAGTACAGTCTCCGCTGTATATTTCATATCAGCGGGGAACAACAACAATTGGTAACGGAAAAATTTCTGATTATGCATATATTATGTCTGAAAATTTTGAATTTGACCGATACACTGAGCTTTATGTTAAGACTGATATCTCGGATAGATATACAGTATTTTCCGATGAATACGATACAGAAATTGGGGAGATTAAAGAAACTATTAAAAATACTGCGGCCAAAAGATGCAGTATTTTTAACACTGACGTAATTTTAAAAGCTAAAAATGAACTTCAGGATGCGAAGGATAAGTATAAGGAAGAAAAGAATAAAGCTGATATTCAGTTGAAAAATGCTGAAAAAGAGCTGATCAGCGGCAGAAATGAATACAAAACAAAAATTGCCGAGGCACAAAGGCAGCTGGACACTGCCGGAGCACAGCTTGAAAGTGCAAAATCTGAACTTGATAAAGCTGCAGATGAGTATTATTACGGAATAGAATATGCAGAAAAATTGACAGAACAAAAGGAAGCAGAGCTTGGCGCGGCACGAAAAAAATATAATTCTTCAAGGGAAGAATACGATATTGAAATAAAGACTGCCCAAAAACTTCTTGATGATGGTTGGGAGGAATATAATTCTGCGGTAAGTGAATTTAAGACAAACACAGAACCACAGCTTCTTTTGGGGATTGAGCAAGCGCAGTCTGCCGTAAGCAGAATAGAAAACATAATAGAGCAGACGAGCGATCCTGCTGCAATTGCTGTATTGAAACAACAGCTTGAACAGACACAGGCAACGCTTGATAAGCTTAATTCTCAATACAGTCAGGCATTGGATGCACTTGACGAAAACAAAGCACTGCTTGATGAAAAGCAACAAACATTTGATGATAAGAAGGCACAAGGGCAAAAACAGCTTGATGATGCGCTTGCACAGCTTCAGTACGGCGACGAACAGCTTGCTGCGGCAAAATCAGAGCTGAAAATCAAAAAAACAGAAGGATTCAATCAGCTAAGTGAAGCTCAGCAGCATATTAATTCAGCGCAGAAAGAATATGACAGCGGTATAAAGGAACTCGAAAAGCAGAAAAAAGACGGTAAGAAAAGGATTGATGACGCTCAGCAGGAATATGACAGTAAAAAGAATGAGGTAAACCGCAAATTTGAGGATGCTAAAAGAGAAATCGATGATGCTCAAAAAAAGACGGATGCTTTGAGTTTTCCTAAATGGTATGAATTCAGCCGCGAAGATAATCCGGGATTTGTTACATTTTCTCAAAATGCCGACAGACTTAATGCGGTTGCAAGTGTTTTTCCGTTGTTTTTTCTGCTGGTTGCAGTACTTGTATGCGTTACAACAATGACAAGGCTGATTGAGGAAAAACGTACGGAAATCGGTACGTTTAAGGCTCTCGGTTACAGCAGCGTCAGCATAATTATGAAATTTGTGATTTATTCACTGATTGCGGCTGTTACAGGCGGAATTATAGGTGTATTTATCGGGATTTTTACAATTCCGTTTATAATTTACAATGCTTACAAAATTATGTATTTTATCGGAGATATCATACTTATACCGGATTTTACAAGTATATTTCTGGGGATTGCAGCTGCAGCAGTATGTACGGTGGCAGTTTCCACAATAGTGTGTATGCGTTCCCTCAGTCACAAACCTGCTTCAATAATGCGGCCTAAAGCGCCAAAGCCCGGAAAACGGATTATTCTTGAACGAATAAAACCCATTTGGGAAAAATTCAGCTTTAATTCAAAACTTACAGCAAGAAATTTACTCAGATATAAGTCAAGACTTTGTATGACAATAATAGGAATAGCAGGATGTACGGCGCTTATTGTGGCGGCATTTGGATTGCTCAACAGCTTTGATCCGCTGGTAAATGATCAGTTTGAGACAATATATAAATATAATGCCGTAGTTATTCCAAAAGAGGGAGGGACAGAGGAGGAACTTATGTACCTAACCGATAAAATTAGGAATACTCAAAATATTGACAGTTCAATGCTTGTTGCGCAGGAAAAATGCACAGTGAAATTTAACGGTAATATTAAGGATGCCGACACATATTTAACTGTTATACAGCATCCCGATGAATTGAGTCAGCTTATTTCACTTCATACACGCAAAAATAATGAAGAACTGCCGATAACGAATGAAGGTGTTTTAATAAATGAAAAGCTTGCTGAAGAATTTGGCATAAAAAAAGGCGATATAATCAGCCTTGGCACGGACAGCGGAAATACACAAGCTATTGTATGCGGAATTTATGAGCAGTATATGCATAATTATATTTATATGTCTCCAAGCCTTTATACAAAGCTGTACAGCAAAGATGTCATATACAATATGCTTGATGTCAAGCTTGCTGAAACATCTGTGGAAGCGGAAAATGTTTTCAGTGCAGAACTGCTTAAAAATAAAAATATTGCTGCTGTAAACTATATTAATTCAAGCCTTGATGATTTTAAAAATATGCTGGATTCACTGAATATGGTTGTTATGGTAATGATAATTTGTGCAGCGTCTCTGGCATTTGTTGTGCTTTATAATCTTACTAATATTAACATTGCAGAACGGGTGCGTGAAATTGCAACATTTAAAGTTCTGGGATTTAACCATAAAGAAACTTCATCGTTTATATACAGAGAAAATATTATCCTTACCGTGCTTGGGATAATTGCGGGACTTTTTCTGGGCATTTTGCTTACGGGATTTATTGTTCAGACCGTGGAAATCGACAATATTATGTTTGGAAGAGATATCTATTTTACCTCATTTTTGTATGCATCAGGACTTACGTTTATGTTTTCACTTCTGGTGAATGCCGTTATGAGCTTTAAGATTAAGGCTGTAAATATGGTCGAGAGTCTCAAAAGTGTTGAATAATTTCATTGATTAATAAAAGTAAAGAATAAATTTCAAAAAATCTTAGAAAATATTGATTGAAAAGGGAAATTGTGCTATAATGCAATAGTATAGGCAAAATATCTGTGAAAGGATAGTTACTAAATGGTTAAAGCTAATGAATACCGCACCGTTTCCTGCGGTGAGTTAAGAGAAGAAAATATAGGACAGCAAGTAAGGGTTGCAGGATGGGTTGAGAATATTCGTGATCATGGCGGCGTAATGTTTCTTGATATCCGTGACCAATATGGCGTATTGCAGGCAGTTGTTCACAATGATGAACTGCTAAAAGATATTAATAAGGAATGTACCGTAACTCTCAGCGGCGAGGTTGTTAAGCGCGACGAAGATACAATAAATGCCAAAATTGCAACAGGTTATGTTGAGGTTCATACAGATGATATAAAGGTGCTTGGAAAGTGCAGAAATGTACTTCCGTTTGAAGTTCCCTCCTCAACAAATACCTCTGAAGATATCCGTTTAAAATACCGTTTTCTTGATTTGCGTAATCCAAAGGTGCATAACAATATTATGCTCCGATCCCAAATAGTTGCATTTTTACGCTCAAAAATGAATGATATGGGCTTTACTGAGATTCAGACGCCTATTCTTTCTACTTCATCTCCTGAGGGTGCCCGTGATTATCTCATTCCCAGCCGTAAGCACAAGGGCAGATTTTATGCATTGCCTCAGGCTCCTCAGATTTTTAAACAGCTTTTAATGGTTTCAGGATTTGATAAGTATTTCCAGATTGCTCCGTGTTTCCGTGATGAGGATGCTCGTGCAGACCGTTCTCCGGGAGAATTTTATCAGCTTGACTTTGAAATGGCTTTTGCAACTCAAGAGGATGTTTTTGATGTTGCAGAGGAAGTGTTATATGAAACATTCAGAAAATTTTCTGACAAAGAGGTTTCAAAGCCTCCGTTTGCCCGTATTCCGTATGCAGAGAGTATGCTGAAGTACGGTACTGATAAGCCGGATTTGCGCAATCCGCTTGTGATTGTTGAAATAAGCGATATGTTTGAGGAAACGGACTTTGCACCTTTCCGCAAGAAGACAGTCCGTTCAATAAATGTTCCCGGTGCCGCAGCTCAGTCTAAAAAATGGTTTAAGAAAATGGAAGAGTTTGCTCTTTCAATAGGCATGAAGGGATTGGGTTATGTAAAGGTAAGAGATGACCTTACTTTTGACGGTCCTATAGATAAGTTCCTCAAGGAAGGCGACCGTGAAGAACTTATTGAGCGCAATAACTCAAAAGCGGGCGATGTTATCTACTTTATTGCTGATACGGCACAGGAAGCTCCAAAGCTTGCAGGTCAGATAAGAACAGAGGTTGCAAAGCGTCTTGACCTTATTGACACCGGCAGATTTGAACTTTGCTTTATTGTTGATTTCCCAATGTTTGAACGTGATGATGAAACAAATCAAATTATCTTTACACATAATCCGTTTTCAATGCCGCAGGGAGGTCTCGACAGTCTTTTAAACAAAGAGCCTGAGGATATTCTGGCGTATCAGTATGATATCGTGTGCAACGGAGTTGAGCTTTCATCAGGTGCTGTGCGCAATCATGACATTGATATTATGAAAAAAGCATTTGAGCTTGCAGGTTACAGCGAAGATGATTTAAAGGCAAAATTCACCGCTCTTTATAATGCATTCCAATACGGTGCTCCGCCTCATGCCGGAATGGCTCCTGGTGTTGACAGGATGATTATGCTTCTTACAGAAGAAGACAATATCCGCGAGGTTATTGCATTTCCGATGAATTCAAATGCCCAGGATTTACTGCTTGGTTCACCCGGAGAGGTAACAGAACAGCAGCTCAGAGAAGTACACATTAAATTGAGATAATTCAAAGGGCGAGTTGTATTTTTATGACTTGCCCTAATTCTGTTTACAAAGGATGATTTTTATGGTAACGAGAGAAGATGTTGAAAACATTGCATTGCTTTCAAAACTTTTTGTTCCCGAGGAGGAGCTTGACGGTCTTACAAAGTCAATGCAGGAGATTATAGATTTTGCTGACACCATCAATAATGCTCCGGTAAGCGGTGACAGTTTTGATGATATCAACAACCTTTCAAATGTTTTCCGTGAGGATGTTGTTGTTGAATCATACAGTACCAAGGAAATTCTTGAGAATGCTCCTGAGCAGGCTGAGGATCATTTTCTTGTAAGAAACAGAGAGTAAGGCGGTGTAGAGATGGGATCAATTGCAAAAATTCATGAGATGCTTGTATCAAAGCAGTGCTCCTGCACCGAGCTTACAAAAAGCTATCTTGAAGAAATTGAAAGATCAAACGGTGAGCTTAACGCATATGTCAATATTACAGGCGCTGAAGCTCTTAAAACAGCAGAAGCTGTTGATAAAAAGATTGCTATGGGTGAAGAAATAGGTTTGCTTGAGGGTGTTCCTATGACCCTTAAGGATAATCTGTCAACAAAGGGAATTGAAACAACCTGCTGTTCAAAAATACTCACAGGATATAAGCCGATATATAATGCGACTGTATGGGATATTCTTGCTAAGCAGAATGCAGTAATGCTGGGCAAGACCAATATGGATGAATTTGCTATGGGGTCATCGTCAGAAACTTCATATTTCGGCGGTGCTGCAAATCCTTTTAACACAAAACATGTTTCAGGCGGTTCTTCGGGCGGCGTGGCAAGTGCTGTAGGTGCAAATATTGCCGCTTATGGTTTAGGATCAGATACGGGCGGCTCAATCCGTCAGCCGGCATCTTTCTGCGGCATAGTAGGACTAAAGCCAACCTACGGATCCGTTTCACGTTACGGACTTATTGCATATGCAAGTTCGCTTGACCAGATTGGACCTATAACAAAGACGGTTGAGGATGCCTCGATTGTATTTGACGCAATTTCAATGCAGGATGAAAAGGATTCGACCTCTAAGGGTAATTTGGGAGGCGAAACATATTCAAAGCTTGACAAAGACATAAAGGGAATGAAAATAGGTATTGCAAAAGAATATCTTGACGGCATTCGTGATGATGTTAAAGAGGCTATTTTAAATGCCGCAAAGATTTATGAATCTATGGGCGCAAAAATAGTATATTTTGATTTGCCCGAATTAAAATTTGCTCTTCCTGTTTATTATATCATTGCCTGTGCAGAAGCATCTTCAAACCTTGGAAGATATGACGGTATTCGTTACGGATACAAAACAGAGCATTACAGCGGTACTCACGATATGATTTGCCGTACGCGTTCAGAAGGATTTGGAGAAGAGGTTAAGCGCAGAATTTTGCTTGGAACATATGTGCTTTCGGCAGGTTATTATGATGCATACTATAAAAAGGCACAAAACTTGAGAGGCGCAATTGTTAATGCATTTAACGGGGCATTTGAAAAATGTGATGTTATGCTTGCTCCTACAGTACCAATGACTGCATTTGAGATGGGCCGCGCAGTATCTGATCCGATTGAAACTTATCTTACGGACATATGTACAGTACCTGTAAATATTGCGGGTTTGCCGGGGGTATCGGTACCGTGCGGATTTAACGCAAATGGAATGCCTATTGGCATGCAGCTTATAGGCAAGAGATTTGGTGAGGCTGAAATACTAAATGCCGCCTATAAATATCAGCAGGCGGCTGCCGAAAACTTTAAGGATACAAAGTGGGGTGTTAAGCTGTGAAATACGAATTAGTTGCGGGTTTTGAAACCCATATTGAGCTTGCTACAAAGACAAAAATTTTCTGCAGCTGTACAACTCAGTTTGGCGGAGCACCAAACAGCCACTGTTGTCCGGTATGTATAGGCTTGCCAGGTACGCTTCCAAAGCTTAACCGGGAAGTAGTCAACTATGCAATCAAGGCAGGACTTGCCGTTCACGGTGAGATTGCAGAGATTGCAAAAATGGACAGAAAGAATTACTGTTACCCTGACCTTTCAAAGGCTTATCAGATCAGCCAGCTTTATGCACCGCTGATTATCGGGGGTTATGTTGAGCTTTCCAACGGCAGAAAAATTCGTCTGCACCATATTCATATAGAAGAGGATGCAGGAAAGCTTATTCATCAGCACGGTGATACTTATGTTGATTATAACCGCGGAGGCGTTCCGCTTATTGAGATTGTTTCTGAGCCTGATATTCGTTCAGTTGATGAGGCCAGAGAGTATGTTGAAAAGCTTCAGCAGGTTATGAGATATATAGGTATTTCCGACTGCAAAATGCAGGAAGGTTCAATGCGCTGTGATGTAAATATTTCTGTTCGTCCCCAGGGCAGTGAAAAGCTGGGTACAAGAACGGAAATTAAGAATATGAACTCTATTAACAACATTGCAAAAGCAATGGAATATGAATATGAACGCCAGGTTGATTTGATTGAAAGCGGCGGAAAGGTTGTACAGGAAACTCTGCGTTATGATGACGCAACCAACACTACTTCATCAATGAGAAGCAAAGAGGATGCGCACGACTACCGTTATTTCCGTGACCCTGACCTTGTAACAATCAAGGTTTCCCGTGAAGAGGTTGAAGAAATAAAGTCTGAACTTCCCGAGCTTCCGGCCGACAAATGCAAAAGATATATTGAGGAACTTGCTATTCCGGAAAAGGATGCGCAGCTTCTTACAAAATACAGAAAAATCAGCGAGTATTTTGATGAAGCCTGTAATGGGGTTAAATCGCCGAAGACAGTGTCAAACTTTATTATAGGACAGATATTCCGCAGAACCGAAACAGAGGCAGATAAGGAAATTTTTAATGTTTCTGTATCTCCTTTACAGCTCAACGAATTGGTGAAGCTGCTTGATTCGGGTAAAATCCGCAACAATCTTGCTAAATCTACTCTTGAAAAGATGCTTGACAGCGGCAAGGGGGCACTTGAATTTATAAGTGAGAGCGATATGGGCGGTCTTGACGAAAATGCATTGCTTGAGCTTTGCAAGCAGGCTGTTGAAAGCAACCCCAAGGCTGTTGATGATTATAGGAACGGCAAAGAAAAGGCAATTAAGGCGTTGGTTGGCAATGTTATGAAAAACAGCCGCGGAAAGGCAGATGCTTCAGCTGCGGAGGCAAAAATCAAGGAACTTATAGGCTGATTCACCTAAATTAATATATTGGATTATAATTAAAACTCCCTTTATACAAGGGCAACTGTATACTCCAAAATAAAGGCATACTCCAACATTTGCAGCAGAACTTATAACTAGTAATAAAGCCACGAAGCTTCAATACTTCGTGGCTTTAAATTTTATATTGACAAGTTAATATATACAGATATTAAAATTCGTTTCCGGGAAATTTCGGAATACCGTCAAATCCTTTCTGGAGATCTGAATCGGAAGGAATATAGTCAGTCATAACGCCGTCGTTGAATTTTTCATAAGCGACCATATCAAAATAACCTGTACCTGTAAGACCGAAAAGAATTGTTTTTTCTTCGCCTGTTTCTTTGCATTTAAGTGCTTCATCAATTGCGGCTTTTATTGCGTGGCTGCTTTCGGGAGCAGGAAGAATACCTTCAACTCTTGCAAACTTCTCAGCAGCTTCAAATACAGAAGTCTGTTCAACTGCAGTTGCTTCCATAAGACCGTCATGATAAAGCTGTGAAAGTGTTGAACTCATACCGTGGTAGCGCAAACCGCCTGCGTGATTAGCTGATGGAATAAATCCGCTGCCGAGCGTGTACATTTTTGCAAGAGGACAAACCATACCGGTGTCGCAGAAATCATATGCGAACTTACCTCTTGTAAAACTGGGACATGATGCAGGCTCAACGGCAATAATACGATAGTCAGCTTCTCCGCGGAGTTTTTCTCCCATAAACGGTGAGATAAGACCGCCGAGGTTGGAGCCGCCGCCTGCACATCCGATGATAATATCAGGTTTAACTCCATACTTTTCAAGAGCTGCTTTAGCTTCAAGACCAATTACCGATTGATGTAAAAGTACCTGATTAAGGACACTTCCAAGTACATAGCGATATCCGTCAGTAGTTGTTGCAACTTCAACGGCTTCGGAAATTGCGCAGCCAAGGCTGCCGCTTGTGCCGGGATGTGCTTCAAGTATTTTTCTGCCTACTGCAGTATGGGTTGAAGGAGACGGAGTAACACTTGCTCCGTAGGTTCTCATAACTTCTCTTCTAAAAGGCTTTTGTTCGTACGAAACCTTAACCATATAAACCTTGCAGTCAAGATCAAAATATGAACAAGCCATGGAAAGTGCGGTGCCCCACTGACCTGCGCCTGTCTCTGTTGTAACACCCTTTAATCCCTGCTTTTTTGCATAGTAAGCCTGGGCAATTGCGCTGTTTAATTTATGGCTGCCGCTTGTGTTGTTTCCCTCGAACTTATAATAAATTTTAGCCGGTGTATCTAAAGCCTTTTCAAGGAAATAGGCTCTGATAAGGGGTGCCGGACGGTACATTTTATAAAAGTTCTGAATTTCTTCAGGAATGTCAATATAAGCATCATCATTGTTAAGCTCCTGTGCTACAAGCTCTTCACAAAATACAGGAGCAAGCTCTTCAGCAGTCATTGGCTTTAGGGTGCCGGGATTTAGGAGCGGAGCAGGTTTATTTTTCATATCTGCACGGACATTATACCACTGTTTAGGTATCTCGTTTTCGGCAAGATAAATTTTGTATGGAATTTTTTTATCAGACATTTTCAGACCTCCAATAATGTATATTTATTTAAAACATTTTATTGTTTTAAAGTGATAATGTATTTTTTGCTATTATAACATAAAAGTATTGTAATGTCACGCTGTTTTTAAAAATACCTTTTGACCATGAAAAATCTATATGTTATAATAACCTCACGGTGTAACCAAAATCAAAGATTTTGACACCTGAGAGA
>CAJUGO010000008.1 GCA_910585865.1 uncultured Ruminococcus sp. | reverse complement strand
GAAGCAAAACGAGGACAGTTTTTACGCTGTCCCCGCAAAGCTCTATATGAAACGGATCGTTCATTGCCGCAGGAAACCGGGCAAGGATTTCGGGCAGTCCTCCGCCGGCGGCGGGAGCGATTAAAAGCCCCAGCCACACAACGGGGAGAATTCCGAACAGGCAGAGGAAAGAGGATTATTCCCGCGCTTCATCGTTCCTGCACCTTACTTTTTTCGTGGGAGCGTCGATTGCTTTCAAAAGAACCTCGTCAACAATATCGGTGGGGCGTTCTTCTTCCAGCAGGTCGTTTCGCATTTCATTTAAGGCATTGATAATAACGCCGTGTTCGTAACGGTTAAGGGTCAATACCCGTTTTTCTGTTTTCTCCATAGTCAGCGCTCCTGTTCCGCATTGCGGGGCGCTTTGCTCTTTTCCAGCGCCCTTGTCATTCTTGCGGAAATGTCGTAGGCGGTATCTCGGATTTCGGAAAGCTCAGTGCGGATTTCCTGCGGGTCGTCGGTGCGGAGAAAATCGGCGGGATTCTCAAAACTGTAATCGCTCACATCAGCGCCGAACTCTTTGCCGAGAATATACGAAACGCAATGCGCCTTAAAGCCGGCATTTTGCGGGTCGTATTCCTCGCTTGTCTGTGCAAGCTCCGCTTGCGCCAGCGCCTTTGACACCTCGCAGAACAGATTGTTTGCCTCCATTCCGCGGCAGACAAAAATAGCCTTTTGCTCGTTGTCGTAAAGAGCGCCCAACCCGTCGGGCAGCTCATCGACAGACTGAATCGGCACAGGCTTTTTGTAAATGAGAGCGCCGAGCAAAGCCCTTGCGTCGTGGGAAACAGGCGGCTGCGTTCTCATTCGGGAAGTGGTCTGCGAAATGTCGTACACACGCTTGATGTTATATGACACGCCGATACTGCCGTCGTCACGGGTGTACTCTCCGTTTGATTCCACGATTTTGATAGGACGGCCAAATTCCTGCCGTTTGATATACACGCCCTGATCGCGCCAGAAATCCTTGTCGCCCAGCCTGCGGGCGTCGGGTTTTGTCGCCAGAATCAACAGGGCGTTGGTGGCAGAGTAATGACGGAAATTCGCCTGCACATCCAGATAGTCACGGAACTTGCCGCCGTCTGCGCATACTTCCTCGGCGGTGGCGTCGGCAAGAGCGTAAACCTCGTCACGCTCTGCCTTTTTCTTTGCCGCCCAAGCCTCTTTGTCAAAATCCTCGGCTTGCGGGGTGGGTTCAAAAATATCGTCAAAATTGCTCATTGTTAGTACCATACCTTTCTAATGAATTTGTTTCGGTTTCTTTCTGCTGATCAGCAGAAAGAAATTTTGTGCCTCTGCACAAAAAGGAACAAATTGGGGCCGAAAGCGGCTAATGTGAGTTTAGCGCTCGTTTCATCTTTCGGCCTTATCTCTCCTTTGATTTGGGTTTCTTTTTTCGGGACGGCTGCTTGTGGGCGGTCGTCTGCTGTTTAGGCTGCTTTTTGGAAACGGTGGGTTCTTCTTTGGCGGGAGCCGCCGCCTCTTGCTGTTTCGCCTTGATTTCCCGCAGTTCTTCACGAACAGAAGGGCGTTCTTCGGGCAGTTTAACAGTACCCTCGGCGGTTTTGCTTTGCTTCTTTGAGATAGGCGCGGACGGATGGGATTTCTCCGCCGCTTTCCCAAAAGAATCATTTTTGCTGACTTCGGGATTCTGCGGCGTCCGTTCCTCCTTTTTCACAGGCGCGCCCATTAAATCATCAAGCAGGCGGTCGTCGGCCTCCTTATCGGGTTTCTCCTGTTCGGGAGCAGAGGGGGCGGTTTTCTCGGCTTTGGATTTTTCAATATCACGCTTAATAGAAACGGTATCGACTGCCGCCAGCTTGAAGCGTTCCACAATGCGGTTGATTTTTGAAGCGTCCTCGGCACGCACCATAATATCCACCATACCGTCAGACGATTTTTCTTTACCGCGCAGAGCGCAGTAAACAACGCCGTACCGCTTGGCTTCGGCGGCAAACTGTTTCAAATGCTCCTCGCTGACGGTAAACACTTTCAGATCCTTTCCGCTTTTAAGCATAGCGGTCAAACGCTGCCTGCCTTTGGTCTTGTTTTTATCCCTGTTTTTCAGAACAGCATAAATCATAGCGGCGATATTTTTTGCCGCAGAGCCGGTCAGCTTTAAGGCGACTTCCGTACCCTCTAAACTGATCCTTACGATCTGTTCCGCTGCGTCACCGGAATTGTACATGGTCGGTTTTCTCCTTTCTTTCAGGCTGTTCGTCCTTGCGGACGGCTTTGATTTTCTCTTTGATAACGCCGGAGCATTCGGCTATATCGTCACATAAAGACACCTCCTTTCGCAGAGCGGCAAGCTCTTTTGACAATACGGATATTTGTTCTTTGATTTTCGCTGCCTTTTCGGGGTCTGCTTTGACCGCCGCCGTCCGCTGCAATTTGTAAAGCCGCTTTCGCTCGGCGGTCAGAGCCGTAATTTTGTCTTGCGCCTCGCCACGCTATGAAAAAAGCTGCTCGGCGGTATCAATACGATTTCGCACAAGCAGCCTTGTTTCGGCGGTGATAGCGTCCAGCTTTCGCAAATCCTCACGCAAGAGAAAGTGAAGTCGCCTGTTTTGTTTCGGCTTGTTTTTCGGGAAGATCCCCAGCAGGTAGCAGTAGTGAAAATACAGCGCCCGAAACCCTGTGATTTTGCGGGTCTTTTCCAAGCTGCCGAACAGCCGAATCCGTATAATTTGACGGGTTGGCGTGGACGGCTTTTTTTCAGCTCGTGTCTGCGACAGAATCCGTCTGCGGATTTGTTCGATGGAATAGTCCTCACCGAAATTCCGTACCAGCCTTACAAAGCGTTCTTTGCCCAGCGGCCGCACCGAAATATCCTTGCCGGTCTTGACCTCATAGCCTTTCTTCCGCAGGTTATCAAAAAACTGCCGTTCGGTCATAGACTGCCGTATGGCTTCGTCAATTTCGGAGCGAATCAGCCCGCGCCAAGTAGGGCGCTGCTCCTGCTCGGCACGCCATTCGCCGTATTGCTTGGCTTTCCCGTACTGCGGATTTTCGATCACCGATAAACGGTATTCACGGCAAAGCTCATCGGAAACGGTCTGCATATCGTGATAATCTTTTTTGGTGCGGTGGTATTTGATTCCGTCCACAAAGGACACCGTATTCAGGACAAAGTGATTATGCAGGTGATATTCTTTGTCAAGGTGGGTCGCCACAATCACCTGATAGCGGTCGCCCCACAAACGGGCGGCGAGCTTCATCCCGATTTTGTGCGCCATTTCAGGGGTCGCCTCACCGGGGGCAAAGGATTGATACCCGTGGTAGGCAACCGTCCCGTTTTCTTTGCCGAACCGCTTTTTTACGGCAAGCATTTCATCACGGGCGGTAGAGGGAGAGCAGTTGATACCCGACACAAAACGGTGAACCACGGCGCAGTCCTCGTTATCCGCTTTCTGTGTTTTTCGTGAATTGACCGCATGACGGATAACATCGGAAAGCTCCTGTCCGTCCTGTTCGGTCATATCTTCCTCGGTATAAAATTTCGGGTTCGTTGTTTTATCGGGATTCTCCACATAGACGACCACCTTGCCGAGCCAGCCTTTCACACGCCAGATAGAGGTAGTAGCCATCACTTCATCGTGCGGGGCAAAATGACCGCCTCGGTGATTTTCTTGATAGCCGTATCAACCTTGCGGCAGGCCTCGTCGTACCTCTGCACATCGAGAACATTCAGGGTGTGGGCTTTGACGGCAATCTGATTCAGGTTGTTGCCGATCCCGTGGAGTTCCCTCATCATGGCGTAGTAATCGGGCGGCGGTGCATCCTGCGGTTCAAGCCCATTTACCAAGTGCCGCAAATACGCCTCACGGGAAAGACCGCTGCGCTTCACTTTCTTTTGAAACGCCTCGGCTTCCTTTTTGTCGAGCCAGAATTGAATGTGAACATTGCGTTTTCTCATATTTTTATCGCCTCCTTGTTCAGTTCCTCTTGAATTTCAACGATTCGTTTGCCGACCGCATACACAACGGGAATCGTCACGCCGTTGCCTGCCTGCTTATATAGCTGGGCGTCGGAATTGACGGCGGCCGCTTTATCAAACATATCATCGGAAAAGCCTTGCAGCCGCCAGCACTCACGGGGCGTCAGCTTGCGGATTCGTCCGCAGCCAAGCGGCACGCCCTGATTGCAGGAAGTATCAAGCGTTTGCGCGCAGCCCTTACCCACACGACCGCGGCGGGTATTACTGTCGGGGAAAGCAAGATTGATACTGTCGCCGCATTTTGCCTCGGCATATCCGGCGGCGGTGGCGTTCTTTATTTTCAGAGCGTGTTCGCAGGAATCACAGGCGCAGAGATAAACGCCGTGTTTGTCCTGCGTGTTCAGACAAAAAGCAGGTTCGCCGCACTCCTTGAAACGGCGGCCGTTCTGCCTTTTATTTTCACGGTCGGGGGTCAGTACAGCGCGGCAGCCATAAAAAACGCCGGAGCTTTCGCCCCGGTTGCTTACCCCGATTTTGTTGTAGCCTGCGATCAGGCATTTGGTGTAATCCTGTTCCCGGATTTTCGGGTCGCTTCGTTTTAACTGAATCAGCGCGGTTTCGTCGGTACGGTCGGGACAGTCTGCGCCCATACATAGCACGCCTGAATTATCGCCGCTGCGGTTTCCGATCCCGCTGTCATACCTCGCTTTGATACAGCGGGCGTTTTCCGTCAGCTTGGGATTGCCTTTGCACAGGTCGATAAAATACATTCCCGTCCTGCCGCCAAAGCCGCCGCCCTCGCTCATCAGCGTGCAGCTTATACCTGCGGGGTCGTAAACACGCTTGCCCTGCGTACCGCCGATTAGCTGTATAAGAGTCTTGCCGTCGCCAGCATCGACAGGAAATATTTTTCGTCCACCGTCGGCTCTAAAATGTCGATAAGCGACAAGGTAGATTCGCTCCCTGTTTTGCGGAACGCCGTGGAAGCGTGAATTAAGCAGTCCGTATTCGATATGATAGCCGATTTCGGCCAGCGAATTGAGAACGGTCGCAAAGTCCCATCCCCGATTAACGGAGAGCAGATTTTTAACATTTTCAAGGACAAGCCATTCGGGTCTATCTTCGGCTGGCGTGCCTTTGAGCAATCTAATGATTTCAAAAAAGAGAGAGCTTCGTTTTCCTGCAAGCCCTCTTTGCCGGCCAGATACAGAAATGTCCTGACACGGGAATCCGCCTGCCCAGAGGTTGACCCTCGGCAGGTCCGTGGGTTCGGTTTTGGTAATATCTTCTCCATACCATTCGTCCTCCTGTATATCGTGTATGGCGCGGTAGCTGCGGTCTGCGAATTTATCTATCTCGCAATGGCCTTTACAAACCATGCCGCAAAGCTCAAAGCCTTTGCGGAAACCGCCCACGCCGCTGAAAAAATCCAAAAAGGTTAAATGTTCGGTCATTTGTCGTCGTCCTTTCCGCGCAGGCGGTTAATTTGAAATAGGCACATTGTTACAATACCGATACAACCGCCGAGCATAGTTCCAATGATAAAAAAGAGCAGTTCGCTCATACATACGCCTCCTTTCAGCGCATAAAAATATCGCTCTCCGTTTGTAGCGGGGCGAGCAGATTAAGGGTTTCAGGGGCTACCCCTGACAAGTTTTTGCCTTTGTGGTATCACAAAGGCGATGCTTGCTGGTATATCGCATAGCGTTCGTCCCATAGGCCGAACATTTTGCCACCAACCGAAATATATTCATCGTTCATAATCACGGCTTCGCTCGTTTGTCCTTGCGGAAAAATCCACTCCGACAAAGAAATCGGCGTCGAGGATATATTCGCTGTCGTTCCATTTTTGCTCAACCAGCCTTTCGGCTTCTTCACGGGAATTTGCCTCCACCTCAACCGTCTTTTGCAGGGTTTCGGTAATCGTGACCTCATAGGTTTTCATCGTTTTTTGCTCCTTTTCCATATGATTCATAAATCGCTTTGGCATTATCGGATTGCGGAGAAAACTTAATACCGCACTCGTCCTCCAGCGCAATCAATAAACAGCGTAATTCGTCGCTGTCTTTTATACGGGGAACTGCAAGCGTCGAGGGAGAAACGCCGAGTGCCTTTGCCATTTGGCACAACAGGTTTTGTTTCGGCGTCCTTACGCCGGATTCGTACTGTGCGATTCGTATATCGGCGCTGCCCTGCGGAAAACCGACCGCTATCCCTAACGCCTTTTGCGTCATACCATGCAGAATACGAAAATGCCGGATTCTCATACACGTATTCAATAGTTCTGTCATTTGTTATCGCTCCTTTGCTCGCTCCTTTCGTTTGGTAATGGGTAGTCCGAGCCGCAGGCACAAACAATCGTTGTAATCCTTGCCTTGCGAGGGCGGCTGAATATCTACCGCGACCGCATATCTTTTTGACAGCAAAGTTTTGATTGTCGCTGCGGCAATCCGTCCCGTATTGTCGTTATCGAGTCGTAACACCACCTTGCGGATATGGGGATAATCTGCAAGATACTGAACAAGGGCGACGGGTAAACTGCTTTCCTCAATCCTTGCTTTCGGCTTATACACACCCGCAAGGGAAAGCAGATTTTCGCTT
Organism: uncultured Ruminococcus sp.; assembly: GCA_910585865.1. Classification (GTDB taxonomy): domain Bacteria; phylum Bacillota; class Clostridia; order Oscillospirales; family Acutalibacteraceae; genus Ruminococcoides. Next base: position 70,384 of record CAJUGO010000008.1, on the reverse strand, counting down.
TGCCAGTTCTTGCCGTCCAGCTTTTGCATTGTCCCGTAGGACAGCAGATCGACCGCTGATTCAAATAGATTCAGCGTGCCGCTTTCGACGGCGGCGGGAATCCCAAAAGAATAATGCTTGTCGCTGCCGTTTGCGTCCCCGATAAAGTCCGAGCCGATACCGCGCAGATTGGCATAACGGGGTTTGCCGCAGCGATCCTGCCCGACGAACACGACATTATAATAGGGATAGCTTTCATACAACCGACCCGTACTGATACAAAAATCTATCAGGTCATAGTCGATACCTCTGCGGTGCAGATATTCGACGGCGTGGGTGGCGCAGCGGTTCGCTTTTGGCAATAGCAAAACTTTCGGCTTCTGTTCCTTTGACGCGGGGGTATAGGTCGGCGGCGATACCGCAACATTCCCCATAATCGTTTCAACCGCCTGCGTAAAGGGCATTTCTTTGACCTTGATTAGATAGTCCAGCGCAGAATAACCGCCGATCCCACGGGAAAACCAGCACCATTTGCCGTTTGAAATCTTCAAGCTGTCGTGTTCACGGGTGCAGTAGGTGTTTCCTCCGAAATGAACAAGCTCCTGCGGCTCATAGCTTTTCAGATAGGTCAGCAAGTCCATTTCACGGGCTTTCTCCACCACCTCCGGCGGGATATATGGCATACTTTTTCACCTCCATTCTGAAATAGAAAAAGCCGAGGGGCTTTCATTTAGAAAACCTCTCGGCTATGTATTAAATTTATTGCGCAGTCTGTAAATATAACTGTCTATCGTAATAATCCTTTAGACCCGCAAGTATACCTCGCAAAAAGAGTATCGTTTGGTCTTTGGTTTTTTCTAAATCATCAATGGTATAATCACGCCCGCATTCAACAAACGAAATTGTACCATGCGCAAGATTATTACGTTTTTCTTTGACATCTGAAAGAACTATTCCGCCTCTACAACTTGGATCAATCTGATAAGTTATTCCATGTTCATTACACACTTGACGAATTTTTTCGGCGTCTAGATTCCCGCTAATATTGGTAGCTTTCCGATCAAGTGTCAAAATTTCGTCAGTCAATATAGAATTTATTATTTCGACTGCTTTTTCTCGGTACGAGTTGTAGTGAGCATTTTTGTCATACACCTGATTGAACTTAAATACAAACCAAATGTTTTGAATCTCTTGCCTAACTTGACGATATGTTACTCCATGTTGACGCAAATCATCATAGATTTCTGTAATTCCTCCCATAATTGTAGATTCAACAAGATTATAAATCATTAGTAAGGCATTTGATTTTAGAATTTTCAAAAAATCATCGTCATAATATTTTTGACCATTATTTTGTTCTGCTTTCGTATCATAAAGAGATTTTAAGGCTTCATAATAAAGCGATATTTCGCTGATACGATCATTAAAAGTATCAATTGTTGCTTGCATCATCTTCACCTGCTAACAACATATTGCGTACATATTCAACACGACCAGATACGCGTGCTGGAGAGTTACTTGCGTGTGTAGTAGTATGCGTTTTAAATTCGTCACCATCTAACCAATCCATGGATTTCGGAACTAAACTTGGGTTCTCTCTAAGTGCCAATCCTACCCCTACAGCAATTGCTTCAAATCGAACACGAGGAGTTGATTTTGAAGTTTTTGTTTTCCTAAATCCATTTTCAAAGTATCTATCTACAAATGCAAGCATATTATCAAATTCATTTTTGAATGAATCTTTATCAAAACCAGCTTGAGTATCCTCTACATATTTATCTAAAAACTCATCTACTCGATGGGTAAAATTTTTATAGTTATTCAAGAATGCAAAAAATCTTAATACAAGTTCAAGATCATCATAGCGTTTTTTCGATGTTTCACTAACGGGACACACTTTAATAAAGATCGGATTTTTTGTACATTCTTTGAGAAAATCCATAAACGGTCCAGCATAACTACCTCTACGAATCTCACTCGGATTAGCACGGATGCCCGTTGTATTTATTCGATTAAATATTTCTTGCCGAATTTCAATTGTCGTTTCATCAGATAAGACGATAATACGCATGGTAGTCTTATTGAACTTTCTTTTGAAATACTCTGGTAAATCGGCATAAGTGAATCCATTAAGGTCTGTTAGTTTTTTGAGATTAGAAAGAACTAGTTCATTACTCATAAATTCCTCTAAGGTTTGTGTTCGTTGAGCTCCGTCTATAATCTCACATCTACCATCATCGGTATCAGAGAAGAACATAAATGGAATTGGCAAGCCTAGTAATATTGATTCTATAAATCTATTCTTATTTGCATCTTCCCATATATACTGACGCTGATATTCGTCTGGAATATAAAATTCATTTTCTCGATATTGTTGGACCAAAAAATCAATTGCATAGTCCCGTGTATCATAATCAATTTCTTTTCTCAATGCTTTAATCTGTTCTTCCGCAGCTTGCCTTTTTTCGGGAGTAATGGTTAGCGCCATGTTAATCAACCTCCATTTCATTTAAATGATTCTGAATACTCATTCCAATTGCCCTACCAAGTTCTACCGGCACCGCATTTCCAATGTGAATCCCCAATTCTCTGCGATTAAACGGAACGCCTTCTTCGACAAATCTATAATCTTCAGGAAAAGATTGAAGTAAGGCTCCTTCTCTGTATGATAAAGCTCTATCTTGCTCTGGATGTCCAAACCGACCATTTCCATAACCATAAAATTGTGTTGTAATAGTCGGGGATGGTTCATCCCAACACATTCGACCATATACGGCACCATAACTTTTTCCAGTTCTCTTTTTATGACATTTTAACTGTAATTCATTTGTCCAGTCTTTCCACGTGCCACCGGGAACGGAATGACGTATTCTTTTTAAATTTAAATCCGTCATTTTGGTAGAGCAGTGTATCACATCTTCTGCATTACATTCGCCATTCTGTAATGGTGGCAAATGAGAAATTGCATCTCTAACTGTTCTATAATGCATTTCATCATATAGTGGGGGTATGAGAGCGATATTACCTAATAAAGAGGCCAAAAGAACAAGCCTTTTTCTTCGCTGTGGTACACCATAATCTGGACAATATACGACACTCCAAGAACACTTATACCCCGCATTTTCAAGATGATTTACAAAATCATCAAAAACTTTCTCTTTAGAAAGTTCGGGTACATTTTCCATTGAAACAACACTTGGATGAATGGCATCAACTAAATCTGAAAATGAATATAATAACCGCCATTTGTCATCTTTATGTCCTTCTTTACGATACCGCTGAGTATATTTGGAAAAAGGTTGACAAGGTGCGCAACCTACCAAAATGCGCAGATCTTCCTGCGGATACAATGCAGTTAATTCATCGACATTGATTGTATTTACGTCTCCAGAAATGAAATGAGCATTATTATTCGCCTCATAAGCAAATCGACATGATTCATCAAGATCAATGCCTGCCAATACATTTAGTCCTGATAACTCTAAGCCCTTTGTTAATCCACCTATACCGCAGAATAAATCTATAACTGAAGCAGGCATTTATGTCACCTCTTTGCTATCTTGATTTCTATCTTCCATAAATAGAAGATAAGTTTCTATGCCTAATGCATCTGCAATTTTCTGAACATTATCAAGCGCAATACTTCGCTTGCCACATTCAATGGCACTAATATATGTTCTATGTAAACCTGCCATATCTGCAAATTTTTCTTGTGATACACCGAGTTTTTTTCTATATTTCTTTAGATTATGTGAAAACACTCGAACCGCATCCATATATAACACCTCTATTATATTATACACAAATGACTACAATAAATCAACATACAATAAGTCACATTACAATTGGTAAAACTTATCGTAATTATTAAAAGAACTGTGTATTTTTAATACTCACCACTCAACAAAAAATCCGCCAAATGTACGATCTTTACGCCGTTGATATTGCCTGCGGCGAGTTCATCAAGCGTTACTACATACTTGGGGTAGTGATCTTTGATTTCAAGCAAATTGGCAACTTCGCGGTCGGATTCCTCCGGCAGATTGCGGCACACCTGCACATAGATACGCTCGTCACGCCGTACCGCCACAAAGTCAATTTCTTTCGTTTCGTTCTTGCCGATATAGACCTCATAACCTTTTCTGCGAAGCTCAAAGTACACGATGTTTTCGAGCATTGCAGCAACGGATTTCGGATTAAAGCCCATCATGCAGTATTTTAGAGAAGCGTCTGCCAGATAGAATTTCTCCTGCGTTTTCAGCACAGATTTTCCTTGCAGATCGTACCGCTGGCATCGGTAGATTACAAAGGCTTTTTCCAGCCATTCCAGATAGTTATACACCGATTCTACCGAGAGAGAACGCCCCTCGCTTTTCAGAAACTTCACGATAGCATTAGCGGAAAAAGTCTTACCGACATTTTCAACGATATACTTCACAACACGATTGAACAAGTCAAAGTTCGTAATATTGTGCCGTTTCGTTATATCGCTGGTGATAACGGAATTATAAATGCCCTCGACGATCTGATATGCTGCGCCCTCGTCAAAATTACTCAGCGCAACGATAGGAAAGCCGCCCATGCGGATATATTCGGGTAGCAATTCTTTCGGTGTACGTCTGCTTGCCTTTTTGAACTCCATATACTCGGCAAAAGAGAGCGTAAATACAGGGATAGAAATATACCGTCCCGTCAGGTAGGTGGATATTTCACTTGACATCAGCTTGGAATTGGAGCCGGTCACATAGATGTCTGTGTTGGCATTTTCAAGCAGACTGTTTACAGCCTTTTCCCAGCCTGTAATTTCCTGCACTTCATCAAGCAGAAGATAGTAACGCTCACTGTCTGTCATTTTCTCTTTGATGCCGTTATACATATCCTTATCGGTCATACCGTCGTCAAAATCTTCCGAGGTATAGCGCATACTGATAATGTGGTCGGCGGGAACACCGCTTTTTATCAAGTCGTCTTGTAACATTTCTAAAATCGTGGATTTCCCGCAGCGGCGAATACCTGCAAGGATTTTCACCAACGGCACATCACGGTAGGTTTTCAGTAAATCTAAATAGTGGGGTCTAACGATCATACTATCGCCTCCTTTACTATTATTATATCCAAAAACATCCGGACAGTCAATTGTTATTACTGAAATTTCGCAAAAACTTTTCTATTTCAATTTCTTTTTCGGTTCTTAATTATATTTTGCCTATGTAAAAAGCGGTACAGGTTATCCCCGTACCGCTTATGCTGAAATATTCAATTTAACGCTCCGACCTTTTTCAGATACGAAATACAGTCGGTATGTCCTCTGAAATAAATATGCTCCCGTTCCATGCTTTCGAGCCGGAATTGCAATCGGAAAAACTTTGTCAAAACCTCGTGTTCCTCTGCCGATAATGAAAGCTCGCCGTTACCCTCCATAACCTTTTGAATAAACGGGTGTTTAGCTTTCAAATCAGAAATGCTCTGATATAGAGAAGAATAGTCCTCGTTGCTCTTTCTTAAATCAACCGTTATATCGTTCTCAATTTCTGAAAAGGAATCAGATATACGGTCGGCTAAATCAAAATATGAATTGCTGTCGCTCATTTGAAATCACTTCCTTGTCCTTTTTTATTATATATCATACCCAAGCGCAGAAACAATATCAAATGTGCAAATCAGCGTTCCATACTTTTTTCCGTTCTCCCGACAACAGCACGAACATAAATGTTTGGACTTTGAATACGGTATTCTTCGGGGATATTCTCAATATTACCGTCGTAAATGTCAACAAAGCGACCGCCGTTTGCCCGTACATAACCGTTATCGGTAAATACGCCGCTTTCATCAAAGCGAATATCACGCCCGAAACCCTCATAGTCGATATAGTTCGATAGAGCGCCCAGTTTGCTTGTATCGTAGCAGCCGCTTTGTTCAATCCAGTAATAGCCGAGGTCATAATCGCTTGTTACGCCCGACAGATAATCAAAGCAATCCATATTTTCGGTAAGGTTGATTAACTTCTGCACGCTGCCCGTATTCTCGCCCAAGTCTAAAACCGCCTGCCAGAAATCTTCGCTTTCGTCAAGCTCCATAATCTTTCCTGCAAGGTAGTTGAGTTCGCTTAAACTTTCGTATTCTCCGAGCAGGGCATAAATGTGGGAATCGGGGCACTCGTAATCGGTAATGAACCATTCCTCATAGCGGCGGTTAATGCCGATCCGCTTAAAAACCTCCTGCATTTCCTCATTGGTAATCGGGAACTTGACCCATTCACCAACTAAATAGCCCTCGTTGTATTTGCCGAGATTGGTAATAAAGGCTTCAAAGGCGCAGTCCCTCGAATCGGTTAAATCTTGCATACTTTCGCCTCCTTACCGTTCTTGTACGGCGGTTTTTCGCTGGCGCGGAATCGGGAAACCGTGTACTTTTGCAATTTCATCACCAAGCCTGCGGGTGATTCTCACAATGTCTGCGCGGGTCGCCGTACCGCGGTATAGTTTTTCTTTCAGATTGTCAATCTGCGTTTCTGAAATGCCATCTTTATATACACGATAAAGATAATAATTTGTACCGTCGTGATGAACAGCCTCGCAGCGGAAATCACCGTTTTTATCCACATACCAAGTGGCGTTGTCAATATCCCGTTCGCTGCAAAGGCAGTCACGGATATTGCCACTTTCAATTTCCTTATAACCCATACGGCGGCCGTTCCAAAGTCCCAAATCTCCGACAACGAGAATCGGGCGGGATAGCTGAATATCCAGATTCGTTTTCTCGTCTTGAAAATAAGTGCCGTTGATTTCATACATTAAATTCATACGCTCGTTTTCGGATAGTTCGGGGTACTGTACCTCAAAATCATCTTTCCAATCGTCGTAGTCAAGATAATCAGTCCATATAATGTGCCTGCCGTCGTTCATCGTGCGTCACCTAGATCCTTTTGCTTCGGTCTGCGGGGATTGCCGAGCTCGTCATAATTTTTCGGGTTTGCGCCGGGTATGCTCCAACTGAATATAGAACCGACAAGCATAGCCGCCTCCTGTGCTTTGGAAACGCCGAGCCTGCGGTTCATATCGTCCGCATATTTTCGGGCGGCGGCAGAATCTATCGGCATTTTGAGCGGGATATAGCTGCGGTCGCCCCGAAACACCTTGATAACCTCACCGCTGGACGGCAAAGTGGAATAGCACATTTCCGGCATAGGCGGTTCAGCGGGAAGATAGACCGCACCGCAAGCCTCCATACGCTCGGCAAACTCGCAGATGTGATAGCTTTCCTTTCCGATCTCTGCATGAGTTTCGTCTACAAACCGGCAGTAGGCTTTGATTTGTTTGCCGTCCCTATGGGTAATGATAATGCTCCCGCCGTCGGGCAGATGGAAAAGGTCGTTATAATGGCTGTCGATAAAGCGAATCCCTTGTGCCGCCTTTTCCATGTGAGCGTTCAGCAGGTCGGAAACATAGGCGTAGCAATAGAAATTGTTATCGCCGGGCGCGGGAATACAGCGCAAAAGGTAGGTGTATTTTTCGGTATCAACCCGATACCCGTATTCACGGCTGAAATTTCCCATAAACCGCCCATCGGGACGGGCGCAGCAGTATTCCAGCATAGAATCACGGTCAGCCAAGATACCCACCTTGTAAAACTCCTTGATAACGGAATCAAACTCGGCGGCAAATTCCTTCGTCCTGTACTGCTTGATCTGATCCTCATAATCGGGATAAAAGGTCTTGCCGCCATTTCCGAAATCCCCTCGCATAAGGGTAATGCAGCCGCTTTGCGACATAAGCTGATAGCTTTGCGTGTAAGCGTAATCCCGTTCATTCGGGAGCATTTCACGGATATTCAAATTCATTGTGTTTTCACCTCGCTCTCTGCCATAAGGAATTGTCCGAACTCGGTAAAAGCGTACCAGTTCGTGCGGTCAAAACGGCTCTCGTTGAAACGCCCTTTTGTGAGAACACGCCCCCGTATAAGCTGTTTCAGGGCATAGCGGATTTCGTCGTAGGTGAGAAACGGAAAGAACCCCGTCATCATCTGCACCGAGCAGCGAACCCAAACCTTGCCCTCGTAAAGCCGGGGCGACTGTGTGCTTTGTTCTTCAATGCAATCCCAAAGGAAACACGCCAGCACCGCCGCATTGACCCCGTATTTTTGCGCTATGTCTGAATCAAAAAAGTGAACCATAGAATAAGCCTCCTTTTATTTTTTCGGGTATGTAAAAGGGCGGCCTTTTCAGCCGCCCCGGTCGTTATTTCTTTTTACCTCTGATTTTCAGGAAAATCAAGGCGCCCACGATGAACACAACCAGTCCTATTGCAACAATCGTTTTCAGTTCCATTTTTCAGCGTCCTCCTTTCTGCGTTTTTTCCAGCCAATCACGCCGAGGGTCAAAGCGCCCACCGCAGAAATGCTGAGCAGGGAGAGCCAAAGAACAGGATTGCTGTCGTCGCCTGTTTTCGGTGTGTCCCTTAATTCGTTGTGCATTTCTACTTTGGTAACAGCGCCCTCAAATACGCTTGCCGTCTTGTCTGCGGGGAGAATATAGGCGGCAGAAGCGCCGTCCGATACTTCGGAAATCACATATTCGCCGATACGGAGATTTTCAATGAGAATTTCGCCGTTTTTGTCTGTGGTGAAGATTTCGGAATAGCCGTTAGGCCCGGTCACACGGAACGAAAAACCCTCGACCTTGCCATCGGAAGATGTCTTAACGATTTTGAGTGATCCTACCTGTGTCGCATTGACAAAGCCCTTGCCTGCCTCGTTTTCCACGGTAACGGTCTTTCCGTGTTCGGTGATTTCAAAATAGTAAGCGTTTTCGTCGAGATAGAAGCCTTCCGGCGCTTTGGTTTCTTTTACAAAATAGCCACCGTAAATCAGGTCGGGCATTTCATAAACGCCCGTACTTGTTTCCGTGAGCGTGCCGAGCAGTTCATCGTCTGCGTCAAGTTCCTTGTTGCCGTTAGAATCACGGTAAACGGAAAATTCCGCACCTGTCAGCTTGTTATCGGGATAGTCCTTGTCAACCTTTGTAAGCTGCACCGTACCGCGAATCAGCGTGTTTTCGATTTCGATTTCAATTACTGCACCATTCTTATCCACCGTCACAGCAAAGGTTTCATCAGACAATACAAAGCCTGTCGGAGCTTCGATTTCACGGACAATCCAGTTCCCGTAAGGCACACCGGCAAAAGAAAAACCGCCGTCCTCGGCAGAGGTGGCGGTGAGAATCGCATTTTCTCTTGTAAACTCGTTGCAGTCTGATTTGAACAGTCCGATCACGGCACCGCCAAGCGCGCGTCCGTCCTCGTCCTTTTTCAGTCCGTGGATTTCGCCGTAAATCAGGTCATTGTCAATCGGTTTACCGTCGTTTGCCTTAATCTCCACAAGGGCGGTGTCCTGTCCTGCGTAGTCAAAGATAATCGGGTGCTTTTCATCGGAGAGGATATAATGCCCGTCGGTGGAAAGCTCTTTGAGATAGAAGCTGCCAAAAGGCAAATCGGTTTTGCATACGGCATGGCCGTTCTCGTCAACCGAGAGAATTTCAAGCAGACCGTCGGCAGGGATAATAGAGCCGTCCGCTGCGGTCAAATCTTCGGCGGCGAACAGGCCAAAGGTTACAGCAGTAATTTCACCGTTTGCGCCGATTCCGAACTGCGTATTCTGCTCTAACACCTTGTCAAGCGAAACGGCGGCTTTCTGACGCTCATTGTAGAAGCTGGCAGAAGTTTCGGTAATCTCGATTTCCTGTCCCGCATAGACAAGCTCGGCGGTACGGATTTCGGTATTCAATACCATGCCGTAGGGCGCTTCAATCTCTCGGATTTCATATTTTCCAAGATACAGCGGTTTGCTCTCGGCAAGCCCTGTGCCGTCCGTCGTTACGGTATCAACAATTTCGCCTTTGCTGTATCGGGTTGTGCCATCGGGCGTGATAATATCCTCGGCGGCGGTGATTTCATAAACGGCGCCCGGCAAGCCCTGAACAGAGAACACAGGCTGATACAGTCCGTCCGCTTCGGTCACAGAAGAAAAGACCTCGCCGGATTTGCTGATCTTGATAATGCCTTTCTGCGCCATATTCGGCTTGATGACCTCAATCACGGTAACGCCGTCCTCGTCGGTAGAAGCGTCCTGCGTTACATCAAAATACACGGGCTCGCTGTTCAGCGTGTAGCCGTAGGGGGCAAATACTTCAACCAGCGAATACCCCGAACCGTATTCCAGCTTTTCGGGGGTAATCAAAGTTCCCTCGTCATTGGTGTAGAATGTGTCGATTGTGGTAACTTCGGGATAGGTGAAAGTCTGCGTAATCAGATTGCCGTCCGGGCGGTAAAGCTGAAAGCCTGCGCCTGCATACGGAATCACCTTGCCGGTTTCCGCGTCCACCTTGACGATTTTAATATACGATTCAAAATTTGCATTGTTGGCAAGGTAGCGGTAGGTCTGACCGTCCTTTGCGATATACACATCAAAATCGGCAAGCAATTCGCGACCGTCCCAGCCTTTAACTTGGTGAACGGTATAAATGCCGTAGGGCAGGTCTTTTGTTTGAGCATAGCCGTTTTCGTCGCAGGTGAGATAATCACGCTCGGTTTCCTTTGCGTTTCCATAGGAGCCGGATTTTTTAAGATATACCTCAAATTCAGCGCCTGCCTCCGGCGTTTCAAGCTGTGTTTCGCCGTCGTCCGTATGCTTAATTAAAGCGATATTTCCCTTGATAACCTGCTCGGTCACATCGTTAGCGGTGGAATTGTATTCTACGGTGTAGTTTTTAGCCTCCGCGCCGATATGGTGTGCGGATTCGTCAAGCAAATAACCCTCGCTGGGACTGATTTCACGCACCGACCAATCATCACCGCAGACATAATATTTGGTGGTGAACTGACCGTTTGCATCGGTGGTGTAACGGTCGATAAGCTGCTCGCCCTTATAAATGCCGTAAGTGGCTCCGGCAAGAGAAGCGTCACCCTGTGCTGTGCCTGCCTCATAGTCGCTTTTGGTGACGGTGACATTCCACTTTTTCAGAATGTTTACAAAGCTCTTGTTTGTAACCTTGTTCCATTCAACCGCCGCCGTCTGATTATCGGGAACGACATAACGGATTGCGGTATCAACTTCTTCAAGGACATACCCTGTGCCAATCAGCACATCACGAAAATATGCCTTGCCCGAACTGCCGGTCACGGCGTATTCGTCCACCGCAAGTCCTGAAAGAGAGGTGCCGGACAGATGGAATTTTACGCCCTCGTTTAGTCCATCCTCCGAAGTTTTGGTGACGGTGAGATCGCCACGCTTCAGAACATTGCTGAAATTCACGGTAGCAACCTGACCGCTGACAACGGTAACACGGCGAACTTCCTGCGGCTCGTATTTGTTGTAGTTCTGTTCGGTCACGGTGTAAACACCGGGGGTGAGATTGTCAATCTGAATCGTACCGCCTGCGCCTGTCTGAACGGTTTTGTTCACGCCGTTTCCTGTAATGGTAAAGGAAATACCCTCAACCTTGCCGTCCTCGGAAGTTTTAACGATTTTCGCTGAACCGTAAGAAACCTTGATATTCAGATAACCTTTTACGGGGTCGTTGACCGACTGCGCATAGGTGACGGTATCTTGCAGCTTTCCGTTCGGGCCGTAAACGCCGTCCGTCCAAGTGATAACCCCACGCCTTTGCGAATTTTTCTTTTCGGCTGTAATGGTAACGGTATTGCTCGGCGCTGTATCAGCGGTAATCGTCAGCTTGTTCCCATTTACAGAGAAACGGATTCCGAAACGCTTGCAGAAAACGAGTAGTTAGAAAGGACATTGTTTGTGTCGGTGAGTGTGGCGGTATACTTTTCGCCGTCCCATTCAAGCTCAATGTTTTTTGCCTTGCCTGCGGATTTGGCAAAGAAGCTTGGCACTTTGGAATGGGTCTGCACGCTGGCGGCGATAGAATTGTAGTAGCTCATAATCCTGCTATACAGCGGGTGATTTGTGCTGATTTGGTCGCAGATTGCGTCCTTGCCGCCTGTACCCACCTTGTTAAAATCGGCGTCACGCTCGCCAACGACGGTTTCCCAAACTAAAAGCTGTGTGGCAACGGCGTGAGCCAGCTTGTCGCCGCCCTCATTCTGTGAACGCCAAGAGGTCGAAATCGTACCCGTATAGCCGTACTGAAAGATACGGCCGATAAACAGCTTAATATCATCGGGCGAAATGGTGTGATTATAGGACGAGGGGTAATTATCCCAAAAATTCTCGCCCTTTTTCGTGAAACGGTCGCCCGATTCCTGCGGAACGCCGGGTTCAATGCAGTAACAGATATTGCCGTCATACGAACCCATAGCGCGGACAGTAGTATAACGGGAACTTGCCATGCTCCAGCCGTTCATATAGGTGTAACTGCCATGTCCCCATTCGCCGCCGTAATTAGCGTCCCCGTCACGGGGAAAGGAAACAAGGCAAACCTCGTCGGTTTCTTCTGCGGCATAGGCGGTCGTCCCAACCCCAAACAGAGTGGTAACGCACATCAGCGCCGCCAGAAACAGCGACATACACTTTTTGATTTTCTGCGTTTTCATTTGAAATCCTCCTTGAAATGAAAAAACGCACCGTGTTTTTACACAGTGCGTTCATAGTGAAATATTCGGTTTTGATTTTGTTCAGGCGTAGCCGATATACAAATCGTAGCTCCCGTCGGAGCGTGCCTGCGCCCATATCCAGACATCGGTAATATCTTCGTCACGGCTGTACCGATCCAGCCTGCTTTGAATGTCCCGTTCCAGACAAGCGCTGTATGCTCCCGCAGTAATGGGATTGTCCCAACAGTCAACCGCCGAGCTTTCAAGCCGTAACCCAACACTCACGGCGTAGGTTTTGGCATAGTCGATCCAAGTCTGAATGTTAAATTCGGGAACGGCAGGTTCTTCGGGCGCCGGCGTGGTTTCCTGCGGCTGCTCCACCTTTGGCGTTTCTTCTACAGGGGGCGGCGTGGGCTGCTGTGTCGGTGCAGGCATTGGTTCAGGCGTAGGCTCAACGGCTTTCGGCGTATTGTTTGAAACAGCGATCTGCGGCGGTTGCGTCCCCGGTGCAGGGCTTTGTTCTGCGGCAGGCTGTGGATTTTCGGCCTGTGCCGATTCCGTTTCAGCCTGAACTATGGCCGTACTGTTTGCGGCGCTCTCTTTACTCTCCGAAACAGAAGCGGACGAACGATCTTCCGGCTCTGTACGCTCATCAATCCCTCTTGTCACCGTTTCAATGCCCGAACTGTCCTGTATCGCCTGCGGGTAATCCGTATTCGCACAACCCGACAAAGAAACAATCAATGCTGCCATAACAGCGATTCCTATTGCTTTTTTCATATTCGCAAACCTCCTTTGAGCTTCATTGTACGAATTTTTACGGATTTCTGCAAAGGTACGAAAATCGCCGCCTTTTAATATCTCTTTTTTTCGGGTAGTACAGGTAGTTTTTGAGGGGGAGAGGTGTGGAGAGGGGGAACAAGCTAACATCGCCGCACCTTACCTTATTTTAGGGTATAGCTATCCCTTGTTAGTGAAATTCTACCTTTCCATGCCTTTTTGCCGTTCACGCTTTCGGTATAGTTCCAAAGCCTTAATAATGGTATCTTCAATTTTCTGCGCGGGCGTCCCCGGCGCAAAATATTTGCTGATACGCTCTTTCGGCATTTTGAACTGTTCTTTCTGATTCGGCTTTTCCTCCTGCATAATGGAGAGAATCACCTCGTCGGTCAGTTTGCCGTCCTGTGAAAATTGCTTTAACTTTTTTGCCTGCGCAACCGATGGCGTACAATCTTCTAATTCCATAGTGTCAAGCAATGAACGCTGTTCCTGTTCTTTTATATATGAAAATTCAACGGCAGGACTGAAAGCAATCTTGCCGTCATCGACCATTTGCAGTAATTCAGGAATAAGAAGCGTTAAGCGGATATATTTTCGTATTTGCTCGTGACTTTCTCCTGCTTGCTCTGCAAGAATTTCACGAGAGGTTTTACCTGCGGACTTCTGCAACTTTGTTGCAGAAGTTAAATCCGACCTCTGACCTTGCCTTTTCATAGCGTCCAGCTTCATCTCATAGGCAAATGCTTTTTCGGACGGTAAAATCGTTTCCCTTTGCAGGTTGCTATCCACCATGATAATGGTCGCTTCATCGTCGGTGAGATTGCGGACGATACACGGAATTTCCGTCAGTTCAGCCAGAGCAGCCGCAAACTTTCGCCTGTGACCTGCGACCATTTCATAGCCGCCGTCCTCTTTCGGTCGGACAAGAGCCGGAACTAACACGCCGTATTTTCTGATACTATCGACCATTTCAGCCATTGCCTCGTCCTGCTTAACCTTGAACGGGTGATTCGGAAAGTCGGAGATTTCGGCGGGATTCAGCGTCACTACCTTTTCAAGCTGCGATTCTGCGCGGCTTTCATCGGTAGAAAACAGGTCATCTAACGGCGTCATTCCTAAATCTCTCGTTTTTACGCTCAATCTCCAACACCTCCTTTGTCAGCGCATGGTATGCGGCGGCGACCTTACCGTTCTTGTCGTGAGCATAAATGCTCTTGCCCCTGCCACTGGTTTCGGCGGCTCTCACGGAAAAGGGTATTTCCGTCCCGAACACACGGATTTTCTCGCCGTAGTGAGCGCGCAGAGAAGCGATGATTTCCTTTGCCTCGTTGGTACGGCTATCCACCATCGTAAAAAGAATCCCGTCGATTTTCAGCTTGGGGTTGATCTGTCGTTTGACCTGTGAAATGGAGTGCATGAGCAAATCCAGACCCTTTGCCGAGAGAAACGACGGCTGCGACGGAATGATAACGCTGTCCGCTGCCGCTAATGAGTTCAGCGGCATAATGCCGAGCGACGGCATACAGTCAATGAGAATATAGTCGTAATGGGGCTTTATCTCGCCCAGATATGTCCGCAGCGCCCGTTCACGGTTCATAGCGTTAATCAGCCGGATTTCCATACCCGACAATGTGATATTTGCGGGCAGCAGATCAACGCCCTCGCCGTGGTGCAAAATACCGTAGTCGTCGGGAATCGGCTTGTCGTCAATCACCGACTGTATAATGTCGGTAAGCGTAACGGGCAGATCGTCGGGTTTCGGATAACCGAGAGAGAGCGTCAAAGAATTTTGCGCGTCTGCGTCGATCAGCAAGACCTTTTTGTTTTCCTGTGCAAGCCCGATTCCGAGGTTGGCGGTCGTTGTGGTTTTACCCACGCCGCCTTTTTGGTTCGTCACCGCAATTACTTTACAATTCGCCATTTTGGGGTTTCCTCCTTTACATAGATTTAGCCGTCTGCGGCGAAGCAGACGGCTATGTAAATTTCGGAATGATATAAAATCGAAGTTTCCGAAAAACGGATTGATATTATTCCGATTATGTGCTATAATATAAAAAACACAAATGTTATGTAGGCGGTGAACGCAATGGAATATATGAAAGTCACGCAGGCTGCGGAACAATGGGGTATTTCTGACCGCAGAGTTCGTATTCTGTGCCAACAAGGAAAAATTGAGGGAGTTATTCAAAAAGGACGCTCTTACTTAATACCGTATGACGCTGTAAAGCCGATTGACGGGCGCACTCTTCGTCATAAAGCAGTATCGGAACAATATTTGCCGTTGTTTTCCCACATTGACAGCCTAAAGGAACAGTTAGATCAGCGGCGGCCACTTACGACAGGTGAATTACAGCGGTTACAAGAAGAATTTTTGGTCGAATACACTTATAACTCGAATGCAATTGAGGGAAACACCTTAACTTTGCAGGAAACAGCTCTTGTTTTAGAGGGTATTACGATTGACCGAAAGCCGTTGAAAGATCATTTAGAAGCCGTTGGACACAAAGATGCATTTCTTTATATACAGGAATTAGTAAAAGATAAAGTCCCTTTTTCAGAGAGCATTATTAAGCAGATTCATACGCTGGTTTTGATGGACAGACCGGAGGATCGCGGCGTTTATCGACGAATACCCGTTAGAATCATGGGAGCATATCACACGCCACCGGAGCCGGTTGTTGTACCGGAACAGATGGAAAAGCTCATAAAAGAGTTTTCAAAGAAAAAGCTACACCCGATTGAGAGCGCTGCATTGTTTCACCTGAAATTTGAGGGAATCCACCCGTTTGTAGACGGCAACGGCCGCACAGGGCGTTTGATTTTGAACCTGTTCCTTATGCAGAATGGTTATCCTCCTATCAATGTGAAGTTTACCGATCGCAAGCGGTATTATGAAGCGTTTGATAGTTATTACAGAGATAACGACGCAGGGGCTATGGTTCAAATGGTTGCCGAATATGTAGAAAACACACTTAATAAAAATATGTCTTTGCTGAATAGAGGTGAACACAATGAATAATACGAGAAACCAGCCAGGAACAAATGCCCAATATCTACTATTTAATCAAGTGAATGGTATATGTCCCTTATGTGCTGAGCCTTTATTATATTGTAAAGATAGTTCTTCACAGTATAGAAAAAATTATGAATTGGCCCATATCTATCCTCTTAATCCAACAGCAGAAGAAGTTGAATTATTAAAAGACGAACCTAAACTAAGTCCTGATGTCAATTCATTGGATAATTTCATTCCACTATGCCCTAAATGCCATAATCGTTTTGATAATCCGAGAACTGTTTCTGAATATCGTATTCTTTATTCACTAAAGCAACGACTTATAGCGGAAGAACGGTCAAAGAATATGTTTTATCAATATACTATTGCAGAAGAAATACAGAAAATCGTATTAGCTTTAACGCAATCTGACCTGAGTAATTCATTAGAACCGTTAGACCTGACTGCACTTCGTATTGAGCAGAAATTAGAAAAAGATTTTAGTCCAATTACAAAACGACACATAATTTCAGATGTGACAGACTTTTATCCATTTATAAGAGGACTTTTCATGGAAACCGAGCGTAATACGCCCGGGAAGTTTGATTTAATTGCAACTAATGTTCATGCTTTTTATTTGCAACTTAAAATCAGCCTAAATAAGCAAGAAACTATATATGATGAAATGGCAAAATGGATACAAAGTAAGACCCCAAATAGTTCATTGGATGCTTGCAAAGTAGTTGTTGCATTTTTTATTCAGAATTGCGAGGTGTTTGAAAATGTTACCCAATAAAGTAGTGTCATTATCTGAAAGTATTATATGGTATTTTCCTGACATATTAGAGCTATTATTACACGATTCAATGAAAATTAACGATTTATGGGATTTACTAAAAGCTAAAATACAAGATATAAATACTTTTCTATATTGCTTAGATGCTCTATATGTACTTGGGAAAATCCAATTTAATAATGAAAGTGAGATGATTGAATATGTTAAAGAGGATTAAGTGCGATAAATTTAGAACACCGATTGTTGAGTTTTATGATGGCCTCAATGTCATTGCAGGCGACAGTAAAGCAGCTAATTCTATTGGCAAATCAACAATGCTAATGATTATTGACTTTGTTTTTGGTGGCAATTCCTACATAACAAAAAACTATGATGCTATTGAAGCATTAGGACATCACACTTTCTTTTTTGAATTTGTGTTCAATGATACAAGTTACTATTTTTCAAGAAGTACCGAGAAACATTTATTTGTTTCGTATTGCGATAGTCAATATCATTCAACAAAAGAAGTAAAGCTTTCAGAATATACAGAATTACTTAAAGAACTTTACAACTTGGAGCTTCCGTCCATGTCTTTTCGCGATATTGTTAGTTTGTTTTCACGCATATGGGGAAAGAAGAATTATGATATCGACAAGCCGTTACAAATTTCCGGAGAAAACGCAGCAGGAGCGATTGTGAGATTTATAAAACTATGTAATCAGTATCTTACAATCAGTTCTTTAGAACATCAAATCAAAGAATTGGATGCTGAAAAGGACGCACTAAATGCTGCTTCAAAAAAATCCTTCCTTCCAAGTGTAACAAAAACAATTTATGTAGACGCACAAAAACGACTTCCTGAAATACAGAAAGCAATTGACGAAATCTCTACTGATCTCGAGGGTGCTCGGTCGAGTAAAGAAGCTATTATTTCCAGTGAAGCGTTAGAATTGCGATCAATCAAAAGTCAACTAATACAGCAAAAAAGTTTTTATGTGAATAAGCTGAAACACACTCAAGAAAATTTGACTTTTAGAAATCCATCTGTCAAAAAGCAAATGGAAAGACTTGTTGAGTTTTTTCCAAGCATAAATGTAGATCGCCTTTCATCTATCAATGCGTTTCATAGTAATATAAGTTCTTATTTGAGAGATGCCTTGAAAAAAGCTGAGCGTGAATTATCGGCGCAAGTTTCATTTTTAAGCGAAGAAATCAATAAAATAGATGCAAAAATCATTGAGATTTTGAATTTAGATAACACTTCCAAATATACAGTAGACAGACTTTTAGAATTGGCCGCTCAAAAAGATAAATTGAACCAGATTATCTACTTATACGAAAAGAAGTCAAGCCTTGAGGCTGATTTGAAAAAAGCAAAAGAAGATTTAAGCTCTATAAAAACATCTATTCTATCTGAGATTAGTGCCAAAATGAATACAGCCATGATCGAAATCAACCGATCAATTAGTCCAGACGGTAGATTAGCACCATCTTTACAGCTTGAGGAAAAAAAGTATACCTTTAATATTCAAAACGATACAGGTACAGGAAAAGCGTACGCAAGCCTTATTACATTAGATTTGGCTGTTTTACAAAATACAGATTTACCAATTCTTATTCATGATACAATGTTGTTTAAGAACATTGAAAACACAGTTTTTGAAAATATGATTTTGCTATATTCTCAGGAATTAAAACAAATCTTCATTGCAGTTGATGAAATTGATAAATTTAGAGAAGAAGCTAAAATAGTTTTACAAAAGAAATGTGTGTTACAGTTGTCATATGAAAAAACTCTGTTTCTTAAAGATTGGAAGAAGCGTGTTATTGAGTAGAAACAAGGAGCCGTTTGCTTTCACAAACGGCTCCTCACTCAAATCCTCGCTTTTAACTTTTTGCTGTACTCCAAGTAGTCATAACTCATCACATAGTCGATCACACTTTCTTTTGGAATAAAGTATGTACATCTTATGTAGAAGTGCTTGACCTTGTTCGCCCGTATAAGTTTTCGGGCTGTGCTGTCGCCGATACCGCCGAGCATATTACAAAACTCCGGCAAAGTTACAACATCAGGATAGGGATCAAAAAGTTTTTCATAATGTTTCCTTGATTTCATTTTTCGCCTCCATATATCTTTACCAAGTCGTCAATTTTCGGTGCGTCTTTGCCATAGATATATTGGAGCAAATAGACTTTGGGAACGAGTGTCTTTCTTGCCACACTAAAAGCTTTTATTTCGCCCTCGTGGATCATTTTGCAAACCGTTTTTGTGCTTATCCGCAGAATTTCGCCTACCTCTTTGGTGTTTAGCAAATCGGGGTATTGCTTTAGAAAATAATCGTTAGGTTTGAATTTCATAATTTACGATCTCCTTAATAAAATTTGTCAATGGCAGATGATCGTATGCTTTGAAAATGAATTTAGCGCGTGTGTTAATGCACGCAGTTGTTGTTCGGAGGGAACTGCTATCCTATCGACATCCCTCCAATATCCCTCCGTTTTGCAAAATCGGGGGTCAAAATAGAAAAATCCAATGCGCCCTTATAAATCAAGGCTTCTCACAGAAAGCCACCTCAAAAACCTTGAAAATACTGACTTTTTTGTGTCTGTTCAGTTCCCCTGAGAGGCGGTCAATTCGGCGGTGTACGGAGTTTCATTTAAAACTCAAAATCCGTTGATGGCGACATCGTGTGGGTTCGAGTCCCACCACCGGCACCAAAAGAGGAGTAGATTATTCTACTCCCCTTTGTTTTATGTTTATCAAATATCGCATAAATAAGCCATTTATACAGGCTCAATGTCAATAGTTATTACTACTATTAATTCAAATTAAAAAAATGCCCTTATCTGACCCAAAAACAAGATAAGGGCATTTTATTTTTTATGTGGGGTTACAGGCTTTTTCTTTATGCTTCATCACTTCCTATGCAGTATAGCAGATTTGCCATTTTCGGGCTGATTTTAGGAGGGACATTGGAGGGACATTAAACATTAAGCGGAGGGATATACGCCTAAAATTGCGTTGGCAGACACAACCTTTGAGGTGAAATTCAAGTGCGTGTAAATGTTTGAGGTAATCGAAATATCACTGTGACCTAACCACCCCTAAATTTCTTTGGGCTGAGACCGTTTGCATATAACAAACTCACGCAGCTATAACGTAAATCGTGAAAGCAAGTCTTTGCATTTTATTAAATATGTTTTTATAATTTACTCACATCTTTATTTCCCAACAAGTAATGCTCAAAAAAAATCCCCGCGACTTTTAAAGATAACGACACGTCAACAAAAACAGCATAACCCCAGTCTCTGCAACACCTACGCATAAAAGGAATAACAATTACAATTTTCGTAATGTGTAAAAATAGCTAGTTAATAATAAGATTACATATGATAAGTCTTGTAACAATAGAAAGAATCATTATAACATAAACTACAACAGAGCTTATTGCTGCGCCAAGGTCGTTTTTAGTTTTATTGACATATTTACAAATGAAGCATCTTTCTTAAATAGCGAAAAAAATATCAACCTCACTATTACTGCTTTTAGCATTAATTTAATTTTCCTTTCAAATTTATCCAAACTATTACATTAAAACTAAATGGCTTGGCATCTGCTCCAACACAGATACCAAGCCATATTCGCTTCATAATATTTTATTTCTAAAAAAGATATTTAAACTATGTTTACTTTTTAGAGCCAAAACACAGTTTGACACTTTCTATTAATAAAAACACTCAAATTTTTAATAATTACATAAATTAAAATAAAAATTTCAATTTTACACAACATAAAGACTCACAAAAAAGCTTATTATTTCACCATGTTTGCAACTTCTGCTGCAAAATCGTCCTGGCGCTTCTCTATGCCTTCTCCCTTTTCAAAACGAATAAATTTCTTAATTGAAATACTACCGCCGAGAGATTTAGCAGTATTCTGTGTATACTGCTTGATATTAAGTTTGTTATCCTTAACAAACTCTTGATCAACAAGACAATTCTCCTTATAGAATTTGCCGATTTTACCCATAACAATCTTATCAGCAATTGCTTCAGGCTTGCCTTCGTTGATTACCTGCTGGCGCATAACATCCTTTTCATGCTCAATAACTTCAGCAGGAACCTCGCTCTCATCAAGATACTGAGTATTAAGAGCCGCAATCTGCATTGCTACATCTTTGCCATAAGCAACAAATTCAGGCTTATCAGCAACATCTGTATCAAAGTTAACAAGAACACCGATTTTGCCTCCTGCGTGAACATAAGCAACACAAGCACCTTCCATGCGCTCAAAACGGCGAATCTGAATGTTCTCACCGATTGTAAGAACCTTTTCCTGTAACATTTCAGCAATTGTCTGATCTGAACCAACAGCCTTTAATGCAAGAAGAGCTTCTACATCAGTAGGATTTTCCTGCATAACTGTATTTGCGCAAGTTTTAACAAAATCAATAAAAGAATCGTTCTTGGCAACAAAGTCTGTTTCTGCATTTACTTCTATAACTACACCTACCGAAAGGTCATCGTTAGTACACGCGTAAGCAACACCCTCAGCAGCAATTCTGCTTGCCTTTTTTGCCTGCTTAGCAAGACCCTGTTCTCTTAAAAAGTCAATTGCCTTATCCATATCACCATCGGCATTTGAGAGAGCTTTTTTGCAATCCATCATGCCGCAGCCTGTTTTTTCTCTTAATGCTTTTACATCCTGAGCTGTAAATGCTGCCATTATGAAAACATCCTTTCAAATTAAATTAATATATACAACAATTATTCAGCTGCTTCTTCATCTGCTGATTCTTCAACAGCAGCAGCACCCATCTGACCTTCTCTGCCTTCGATTACAGCGTTAGCCATAGCACCTGCAATAAGTTTAACTGCACGAATAGCATCGTCATTACCCGGGATTACATAATCAATTTCATCAGGATCACAGTTTGTATCAACAATAGCAACAATCGGAATGTTGAGCTTTTTAGCCTCTGATACTGCGATTCTTTCTTTTCTTGGGTCAACAATAAAGAGTGCACCCGGCATCTCTGTCATGTCTTTGATACCGCCCATAAACTTTTCAAGCTTCTCAATTTCAAGGTTAAGCTTAATTACTTCCTTTTTAGGAAGAAGATCAAAGGTTCCGTCCTCCTGCATTGCGCGAAGCTGCTTAAGACGAGCAACTCTTCTGCGGATTGTAGAGAAGTTTGTAAGCATACCGCCGAGCCATCTTGCGTTTACATAGTAAGCACCTGCGCGTTCTGCTTCTTCCTTTACTGAATCCTGTGCCTGTTTCTTTGTTCCAACAAAAAGTACATTCTTACCCTCTGCTGAAAGCTCACGAACAAAATTATAAGCCTCTTCAAGCTTCTTTACACTCTTCTGAAGGTCTATAATATAGATACCGTTACGTTCTGTAAAGATGTACTCAGCCATCTTAGGGTTCCATCTTCTTGTCTGGTGACCAAAATGAACACCTGCCTCCAGAAGCTGTTTCATAGAAACTACTGCCATAATAAAAATCCTCCTTAGGTTTAAACCTCCGCTGTGCCCTTGATTTTATCTGCCCAATAAGCATAATGCCACCTTGCAGACAAGCATCAGCGTGCGAAATGCGTATATATTATATCACAAAAATAAAAAAAATCAAGTGTTTTTTTCAAACACTTGATTTTATCTGACTGCATGTTATTAATTAATGATTTTTAATACCACAAATCAAAGAATCTGACATTACCGCAGCTTACAATATAGTTTTGTGTCTCATGCCATCCGCTTGAACCGGTATAGAAACACAATATTCTGTGCTGGACTGCCGATCCGTTCTGGTCAAAAATATATGATACTGCGCTCTTCACATCTGCATTAGGCTCTTTGTCTGTAGGTGCATAATACTGATACTCAGAAATAATCCTGTCAATTGAAGTTGTATTTGAACGATTCATAGCATCGCGTATTGATTGTGCCACAAGTGCACATCCGGTATATCCCATTGAACCTGCTTCGCCCATAACAAGGCGCTCTAGTTTTGCCCTGTCATAGGATGAAAGAGTTACAGATTTAGGACTGTATGATTTATCGGGGTTACTAATACTTACAAGATAATCTCCTGAATAATCATAATCTGTACCGGGACTTACAACTTCACTGTTTTGATTATTTTCAATATCTTCAAAATAATATTCATCTTCAGTGACTTCGATTATTTCTTTTTTTGAAGTTTCGGAAACTGCAGAAGAAGTATTTTCTGAATGCTTTTTTTCCGTTTTAGTATTTTTAACAGCTGTAGTCGGTTTTACTGCTTTTGTTACATCTGCAACAGTTGCAGCTTCAGTTGTTGCAGCCTGAGTAATCGGAACAGTAGCCGGAACAATACAGTTATCTGTAATTACTATAGAAAACTCATCAATATCCCCTACTGACATCGCCATTGCTCTGCTGTCTTCAAAAGCGTCCACATCAGGCGCCAGTGTTGTTGTAGGAACAATAAAAATAGCTAGCGCTAAAGATATTGCAACTGAAAATGATAATGCTTTCATTTTCCTGTGCTTCTTGCCCGCTGCATTATTTTTACTGCTGACCTTTTGTTCATTTCCGTAATATTTAAACTTTGCCGCTCTCAAAAATTTATCCTCCCTGTGATTTTCGCACACTTGCCGTAAGCCGTAAAACCCAAATAAAAACAAATGCGCCAAGTCCTTTAGTCGTTAAAATTTTATCAAACACACAATTGCAATTGTATTAAAACACAAACAGTTTTAAATTGCAAGTCTCTGCATCTCCGACCAAGTGTAATAATTGTAATTGTTTTGCAACTTTTAAGCCTTTTAATTACTTTAAAAAATTATACATTGTGCATATTCAACATATTTCAAGATATTTCTTAGTTTATTTTGCAATAACAAGAGAAAGTAAGATTTTTTTAAAATTTCTGATTAGAATGCGGTTTTTTGCATCTTTTTGTCGGTTTTGGAGTTGAACATGATATAATTACAGTATCTTCTCCTATAAGTTCAATTTTCTCCCAAGGAATAATATAATCTTCACATTTTCCAAACAATCCAAAGAAACCTGATCTGCCAAATATTACAATGGAAACAATTTTAGCACATTTTGTATCAACAATTACATCATCAACAAATCCTACTCTTGCACCGTCACATGTACTTATTACTTCTTTATGTCTTAAATCTGTAAAACGGCAATTCATATTTTCACCTCGGTAAAATATTTCATACTTTTAATATGTATATGCTTCAAAGAATAGATTATATTCATTGACTTTTTTGCTTATATTTGTTATTATTATTCAAATAATAAGAGTGTATCAGACTGCCATATTCCATATCTTAAAATGATAATTAAAACAGTATTAATTCTATTTATATGTGCGCTGATACACAATTTACAGGAGATGTAATTATGGATTATGTATTTATGACAGATGCGTCCTGCGACCTCACCGAAGAACTTGTAAGCGAAATAGGTGTTGAGGTTATTCCGATGGAATTTCATATGGACGGCAAATCTTATCTGCATTATACAGATTGCAGAATGATGAGTCTTGATGAGTTTTATGGAAATTTAAAAAAAGGTGTTGACTCAAAAACAACGCAAATTAATTACAATAGCTTTACTACTTGTTTTGAAAATTACCTTAAGGCAGGCAAAGATGTTATTTATACCGGTATTCCCACAGGTCTGAGCGGAACCTTCAACACTTGTCTTATGGCTGTAAATGATTTAAAAGAAAAATATCCTGAAAGAAAAATTATTGTAATTGACTCTCTTTGTGATTCTGCAGGACTGGGTTTTCTTGTTTATCTTGCCGGTCAAAAATTTAAAGAAGGCATATCAATTGATGAACTTGCAAAATTTATTGAAGACATAAAATTAAAAGTATGCCACTGGTTTGTTGTAGAAGATCTCGACCAGTTGAAAAGAGGCGGAAGAATTTCTGCTGTTGCCGCAACATTCGGTAAAGCTCTTCAGATTAAACCGCTGATCAGTGTTGATGATGGCGGACACCTGATTAATGTTGGAAAAATCAGAGGCAAAAGTAATGTAATTCCGACACTTGCAAAACATCTTGAACGAGACGCAGAAGATTTGAAGAATAATATTGTAATGATTGCCCATGCAGATAACAAAGAAGGTGCATTGGAATTAAAAAAACAAATCAAAGGAAAATGCAGAGACATTAAAATATGTAATATAGGACCGGTTATCGGTACCCATGTAGGTTCAGGTATGCTGGCAATAATATTCCTGGGTACCAGAAATTTAAAATCATAATAAAAAAATAATATCTTAATCTGAATTAAAAATCACATAATATAAAAAGACGTACAGTTTTAAAGCTGTACGTCTTTTTGTGCTCAGTTTTTATTATAATAAAACAGGCACATTACACTAACCCCGACAAACGCACCAATAAACATTCCTATGATAAATCCCAAAAGCATTTAATTTACCTCCTGTACATATTTTGACATTTATTATTTTCTGCTTATGTAATAATTGGTAAGAGGTGAAAAAAATGAAAATAATATATATTGATGTGCTGGTAACCGTTAATATATTCATAGATTTTTTTCTGATTCTTTGCACAAAAAAGAGCCTTCATCTTAATGCTTCCTACAAAAGAATTATACTCGGTAGCATTATCGGTGGGATTCAGAGCCTTATTGCACTGGCGCCAACTCTTATATTTGCAGTAAATATATTGGCTGATATTGTCGGTGCTGCTGTAATCGTTTTTATAGCTTTTGGCAAATGCGATATAAAGCGTTACATAAAAAGAGTTTTAATTTACTTTTCATTTTCATTTTCCTTCTGCGGAATTATGATGTTTTTATACACGGCATTTAAACCAAAAGGAATGGCGATTTACAATGATATTGTATATTTTAATATTTCCCCCATCGTTCTTATTATTCTTACTCTTATCAGTTATTATATTCTTAAAATAATAAAAAGATTGACGAAAGGTGTAAACGGAGGCGGCATATGTAATGTAGAAATTAAGGTTAACAATAAACAAATCAGTTTTTGTGCAAAAGTAGATACAGGATGTAACCTAAAGGAACCTTTTTCGGGCGATTATGTGATTATAGCAGAAAAAGAGGTGATTGATAATTATAATCCAGATGATAAAAAAGTCAGATTAATTCCTTTTCAAAGTCTTGGCGGCAACGGAATAATAAAAGGGTTCAGACCTGATTTTATAAAAATAGATGAAACAGTCGCAGACAAAAATATTTACATAGGTATTTGTGAAAACATACTTAAAGGCGATATTAAAGCGCTTATACCTGCTGAGCTTGCAGCAAAATAAAATTTGTGAGGTAATAATATGTTTTTAACGGAATTTATTAAAAAGATAAAATTACTGTTTTTATCTGACAATGAAGTATTTTATATCAACGGCAGTGAAACTCTGCCTCCTCCGTTAAGTAAAAAAGAAGAAAGTTTGATTATGAACAGAATTTCTAACGGAGATTCAAAAGCACGGGAACCTCTTATAGTACATAATTTAAGGCTGGTAGTATATATAGCCAAAAAATTTGAAACTCCTAATGCTGGAGCCGAGGACTTAATATCAATAGGAACTATAGGACTTATAAAGGCCGTAAATACTTTTTCTCCTGAAAAAAATATAAAACTTGCAACATATGCATCAAGATGTATTGAAAATGAGATCCTTATGTTTCTTCGAAAATCATCACAATTAAAAAATGAGGTGTCAATTGACGAACCCCTTAATACTGACTGGGACGGAAACGAATTACTTTTGTGTGATATTCTGGGAAGTGATCCTGATATTGTCAACAGAAATATTGAAAATGAACTTGAAAGAAGTCTTGTCCTCCAGGCTGTATCGAAATTAAAAGACAGAGAGTGTCTCATTATGGAATTAAGATTCGGGTTAAACGGAAAGAAAGAACACACTCAAAAACAAGTTGCAGATAAACTCGGAATATCCCAATCATATATTTCCAGGCTTGAAAAAAAAATTATAAGACAGCTTAAACATGAACTTGAAAAAACAGTATGATATTATAAACAAATATATGTACATTTTTAAACCGTGCTCCCTCAACAGAGGGAGCCGTACTTTTTTATAACTTGTTTTTACTAAACATTATAACTACATCAGGCTATCTGATGGGACAGTATTATTAACATTATCTGAGTTATTATTGTTTGCAGACGATGTTCCGTTGTTGTCTCTGTTTTCATTTCCTTCGTTGCCTATTACCCCATCGCCGTCAGATACTGCACCGTTAGATAAACCATTGGCAGCGCCGTCAACTGCATCTTTTGCGCCTTCTGCAACATCTTTTGCCCCGTTAGCTGCATCTGTAACAACCTCTGAAACATCAGACATAATATTACTTCCGGCATTGTTACCATCATTATCATTTCCGCAGCCGGCAAAAATACAAACTGCCAATAATACTGCTGTCATCAAAGCAATTATTCTTTTCATTTATATCATCCTTTAAATAAAAAATGGCACTGTATATTCACAGCACCATTATTATTTACAGATAATATTATTTTATTACACATGACTCTTTAAAAAACGACAAAGATAAATTTTTTATTACTGTTTATTGAAACCGATTTATTAAAAATTGTAAAAATAAACACCAGGCGAATTTTTCGGCATTTTATCAATATACTAAAACATCATTCGCCGTTTTTAACCACAATATGCGGATAAGGAATTGTGATACCGTTTTCATCAAAAACCTTTTTTACATTTTCCTGCATAAAGTAAAAAACATTATAGTAGTCGTCAGGCTTTACCCAAAGTAAAACAACTATCTGGATTCCGCTGTCCAAATGCTCTCCGACATATACATTCGGTTCAGGATCTTGCAAAATGTTTTGATTTGACGCCATCAAAGAATAAATTAAGCTTTTAACCTTTGTTATATCATCATCATAACTTACCGTATATTTTAAATCGACTCTGCGTTTATCTACCATGGTACAGTTTACTATATGATTTCTTGTAAGACGCGAATTAGGTATTGTAACAAGCTTATTGTCAAGCGTATGTATTGCCGTAGAAAAAATTTTAATATTTTCTACAGTACCTTTCATACCCTCAAACTCAAGAATATCACCGGCAACAAAGGGTTTATTGATTAAAATAACCAGACCGCTTACCATATTGCTCAGACAATCCTGCAAAGCAAGTCCTGCCGTAAGCGCGGCAGCACCAAGTGCGGTTATTAATGATGCAATATTTACGCCGATTGTACCCAATGCGGTGACTGCCACAATAAAATAAAGCAAGACTTTTGCAACAGAAACAATAAAACTAGCGGCAGTATTATCCAATTTGGTTTTTTCCAGCAGCTTTTTCATCAGTCTGATCAAGAGTCCTACAATCAGATAGCCTATTACTACAACTGCAATAACTATTAAAGCTTTAGAAAAGAATGCAAAAATTTGTTCTTCAAATTTTCCCATATAAATTTCATATCCTTTCAGTTAATAAATCCTGTAAATATGAACAAAAAGCTTATATTCTTACTGAGGATACATCAAGTGCAAACAGAAATTTAATCATAATAACATTCTACATTTCGTTTTATAAAATATACATTTGAACTGCATTATTTTTAAACTACTCCTCAACATCTAAAATTTTTTCAAGTCTTTTCTCCCCATTTTCATAAACAGAAATTACTATTTGTCCGTCTTCATTAAAGGAAACACTTTTTCCGTTTCTGACCCCGTTTTCATACATACTTACATCAAGAAACTCGCCGTTGCCGTCAAAACGGGCACCGTATCCGTCCGGAGTATTTTCATTCCATTTACCTGCATGCATAGTTCCGTCACTAAGACGATAACCAACACCGCCCCCATGTCTGATGTTATTTTTCCAGTTTCCTACATAATTAATATTGCCGCTCTTGTAATAGCAAACACCAAATCCGTTTCGCATATCATCTAAATATTCACCATCATAAGATGTTAATCCGTTAGGTGTATCTGTTCTTCCTCTTCCTGTGCGGCAGTTGTTTTTATCAAGTTCACCATAATAAGTATATCGTCCGTTCTTTGTAATTATTACTGCATCGCATGGTGTATCAGAACCAATATCAAAAGATATGTCTTCGGAACATTTATCCTCATCATTCGCGGTAACTGTTATATTAGTATTTATTGCTTCTTTTGTGTCTTTTAATGAATCAGATTTTAAATCATTATCTCCAGATTCTGAATATAAGCTATCCTTAGTCTGTTCATTTTGAATAATATCGTCCGCATTTTCAGGATTTAAAGTATCATGACCTTCTTCAGTTTGTCTGATAATTTCCCCGAATAAATCCTTGTTAGTTTTGTGTGCTTCTGTCAGTATTCGTTCAATTTTATCATATGCAGAATAATCCCGAAGCTCATCCTTTTCTATATTTTCGTCAGAAATATTTTCGATATTCTCAGTCTCCAAATAACCGGCAGATAACATATCAATTGTATTAGCAGGCTTATAAGACTGCTTAAAGCAAGTTGTATTAAATACAAAACCTCCGCTTGCAGATTCTTCTTTAATAACCGGTAAATCATCAGGTGTAAACTTTTCATCATACCAAAGCATGCCAATATTTGAATATATAAGTGCCGAACACTTTTTTTCAGATTTGTTTACAGAGGGAAATAAAGTTTTAACAGTCTTTATACCATTATCTGTAATTCTTTCAATCCTTAACACCGTTATCCTGCATACTTTATCCGGATACACTCTGCATACAAGCTTATTTTCAATAGTTCTGGAAAAATATTCTGTGCGTATCCAATTATGTGCTCCGTCAAAATACTGCCTTTTATATATTATTCCGTTATCACCGTAAAGCATAACACAATAAATTCCGCCTGTAGCTCTTTTTACAGACTGAAAAGGAAGATTATTCCTTGTTACTTTCCAAGACATAAATCCATCACTTTTCATAAGATAAGACAAATTATACAATTGATTGTCAATTTCTATTTCTGTTTTATCTTGCTGCAAAGCTTTTTTTGAGTTAAAATAATTTGCACGCACACCGGCAAGAGCGTCATTTTTAAAATCAAGTTTTTCAAAGTCCGATATAAGAACAGAAAAAATGATAATGCCGTCAGTAAGTTTCTGCAATTGTCCAAGCATAGCTGATAATCCCTTTCAAGAAACAAAAATAAATTCTTGAGATTGGGGCTAATCCAAAAAGTATCATATATGAAACACAATAGCATTATTTTATAAAGCAAATTGTAATTATAAAGAAATATCAGCGTATTTCAATGAATTACAACACATAACTGTGAAAAATATCAATTTTGAAATTTTGCAATATGCAATATATTTTTATCTTTTTATATACTTTTCAGATAAACCCAAATAAATAAAAATTTTTAGGGCGAACATTGTCCGCCCCAATTAATAAAAATCATAGTAAACTAATTTAGATAGAAATTGACATAGCAATGTTGTACAACTCTGTATCAAATACACGCTTCATATCCAGAGCTTCATTTATATCAATATCAACAATTTTTCCGCGCTGCATTGCTACGACCCGGTTGCCCAGATTATTTTCAAGAAGTTCAACAGCCTTAAATCCCATCTGACTTGCAACGACTCTGTCACGCAGTGTAGGAGAACCGCCGCGCTGAACATGACCTAAAACTGTAGCTCTTGCTTCAATACCAAGCCGCTGCTCTATGTACTTAGCAAGATCAGAAACGCCTCCGACACCTTCTGCAACAACGATAATAAAATGTTTTTTGCCTGTTTTCTGAGTATTTATAATTCTGGCAATAACATCTCTTTCAATATTATATTCAACCTCAGGAACCAAAATAGCAGTTGCCCCCGTAGCAATACCGGTCTGCAATGCAATATCTCCGCATCTTCTTCCCATAACTTCAACAATTGAGCATCGATCATGAGATTGAGCTGTATCACGAATACGATCTACCATTTGAATAGCTGTATTCATAGCAGTATCAAAACCCACTGTATATTCTGAGCAGGCAATATCATTATCAATAGTTCCCGGCACACCAATACAGTTTATACCCGCACCCGTAAGATCACGAGCGCCTCTGAATGAACCGTCACCGCCGATTACTACAACACCGCTTACTCCGATACTTCTGCAATAATCAGCTGCTTTTTTTACACCTTTGGGAGTATTATATTCTTCACTTCGTGCTGTATAAAGTCTTGTTCCTCCGTTGCCTATAATATCAGAAACACTTCTTAAATTAAGTTCTTCTACATCACCGTTCAATAATCCGTTATAACCGCGATAAACACCGTAAACCTTCATTCCCTTATTTATACCTGCACGAACTACAGCTCTTATTGCTGCATTCATACCGGGAGCGTCGCCGCCGCTTGTCAAAACTGCAATTGATTTCTGTGACATAACAATATACCTCCATAGGTTTTTCTTTATTGAGCGTATCAAATAATATTTTACAGATACACTCTGAAATATTATAAATACCATTATAATACAATTGACTTTTCTTTACAAGTGTATTTTTTAATTTTACGAGAATTTGTACAAAAAATTCATTATTTCTTGACTTTATATACTCAAAGTTTTATAATACTATATAATAATTAAAAATCAGTATGATATTCTTTAATATTCTTTATATTATTATTTTATAAACAAATTCGGAGGAAAATATGACTAAATTATACCTTGCAATACCCTGCTATAATGAAGAGGAAGTATTAAGAGATTCGGCTGAAAAGCTGCTTAAAAAGTATAATGCTATGATGTCCGAAGGAAAAATCACTTCTGACAGCAAAATTGTATTTATTGATGATGGTTCAAAAGATAAAACCTGGGAAATCATTTCAAAACTTCATGCCGAAAATACTGTTTTTCAAGGTATTAAGCTCAGCAGAAACAGAGGACATCAAAATGCATTGCTTTGCGGTCTTATGACGCTGAAAGACAAGGCAGATGCAGTAATTTCGATTGATGCCGATTTGCAGGATGATATAAACACATTTGATGCAATGGTTGAAAAGTTTGAAGAAGGTTCTGATGTTGTTTACGGCGTTCGTTCAAAAAGAGAAACTGATACTTTCTTTAAACGTTTTACTGCTGAGGCTTTCTATAAAATACTTAACAAGATGGGAGCAAAAGTTATCTTTAATCATGCTGACTTCAGACTTATGAGCAGACGAGCTCTCAACGCTTTTGCCGAATATAAGGAAACAAATATTTTCCTCAGAGGTATGGTTCCTCTTGTTGGATATAAGTCAGATGTCGTTACCTATGAACGTTTTGAAAGACTTGCAGGAGAAAGCAAGTATCCTCTGAAAAAAATGCTTGCCCTTGCGTGGGAAGGTATCACCTCATTAAGTACCCAGCCAATCAGAATGATTACATGGCTTGGAGGAATTGTATTTGCAATAAGCATTATTATGGTAATTTATTCACTTATAAGTTATTTTATCGGTGCAGCCAAAGACGGCTGGGCAAGCACTCTGTGCTCAATATGGGCAATAGGCGGTCTTCAGCTGCTAGCAATTGGAATTATCGGCGAATATA
Source organism: uncultured Ruminococcus sp. (assembly GCA_910585865.1). GTDB lineage: Bacteria > Bacillota > Clostridia > Oscillospirales > Acutalibacteraceae > Ruminococcoides. The sequence goes on along the minus strand of CAJUGO010000008.1, from coordinate 37,735 downwards.
TAGGCAAAATATATCTTGAAACCAAAAACCGTCCCAGATATATTGTTGAGGAGTTTTTAGAAGACTAATGAACGAGAACAAAGTTGCAACTGTACTCAACCGAATTTTTCACATAATATTTTTAGTTAGTTTCGGAATTATATTTGCTTCAATTCTATTTATAGGATATATTGATAATGATAAAGGCTATACTTTGGGCACAAAATTATCAATAATATCAGGTCTGATAATTCTGACAGCCATATTTTCAGGAATTTATATTCTTTTACAAAAAGATAAAAATAATGATTTAAGGCATAAAAATAAATTTGAATTTAATGATAAAAATACTAAAATAATTATATTTTCTGCCATTGGGGTCCTGCTAATTATTCAGCTTGTTGTCGGATATTTACTTAAAATGAATCCCGTCACAGATATGAATTATGTTAACAAATATGCCCTTGACTTTGCCCAAAGCGGAAACTTTGATCTGATTCAGGAAGACTGTGCAAAGAAAAGTGTTTATCTGATTCGTTATCCAAATAACTATGCAATCACATTTTTACTGTCAATACTTTATAGAATTTCGTATTTAATATTTGGCTATGTTCCAAGATATGTACCGGTTGTTATGAATGTATTTGCGATAAATATTTCTGTTTTATTAACTGTTTTTATTGCAAAAAGGATGTTTGGAAATAAAAAATCACTATTTGTGCTTTTGCTGTGTGTTTTGTTTGCACCTTATTACACTTATACTTCCTATTACTATACAGATTCACTTTCAATGCCGTTTACAGTACTCGCAATATACCTGTTTATTTGCGCATTGCAATCTGATAAAAAAATCAAAAAGTATGTAATGATGACATTTTGCGGCGTCTCCGTATTTATCGGTTTTAAAATTAAAGGCAGTGTAATAATTATTATTGCAGTTTCACTTGTTTATTTAATTTTAAAGCTAAATTTTAAGAAAGCTATTTGTTTTATCCTTGCACTTATTTCAGGATTCGGAGTTGTCAGCGCTATCTATTCAGTCGGTTTTAACAGCATGAATATAGAAACTAAGCAGCAAGCTGACGCATATGAATATCCCTATACCCACTGGATAATGATGGGGCTTAAGAATGTAGGCCACTATAATCTTGCCGACAGTCAATTCACTCAAAGCTTCCCTACTAAAAAAGAAAAACAAGACGCCAACATTGAAGAAATTAAGCGCAGACTTAATGAATACGGCGCAGGCGGATTTGCAGTTCACTGCATTCAAAAAGCTGTGTGGACTTGGGAAGACGGAACCTATTTTATTTCACACCACATTGAAAAACCTGTAAGAAAGAATTTTCTTCATTCATTTATCCTTGAAAGCGGCGAGTATTATTGGATATTCTTTGCATACAGCTGTGGATTTCAGTTGTTTTTAATGTTAATGATTCTTATGTCATTATATAAGGGGTTGAAAAATACTGAAATAAACTTTTTGGTTTTGCTGAAGGGGATTGTTTTTGCTGCTTTCCTGTTCTTTCTTGCATGGGAAACACGCTCAAGATATCTTTATAACCTTACCCCCACTTTTATTTTACTATCTGTTGACGGTCTTGATTATTTTACTTTAAGGATAAAAAATCTTCTAGCAAAAAATAAATAAAATTAAAAATCGGATTAATATGAAGAGTCCGGCAACTCAGAATAAAAGTTGCCGGACTTTTTATAAGATTTTTGTTGTAAAAAAATAAAAAATATGTTATCTTTAATTTGTATATATGCAAAAGTACTTAATTTGCTTAAAATAATTATTTTTGCCATCCCGAGCTGTAATTTTATAAACACGTTTGTGTGAAAACAAATTTATATCTTGACCAAAGAATTATTGTTTTATTCAATTTACTACTTTTTATATACATTTTGGCAACCATATTGTTCTTATATGCGTATTATTGTTGCTAGATTAAATATTTAATACTAATGTCAGTCAATATCAGTCAAAATTTTCAATAAATAAAACTGATATTAGTACAAGAAAGGATTTAAAATGGATACAAATAAGCTCAAATCCAGAAACTCCTCCCTTGATATCATAAGGATAGTGGCAGTTTTTACAGTTATTTCAGTCCACTTTTTTCTGCACAACGGATTTTACAGTCAGATTGTACAGGGCGTCCCCATGTATATTGCATGTCTAATGCGCACTCTGTTCTCAGTTTGTGTTCCTCTTTTTATGATTTTAACGGGATACTTGATGAGTAAGAAAACCCTCAGCAAAAAGTACTACTCCGGCATTACAAAAACACTTGTAGTTTTCGTAATTTCAACACTTGCCTGTATGATTTATAAAAATATTGCCGAGAATGCAGTGCTTGACTTAAAATCATTTTTGCTTGGTACGCTTGATTTTACCGGTGCAAACTATTCATGGTATATTGAAATGTATATCGGTTTGTTTCTAATTGCACCATTTTTAAATCTTGCTTACAGCAAACTAAAATCAAAAAGGCAAAAACAAGTGCTTGTAGGGACTATGATTTTTCTGACAATTCTTCCCTCTCTGTTCAATATATATAATTTTCAGTCTGCTGAATGGTGGACAAACCCAACAACATCAGATGAATTTTCCAAACTCATCCCAAGCTGGTGGGCAGGTTTTTATCCTGTTACATATTATTTTACCGGTTGTTATATAAAAGAATATGGTTTTAAAATAAAGACAGGAACGCTATTTATACTTTTTGCAATTGCTCTGTTTATATTTGGAACATTCAATTATTTCAGGAGCTATGGTACATATTTTAAATCAGGCATATATGTATATTGGTATGGATTTGAACCTTATATTTTATCTGTATTTCTCTTTACTCTTTTAAGCAGGATTAAAACCGATAACTTCTCAGTAAGTTTAAAAACTGTACTGTGGAAGGTATCCGATCTCGCATTGGGAATATATCTTATATCCTTTGTTTTCGACAGCTTGGTTTATCCGATTCTCAACAAATATATTTATACAATGACAGATAGGATTCCTTTCTATTTTATTACTGTCCCTGTTGTATTTATATTATCGGCTGCGGCATCTGCAATCATGAATTTTATTGCAAAATATATTATTATTGGGTTTAAACATCTTTGCGCATTCATTAAACAGCAAAAATCCGGCAGCAATAAAGAAAAGTGGCAGCTCTATACCTTTATTATACTTATGGCAGGCGCACTTATATTTGCTTTTTGGAAATGTCTTTACGGTTTCGGCGGAGATGACGAAGCTTTTTATCTTACTGTTCCCCACCGCCTTTCAATGGGAGATTCTTTTATAAGTGATGAATGGCATTTGTCACAGCTTTCAGGATTTTTAATGTTGCCGTTTGTATGGCTGTACACCCTCATTACACAATCAACAGAAGGTATAATGCTTGCAGCAAGAATACTGTATATTATATTCCATGCTGCAATTACGATTGTAATATATTCAAGACTAAAAAAGTTTGGTTATATAACTGTTTTTGGCTGTGTACTTTACTTCCTGTATACACCTTTTGATATTATGGCTATGAGCTATAATACAATGGGACTTGACCTTATTGCACTTACAGGCGTAATCATGGGTACTTCTTCATTTAAGAAAAAATCACCGATGATTATCAGCGGTATTGCTTTTGCAGCAGCAGTTCTGTGCTGTCCCTATCTCGCATTTGCATATATTATATTTGCTTTATGTGCAGTTGTTAACTTATTTATTAAAAAAACAAAGTTTAATAAAAATATATTTTCCACAGATTTATTTGCCGGCAGAACATTTTTGTGGTTCTCTGTTGGTGTGTTTGCGCTCGCTGCAATATTTTTGGCTTTTGCTCTGTCAAGAGTAAGCATTAACGAAGTTTTAACGAATCTGCCTCATCTGATGACTGACCCTGACCATCCTCAAATGGATTTCTTTACAAAAATGAATTATTACTTTAAAACTATTTGGGAAAGTCACAGCCATTTTAAATATTCCATCATATGCTATTGCGCAACCCTGATTGTTATGCTTCTTGACCATAAAAGAAAGCTTCATCGCTCACTTTATCTTATTGTAACATGTTCAATTGTTATTATAAGTCTCATTATGTTTATGCCTGCGATGACAACTTCATCTTACAATGCAATAATGTATCCTATGATTTTCATCGGAATAACATCATATGCTTTAACAGAAAACAAGCAAAAAAAACTTTTTGCAAGCCTCTTTATACTTGGCATCCTTTATTCAATAGCACTGTGCTTCTCATCAAACCAGTATTTTTACGTAACATCAATGGCTGCCGCCGCATCAAACATTGCTAGTTTCGTATTTCTTTCAAATCTTATAAAGGAAATGCGTACTACAGATGACAATCTTGATTATGCTGTATTTTGCAAATATGCAAGCTTTACTCTTGTTGCATTTATGATTTTTATACAGGGAGCTTTTCAAGTCACAGTAAAGGCTAACCATTGTTTTTGGGATAGTTCCCCCGATCAGCTGACAAGTCAAATAAGCGCAGGACCGGCCAAAGGAATTGTTACTACAGCAGAAAATTGCCTTGTCTATGAACAAATTAATAATGATTTAACCTATTACAAGAGTAAAGAAATTGACAATATTCTTTCTCTCACAGCAAAAACATGGACATATCTGGCTTTGGAAAACTATCCCTATGGTACATTATCTGCATGGATTACAGGAGAAAAACAATCAAGCGTAGATCGTCTGGAAGATTATTACAGGGTAAATCCCGAAAAGAAACCACGGTATATATATATTCCGAAAAATTCACAATGGGATTTTTCACAGATTTATAATCAGGCTGCCTCTAAAGGATATAATGTCACTGAAAACGAAATATCTTATAAGCTGGAAAAAATAAAATAAATAAAACAACACCGTACAGAAATCAAACAAATAATTAAAAGTCTGATTTTGTACGGTGTAACTTTTTAGATTTCAAAGAAATATATGACATAAAAAACTTGTTTTTTTTTACATCCTATGTTATAGTTATTAAGATGGGCGCAATTTGCGCTACTATGCAATAACTGATTGTATTTATTTACTTAAAAATTCAATTGGGGGTAATTTTTTTGGATATTATGCAAAGCTATGATAGATGGATGGAAAATGCAGTTGAAGACAAAGATTTAGTTTCTGAGCTTAATAGCATAAAAGACAATCAAGATGAAATTTATGAGCGTTTCTATACATCTCTTCAGTTTGGCACAGCCGGATTGAGAGGAATAATCGGCGCAGGTACGAACAGAATGAATATTTATGTTGTCCGCCAGGCCACACAAGGACTTGCGAACTATGTAATAAATAAATATGGCAGCGGTGCTGTTGCTATTTCCCATGACAGCAGAATTAAAGCCGACTTATTTATGATTGAAGCAGCCAGAGTCCTTGCGGCAAATGGTATAAAGGTATATATCACACGCGAACTTCAGCCGACACCTGTACTTTCTTACCTTGTTCGCTACTTTAACTGCCAGGCTGGCATCATGATAACAGCAAGCCACAACCCTGCTGCATATAATGGTTACAAGGCTTATGGTGAAGACGGATGTCAAATGACTGACGATGCCGCAAACACTGTATATAATGAAATATGCAAGCTTGATATGTTCAGCGATGTAAAAATTGCCGATTTTGACGCTTCAGTTAAAAACGGTCTTATTGAGTATGTTGATGAAAGTGTTTACGATAAATATCTTGAAAAAGTAATGGAGCAACAGGTTAATCCTGATATTTGCAAAGATACAGAACTTAAAGTTGTTTATACACCTCTTAACGGTACAGGCAATAAGCTTGTCAGAAAAGTCCTTAACAAAATAGGTGTTAATGATGTTATTATTGTTCCCGAACAAGAAATGCCTGACGGCAACTTTACTACCTGTCCCTACCCTAATCCCGAGATTGAAGAAGCTCTCGGAAAAGGTCTTGAACTTTGCGAAAAAGAACAGCCTGATTTACTCCTTGCAACTGATCCTGATGCCGACCGCGTTGGTATTGCCGTTAAAGATTATGACGGAAGCTACAGACTTATATCAGGTAATGAAAACGGTGTAATGCTTACTGACTATATTCTTTCATGCAAAAAATCAGACGGCACTCTTCCGGAAAAACCTGTTGTCGTCAAGACTATTGTAACAACAAAGCTTATTAACAAGCTTTGTAAAAAATATGGCTGTGAGCTTAAAAATGTTCTTACCGGTTTTAAATATATTGGAGAGATAATTCTTAATCTTGAGAAAAATAACGAAGAAAACCGTTATCTGTTTGGTTTTGAAGAAAGCTACGGCTATCTGTCTGGTACTTATGTAAGAGATAAGGATGCTGTTGTTGCTTCCATGCTTGTCTGCGAAATGGCTGCATATTATAAAAAACAGGGAAAATCTCTTGCAGAAGTAATTGACGGGCTTTATGAGGAATTTGGCTATTATTTAAACAAAACATATTCATTTGAATTTAGCGGAGCTGCAGGCATGCAGAAAATGGCTGATATTATGTCAAATATAAGGGCAAATATGCCAAAACAAATTGACAAGTATGATGTTACAACAGTCTGCGATTACCTCCTTAAATTGGAAAAGAATACTGCTACAGGTGAAGAAACCCCTATTGATTTGCCTAAATCAAATGTAATTTCTTTAAATCTCTCCGAAGATAATGCAGTTATTATTCGTCCAAGCGGTACAGAGCCCAAAATCAAGCTCTATATTACTGCTGTTGGAAAAGATAAAAATGATGCAGAAATCATATGCAATAATCTCGTAAATGCATCAAAACAACTGCTTGGAATTGAATAATCTGCAAACAATAAGTATTTAAACGCTATGATACAATTTCATAGCGTTTATTTTTTTATGAATGTAGGCTTTTCTACAGTAATTCATGTATCAATAAGGATAATGGAGTTGTCACTGATACCAAATTAGGGATTATATACACCTACTACTTTTGCACATTATTCAAAACACTACAAAACTTTAGGCAGTGACCCCATACACTAACAAGATTTTTGGCAGACTCCAATATTACGAGCACACCCCAACATTTGCAAAAGAGTCTCTTTTTTTTCGGCTTTTCCCCAACTATTGACATTTAGTCTATTAACATTGAGCAAAAAGACAGAGGCAACTGCGATTGCAGTCGCCTCTTTGATGAATTTATAAATAGCAATTTTATAGAATTTACATAATAATTAAATCTTAATTAAACTTCGGTCTCATCCTCTACATTAAAATTTCATTTATAAAATTAAGTGTACATTGGTTTAATCTCCGTTCATAATTCTATTATAAACTTACTTTTTCATTGGACTAACCACCAATAACAAATTTTATATATTCATATAATCTATATTAAATTCTAAAATATATCCTTTTTTCCGTAATATTAAAAGTAAATAATTAATAATTACAAAATTGGACGAATTGCAATCCCGAAAAAACAGTGTTTTAAAATGTTCTAGAAATAATATTTTTTACTATTAAAATACATTTGGATTACTTAAAGACGAATTCGAAACAATACTAGATTTACAATACAACTATGTTTAATAACATTAAAATAATCAGCTGTTCCGACAGACAATCATGAAATTAATTAACTATCACTTAAATAAAACGGTTAATTGAATTTGGTGGAAGACTCCGCATATAATCTCTAATTTGTCTGATAAAAGGTTTTCTTGTTTTCATATTTAAAACCTCCTTAAGTTCTTTTCTTTGTCTATATTATACAGTATGTTTTTAACATTGTCAACACTTTTATTGAAAATATTTAATTTTTTATTTTTGAAAATTCTATTGATATCTATAAATATATATGATATAATGATAATGTTGGGCAATTAAAAACTCCTTCCAAAAATGGAAGGAGTTTTTTTATAACTAATCGTTTGAATGTATGCGATAAAATCATTTTATTTAATTTGTTATAACATAACATATAAGAAATTAACTATCATTAAATGACCCAATTTTAATAAGATTACCTTCAGGGTCTGATATCTACAATGTACGCTGTCCCCAATTCACGGTAACAGGCTTAATAATCAGCTTAACATCTTATTTTATCAAGTAAAAATTATAAGCATACTCATTTTTCTTGATTTCAAATCCAAGCATTTCTCTGTAAAATCTTATTATTAGAGACATATTTTTTACAAAGTGCCACAACTGTCTAATTTCATTTTATTTGTTCTTTCTTTGCTTTTTCTTTCTATCGGGAAGTTCGCTGTACATTTCCTGTACCATAGCCATTAAAGCATCAGCATCATCAATAATTGTAACAGGAAGCATCGGTTTAGCTCCGTCATAAGGCGGTTCAGGCACACTGTCAGGCATATATTTCTTGCCGGCCTCTGTAATTTTCACCATAAATCCGTTTCCGTATATACCGCCGAAAATTCTTTCTTTATAATAGAAAATATATCCGCCCATCATAGGAATATTGCGTACTTCTTCTAAGCCTTCCAGCTGGCTCATTATGTAATTAGCAAGATCTTTTTTATTTGTCATAATTTTCACCATCAGCTATGCTGCTGTTCAATACCATAATACGATTCTTAATATTTTCTTCAAATTCGTTATCAGAAAACTTAGGGTCTCTTGTTTTATGCCAAATTTCACAAGGAAGACTATTGCACTGACCGCAGTTAATAAATCCTTTTTGATTTACACAACATTCATAAATAGCACAAGCCTGCCCATTCGGCGCATGAAACACCTCACCTTTACACTCATTACAGCCTTTACAAATATTGCCGTAACATTCACATTCACGGCAATCAGTTCCACAGCAACTTATATTAACCACTATATCACCTCAAACATTTTTTATTTATTATAAAATAAAATTTATCATTTTTATTGTAAAAAAGCGACATTTTTAAGCAAAATATTTTAAGTTTATTTTTTATTCAATTCTGCTTTTTCATGTCATTGTAATACACATCTTAAATTATGTAAATGCATACATAAAACACTCAAAACAGCGGTATAATTAATTCTGCAATAAAAACAACTGCACAGCATGATACTGCTACTTTAAATAAACTTGCACCTAACCACGCAGTAATTATTCCCGCAATAAGTGCGCATAATCCTGAAATCGGACTCTGGGTAGCATCAAGAATTGCAGGAAAAGTCATTACTGCTAGGGTTACATAAGGCACATAATACAAAAATGACTGTAAAAACTGACTTTTAATTTGTTTTTGTATCAATGTCAAGGGCAATACACGAATTGCATATGTCACCACTGCCATTATTAAAATGTAAACATATGGATTATTCGTCATTTTTCTTCCTCCGCAGGTTGTTTTTTGGGAAATAAAATTGCCGCACACGCAGAAATCACTACTGTTAAAATGATTGTTCGCACTCCTGCTGAAATTTCCGACACCATGGGCAGATATGCGGCACAAAAACTTGCCGCAAAGCAAAACACAATTATACCTGCAATAATTTTATCTTTTCGTGCAGGAGGAATAATAACAGCTAAAAACATACCATAGAGAGCTACACTGAATGCACTGACTGCTCTTAAAGGCATCAGATTTCCTGCAATAGTTCCCAATGCTGTTCCTGTTGCCCAAAATGGAACAGACATAAGCATTGCACCATAACTATAATACGGATTCAGATAACCCTGGCGTGATATTGCAATTGCAAATAATTCATCCGTTATTCCAAATCCCATCAGCAATCGATGTCCCAGTTTAGTTTTGGGATTCATGCGCTGGCTCATTGCACATCCCATTAACAAATACCGTGCATTGACAATCAGCGTAATTAATGCTAACTCTATGTATGCAGCATTGGCGGCAATCAAGGTAAATCCGGCATATTCCCCTGCTGAAGCATTACATAAAAAGCTTGCAGCAAATGACTGAAAAGCCGACAATCCTGCATTCCTTGCTGCAATACCAAGTGAAAAGGAAACAGCTAAATATCCTAATCCAATGGGTATACCGTTGCGCATACCTTCGATAAATGCAGTTTTGTTATTTTTATTTAATCGTAACAATTTCATATTTTTCTCCGTTTAATTCAACTTCCTTATCCTTTACGCTGTCAGATTATAAGAGACAATCACACCAGTGACATAAAAGCGCTCATAGTACCCCTATGTCCTTTTGTTGCCCTATGACTCCACAAAAGATCACTATGACAGTTAGTACATATATCGGATAAAGTAATATTTTGGGGATTTACTCCGCAATTTACGAGAATCTGACGATTTGTTTCAAGCAAATCAATCATAAATTTGCCGTTTTTCATCGGGAATACAAACTTACTGCTATCAAGATTTTCAAGCTTAAAAAAGTTCTCGGCACATGGCAAATCCACCTCGTAACAGCAAACAGATATTGCAGGACCTATAGCTGCTACTATGTCCGATGGCTTTGTACCATAAAGCTCACTCATCTTTTTTACAACCTTTTCACCGATTCTTCCAACTGTGCCGCGCCATCCCGCATGAGCAAGCCCTATAGCTCTGTTTTTGGTATCAACAAAAAATAACGGGGTACAATCCGCATAATAAGTTACAAGGGTTATTCCTTTTTCATTTGTTATCAGTGCATCAACACTTTTAATATCACGAGGTTTATATATTCCAACCCCTTTGTCTTCTACAGTTACCGAACGTACAAATGTATTGTGATCCTGAGAGGACGCAACAAGACTTTTATAATCAAAACCTGCACTTTTGCATAAACGCTTGTAATTTTCTGTAACATTATCAGGATTATCTCCTCTATTAAATGCCAAATTCATTGAATCGAATTCTCCTGTTGAAACTCCTCCCAGCCTTGTGGAAAATGCATGATTAATGAAATTTATTTCTGACAAAGAATTATATGTCAAATATGGTATGCTGTCAGAATTATTTAGTGTCAAAACCTTTGATGAAAATTCCATTTAGTCCTCCCAAATTATATTTAATTTAATTCATCGTCATATTTTCCTTGAAACAGTAATAATGAGATGGTATAATAGACTTATATTAATTAATCTCGAATAAATTTAAATCCGTGTCGAAAATTTCAGCACGCATATAATTGTATAGATTCACTAATAAATATTAAGCCAAGGTGATTATTATGAAAAAAAGTCTTTTTGGACAGAACATTAATACAAACTGCGCATATTGTGAAAATTATATTTTAAAAAACGATATTGCATATTGTCAAAAAGGAAAACAAATTAAAAATGGCAAATGCAGAAATTTTAAATATGACCCATTGCTAAGAATGCCTAAAATAATCTCTGTTCCATCATCTTATTCAGCTGATGATTTTAAACTTTAATACGGATACAAAAAGCTTTATCCATACGGATAAAGCTTTTGTTTTGTCTTAATAACAGTGAAAATGCAATTATAAATTCATATATTTACGCCATCTGAAAATCACGAATATAACTGTCAATTGACTTTTTGATAACTTCCTTTGCTTTTTTAGCACCGTTAATTTCAGTAACTGAAGTAACCTTATCTGTTTCAAGTGATTTATACACCTGAAAAAAATGCTGAATTTCCTCAAAATAATGCTTAGGCAAATCCTTTATATCGTTATAGCTGTTATAGTTAGGATCATTAACGGGAACAGCTATAATTTTCTCATCACAATTATCATTATCAACCATATTAAGCACACCTATAGGCTTGCACTCAACCAAAGTCATTGGCTGAATCGTCTCACTGCAGAGCACAAGAACATCAAGAGGGTCACCGTCATCAGCATAGGTTCGCGGAATAAAGCCGTAGTTTGCCGGATAGTGAGTGGATGTAAACAAAACACGGTCAAGCTTTAAAAGACCTGTCTCCTTATCGAGTTCATATTTATTTTTTCCGCCTTTTGAAATTTCAATTACAGCGTAAAATACATCTGTTGTTATTCGTTTTGGGGAAATATCATGCCAAATATTATTCACATTGTCACCTTCTGTATTTTTAGAAATCTTTAAATTCTTTTATATACTATTATAAAGAATCAATGTAATATTGTCAAGAAATCTTCCTAACAGAAGGTAACGCTTATTTATAATTTTTATTTTACATCATTTTTTGTTTATATTTTCTGCAATCACCTTAACTATCTGAATGATGACAGTTGGAATAACTGCAAGCAGTGCAATAAATCCGGCTTGAACAGCAGTAAGTGTCTCAACGCAGAATAGAGGATGCATAAATGGTACGAATAATACAAATGCCAACAACATTACCCCAAGGAAAAAGGCACCTATAGAAGCAGGATTAGATGTTAACCCTAACTTAAAAATAGAATGCTTGCTGCGGCAATTAAATCCGTGGAACAGTCTTGCAAGTGTAAGCGTTGCAAAAGCCATGGTACTTGCTGTTCCTGCGTTCACCTGCAAACCTATATAAAATGCAGCAAGTGTCACAATCGCTATCAGAGCCCCCTGTCCGAGCATTAAAAATGAAAAATCTTTTGTAAGAATTCCTATTTTGGGATCTCGGGGTTTTTGTGATAACAAGTCCTTTTCAGGTTTTTCCATACCTATTGCAATTGCAGGCAATGAATCTGTAAGCAAGTTTATAAACAGAAGATGCACTGCCTGAAACGGTACAGGCAAAGACATAAGAGATGTATATAATACTGCAAATATTCCTGCCATATTACCCGAAAGCAAGAACAAAATAGAATTTTTAATATTTCGGAATACATTTCGTCCGTTTGCAACTGCCTTAATTATTGTTGCAAAATTGTCGTCCTGCAAAATCATTGAAGCGGCATCCTTGGAAACTTCAGTGCCTGTTATTCCCATTGCAACACCTATATCAGCCTTTTTTAGTGCAGGAGCATCATTTACTCCGTCACCTGTCATTGAAACAATATTGCCTTTTCTCTGCCATGCTTCAACAATTCTGATTTTATTTTCAGGAGAAACACGTGCATAAACAGAAATCTTTTCGATTTTACTGTCAAGCTCTTTATCGCTCATAGCATCAAGCTCAAGACCTGTAACGGAAATATCGCCGTCGCGGAAAATCCCAATTTGCTTAGCAATTGCTGTCGCAGTAATTTTATGGTCTCCTGTTATCATAACCGGCTTAATACCTGCTCTGACTGCATCTGCAACAGCTTGTTTAGATTCCTCTCTGGGAGGATCAATCATTGAAACAAGTCCGAGAAATGTATAATCGTACTCAGTATCTGCACTGAGTTCTTCATCTGATTCCTTATATGCAAATGCCAATACACGAAGTCCCTCTTCCGAATATTTCCGGTTCATCTCCGTTATTTCAGCTTTATCCTGTTCAGTAATAGTACGCACTCCGTCTTTTGCAGCAATATTTACGCAACGGTCAAGAATTGAATCAAGTGCACCTTTTGTAAGGATGTGAGATACGCCGTGCATTTTATACTTAGTACTCATCATTTTCCTGTCCGAATCAAACGGTACCTCTTCTATTCTGACAAGACAATCTCGTATAATATTTTCGTCATGACCGATTTTTCTGAACGTTTCAAGCAAAGCATACTCTGTGGGATCCCCTATGCCCTTTCCGTCAACAATACTTGAATCATTGTTAAGCACCATATCATACAATAAATGGCGATGGCTTTCAACATTTAAGTCCAGCTGATCTTCCAGTATACTTTCACCGTTAATGTAAATTTTTTGAACAGTCATTTTATTCTGAGTCAGAGTTCCGGTCTTATCAGAACAGATAACAGAAACACAGCCAAGACTTTCAACCGCTTTCAAATCTTTTATAACGGCATTTTCCTTAGCCATTTTCTGTGTACCCATTGCCTGAACAATTGTAACAATTGAACCGAGTGCCTCCGGAATCGCAGCAACTGCAAGAGCAACTGCAAACATAAGAGAATCGAGTATAGTCATTTTATTGTACATACTTAATCCGAACACAACAACGCATATAATCATAATAATAACCGCAAGGCGGCTTGAAAATCTGTCAAGACTAAGCTGAAGCGGAGTTTTTTTACTTTTTGCATCATTCATAAGAGCTGCAATTTTGCCCATTTCGGTGTTCATACCGGTTGCAGTTACTGCTACAATTGCTCTGCCATAGGTTACAAGACTTCCCGAGTATACCATATTTGTACGGTCTGCGAGCGGGACCTCGGCTTCAATTATATTTTCATTTTTATCAATATTTGTAGATTCTCCGGTAAGAGAACTTTCATTAACCTGAAGCGAATAATTATTAATAATACGTCCGTCAGCAACTACCAAATCCCCTGCTTCAAGAACTATTAAATCTCCTTCAACAACATTTTTTGAATCAATTTCAATCTTACGTCCGCCACGAATTACTTTGGCACTTGGTGATGAAAGCGACTTTAAGCTTTCAAGCGATTTTTCAGCCTTAATGTGCTGAAAAGTTCCCAGCACGGCATTAAGGGTAATTACGGCAAAAATTACAATTGTACTTTCAATATTGCCGGAGAACATTGAAATGATTGCCGCAACAATCAAAATAATAACCATTAAATCTGCAAATTGACTTAAAAACACCTGTAATACAGATTTATTCCTGTTTTCCTCAAGAACATTTTCACCGTTTTTTTCAAGAAGCTCTTTTGCTTTATCCAAGCTCAAACCGTCACTGTTTACCCGGAACTCTTTTAAAACTTCATCTTTCGACATACGGTACCAGTTTTTCAATCTGTTTTCCTCCATTTACAACAAATTATTAGGGATACGGTTATAAATATAAAAAGACTTTTATTGCATGGCATAACTAGAGCCTGCAATAAAAGTCTTGTTCTTTAAGATATAACCGATACCGATCAAGCGGTATGTACTGACGATTAATATCACAGATTATCTGCGAACTACTCCCCTTTAAGCAGTATTATTTTATCAGAAAAATCATAAATTGTCAATATCATTTACAATATTTTCCTCAGATTGTTCTTTTTTTATTTCTTTAGGCTTGCTGAGGGCAGCAAATATTATACCCAAAAACGCCAGAAATGCTCCTCCCGCTGAAAATATCGCCGAAAACTTAGACCTGTTGAATGCATACGCAACAATTATTGCCGCAATAAACAAAAGTATGCAAACTATAAGTAAAATAAATGCAGTTTTATAAAGTCCGTTCATTTTTGTTTTTCTTTTCATATAATCATCCTAAGTTATTTGCAATATCGGCAAAGTTTTCAAGCCTCAGCTGTTCTGCCCTTGTATTGACAGGTATGCCGCAATTGACAAGAATTTTGTTAACTTCACTTTTTGACAAAGAAAGTCCTGAACTGAGTGAATTGGAAAGTGTTTTTCTGCGCTGTGAAAATGCGGCTTTTACAACCGAAAAAAATCTGCCCTCATCACTCACAGATATACGTGGCTCATTAAGTACATTAAGTCTGATAACAGCAGAATCAACTTTAGGTGCAGGCATAAATGAGCCTGCGCTCACTGAAAACAGCATTTCCGGCTTGGCATAATAATTGACAGAAACAGTAACTGCACCGCTCTGGCGGCTTCCTACATCAGCGCAAATACGCTGAGCAGCTTCCTTTTGAACCATAACAGTAATTGCTGATATTGGCAGCTTATCCTCAAGCAGTTTCATTATCACGGGAGAAGTTATATAATAAGGAAGATTTGCACACACTACTACTTCCATACCATTAAATTCTTCTCTAATCAATTCATGTAAGTCTATTTTAAGGATATCATCATTTACAATTTTAAGATTATCATATTCAGATAAAGTCTCATCAAGAACCGGCAAAAGCCTTTTGTCAAGTTCAATGGCAACTACCTTGTCTGCAAGCTTGCAAAGCTCATTTGTAAGCACGCCTATTCCCGGACCCACTTCTATTACGCCTACTCCGGTATCTGCGCCCGAAAGCTCTGCCATTCTCGGACATACAGAAGGATTAATTAAAAAATTCTGTCCCAATGATTTTGAAAAAGTAAATCCGTGACGACTTAATATATCTTTTATAGTACCTATGTCTGATAGTCTTTTCATTTTAAAATTCTTAGTCCTTTCGGATATTTATTTTTAAGTCTTGCATTTGACGCCTTGCCAAAGCCCGTAGTAATCCCATTTACACACACTGCCGTATAGCCTTTATTATCTGCTGATATACCGATTTCTTCACCGTGAAGAAAATCAAAAATTTCTCTGCTGTTTACATCAAAATCAACAACAGATCTGCATTCATTCATCTTAGCCGCCATAAATGCACTGTGATGCGGTTCTATTCGTCTTTTTACAAATTCACCGAGAATAATTCCTGCTCTTAAAATCTGCAATCCTTGTACATTATAATTATAATTTTTAGGAAAAATAAAAATTTTACTGTTTTTTACGTAAATTCTCTCACCAAATGGTCTGTTCATAAATAAACTGTCATAAAAATCAAGGACTTCTTTATCTGCTTTATCAATATTTGGTTTTTCACTATGGGTTTCTATTAGTGTTCCCTTTTTGCGCAGTTTCGCAGCAAAATGTCCTTCTCCGCCGTCCATAGGAAAAATTCTTCGAGCATATTCCAGCGCCGGCCTGCCAAAGGTAACATTGGCGTCAACAAGCTCGAACTCAGGATTTTCTTCCAGAAAACGACCTATAACACCCTCGTTTTCCTCAACAGAAAATGTACAGGTCGAATACACCATTATTCCGCCGTCTTTAAGCGCACTTTTGGCACTGTTTAGAATTAACAGCTGCCGCTGAGCACAGCTTTTTACATGCTCAGTACTCCACTGAACCGCTGCATCTGAGTTTTTCCTAAACATTCCCTCACCGCTGCACGGAGCATCTACCAAAACTTTATCAAAATAATTTGTCAGTCTTGAACAAAGTATTTCCGGCCGACAGTTTGATACAACTGCATTTGTAATTCCCATTCGTTCAATATTTGATAAAAGAATATTGGCTCTGTTTTTTACTATTTCATTACTCCATAAAAGACCCGTACCGTTGAGTTTTTCTCCAATCTGTGTACTTTTCCCACCGGGAGCTGCACACAAATCAAGTACAAAATCATCCTCCTGTACATCAAGCATAGTCACAGCAGAAGTTGCTGACGGCTCTTGAATATAAAATGCTCCAGAATGATGCAAAGGATTATTTCCAAGTGAAGCGACCGATTTCGGAATATAAAATCCATTATTGCAAAAAGGAGTTTTTTTCAATTCAAAGCCAATCAAACTTTTTAACTTTTCACAACTGCACTTCAAAGTATTTACACGAAGTCCGCGAAAATTATCAGTTTCATAAAATTTTAAAAATTCGTTATATTGATCACCTAAAAGTGATTTCATTTTAAATAAAAAATCATTCATTGAATAATACCGACCAATTTGGATAATAATATATTTCACAGGGAGGTGTTAAAATGAATTTTAACCAGAATCAGAACAACAACCAGAACAACAACCAGAACAACAACCAGAACAACAACCAGAACAATAATCAGAACAATAATCAGAATAAGAACCAGAACAACAACCAGAATAATAATCAGAACAAGAACCAGAATAACAACAGATAACTACATTCTGAAAAAAATTCTGAGCCGTGTCCGTTTTTTCGGACACGGCTGTCTTATTTAACCAAAATCAATAACCGTATTCTTCTCCTATTATTATTACCTTTATTCTGCCTACATGTCTCTGCTGAGCACAAACTACATAATTACAGCAAATTCTGCCGTCACTGTGACATCCTGAACAAAGCTCAGCATTTTCATGCTGCATTGAAACACATTCACCGTTTTTTGAACAATATGTATCAATATTGAGCCTTACGGTATTAGGCGGAGCAGCTTTTGTTTTAACCCTTTTTACAGCTTCGTCTATATTTTTTACTATTTTATTGTAACCGCATATAACTACAACGCTTTTCGGTCCGTACAGAATTGCGGCAACACGGTTTGAATTACCGTCAACATTATAAAGTTCTCCATTCTCTGTAACGGCGTTTGTGCTTGTAAAAAACACATCCGCACTAAAGGTCTTGCGGTAAACTTCTTCAACTTCTTCTCTTGTAATACCCGGTGCGCTTCTGTCAAGATAATTATAATCATCCGATGTAATAATATCATATACTCCTGTTTGTTTTAATGTTACAGATCCTCCGCTTGAAATCACATTGCCCTTTTGGATTAGAGTTTTTACAAGCTTGCAAGCATCTTCTTTTGTATCACAATAATATGCGTCCATTTTGTTCTTTTTAAGATTTGCAATAACAGTATCAATTCTGTTTCTGATATTTTCTGTCATTTTTATCACTCCCGCAAACAATAAATATAAATTGAATTCTTTTATGTAGTATATTATACAATATAAATTCTAATTTGCAAATGTTTTTCAGAAAAAACCGCCCTGTAATAATACAGAGCGGCACGTATCAAGTCTGAGGCTCAACAAACGGAACATTCAGATAATCAGCAACAGATTTTGAAAGACTTCGTGCAATATTGTCAATATTATTTCTTATCCACTGAGCCTCTTCAGGATTATCATGATATCCTACTTCAATAAGAGCTGCAGGAGCCTTTGTGCGGCGCACTTCTGCAAGCGATGTAGTAGGAATAACATCTACATTGTTAGGATCTGAATAAGCCTGCTCATAATTGCTCTGCAATGTTTCTGCAAAACGCTTTGCATTTTGACTTGTAGGATAATAATAAATATCGGCGCCCGTATATCTGCCTGCTGCATTTGCAGGTGCTGCATTGCTGTGAAGTGCAAGGTGCAGATCGTAATTTCCGCTGTTTGAATCAGCTATTGCCTGACTCAATGTCATATCGGGTTTATTTCGCTTAAAATCTATTCCGCTTGCTCTAAGGTACGGTTCCATTGCGTCTGCTACAAGATTCATGTAATATTCTTCATTTCCGCCGTCAACATAGGGATTATATTCCTGCAAAGACGGACTCAAATATACAGAAGGCATAACAATAACTCCTTTGACATTTAAATATTAACACTAATAAAAAATACTGTATCCATATTATAATATTCATCAAGGAGACTGATGTTAATAAAAATCATTATTAAATAGTATTGTATAATTAAAAAGAAAAGGCGAAAATCAAATTCCGCCTTAAACATATAAAATAAAATTATTTTTCAATTTCTATACTGTTCATTTCAATACTTCCCCACGACTTTTGCCAACGCATTTCATTTATGTCAGCCTTTCTCCTTCTAAAGTTAAGACCTGAAGCTGACTCGACAGTTTCAAATGGAGCATTCTCATCCTTTTTGTTATAAAAAACATAACGAGTGTAATAACCCCCTCGTACAATTTTTGACACATCAATTTTAAATCTCTGAGTGTGAAGCTCTCCTGCCCTGCCCGAATAGAAATTTTCTATAACAAATGCCGTAACAGGAAAACGACGAAAATCGCTAATTTCTATACGCAGACATAAATTATTAATATCCGCATTGTTCAGCCATATTAATTCAAGATTAAGCTTTTCATCATCATAAAAAATATTATCGGTTTTACCTGTATACTTTGCAAATTTAAGACAAATATCATTTCTTTCACTCGGCTCTTTAAGAGCATTGCCAACATATTCACAGGCACAAAAATCCCCTTGATTACCGCCCAGATATATCTTTATGGCTTCATCAACATCTCCGTCAAAAATTATTTTTCCGTGGTCAAGAACGATACATCTGCTGCAAAGTTCTCTTATTGTATTCATATTATGAGAAACATATAATACAGTTCTGTTCTCATTTAACGCAAGTTCACGCATTTTTGCTATGCATTTCTTCTGAAACTTCATGTCGCCGACTGCAAGTACTTCATCCATTATCATAATTTCAGCGTCAAGGTGAGCTGCAACCGCAAAAGCCAGTTTTACAAACATTCCCGATGAATAACGTTTTACCGGAGTATCAATAAATCTTTCACACTCTGAAAACTCAATAATGCTGTCAATTTTGGAAGTTACCTCTTCCTTGCTCATGCCCAGAATTGCACCGTTAAGATAAATATTTTCTCTGCCGGTAAGCTCAGCGTGAAAGCCTGTGCCCACTTCCAGCATACTTGCAATCCTGCCTCTGAACATAATCCTTCCCTCTGTAGGTGACGTTACCCGTGAAAGGAGTTTAAGAAGTGTTGATTTCCCTGCTCCGTTAGCCCCGATTATTCCTACCCTTTCACCGTGTTTAATCTCTATATTAATCCCGTCAAGTGCAAGGAATGAATCCCCCTTGGTGTATGCCTTAGCACCAATACGCAGGTTTGGGTCTTCTTTTCCTCTTTTTTTTGCATACCAGCTCTGCAAATCACGTCTCAATGTACCGGAACCAATGACTCCCAGCCTGTATTCTTTTGTGAGATTCTCAATTTTAATTACACAATTCTCTTTCATATCATTCATCATTTAAACCGTATCAATAAAATTTTTTTCGACCTGATTAAATACAATAATTGCAAAGATAAAAATTGCTGTCGTAACAGCAATACTTAGCAAAAGATATTGCCCCGGAAATGTTCCGCTTCCCAAAAAAGAAAATCTGAGGGTTTCAACTATAGGCGCAACCGGATTAAGTAAAAAAAGCCATCTTATATTTTCAGGAATTTGAGAAACAGGATATACAACAGGAGTTATATACATCCATAAAGTTACACCAAAAGATACAAGAACACCTAAATCACGGTACTTTGTCGTTACGGATGAAATAATAAGTCCGCAGCCTGTACCCAACAATGCTGAGGTTATAAGCAGCAGAGGCAAAAGCAAAACTAACATATTTAAATGAATGTTTGCCCCTGTAAACATATAAATTAACACAATTATCAAAAACATTATAAAACGTATAAAAAAGGAAATCAAATTATAAATTATACCTGAAACTGGTATTGCAAGTCTTGGAAAATAAACCTTACTGAAAAGACGCGCATTGCTGATGAATGTTGAAGACGCTTTGTTTAAACAACTTGCAAAAAAAGACCATATAATATTGCCAGACATATAAAATAAAAATTGCGGCATGCCATCAGTGGAAATATTTGCAATCATACCAAAAATCACTGTAAATACGAATGTAGATAAAAAAGGATTTATCACAATCCACAGCGGACCTAAGATGGTCTGTTTATAAGTATTTTTAAAATCTCTCTTAACAAATAATGCTACCAAATCCCGATATTTCCATATTTCAGCCAATTTCAGGCTAAACAGTCCCCGTTTTGAATCAACTACAGTTATATCATCCTTCTGCAAACTCTTCACCTCTTTGCTGATTTTATTTATTATCACGATTTTAGATGCAAATATTATATTAAAAATTTTAACACAATTATAATTGTGTGTCAATTTTACATTGTTTTCAATAAATTCAGTTGATTTGTTAATGTATTAATGATAAAATGATAGATAAATACATTATGAAAGGAATATTAAAAATGAAAAAAACCAAAAACATTTTAAGCATTGTATGCGCTTTGCTTGTATTGACAACATGTATATTTATGAGCGGATGTTCAGGAGATAATGATAAATCCTCATCTGAACAGAGCGCAGCAGAAACCACTGCTGAAGCGCCGACCGAGCAGGAAACTATCGGCGGAAAAACCATTACAGCAGTAATCGATATTAAAAATTACGGCAAAATTACAGTAGCATTATACCCCGAAGCTGCTCCAATTACCGTTGAAAACTTCGTTAATCTTGCAAAAGACGGTTTTTATGATAATCTTACCTTCCACAGAATTATCAGCGGCTTTATGATTCAGGGAGGCGACCCTCTCGGCACAGGCATGGGAGGCAGTGAAAAAACGATTAAGGGTGAATTTTCAAGCAACGGCATAGAAAATAATCTTAAGCATACAAGAGGTGCTATTTCTATGGCTCGTTCGCAGGATATGAACAGCGCAAGTTCTCAGTTTTTTATTGTGCATCAGGACAGTCCTCATTTAAACGGCGACTATGCTGCTTTCGGTTATGTAACAGACGGTATAGAAATTGTTGATAAAATTTGTGAAGACACTCCTGTTGTTGATTCAAACGGAACAGTTGAAAAGGCAAACCAGCCAGTTATTAAATCAATTACAATAAAAGAGTAATGAGGATTCTTGTTGACGCTGATGCCTGCCCCGTTGTAAATCAGGTAGAAAAGATTGCGCAAAAATACCATATGCCTGTTACACTTTTGTGTGATACAAATCATATTATACGCTCAAATTACAGTGAAATAAAAACTGTATCTGCCGGGAGAGACGCCGTTGATTTTGCACTTGTCAATATGTGCAGAACGAACGACATTGCAATTACTCAGGATTACGGAGTTGCCGCAATGGTACTTGGAAAAGGCGGTTACTGCATTCATCAATCAGGTAAAATTTTTACTGACAATAATATTGAAGGTTTGCTTATGGACAGGCATCTTTCAAAAAAGGCAAGAATGTCAAAGAGAAAAAATCACATAAAAGGACCTAAAAAACGTACTTTGCAGGATGACATTAATTTTGAACACAGTTTTGAAAAGTTGATTGTATCGGTACTTACTAATGAATAGTATTTTAAAACCGCAGCTGTAACGGCTGCGGTTTTTGTATAACACTTAGGTTCTATATAATCAAAATCTCATGGTCAATGATATTCTGTTCTTTTCGGGGTCAACGCTTAACACCTTGACATTGACTACATCTCCGACTTTCAGAACCTCCCCGGGATGCTTAATGAATTTGTCGCATATCTGTGAAATATGAACAAGTCCGTCCTGATGAACACCAATGTCTATAAACGCGCCAAAATCAATTACATTGCGTACAGTACCCTTAAGCTCCATACCGTCTTTTAAATCCTTAATGTCTAGAATATCGCTTCTGAGCATTGGTGCAGGAAGTTCATCACGCGGATCTCTGCCGGGCTTGGAAAGCTCCTTGACGATATCGTCAAGAGTCGGCAGACCGATGCCAAGGATATCCGCAAGTGATTTTGTGCCTTTATTTTTTACTCTAAGCTGCAAATCTCCAAAGCTTGCAGATTTTATTTCTTTTTCAGAATATTCGAGAATATTTAAAAGATTTTTGGCACTTTTGTAACTTTCAGGGTGCACACCTGTATTATCAAGAGGATTTTTTCCGCCGGACACCCTCAAAAAACCTGCGCACTGTTCAAATGCCTTAG
This sequence comes from uncultured Ruminococcus sp., assembly GCA_910585865.1. Lineage (GTDB taxonomy): Bacteria > Bacillota > Clostridia > Oscillospirales > Acutalibacteraceae > Ruminococcoides. Next base: position 14,624 of record CAJUGO010000008.1, on the reverse strand, counting down.
GTCCGAGCTTTGGAACTTTTTTAAGTTCGCTTCGTGAAAGAAAGGCGCCGTTTTCCTCACGATATGATACTATGTTTTTGCATACTGTTGAGTTAAGTCCTGAAACTCTCGTGAGAAGTGCAGGCGAAGCTGTGTTGAGATCAACACCAACTGAGTTTACACAATCCTCAACTACACCGTCAAGAGTTTCACCAAGTCTTTTCTGCGGCATATCATGCTGATACTGACCTACACCGATTGCCTTAGGTTCAATCTTTACAAGCTCTGCAAGAGGGTCCTGCAAACGGCGTGCAATTGATACTGCGCTTCTTAGAGTGAGATCAAGTTCGGGAAGTTCGGTTGCAGCCAATTTTGAAGCAGAATAAACAGATGCACCTGCCTCGCTGACCACCATATAATAAACCTTGCGGTCAGCTTGCTTTATTGTTTCAGCAGTAAACATTTCGGTTTCCTTGCTTGCAGTGCCGTTTCCTATTGAAATTATATCAACGCTGTGCTTTTGGATAAGCTCAAGGAGCTTTTGTTTTGACTCCTGTATTTTTTTATCCGAGTGCGTAGGATATATTACAGCCGTATCAAGTACCTTGCCTGTATCATCAACAACCGCCACTTTACATCCCGTTCTGTACCCGGGGTCAAGCCCCAGTACGGTTTTTCCCTTAACCGGAGGCTGCATAAGAAGCTGCTTAAGATTTACCGCAAAAACCTTCATTGCATTTTCTGACGCTGTCTCTGTTAAATCACTGCGGACTTCACGTTCAATAGATGGAAAAATAAGGCGCTGATAAGCATCATTGCACACTTCTTTTATAATATCCGTGCAAAACGGATTTTCATCTGTTATCATTACATTATATATTGAATTTAAAGGTTTTTCGCTTTCCATTTCTACGCAAACCTTTAAAAAACCTTCCTTTTCGCCTCTGTTTACTGCAAGTATTCTGTGTCCGGCAATCTTTTTTACCGGCTCTTTAAAATCATAATAAATGGTATAAACACTTTCTTTTTCAGCATCTGCAGCAGAAGATGCAATTACACCGTAGATATTTGTAAGATTACGAACTCTTTTTCGGATTTCAGCATTGTCAGACACTTGTTCCGCTATTATGTCCATTGCCCCCTGCATTGCCTCTTCGGCATTTGCCACCCCTTTTTCTGCATCAACATAATTATTTGCTGATTCAAAGGGATTAAAGTTTTCTTCCTGTTTTAATATATCCAATGCAAGCGGTTCAAGCCCTTTTTCCTTAGCAATTGATGCCCTGGTTTTGCGTTTTGGACGATAAGGACGATAAATATCTTCAAGTTCGCTGAGAGTAACTGCTTTATCAAGAGCAAGATTGATTTCCCCTGTCAGTTTCTCCTGAGATTCAATAAGAGTCCGAATCTCCTCCCTGCGCTTGTCAAGACTTCGAAGATATTCAAGCTTTTCACTAAACTCGCGGATAAGCTGGTCATCCATTGAGCCGTGCATTTCCTTTCTGTACCGTGCAATAAAGGGAATTGTGTTTCCGTCATCAAGTAAAGAAATAATATTATTTGCATACTCTTCCTTTATGTTGAACTGCTGTGATAAAATCTGTGAATATTCCATTTGTTCCTCCGTATAATCAGGGTATATCAAAACGCTTGCCGATATGCCAAGCTTCTAGAGGTTAATTATACCACATTTTCTTGTTTTTGCACACACAGTTTAAATAATTTTATTTGATAACAAAAAACTATTAAAAACACTTTACATTTTGAGATAAAAAGTCTATAATTGTCTCAATATAATACAACACGGGAGCCAAAATTCGGCTGAGAGGAAATGAAATTACATTTCGACCGTTAACCTGATTTGGATAATGCCAACGGAGGGACATATTGCTTTACTGCACGCATTTTATGAAGTATGTCTTTGGCATACTTCTTTTTATTTTGCAAAAAAGAGGTGATATTAATGATTTGCATTAACGGAAATAAAATTGAAAAATCCGAAATTAAACTGAGTGATTATCTATATGAAAACAATATAGCCGAATCAAGAATTGCTGTTGAAATAAATGGAAGAATTCTTCCTAAAAAACAGTACAGTAAAACCGTATTAAAAGATAATGATTCGGTTGAAATTGTAAGCTTTGTAGGAGGCGGTTAACTTGAAAATCAAAATAAACGGCAAAGAATACTTAACCAATTGCTCAAAACTCACAGATTTAAAAAATTCTTTTTACAGTACTAATAAAAATATTATTTCAATAATAAACGGATTTCAGACAGAAGAAAATGTATCTGTTAAGGATGATGATGAAATATTTTTTATTGACAAGCATAAATACCCTGAAAAAAATGAGCTTGAAGAAATGCTGTGTTCAAGGCACACCCCAAATGTCCATCAAAAAATTAAAAATGCAAGAGTTGCTGTTGCAGGGCTTGGAGGTCTTGGTTCAAATATAGCCGTAATGCTTGCACGAACAGGTATCGGAACTCTGCACCTTGTTGATTTTGACACCGTAGATGTCAGCAATTTAAACCGGCAGCACTACTTTATTCCGCACTTGGGCATAAAAAAAACAGATGCCATTAAACAACAAATTGCACAAATTAATCCTTTTGTAAAGGTAATCTGCGACAGTGTTAAGGTTGATAAAAAAAATTGTGCAGAAATTTTTAAAGATGACGGCATTGTTTGTGAAGCATTTGACCGTCCTGAAGCAAAGGCATTGCTTGTAAACTGTTTGCTGGAAAGCAGAAATGATGTTTATGTTATTGCTGCTTCGGGCATGGCAGGTTTTGATAAATCCAATAGCATTACAACCAAAATAGTTTCAGAAAAATTCTACATATGCGGTGATGGTACAAGCGAAGCAAAACAGGGCTGCGGACTAATGGCTCCCAGAGCAGGAATTTGCGCTTCACACCAGGCTAATGCTGTTCTCAGAATTATTCTTAACAAATTTGAAGTATAAAGGAAGCGATAAAATGGATAATGACAAGTTAATTATCGGCAGGCATGAGTTTAGCTCCCGATTTATCTTAGGCTCGGGGAAATACTCTCTTGACCTTATTGATGCGGCTGTAAAAAACGCCCGTGCAGAAATCATCACGCTCGCACTGAGAAGGGCAGCAACCGGCAATACTGCAAATATCCTTGACTATATTCCAAAGGACGTGACGCTGCTGCCTAACACATCAGGGGCAAGAAATGCTGATGAAGCTGTTAGAATTGCAAGGCTTGCAAGAGAAATAGGATGCGGTGATTTTGTAAAAATAGAGATTATACGTGATACAAAATATCTTTTTCCCGATAACTATGAAACTATTAAAGCTTGTGAAATCCTTGCAAATGAAGGTTTTGTAGTAATGCCTTATATGTATCCCGATTTAAATGTTGCCAGAAGTTTAAGAGATGCTGGAGCTTCCGCCGTTATGCCGCTGGGGGCTCCTATTGGTTCCAACAAAGGACTTGCAACAAGGGAATTTATTAAAATTCTGATTGATGAAATAGATTTGCCGATAATTGTTGATGCCGGAATAGGAAAACCTTCACAAGCTTGTGAGGCAATGGAAATGGGAGCTGATGCAATTATGGCAAACACTGCAATTGCTACTGCCGGCAATATTCCTCAAATGGCAGAAGCATTCAGAAAAGCAATTGAAGCAGGCAGACAGGCATATCTTTCCGGATTGGGCAGAATTATTGAGAACGGCGCCAGTGCTTCATCTCCGCTTACCGGATTTCTTGAGAATTGAGGCAAAAGATGAAAAAAAGAATTGACCATATGAATTATCTTCCCGATATGGATAAAATCAAATCCGATATAAAAGACAAAGTTATTTACGCAATGAATGAATACAATGCAGATAAGTACACGGAAAATGATGTGCTTGCAGCACTTGAACACAGCTCAAAGACTGTAAAAGACTTTGCAGCTTTATTATCGCCTGCGGCTTTGCCGTATCTTGAAAAAATCGCACAGCAGGCACAGTATGAAACAAAAAAACATTTTGGCAACTCGGTAAATATGTTTACGCCCCTGTATATTTCAAATTATTGCGACAATTACTGTGTTTACTGCGGATTTAACTGTCGAAATAAGATTCATCGCGCAAAGCTCAATGCGGAGGAAATTGAAAAAGAGATGCAGGCGATTGCACAAACAGGTTTGCAGGAGGTATTGATTTTAACAGGCGAAAGTAAAAAAATGAGCGGTGTCAAATATATAGGCGAAGCGTGTAAAATTGCACGAAATTATTTTAAGGTTGTAGGACTGGAAGTTTACCCAATGAATATTGACGACTACAGATACATTCATGAATGCGGAGCGGATTATGTAACAGTATTTCAGGAAACTTACGATTTTGAAAAGTATGAAACACTGCATCTTGCAGGTCATAAGAGAATTTTTCCCTACAGACTTGAAACACAAGAGCGTGCACTTATTGCCGGAATGAGAGGTGTCGGCTTTGCCGCTTTGCTGGGTCTTGCTGATTTCAGAAAAGATGCATTTGCAACCGGCATGCATGCTTATCTGATTCAGCGAAAATATCCGCATGCTGAGATAGCTTTTTCCTGTCCGCGTCTGCGTCCGATCATAAATAATGACAAAATCAATCCCAAAGATGTTCGCGAAACCCAACTATTGCAAGTAATATGTGCATACAGATTGTTTATGCCGTTTGCGAGCATTACTATTTCCACCAGAGAGTGTGCAAGATTCCGTGATAATATAGTTAATATAGCTGCTACTAAAATTTCTGCCGGTGTTGACGTCGGTATAGGAGGTCACGGCAATGGTGAAAAAAAGGGGGATGAACAATTTGAAATTTCTGACGGAAGAACTGTTGAGCAAATTTACAGCACACTGTGCCAAAACGGACTTCAGCCTGTAATGAGTGATTACATTTATGTTTGATGTTATATGTATCAGCTCACGGAAGTATTCCAATGATTTTTTGCATAGCATTGAAGAAATTGCTGAAAGCAGTGTAAAAATGATTATACTGCGTGAAAAGGACCTGAGTGAAAATGAATATTATGAACTTGCAAAAGAGGTTAACAAAATTTGTGTACGTCTTGGCAAAGAACTCGTAATACATAATTTCATATCAGTTGCAGAAAAGCTTTCAATAAAAAAAATACATCTTTCCTTTTCTGAATTTTGCAGAGAAAATGATTTAAAAAATAAATTTGAAGTTGTCGGAACATCGGTACACAGTGTCAAAGACGCAAAGCTTGCACAAAGTAAAAAAGCTGATTATATCATTGCAGGGCATATTTTTACAACTCATTGCAAAGAAGGACTTAATCCCCGCGGAATCAATTTTTTAAAAAACATATGTGACAGCATTGAAATTCCTGTTTATGCAATTGGCGGAATCAATAAAGATTCCGTAAAAGTATTAGGCTGTATAAAAAAAACAAACTTTGCCGGGGTGTGCATTATGTCAGAACTTATGAAAAGTGAAAATCCTAAAAAACTTATTAATGAAATTAAGATAAATTTCAGTATCCTCAATAATAAATTAAAATACTTACTATATGCAGTATCTGACAGACGATGGCTTGACGGAAAAACACTTGACTGTGATATAGAAAAAGCACTAAAAGGCGGAGTAACTCTTCTTCAGCTCAGGGAAAAAAATCTTGATTTTGAAAGCTTTCGCAGAGAAGCCGAAATTATTCACAGACTTTGTCAGAAATACTATGTTCCGCTGATTATTAACGACAGTGTAGAGGTCGCAAAAGCAGTTGGAGCTGAGGGAGTTCATCTTGGTCAGAACGATGAAACACCGGCTGATGCAAGAAAGATTCTTGGCAGCAATAAAATAATCGGCGTAACTGCAAGAAGCATTGAACAAGCAATCGAAGCCGAAAGGAGTGGTGCTGATTATGTGGGGTGCGGCGCTGTATTTGGAACTGCTACTAAAAGTGATGCTAAAAAGATGAGCCTTGAAACACTCAGAGGCATATGCCAAGCCGTTAGTATTCCTGTTGTCGCAATTGGCGGAATAAATAAAGATAACATAACTGAACTTTCGGGAATCGGCATAAGCGGTGCAGCTGTTGTCAGCGGAATATTTGCGGAAAAAGATATTGAATCTTCCACAAGAGAATTAAAGAATAAAATTGAGGCTGTTGTAAATGAAAAACAATTTTAAAATGAAAACTGCGCTTACTATTGCAGGAAGCGATTCAATAGGCGGAGCCGGAATACAAGCAGACATAAAAACAATGTGCTGTCTTGGAGTGTATGCAATGAGTGCAGTTACCGCGCTGACAGCACAGAATACAACCGCTGTAAAAAGTATTGCAGAAACTGATTCTGATTTTCTTGATTTACAGCTTGATTGCATTTTTGAGGACATTTTTCCTGATGCTATAAAAACAGGCATGATTTCAAATCCAAAGCAGATTAAGGTAATTTCAGATAAACTAACAAAATATGATGCCCAAAATATTGTAGTAGACCCCGTTATGATGTCTACAAGCGGTTCAAAATTGGCAAGCAACAATGCTGTTACTTCGGCAAAAGAACGGCTCTTCCCTATAGCTGATTTAATAACTCCTAATATACCTGAAGCAGAAATACTTTCAGACACCAAAATTTCAAGCCGCAACGATATGGAAAAAGCAGTAAAAATTATTAGCTTAAAGTACGGTTGTTCAGTTCTTTGCAAAGGCGGTCACTCTTTAAATAATGCAGACGACATATTATTCCATGACGGATATATAATTTGGTACAAAGCAGAAAAAGTATATAATTCAAATGCCCATGGTACCGGATGTACACTTTCCAGTGCAATAGCAAGTTATCTTGCACTGGGTGAAACTCTTGAAGAATCCGTCAGAAAAGCAAAAAAATACATAACAGGTGCACTAAGAGCAGGTCTTGACCTTGGAAAAGGAAACGGACCATTGGCGCACAACTATAAAATGACAGAAAGGTCTGAATAAAATGGCAGAATATACTACTCAAATGGATGCAGCGAAAAAAGGTATCGTCACAAAAGAACTAAAAGCTGTGGCAAAAAAAGAAAAAATGACAACAGAAGAACTGCTTCCGTTGGTTGCACAAGGCAAGGTTGCAATATGTGCAAATAAAAACCATAAATGTATTGACCCGCAGGGAGTCGGTTCTATGCTGACAACAAAAATTAATGTCAACCTTGGAGTATCCCGTGACTGCAAAGATTATAATATTGAAATGCAAAAGGTTATGGAAGCTGTTAATATGGGAGCACATGCAATAATGGACCTTTCATCCCATGGCAATACCATTCCTTTCAGAAGAAAGCTGACAAGCGAATGTCCTGCAATGATTGGCACAGTACCGGTATACGATTCCGTTATTCATTATCAGCGTGACCTTGACTCACTGACGGCACAGGACTTTATTGATGTTGTTAGACTCCATGCTGAAGATGGAGTTGACTTTGTTACGCTGCATTGCGGAATTACACGTAAAACAATTGAACAGATTAAAAATCATAAAAGAAAAATGAATATTGTTTCACGCGGAGGATCACTGGTATTTGCATGGATGTGCATGACAGGAAATGAAAACCCGTTTTATGAATACTTTGACGAAATACTTGAAATCTGCCGTGAATATGACGTCACAATTTCGCTTGGCGACGCCTGCCGTCCTGGATGCTTGGCTGATGCCAGCGACGTATGTCAGATTGAAGAACTTATACGACTTGGCGAACTGACAAAAAGAGCCTGGGCAAAGGATGTCCAGGTTATGGTTGAAGGTCCAGGTCATATGCCTATGGATCAGATTGCGGCAAATATGAAAATACAAAATACAATCTGCGGCGGCGCACCGTTCTATGTACTCGGTCCTCTTGTTACAGATATTGCTCCCGGATATGACCACATTACATCCGCAATCGGAGGGGCAATTGCAGCTGCTTCGGGAGCTGCATTTTTATGCTATGTTACCCCCGCCGAGCACCTTGCACTACCTAATGTAGATGATGTCAAACAGGGTATTATTGCATCCAAAATTGCGGCTCATGCCGCCGATATTGCAAAAGGCGTACGAGGCGCAAGAGAAATTGATGACAAAATGGCTGACGCAAGACGGAAGCTGGACTGGGATGCTCAGTGGGCATGTGCAATTGACCCCGAAACAGCAAAGAAAATAAGAGATGACCGCAAGCCTGAACACGATGACACCTGCTCTATGTGCGGCAAATTCTGTGCTGTGCGAAGTATGAACAAGGCATTAAGCGGCGAGCATATTGATATTCTCTAAGACAAAACCGACTTCCAATTGTCAGTTTTAGATCTGACTTTTGGGTGTCGGTTTTTTGAGAAATGAAAAATATGTTATTTAATTTATAATATGCAAATATGCAAAAATTTATAAATATCTTTATTGTATGCCAATATCATACAGGCTCAATTATTCCGCAGGCTATTTTCTCACCTGAATTTCCGGAAGGCTGAGTGGTAAAGTCATCAGGCTTTGCATGAACAATAACAGGCAATTCCGCAACATCAGTTACTTTGAATCTGTCTGTAAGGAATGCAGTCCAAGCAAACGAATTATTTGAAAATAACGGCGGCAAATCTCCTGCATGAAAAGGATGACTGCAATTGTCGGGATTATAGTGTGTACCTGCATCAGCAAAAGGATCTTCGTTGGTTCCTAAACATCCTGCACCATTGTGAATATGCATTGCAAAAACCGGTTTGTTGCATTTGTTTATACCTTTTGGCAATCCGTATACCAATGCCACGGCATATACTCCCGTATCTGTTTGATAGAGCTTTAAAGTTCCATTTATATCCGGATAGGAATTCGATCCGGTAATATTTGCCATTGCATCAGGTTTTGATTTGTAAAGCATTTCAAATATTTGATTGTCTGTAAAATTTTGCAAAAAAATCACCTCTGTCATACATATGCGGCAGAGGTGTTATTTTTTACCTGTTATTCAGTTTTTCCCATTGCAGCATTAAAAATCTTTTCAGATTTATTCATCATTATTTTTACTCTTCGCTGTCCGCATTTTTCTGTAATATACTTAATTGCCTGCAAATAAAGCTCGGGATTATTATGCTCAAATGAATGAGCATCTGTTCCAAGTATATCAACAAGTCCCGCGCCAACCAGTTTAATCATTTTATGTCTTTTAAATATGGGTGCTTTCTTTACATAATTTGAAACGTTAGTCTGCATTATAACGCCCATATTTTTCAGCTCTCTTATAAGTGCAGGATCGTTGATAAGTGTATGGTAACGCTCAATATGAGGCAAAACCGGAATCAGACCGTGGATATCAATAAGATTGTTAATATACTCCATTGTCTTTTTTGAAAAAGAAGAGTTATAAGCAAATTCAGTTAGAATATAGTTGGATTTTCCGTAAGTAAGACCGGATAAATCATCGTTGCTAAACAAATATCTTGTTACATAAACTTCTGTTCCCAGTACAATGTTCATATTATCGGGCAAATACGGTCTAAACTTTTCAAATGACTCTGCCCTGCTGCTTATAAAATCCTCCGCACTCATCTCATTAGTATAGAAATGCGGTGTAAGACAAACATTTGCAACACCCTGTTTTTTTAGACAATTAAGCATAGAAAGCGCTATATCAATCGTCTTTGCACCATCATCAAATCCTGGCAAAATGTGAGAGTGCATATCATATAACTGCATTGTTTTCTCCTTAGATTAAAGCGCCTTACAAACAAGATCGCCCATTTCTTCACAGCTCACTTTAATTAAGCCCTCTTCATAAATATCGGAAGTGCGGTGTGTTTCGAGAACTTTTGCAACTGCCGCCTCAATAGCATCGGCAGCTTGAGGACGGTCAAGTGAATAGCGAAGCATCATTGCAACCGAAAGAATTGTTGCAAGAGGGTTGGCAATACCCAAACCTGCAATATCCGGTGCTGAACCATGGATTGGCTCATAAAGTCCCAGCTTTCCGCCTGAAAGACTTGCTGAAGCAAGCATACCGATTGAACCGGCAATCATGGAAGCCTCGTCCGAAAGGATATCTCCGAAAATATTTGATGTTACAATAACATCAAACTGACGCGGATTTCTTACAAGCTGCATTGCGCAGTTGTCTACGTACATATGATTAAGCTCAACCTCCGGATATTCCTCAGAAACCTTTATAACAGTTTCTCTCCAAAGTCTTGATGATTCAAGTACATTTGCCTTGTCAACACTTGTTAACTTTTTATTTCTCTTCATTGCAAGGTCAAAAGCTACTCTTGCAATTCTTTCAACCTCTTCTGTTGAGTACATCTCAGTATCCCATGCAGCTGGAATACTGTTTACTTCTTTTCTGCCTCTTTCTCCAAAGTATATACCGCCTGTAAGTTCACGTACAATCATTATATCCAGATTTCCGCCAATAATTTCATCTTTAATAGGCGATGCGCTTTTCAGCGAACCGAAAATAACAGACGGACGAAGATTTGCAAAAAGTCCCAGAGCTCCTCTTATTCCGAGAAGTCCTGCTTCGGGGCGCTGATTACCAGGGAGTGTATCCCACTTAGGACCGCCTACTGCACCTAAAATAACGCTGTCTGACGCCTTGCACTTTGCAATTGTTTCATCAGGAAGCGGAACACCAGCCGCATCAATTGCACACCCTCCAAGAAGCGCTTCATCATATTCTACTGTAAATCCAAACTTATCACAAGCGGCATCAAGCACCTTGACAGCCTGATTAACTATCTCCGGACCAATTCCGTCACCTTTGAGCAATGTAATTTTATAATCTGCCATTATTATTTCTCCTTAAACTATAAAATTTATACGGTTAATATTATTGCATACTGCACTGTAAAAGATTGTAAACTACGCTACAATCTAAACAAAAACTTTTTTTAATATTTTTATATAGCTGCATATTAATCTTCCTTTTCAGCAGGAAGTGGAATTGTCTGAAACACCTCACATACTTTGTCACGCTGCCACAGCATAGGCGTAATCCTCACTGAATAGCCAAATCCGTTATCCATAGTCCACTCAAATGGCTTCGCCTGCGGAAGTCCGTATACGGCAAGCAATGTCATGATTACTCCCCCGTGACTTACAATAAGACTCTCTGTCGTACCTGTTTTCATTAATCCCTCAACAATACTCTCAAACATTTTACAAATTCTTCGTGTAAAATCAGCATTGCTCTCTCCTCTGGGTGGTTTAACAGAAGTATCTCCTGCAAGCCATTTTTCAAAATCGGGATCAAATTTTAGTTCTTCAGCGGTTTTCCCTTCCCACTCACCAAAGCTGTACTCACACAAATGCGGAATTGAAAGCGGATTTTGTTGGGGATACAAAATCTTGCAGGTTTCCGTACACCGTTTCAGGGGACTGGTAAAAACAACCTGAGTACCGGGATATTTATACTCACAGTCAAGTTTTCTGAGCGCTGCTGCTCCTTTGACGGAAAGAGGCGGGTCTGTTGTGCCTATGTACTTTCCGGCAAGCGTATCATCAATTGCACCATGTCTGATTAAATGAATAACATATGATTTCATAATATTCTCCGATAATTATTTACAAAAAAATAGATTTAGTTTATACTTACAGTATAATTAATTCTGCAATAAGAAATTATACAATAAACCTATTATACTATTTATAAAAATGAGGTGTCAAGTTTTGAATAAAGATTTTCCCAGAATCATTACCTTTCTGCGCAAAGAAAGAGATTTAAGCCAAAAACAGGTTGCCGCTGACATGGGGATTTCTCAGGCTTTGCTGTCTCATTACGAAAAAGGAATAAGAGAATGCGGACTTGATTTTCTTGTGAAAACGGCAGAATACTATGAGGTTTCATGCGATTATTTGTTGGGGCGGACTGTACAGCGCAGTGTTGCGGCAATCAGTATTGATGATATACCGGACAACAATGAAATAAGCCACATAAAAGGCAATGTAATAAACCAAATCAATAAAAAACTGTTGATGAACACAACATCGGTAATTTTTGATCTGCTTGCTCAAATCGGAAGTAAAAAACTCACAAACGCTGTAAGCAACTATCTTATGAGCGCAGAATATGTAATTTTCAGAACAATTTACAGTTCAGAAAAAAGCAACTCACAGGCAATGTTTTCAGTTGATTCAAAACGTTATCGAAATCTTTGCAGCGCATCTATGATACTCGACCTCGAAATGATAAATGAACTGATAGAAAACCAGGAACTTTTGCTTTCACTTTCACCCGATACTATTTCAACATACTTTGAAAAAGGCGCATCATCACTCTTTAATCTTATTCAATATTCCGAAAGAAATATAAGGGGAATATATACAGGAAAAAAGTAATTTGTTTTTTACATTTTTATTCTTTATAACAGGTTAAATTCAAATTAAAATTTATAAAAAACTGTCTTGTACATTACAAGGCAGTTTTTTATTATTTCCTTATATTTCCAGTAATTATTATAATATTTAACTTTCCAGATTTTTATCATGTAAAATTCCAAATGTTACAAAAAGTAACATTTAAAATAAAAATAAATAATTTTTCGCGATTTTTATTGACTATATCGGTAATTATGGTTATAATAATGTTGAGTCAATAACTTAATATTATTTATTAAAATTTTGGAGGTAAATTATGCTTACTAAAAGTGAAGAAGAAATCATGTATTTATTATGGGATTTAGACGAACCTCTGACAAGTTCAGAAATCGTAAAAAAATCAGTAAATAAATCATGGAAAAAAAGTTACATTAATCTTTTAATTAATTCATTGCTCAAAAAAGAAATGATAAAGGTAGTAGGCGTTAAGCAGATGACCAAAAACTATGCACGTACCTTTATTCCTACAATGACAAAGGACGCTTATGCAATTAAGCAGATTTCCGACAGACCGAATTTTGATGACAGTGATATTCCGACACTTTTCTCTGAGCTCATTGAACAAACTGAGAATCCGGCGGTGTTTGACGAGCTTGAGGCACTTCTTAAGAAGCGCCGTGAGGAATTAAGTAAATGATTATCACTTTCTACTCTGTCGTATCTTCAATTTTTGCAAGCAGCATATTGGCAGTGCTCATATATTTTTTCAGAAAAAAAGAAGCAATTGCCAACATTTTCGGCATATATCTGATGCTTGCGCTTTATGCCATAACATTTTTAAGAATGACAGTCCCTCTTCAAATTAAGTACTACACTTATGAAATCAATGATTTTTATATCTTTCCCAGAATAATGGAGTTTCTTACACCTGATCGGGCAAAATTTTTCGTTCCGCAATTCACCTGGCTTAACCTCTTGGTGGCTGTGTGGATTGCCGGAATTATTATATATATTTTTCGATTTTTGCGAAAATATTTTAAAGCTATTAAAGTTCTTACTGCTTCACCGACTGTTGTGGACAGCAAACAAAGCAATATGCTTAACAAAATTGCAAAAGACTGCAAAATTAAACGCAAAGTATCTCTTATTGTAACTGACAAAATAAAGTCGCCTATGACATACGGATTTTTTAAACCCGTTGTACTCTTCCCTGTTAACGATTACAGTGATACAGAGTTCTATTACATAGCCCGTCATGAATGCTGTCATATTAAAAATAAGGATATTATAGTTAAGTTGTTGGTTGAGTTTTACTGTGCATTCTTCTGGTGGAATCCTTTAGTCCACCTCTTAAAAAAGGATTTAGTAGCCTGCCTTGAGATTAGATGTGATAAAAGAGCACTTAAAGGTTTTTCTGATATCCAGAGAGTTGAGTATGCAGAAACACTCGTAAATGAAATGAGAAATAAGACTGCAGAATTAAATAACAACAGATACCTTAACAGTGCACTGCTTGGTATGGAATTTTCAAAACCCGAAAAGGAAAGCCGTATTAAACAGCGTATAAGTCTTATCATCAACCCAAACTGCCACAGTTTTAAAACTACCGCACCAATATGCGGATTTATTGTTACTATTGCAGTTGTTATTATTACATCATACACATTTATGATTTATCCTGCCTGGGATATTTCGACCGATGATTGTCTTGCTGATGTTGTAGAGGACGGCGGTGATACTGACGACTGGACAGTTTTGGATGAAACTAATTCATTTGTTTATTTTACAAAAGACGGTAAATATTATCTGGTTTTTGAAGCATATGACCCGTCAAAGAAATTTAAAATTACTGAAGAAAATTCTGTAGAAATTCCAAAAGAAGATATTAAAGAGGGCTATTACAATTACCTTAAGACAATTAAAGAAGAATAGACAAGGAGTAGCCTATATGAAAAAAAATGCAACAAGAATTTTAGTTACAGCTATTGCTGCAATGATGCTTTTATCAAGCGGTGCAATTGCCGCATCCGCAGCTCAGCCTGAAGATCCGGGTATATCTACAACATCTATGGCTCCTGGTGACAACACACGGGATACTATTATTAAAAAATACCGTACTGGTCCAAACGGTCAGAGACAGTACAGAAGATGGAATCAAACTACAGGCCAATGGGTAGATCCATACTGGATTGATATGCCATAATACATAATATATTTTGGCTGTACTATATTCATTTACATTACTCATTCAGAACTAACAATATAAAAAAGCATTCTCTCTTATTTAAGAGAGAATGCTTTCAGGCCGTAGAAAAACTCGAAATTCAGGATAACCTGATTTCGAGTTTTTGACTT
>CAJUGO010000007.1 GCA_910585865.1 uncultured Ruminococcus sp. | reverse complement strand
AATACTGGCTGACAAATGAAAACAAGGCAATTACCGCTCAAAATGGTACAGTTACCATTAACGGACAAGCCGGTGCATATGATAACGCTGAAATATGGTCAGAAGAAACAACAGCACCCGAAGCAGAAGAAATCCAGCCCGCAACATATTATGAAACAGTAACTGAAACAGCGCCTAATGACAGCATAACAACATATGATGATTACGGCAATGTAATTAAAACCAAAGGACAACCGGTTCTTTGTGGTGGAAAAAATATTATTATCACTATACATTAAAATAGGGTAATGAGATATGATGTAACCGGTAAGGATGCTTGGTGGATTCAATCTCCTAGCAGTGCTCTTTGGCAAGGTCACACTTCACTTTTAATTCAGGAAAAGCCCGGGTTCTGGTGGTATTTTTACTACGGTCCTTATAGTATGCAATTAATATTTCTTGGTACTACTAGTTTGGCAAAAATTGATAGTGATGTAAAAAAAGGAATTGAAAAATGGAATACAATTTATAAAAACGATATAAAGAAAGGGAAATATAACAAATTAAAATATGAAGAAAATTATACAATGTCCCTTAGATTTAGTGGTAATTTTACAAAATGTATAAATCTAATAAAAAAAGATTTTAATAACTATGAAAAAAATCATAAAATAAAAACTACAAAATTTAGATTTGGAAAAAACAATAAATATAAGTATAAGTCAAAAACATATAATGAACCATATTCAATGATTATTAGTCATAAAATGCCTGAATACGATATATTAAAATGTAATTGTATGCATATTAGTACCGGAGTTTTACGAGTTGGAACATTAAAGAAAAATAATTCAAAGTTTTATAATGCATTGGTATATGTACAAGTAAAATATAGTAGACCTTGTGCTGCATTGGATTATATGCGAAAACAAAATCTAGGTAAAATGGGGTTTCATTACTTATTCAATATCCAGGGTTTATAAAAACAATGAAAGAAGAAGTTAAAAAACATCATGGATATAAAAAAATAAATAGTTTTGAATTTAAAACTGGAGATTTATATTATGCAGTACAACACTGCTCCATATTTGTACATGAAAAGTTTTACCATGGTAAACGATATTTAAAAATAATATTAAGTGATACATATGATTTTACGCAATGGAGAAATATTTTTGAAAATGGGAATTTTAATTTTGGAAATACTGCAAATAATTTAGGATTGACTTTGCAACGCTGTGGATTGCTCACAGAGTATTATTGGACTTGTTCTTTTACTTATTACTATTAACAAAGAGGTATTATATGAAAAAATTAAGTATTATTTTTATATCCTTCATTCTTTTACTTAGCAGCTCTTGTTCAACAAATAAAAGTAATATTAATACTATTTCTGTTAAAGAAACAGGAGAACATTTTAATGACTATATAGATAAGTTGTATGATTACAAAAAGAATATGGATGTTTTCGATTGGAATAATGAATACAGAGAAGGTACTATTATTTTATTTTTCAAAGAAGATATGTCATCTGTAAATTTTAATTTATACAATCAATTACCCGATGAACTGTCTCCATTTTCTAAAAAAAATGATGATGGTTATGAAAAATACAAAGTATCCTTGTCAAGATGTTTTCAGGAGGCAGATAAAATTTGCAATCTGGATAATTCAATTGGAGATGTAGTTTCTATTATATTGTCTAATATTATTAAGGAAAAAACCACTCCAAAACTAATTATGGAAAGTATTGAGGCTGAAGGAGTAGATAAAAATGTTATTAAGAATAGTGAAAACTTAGAGAATGAGTTTAATAAAAAATTATACGATAAAGAAACATATATTAATGGTATTTGGTGTAACTATCGCTTATATTATAGGTATGGTGGCTACCAATACTTTACAGAAGAAATAGTTTTCGGGGGGATGGAACATGATAGTTATACTAAAATTGATTAACTAGTATCTGGGCGGCAAACCGCAAGCTTTAGTAATAATTTGTAATAAGAAAGATTAAGGAGAATCTGTATGAAAAAAGCATTTAAAAAATTTGCTATTGCTTCCGGTATATTTATTTTTTGTATATTTATTTTTATCATTATTATACTTAACTTTTTTGCCTGCGGTATAAGTTTATTAGATAACACTTATACAGATAAAGAAAATGATTATATTATATACAGTGTTATTGGCGGGGATACTTGTATTTTTTCAGATAAAGTAAAATTAATGAATGATTCTTTTTTACAGGATGAACTTAGTATTCTATGTAATTCAAAAGATAAAGGAGTAAACTCGAAAAGTTGGTATACCATTCTTAAAGGAGATTTTGATAAATGGGCATGTTTTAATGGTAATTTAGCAATTCTTTTTGACGATCAATACTATGTTTTTAACATAAATGATTATAAAGTACCAGAAACAGATATTGGAGTTGCTGTAACTGATTATGAACTGAATAAATACAGTAAAAATGAATTTTTTAACCTGTATCCCGACTATGAAAAATATAAGTGGCGTGAATATGTGAAAAAGGAATAAATCTATATCAGAATTATATAAAAGAAGTACATACTGTAATACTATACATATGATAATTCCAATAATATTCAACGGTCAACAGTGATGATGCACAAAATACATGCACCTATTCCGTAAGCGGCAATGTTTCCGCAATAAATCATAATTGGTTTTACATATCGGTTTAACAGCAATCTAATCATCATTCAATGTTAGAAGTACAAATGATAGAAATAGATCGAAATATCTATAAAGCTTTTACCTTATTAGAATTTGGTGATATAATTACATTTATTGAATTTCAAGAAGAAGATTTGGATATAAGCGATGGTTGGAATGAATCTGATAACAAAGTTTATGCACAGTTTCATTATAAATTTGATTCTCAAAATAAACAACTGATTTTAACCGATGAGGAAATATGTTTGAAGATAAAAAATTTAAAGTATATAAAAAATAAAAATATAACTGAGTATTCAAACGGTAATAAAATATTTGTTACTGATGACCAAAGCGACATAGTAACCTTTGTAAAATATATCAGTGAAATATACTATTGTATTAATAATTTACAAATCATACTATGTTATAGATTTATTTCAGCATAGTTTATTTTATTACTATTACATAGAGATACCGCCCTGCAAAAGTTAACTTTTGCAGGGCGGATTATTTTTTGTAAAATGTTGTTACTTTAATTTTATTTATATGTGAAAGAATATTCTGTTTTGTGTTTTTAGCTATAAAGTCATATGAGGCAACAGCACAAAACGGTTCATTTTCAGAATATAAAATATCATAGTGAAAATCTTTATAACTTAAATCAAAAGCTGTTTTTGAACAATCTGTTTTATTCTGTGAAAAGTATTTTTATTCCACAGAACCCATTTATGCATAATAACCAAGCATAAACTATTCAGGAATATATATATCTATTTATCATATATTATCATATATCACTTAGGGAGGTTTAATCTATGAAAAAAAATGGCATAGATGAATTCAAAATTCAAAGTCATACTAAAAATGAAGATACCGATATTTTAAAAGAAATTATAACAGAGAAAACAGAAAAAATAATAAATTATCGTATTGCACAAAAATCATTATTAAACCTTAACATATTTAAATAGCATTAGTTGAAAAGAATACATAAATGTGGTATAGTTGTTCTGTATTAAGCGACTATACCATATTTGTTTACATAATTATACGGAGGCAAAAAAATGGTAAGCGTTGCAATATACTTGCGCCTTTCTGACGAGGACAGAGACAAGAAGTATAAGACAGATGAGAGTGAAAGTATACAAAACCAAAAATCTATGTTACGCGAATATTGTTTTGAACGTAATTGGAATATATATGATATTTATTGCGATGAAGACTACAGTGGTATAGATAAATCAAGACCTGATTTTAATCGTATGATAAAGGACTGTGAATCTGGTAATATTGATATAGTCTTATGTAAATCCCAGTCAAGATTTTCCAGGGATATGGAAATGATTGAGAAATACATTCATAACAAGTTTGTTGAGTGGAATATACGTTTCATAGGCGTTGTCGATAATGCTGACAGTGCTAATGTTTCAAATAAAAAAGCCAGACAAATAAATGGGTTAATCAATGAATGGTACTTAGAAGATGTTTCAGAAAATATCAGGAAAACACTAAAGCACAAAAGAGAGCATGGTGAATTTACCGGTTCATTTTCTCCTTATGGTTACTTAATTGATCCCCAAAATAAAAATCATTTAATCGTGGATGAAAATACTGCACCTATTGTGCGCACTATCTTTAATTGGTATTTACAAGGGTGGGGGTATCGAAAAATTGTTATGGAATTAAATAATAAGCAAATTCCAAATCCATCCTCTTATAAACGACAAATAAACAGCAACTATGTTAATTCGAATGAAATACAAAGTAACAGCCAGGGATTATGGACGCATACTACAATTTATCGAATAATCAGAAATGAAACATATTGCGGTACACTAGTTCAAGGTAAATCCCACAACATAAGTTATAAAAATAAAAAACGAAAAGCAGTTCCGAATGATGGCTGGATAAGAGTAGAAAATGCTCATGATGCCATTATAGATAATGAAACATGGAATAAAACTCAGGCAAGACTCCAAAGCAGAGCACGGGTCAGTAAAATAACATCTGAGTTATCCGTTTTAGCCAGCAAAGTTAAATGTGCATCTTGCGGAAGAGCAATGAAAAGAAATGTCTACCACAATAAAGATAAAACAAAAACTTACTATGGACTTCAATGTGCTTCATACAAAAACGGTGCAATGAACTGTAAAAATACGAGCAGCATAAGCGGCAGTAAACTTGAAGCCATAATTGTGGAGCAAATTAATAATCTGATTGATACATATTGCCAAATTGATAAAATTGCATTAGAAGATAATAGGTCAGATACAATTAAATCTTGTCAAATACTCTTGCAATCTTATCAAAAAAAGATAAATACAAATGAAGAAAAAATTTCTAAATTATATGAAGATAAACTTGACGGCATAATAACAAAGGATCAATATATTTCATTTAGTGAAAAATATAATAATAAAATCATTAGGTTAAATTCTGAATGCCATATTCTTCAGAATAAAATAAATGAACTTAAATCAGATGGTGATAAACTTTATAATCGCAAGGAAATTATATTAAAATATTCACATATTGAAGAATTAACACGAAATATTGTTGAAGAATTTGTTAATTGTATATTTGTAGGAGAAAAAGGGGAAAATGGTACACGAATTATTATAATCAATTGGAATTTTTAAATTTAAATTAGGAACCAAACTTAACACATACGCACCACATGGCGGTGAGGATGGTGGAGCCGTCAACTCTGACGGTGTGCTTGAAAAAGATATTAATCTTACAATTTCTAATGACATTTCGGATCTTCTTAACTTTCTTGGATTTAATGTAACAAAAACACGTGAATCTGATTCGGCTTTGGATACAAGCGGAGAAACCATTCGAGCACGCAAAGTTTCAGATATGAAAAAGCGCCTTGAAATATTTAATTCGCAGGAGAACAACATTATAATCAGTATTCATCAAAATAAATTTACTGAAAGTAAATATTTTGGTACACAAATTTTTTATTCACCAAATAACCCAGACAGCGAAATACTGGCAAAGAGCATTAAATCATCTGTAAAAAAACAATTGCAGCCAAATAATGAACGTGAATGTAAAAAGGCTGACAGCGGCATATATCTGCTTAAAAACACAAAAAATCCTGCTGTAATTGTTGAATGCGGATTTATTTCCAATCCTGATGAATGCAAAAAACTTTTAACAAAAGAATATCAAAAACAAATTTCATACACGATTGTAACAGGATTTCTTGATTACTATAATACCAACTGAGAGGAAGTAAAAATTTGGCATCTAAAATAAAAAGTGTTTATATTTGCAATGAATGTGGCTACGAATCACCAAAGTGGTACGGGAAATGTCCTTCATGCAGTGAATGGAACACCATGAACGAAGAAATTAAAGAAAACACAAAACATACTGCTGCAGTAAAATCCCGCGTGATTTCATCATACTCAAGACCTGACGCAATAAACGACATAACCACTGATGATGAACACCGTTACAATACCGGCTGCAAGGAACTTAACAGAGTGCTTGGAGGCGGTATCGTAAAAGGCAGTCTTATCCTTCTCGGAGGTGACCCGGGCATAGGAAAATCAACTGTCCTGATGCAAATCTGCCAATTTCTAGGCGATACATTAAAAATACTCTATATCTCCGGAGAAGAATCAAAGAGACAGCTTAAACTTCGTGCAATAAGATTGGGCGTTAATTCGCCAAATCTGTTTGTTATGACTGAAACCGATGTTGAAATCGTTTGTGAACAAATAAAAGATATAAAACCGGACCTTGTAATGATTGATTCTATACAAACTATGAATTTATCGGATTTAAATTCTTCTCCCGGAAGCATTACGCAAGTTCGTGAATGTACAAATATGCTTATGAGAACCGCAAAAGTATTAGATATTCCCATGTTTATTGTCGGTCATGTAAATAAAGAAGGCTCAATAGCAGGGCCAAAAGTACTTGAACATATAGTAGACACAGTTCTTCACTTTGAAGGCGATAAACAAATGACTTGCCGAATATTGCGTGCTGTTAAAAACAGATATGGCTCAACAAATGAAATCGGCGTATTTGAAATGACAGATAAAGGTTTAAATGAAGTAGCAAATCCGTCTGTTATGCTTCTATCAGGCAGGCCAAAAAATGTATCCGGTACTTGTGTCACATGTGCAATAGAGGGCTCCAGACCGATTTTGGCAGAAACCCAAGGTCTAGCAACACAAAGCGGCTATGGAAATGCGCGCAGGATGGCAACGGGTTATGACTATAACCGATTATCCATGCTGCTTGCCGTGCTTGAAAAACGAGAAGGATATTTCTTTTCTAACAATGATACATATATAAATATAGTAGGCGGTCTAAGGGTTGACGAACCGGCAATTGATCTTTCTATTGCAATTGCTCTGATCAGCAGTCTGAAAGACACTCCTATAGATGAAAAAGCAGTAGTTTTTGGAGAAATCGGACTGGCTGGAGAGATAAGATCTGTTTCGCAGGCTCAGATGCGGATAAATGAAGCAGTACGACTTGGATTTACAAAAATAATATTGCCTCATCACAACTTAAAGGGTGTAAGCTGTAATGAGGCAGAGCTTATAGGCGTTAAAAACATAAGAGAAGCATTTGAGGCAATAAGTTAATGAGTACATTTGTTATGTCAGACAAATATATATCTTTTGCAGACGAGATTCAAAAACTAGGTCACACTGTAATAGCAAGTGATACTGTCAACATATTTCCTCTCCCTGAACAAAAACACGCTGATATGCAGATTTTACACATAAATGACAAGATTTTTATTCTTAATGAATGTACTGAGTTGGCAAAAAAAATACCCATTAATAAACTGGTTTTCTGCAAACAAAAAGCTGGAAAAAAGTACCCTGAAAATATATTGCTTAATTTTCTGTATCTTAATGGAACTTTGTATGGAAAACTTTCTGCAATTGATAAAAACCTGTCCGTTTATTGTGTAGAAAATAATATAAATACAGTTAATGTAAATCAAGGATACACACGCTGCTCAACACTTGTAGTAAATGAAAACGCTGTTATAACCTCTGATTCTTCAATTGAAAAAGCACTGACAGAAAATGGGGTAGAGGTGTTATCAGTTTCATCAGGAAATATTGTACTTGACGGTTATAATTACGGCTTTATTGGCGGTGCAGGAGGAAACCTTGATGATAATACAATCGTATTCTTCGGAAATATAAAAAATCATCCCGATTATTACCATATCTTAAACTTTTGTCAAAAACATAATAAAAAAATCATTTCACTTTGTAATCAAATGCCTCTAACTGATATTGGCGGCATAGTAAAAATCAGTTAAATTCAAAGTTACATATATCGAAGCAAATGGGGGAGTCTTTGAAAAAATAATTGATGTGGACAGTTGCAAAATGAAGAGATATTGGATAACTATTTAAATATATAGATTTTCATTTATTAAAAAACTCTACAAATAAATAAAAATTAAATGAATACTACAACAAAATACCATAGTAATGCAAAAGCACAGATAAATCAATCATCTGTGCTTTTTTTCTTTACATTCGATAGTGGATTAGAGTTAGCTGCATTTTTCATTTGTTCAGAACTTAAATGTGTATAAATTTCAGTAGTTCCAAGATTTTCGTGTCCGAGAACCTCTTTTAGAATTCTTACATCAACACCTCCGTGCTGATACATCAGTGTTGCAGCTGTATGCCTGAGCTTATGGCAGGAATATCCCTGAGCATCAAGTCCAATTTTTGCAAGATATTTATATACCATTGCCTGGATAGTTTTTACAGATAATCGCCTATGATTCCTGCTGATAAACAAAGCTTTTTTATCCTTTACACCATCAGCAGGACGTACCTTCATATAATCATTAATTGCATTAATACACGCTGAATTAAGATAAACTATTCGTTCCTTATTACCTTTGCCAAGAACTCTCATTGTATTATCATTACGAATATCAGTATAATTTAAGCCCGACATTTCCGAAACACGCAATCCACAGTTTAAAAACAACGTAACAATCGCGTAATCACGTTCCCTGTAGGGTCCGTCAATTGCATTTAACAGCTCAATACTTTGTTCAAGCGTAAGATATTTGGGAAGAGTCTTTTTATTTTTTGGAGTCTCAAGTTGAGAGATAGGGTTGGTGCTAATCAAATGCCTTTTTGAAAACAAATACTCAAAATAACCTCTAAGACTTGAGCATTTTCTTGCTCTGGATGCGCTTTTATTGTTTCTGTCACGATAAAGATAATCCATATAAGCATATGCATCATTAAGCGTTATAGTTTTTATCAAATTAATATCAACATCATCGATTTTAATTTGCTCAAATTCGGTGTCATCAGAAACAAGCCTGCGCGATTTCTTTATATATCTGAAAAAGGTTCGAAGATCAATGTAGTATTCATCTACAGTTTTATGCGATTTTTGTTTTATCGTTTCAAGATAAAAAAGATAATCCTTAATAATTTGCGGGGCTTCATCACGAAAAGAAACAGCCACTATAAATCACCATCCTTTAAATAAAAACAGTTAATAATCCAATTGTAATGGGTTGCTCAACGAGGAAACGAGTTTCAAGCCCGATAATTAGCAACTAACAACTATACAAAATGAATATTTTGTATAGTTAAGGGAAGGGCATAAAGTAATATGCTGCATGAAAAGATTAAAAATATTTATTATAGTTGTCATCAGCGGGAATCGGTCTTTCTAATCCAAGAACCGCAGGCCACATACCTGTATCATCAATTATAAAACCCATAATCATACCTAAGTGAGTATGTAAATGTCTAAATTGCGCAAGAATCAGTGTAAATCTTGTATAAGCACAATTCTTTGGCGCAGCACTCAATTCTTCATCAGTCAAAGCTAAAACATATCTTTCAATTTTTTCTTTTATTATTAAATAATAATTATTAATTTGATGTCTTGATAAATGCGTGTTTGGCATAATATCAAGATTGTTGAGTTGTTCTTGATGAATGCTCGGTTCAAAATAATCAGCCGGATTGATATACCACTTATCAAGCGAATGCAACATATGATAAATATGCTGCCAAATTGGCGCATCACAATATTTTTTATACCATAAATCATTAGGAACGCAGTCAATAATATTTTTAACCTCCCACAAAGCTCTATTTGTCTGATCTTCTATTATTCTTGTTAGGTACATTGCATATATCCCTCAATTTCTAAATAAAAATTCTTTTGTATAATTCATTATCTAAAATAATAATACCACTATAATTATAAAAATGCAATATAAAAAAAATAATACCGTATAATTCACAGCGAATTATACGGTAAATTTATTATTTAAAAACTGGAATTAGCAAACACCCTGCTGAATCATGGAATCTGCAACTTTCTCAAAGCCCGCAATGTTAGCACCTACTACATAGTTGCCATCATAGCCATATTTCTTAGCAGCTGTAGAAATGTTCTTATAGATATTTTCCATGATACCCTTAAGCTTAGCATCAACCTCTTCAAATGTCCATGAAAGTCTCTGTGAGTTCTGGCTCATTTCAAGAGCAGATGTAGCAACGCCGCCTGCGTTAGCAGCCTTACCAGGAGCAAAAAGAAGTCCTGCTTCCTGAATAAGCTTAGTAGCTTCAAGAGTGGTAGGCATATTAGCACCCTCTGCAACAGCATAGCAACCGTTAGCAATGAGTCTCTTAGCATCTTCCTCATTAAGTTCATTCTGAGTAGCGCATGGAAGAGCAACGTCACACTTAACTGACCAATCGAACTTACCCTCAGTATATACAGCGTTTGGTCTATAGTTCTTGTACTCAGTAAGTCTTGCTCTCTTAACTTCTTTAATTTCTTTAATAGCAGCTAAATCAATACCCTCTTCATCATAAATCCAGCCTGTAGAATCGGACAATGTAACTACCTTTGCACCAAGCTGAGTAGCTTTTTCTGTAGCATAAATAGCAACATTACCTGCGCCTGATACACAAACTGTAGCGCCTTCAAGGCTCTTGCCATTGTCCTTGAGCATAGCGTCAGTAAGATAAAGAAGACCATAACCTGTTGCTTCTGTACGAGCAAGTGAGCCGCCCCAATTAAGACCTTTGCCTGTAAGCACGCCTTCATATACATTTTTAATTCTCTTATACTGACCAAACATATAGCCAATTTCACGTGCACCTGTACCGATATCGCCAGCCGGAACATCTGTGTCTGCACCGATATGTCTGCAAAGCTCTGTCATAAAACTCTGGCAGAATCTCATAACTTCGTTATCACTTTTACCCTTAGGGTCAAAATCAGAACCGCCTTTGCCTCCGCCGATAGGAAGACCTGTCAATGAATTTTTAAAAATCTGCTCAAAACCAAGGAACTTGATTACGCCGAGATTTACAGAAGGATGAAGTCTTAAACCACCTTTATAAGGTCCGATAGCACTGTTAAACTGAACACGAAAACCACGGTTAACCTGAACTTTACCGTTATCGTCAACCCAAGGTACTCTGAACATAACAACTCTTTCAGGTTCAGTAATTCTCTCAAGAATACCTGCTTCCTGATACTTAGGATTCTGCTCAAATACAGGTTCAAGAGAAGTAAGAACCTCTGTTGCTGCCTGAATAAACTCAGGCTCATTAGCATTTTTAGCTTTCAGCTTTTCAAGCTGTTCACTTACATAAGACATTTTTAAGTCCTCCTTAAATAAATTAACATAAACAAATGTACATAACAAAAGTGCATTTTCTTTTGATTTATATGCAAACACCTTTGTTGACATATCTATAATACTATATCTTAAAGAATTTTGCAATATCTTTTATAAGATTCCTGCAAAAATATTAAAAAAATTTGAATTTTTTTATGTTTTTATCTATTTTCTGCAATTTTTTTAATTAAAATCGCAAATCGTCTGTTTTTATTATAGATAAATTCCGTTAATTGCAGCAATTTCAAATGATAAATAATGTTAAAATTAATGTTAATTCTTGAACTTTCAACAGTGGAAATATATTTTGTATAATTCAAAAAGATGTTTTCAACACACTTCTAACAAAAGTTTTAGTTGCATTCGCACATATTACTATGTTATAATTATGTTAATAATACAAATAGTAATATTTGAGAGGTAACTTTATGGATTATTGTAAAAGATTAAAACAGCTTAGAATACAAAACGGATACACCCAGGAGCAAATAGCTTTTATTCTCCATACCAGGCAGGAACAATACAGTAAATATGAAAATGGCAAACGAGATTTACCTTTAAGACATCTTATAACATTATGCTGTCTTTATAAAGTATCAAGTGATTATATCCTTGGCATAGAGAAATTTATTAAATGACCCCTTTCCCCTTCCCCGTTACTGACAAACAGAATTATTATCAAACAAAAAACAACCTGCTGTTCAATTAAGAACAGCAGGTTGTTTTATACTTATTATATTAATCATATATCGTTTTTTGCAATATCCTCATAGCTTTCGCGCTTTATGATCACTCTTGCCTTTCCATCTTTGACCATTACCATTGCCGGACGCGGTATTCTATTATAATTTGATGCCATTGAATAGTTATAAGCACCTGTAGATAAAACAGCGATTGTATCTCCTACCTCAACCTTTGCTATCTTTGTATGCTCTTGAACCAAATCTCCGCTTTCACAGCATTTTCCGGCGATTGTAACTATTTCATCCGGTTCTTTATTTGCTTTTCCTGCATTAACTACAGTATAAGCAGACTGATATAATGCATATCGAACATTATCAGTCATACCGCCATCAACAGAAACATATGTTCTGACATCAGGAATTTCTTTTTTTCCGCCTACCGTATATAACGTGATTCCTGCTTCGCCAACAATAGAACGACCCGGTTCAATGTATATATACGGAACAGGAAGATTATGTTCTTCCGCCTTTGATTTAACAGCAACAGAAACTTTTTCCATATAATTTTCATAAGGAACAGGCTCATCATCTTCCGTATACATAATTCCAAAGCCTCCGCCAAGATTGAGTTCAGATATTATAAATCCAACTTCATCTTTAATTCTCCCCATAAAGTCAAGCATAATTTCAGCAGCCGTAACAAACGGATCTATATCAAAAATCTGTGATCCTATATGGCAATGCAACTCTTTTAAACATAAATTTTCATATGTAACAGATTTCTTAACAGCATCGAGTGCCTCACCTGTTTCAAGAGCAAATCCAAATTTCGAGTCAATCTGACCCGTTCTTATAAAGTTGTGAGTATGTGCATCTACACCAGGTTTGATTCTTAGGGAAATATTTGCCTTTTTACCTTTTTCATCACAAATGCTATTAAGCAGTTCTAATTCATATAAGTTATCCACAACAAACTTTCCGACATTTACATCCAATGCATATTTTATTTCATCAGCAGTTTTATTGTTTCCGTGAAAATGAACCTTTTCCATAGGAAATCCCGCCTGAACAGCTGTATAAATTTCGCCGCCTGATACTACATCAAGACCAAGATTCTCATCAGCAGCAATTCTGCACAGTTCTTTGCACGAAAGAGTTTTGCTGGCGTATAGCGGCATACCATTACCATTATAAAATTTCTTAAATGAATTCACATAAGAGCGGCAAGTGTTTCTGATAGTTGTTTCATCAAGAACATAAAGCGGAGTTCCGAATTCTTTTGCAAGTTCAATGGTATCACATCCTCCTATTGTAAGATGTCCCTTATCATTAACATTAAGGCAATCGTTTACAAACATTATTTATACCTCCGTATTATTAAAATTTACAATTGAATCCTCAATTAGTTTTCTTATTTCATCATTTCCGAAACCTGTTTGAGCTGAAAATGGGATAAGAGGAACATGTTCAATTGTACTGAAAATATCTTTATAATAATTAAACTGTTTTTCAAACTGAGTTTTTTTAAGCTTATCGCTTTTCGTGAGAACAGCCGCAAAGTTAAATCCGTTTCTATAAAGAAAGTCAACCATATTCAAATCATCATCTGTAGGTGGATGCCGTAAATCCAGTATTTGAATTACAAGCGCTCTTTTTCTTTCCTGAGCAAAATAACCTTCAACAAGCTCTGCCCATCGCTGTTTTTCTGTTTTGGAAACCTTGGCATATCCGTAACCGGGTAAATCAACCATACGAAATTCTCTGAGTCTATAAAAGTTGATAGTTGCAGTTTTTCCCGGCTGAGCACTTACCCTGGCAAGAGCTTTTCTTTGCACAAGCTTATTTATTAATGATGATTTTCCCACATTTGAGTGACCTGAAAAAACAATTTCAGGCATATCAGACTTTGGAAGCTGATTAACTTGTCCTGCGGCAAATTCAAAATTTACTTCATTAAAATTCATGATATCCTCCTTATTGCCTAATAGTATTCATTGGGGGATCTTTTGCATTCGCAGCAGAAACATTAATTTTATTCCATTCATTTTCAGTAGCACTTACATTATTATTTACTGCAATTGCAATAACCTCAGAAAAATTTTCTACGGGAATAAATTTTACTTTTTCTAATACTGCTCTGTCAATATCATCTAAATCAGATTCGTTTTCTTTTGGAATTACGACAGTACGAATACCTGATCTAAATGCCGCCATACTTTTCTCTTTAAGTCCGCCGATAGGAAGAACTTTTCCTCGTAATGTAATCTCACCAGTCATTGCAATATTATGTTTTACTGAATTTAAGGATAATGCAGAATATATAGCTGTTGCCATTGTTATGCCTGCGGAAGGCCCATCCTTTGGAACCGCACCTTCAGGAGCATGAATATGTATATCTTTATTTTTATAAAAATCAGGATCAATATTTAACATTAATGCATGACTTCTTATGCATGTAATTGCTGTTTTAGCCGATTCCTGCATCACATCGCCAAGAGAACCAGTAAGTTCAATCTTACCTGTACCATCCATAACTGCAACCTCAATTGGAAGCATTTCACCACCAACAGAAGTCCATGCAAGTCCGTTTGCTACACCGATTTCATCTTTTTTTGAAATGTTATCGACTAAATATTTTTTATGTCCCAATAATTCTTCGACCGTCTTATTGTCAATTTTAAATTCGCTAATATCTTCAGTTAATTTTTTCACTGCACACTTTCTTAGAATGGTTGCAATGATTCTTTCAAGTGATCTTACACCTGCTTCTCTTGTGTAAAAATCAATAAGCGCATATATTGCTTTTTGAGAAAACTTAACTTCTTTAGATATAAAACCAGATTCATCAAGCTGTTTGGGTATTAAATGCTTTTTAGCAATCTGATATTTTTCTTCTCTTGTATAACTGTTGATTTCAATAATTTCCATTCTGTCACGCAATGGTGCAGGAATATCAGCAATATTATTTGCTGTGGTTATAAACATAACGTTTGATAAATCAAAAGGAATTTCAATGTAATGATCGACAAATTTATTATTTTGTTCAATATCAAGCACCTCGAGCAGTGCAGACGCCGGGTCACCCTTATAATCACTTGCAAGTTTATCTATCTCATCCAATATAAGCACCGGGTTGCTTGAACCTGCATTTTGCAATGCACTAATAATTCTGCCCGGCATTGATCCGATATATGTTTTTCTGTGACCGCGGATTTCTGCTTCATCACGAATTCCGCCAAGAGCAATTCTTTGACTTTTCCTGCCGATAGCTTTTGCAATTGATTGAGCAATTGATGTTTTACCGACGCCGGGAGGTCCGGCAAGACAAATTATTTGCCCCTTCTGCTTTTTATTTAAAACTCTCACGGCAAGCTGTTCGATAATTCTGTCTTTAATTTTTTCAAGACCGTAATGTGATTTATTAAGTTCTCTTCGAACCTTTGCTATCACTATCTTATCTTTTGTTGATTTATTCCATGGTAAATCAATTACAATATCAAGATATGTTCTTATAACAGCAGCTTCTTGACTGCCATAGGGCATCTTCATGAGCTTGCGGCATTCTTTGTAAAGAGTATCTGCTGATTTATCATCAAGATCCAGTTGATCAATTTTGTCCATGTATATTTCTGCTTCAGCAATTGGGTTATCATCTTCGCCTAACTCTTCTTCAATAACCTTTTTCTGTTCTCTTAAGAAATATTCTCGCTGGCTCTCGTCAATTCGCTGTCTTGCTTTCTGTGAAATTTCTTCTTCTATTCTCAAAACAAAATTCTCATTTACGAGAATATCTAAAACAGATTCAAGTCTTTCTGTTTCAGAAAAAGTCTCCAAAATTGATTGTTTAACATGATAATCCAAAATAATATTTGATATTATAAAATCAGCTAATTCACCCGGACGTTTACACAACGCTACTTTAAAAATTATATCAGACGGCATTTTGGGCGAAACTTCCATATACTTTTCAAATTCATGTTTTACAGTTCTCATCAATGCAGAATCTCGCGCAGTAAAATGGGACTCTTCCTCCATAATAGGTTTTACTTCCGCAATATGACATTTTTCATCAAAAACCGGCGTAGAAATAACAGCCCTGTATTGCCCTTCTATAACAACTCTTGTTGTATTTTCAGGTTGTTTTAAAACCTGAACTACTTTTGCTACAACACCTGTGCTATATAAATCAATTATAGACGGATCATT
This sequence comes from uncultured Ruminococcus sp., assembly GCA_910585865.1. GTDB lineage: Bacteria > Bacillota > Clostridia > Oscillospirales > Acutalibacteraceae > Ruminococcoides. Next base: position 69,693 of record CAJUGO010000007.1, on the reverse strand, counting down.
CTCAGAAGCATCTTTTTGCGCAGTAATAAAAATAAGCTGATTATTCTTCATTGCCCTGTTTATAGCTGTTATACTTTTCTTTCTTCCAACATCAAAATGGATAAGCATTTTTGGAAAAATTACCAATCCTCTAAGCGGCAAAACAGGTAAGGTTATATTATTTTGTTTATCAATGCCCATAGTATTTCCTTTCAAAATTAATACTATTTACAAGAAATAATTAATTATGATTTGTAATATGTATATAAAACCAAAAAGCTGTATTGAAAGTGCAATACAGCTTTAGTTCTCATTTTTTAAGACGCTGTGTTACGCTTTTGACGCTTCTTTGCATCTTTTTTAGTTAAATTAACAGAAACTGACGGAGACAATTCCTTTTTTCTGGTAATCTGTGGCTGAGCCCTGCCATTGATAACATCTTCAGTAATTATAATTTTATCAATTGAGGAATCAGAAGGCGTTTCAAACATTAGCTCCGTCAATACATCTTCCATAATCCCCCTAAGCCCTCTTGCGCCGGTTTTTTGATCCTGAGCTTGCTTTGCAATTGCTCTCAGAGCATCATCTTCAAAATACAACTCAACATCATCAAGCTCAAAAAGCTTTTTATACTGCTGCACTATTGAATTTTTTGGAACAGTAAGAATTTTTACGAGTGCGTCCGCATCAAGTCCGCTAAGAGCAGTTATAACAGGTAATCTTCCAATCAATTCCGGGATTATACCAAACTTTACAAGATCATGTGCAATAACATCTTTCATCCAGTCAGTTTCATCAAGCTCTTTTTTATCTCTGACAAGCGCTTCAAAACCAATTACCGAAGAACCTTTTCGTTTTTCAACAATTTTCTCAAGTCCATCGAAAGCACCGCCGCAAATAAACAAAATATTTTTTGTATTAATCTGTAAAAATTCCTGCTGCGGATGTTTTCTTCCACCCTGTGGAGGAACATTTGATACTGTGCCTTCAACAATTTTAAGCAAGGCCTGCTGAACTCCCTCACCGCTTACATCACGAGTAATGGAAGGATTCTCAGATTTTCTGGCAATTTTATCAATTTCATCAATGTAAATTATTCCTCGTTCAGCTTTTTCAATATCATAATCAGCAGCTTGTATAAGCTTCAAAAGAATATTTTCTACATCTTCTCCGACATAGCCTGCCTCAGTTAAAGTGGTTGCATCAGCAATTGCAAAAGGTACATCAAGAGCTTTTGCAAGCGTCTGTGCAAGCAATGTCTTACCGACACCTGTAGGACCAAGTAAAAGCACATTGCTTTTCGCAAAATCAACGCTTTCGTCCTTTGAAAATACACGCTTATAGTGATTATAGACCGCAACGCTGAGTGTAATCTTAGCTTTTTCCTGTCCAATTACATATTCATCAAGGATTGCCTTTATCTCTTTTGGCTTTAAAAGCTCGGGAATAGGTGTTGATTCACAATCGGCAGAATCAAAATGATCGTTTCTATAACGCTCCTGCTCAATTTCACCTGATTCTCTAAGAATATTCATACAGAGTTCTATGCATTGATCACAAATATAAACTCCATTGCCTGCAATCAAGCGACCTGCCATTTCTTGAGGCTTGCCGCAAAATGAACAGTAAATATCCTTATCGTTGTTTTTATTAGCCATTAGCTGTTCCTCACCTTATCTTTTTTCAATAACCTTATCAATCAAACCGTATTCAAGTGCTTGCTGAGCTGTCATAAAATTATCGCGATTAGTATCTTTTGCTATAATATCAATTGGCTGGCCTGTATTGTCAGCAAGAATCTGATTCAGTCTCTTTTTCATATCAAGAATATGTCTTGTATGAATTTCCATGTCAGTAGCCTGACCCTGAGCACCGCCTGATGGCTGGTGAATCATTATGTCACTATTAGGAAGCGCATAACGCTTACCCTTTGCGCCGGCAGCAAGAAGGAAAGCGCCCATGCTGGCTGCCATACCCATGCAAATTGTTGATACATCGCATTTTATATAATTCATAGTATCAAAAATAGCAAATCCATCAGTTACACTGCCGCCCGGACTATTAATATAAAGACTAATGTCCTTAGTTGGATCCTGGCTCTCAAGATAAAGAAGCTGCGCAACAACAACACTTGCACTTGCACTGTTAACTTCTTCGTTTAGCATAATTATCCTGTCATTTAAAAGGCGGGAATAAATATCATATGAACGTTCGCCTCTGTTTGTCTGTTCAACAACATACGGTACTAATGCCATTAAATCAAAACCTTTCTTAAATAATGATTGGCAAATATAAGTAAATTATTCAAATTATTTTATAACAGCTTTATCCTTAATGAGCTTAAGTGCTTTTTCTACCTTAATATCTTCGGTCAGAGACTCAGCAGGAACAGCAGTTTTAACCTTCTCAACTTCCATTTTATATGCGTCAGCCATTTTGCTGTATTCTTCATCGAGATCGGTACTTGTTACTTCAATGTTTTCCTTTTTGGCTACTGTTTCAAGAGCCAGTCTTAATTTAACTCTTTTCTCAGCCTCTTCTTTATACATTCCTTTGAGAGAATTCGCATCCATACCCATATACTGCATATAAGTGTTCATGTCAAGACCCTGTGAACGCAAACGCATCTCAAATTCTCTTACCATTTCATCAGCCTGATTGTCATACATTGCATCAGGGATTTCTCCTTCAAGAAGTTCCATAAGTTTATTTGCAATCTGATCGTCTATATCCTTTTCAGCTTCATCTGCAAGACGTTTTGCAACAGTCTCCTTGAGTTCCTCCTTATATTCAGCAAGAGTCTCCTTATCAGAAACATCCTTTACAAAATCATCGTCAATCTCAGGAAGCTCTTTTGCCTTAATTTCATGAAGTTTAATCTTAAACTCAGCATTCTTACCTTTAAGTTCTTCTGCCTGATAATCATCAGGGAATTTTACATTAATACTGAATTCTTCATCAGCACTATGTCCGATGATCTGTTCCTCAAATCCCGGGATAAAATTACCTGAACCTAATTTTAAGTTATAATTTTCAGCCTTGCCGCCTTCAAAAGCCTCTCCGTCCACAAAACCTTCAAAATCAATAACTGCTACATCATCGTTCTGCGCTGCTCTGTCCTCTACTGTTACCATTCTTGAGTTGCGGTCACGAACTTTATCAATTTCTTCATCTACAAGCTCATCAGTTACTTCTGTAGACTTTTTAGTTACTTCGATACCAATATAATTGTTAATCTCCATTGCAGGCTCTACAATAATGTTTGCTTTAAAGGTAAAACCACCTTTATTTGCTTCAACTGCCTCAAGAGATTCGACTTTTACGATTTTAACATTTGCTTCCTTTGCTGCATCATAAAGAGCTTCCGGATAACAATCCTGCATTGCATCCTCATAGAACACTTCAGATCCATACATCTTTTCAATCATCTGGCGGGGTGCTTTTCCCTTTCTGAAACCATGAATGTTGATGTTCTTTACCTGTTTTTTATATACAGCGTTTATTGCTTTATTAAAAGTTTCACCGTCAACATTTACTACTAATTCATATGAGTTAGCTTCTTCTTTTTTTGTACATTCCTTTAATACCATAACAATAATCCTCCAAAATTAAGTATTTAGTTTAACTTAAAATCATCTAATTATATCACAATAAGAATAATTTGCCAATAGTTAATTTATGATTTTATCTGATTAAAATCGGAACAAATGACAATCTGTCACATGAAATAAGCTTAAATTCAATGCCATCACAATTACCCTCAAAGGCATTGCGAATATTTTTCTGTCCATGAATATGACCATAATAACATTTTTTTATATTATATTTTAAGAGTGTATCAAATATTTTATCACACTTTGTACCGCCAAAAATCGGTGGATAATGCAAAAACACCACAGGCTCTTTTCCTGTATCTAATGCACAGTTAATTGATGCTTCAAGCCGACCGACTTCACGGTTTAATACTTTTATATCTTCTGCCTTTTCATTTTCCAAAAACCAGCCTCTTGTTCCGCATACAGCATAATCATCAATCACAAATGCATTATTAAAAAGTATAGAAATTGTATTCAAACTGTTTTCAGCAAGGAAGCAGTCGATTTTACTTTTTGTCCCCCACCAATAATCGTGATTGCCTTTTAAAAAAATCTTTTTTCCGGGCAAATCATCTATAAATTTAAAATCCGTATAAGCTTCATGCAATTTCATTGCCCAGGAAATATCTCCGCCGATTACCACAGTATCATTAATTGTAATAAGCTTATTCCAATTATTTTTCAACCGAGTTACATAATCGTTCCATCCTGCGAAAATATCCATAGGTTTATTTTCACCAAGAGATAAATGTAAATCAGCAATTGCAAACAATGCCATTATTCTATTTCCAGTGCTCCAAGCACATAGCTTTCCATTCCATTTACCTCTGTAACGTCAAAAAATCTTGATGATTTATTTTTGAGATTTGCAAGAGGAGCAGGTACAGGCGAATTTGAAATTTCAAATAATTTATCTACCATATCAAATTCAGTTTCCGGAAGTGTACAGTCAGGAGCTACTGCTTCCAGAACCGCCCTAGAGAATTTATACGGACTTGCAGTTGAAGCAATTAGTGATACTGTATTATCACCTGTTTCTTTTACATATTGATTATATACATTAATTGCCACAGCAGTGTGAGTATCACATAAATAATTTGCTTTTGTAAATAACTCATTGATAGTAGACTTTGTCTGAAGATCATCACAGTATCCGCCATAAAATTTATCTTTTATAACAGCTTTAACATCATCAGTTACTTCATATTTACCGTTCGTCTTAAGTGCTGTCATCCACTCTCTAGTTATATTATCGCTGTCACCCGAAAGTTTATATAAAAGACGTTCAAGATTGCTTGAAACCAGAATATCCATTGACGGAGAAATGGTTGTAAAAAAGTTTCTGTTTTTATCATATACACCTGTATTTATAAAATCAGTGAGAACATTATTTGAATTAGAAGCACAAATAAACTTATTTATCGGAAGTCCCATAAGACTTGCATAATATGAAGCAAGAATATTGCCAAAATTGCCTGTAGGCACAACAACATTAATTTTCTCACCAAATTCAATCTTTCCGTCGTTAACCATATCGCAATATGCAGAAACATAATAAACAATCTGAGGAAGAAGTCTGCCCCAGTTAATTGAGTTTGCAGAAGAAAACAACATATTACCAGCAGAGAGTTTATCTGAAACTGACTTTGTTGTAAAAATCTTCTTAACGCCTGTCTGTGCATCGTCAAAATTACCCTTAATTGCACAAACCCTGACATTTTTTCCATCCTGAGTGTCCATCTGATGCTTTTGCATAGGACTAACACCATCAACAGGATAAAATACTATTATCTTTGTATTTTCCACATCTTTAAAGCCTTCAAGAGCAGCTTTACCTGTATCTCCTGATGTTGCAACAAGAATAACTGCTGTCTTCCCGTCGTAAGTTTTCTTTAATGATTTAGTTAGAAGATGAGGCAAAATTTGTAAAGCCATATCCTTAAACGCACAGGTAGGACCATGCCACAGTTCAAGAACATTAAGACATTTTCCGTCGATACTGCAATAATTAATCGGAGCAGGATTTTCACTGCCAAATTTTTCAGAAGTATACGCATTTTCTACACAATCACTGATTTCATCTTCTGTGAAATCAGTTAAAAAGTCAGAAAAAATCTTTTTTGCTCTTCCCTTATAGTCTGTTTTTAAAAGTTCTCTAAAGGTATTTTCATCATATTTTGGGAATTCCTGCGGAACAAACAAACCTCCGTCCTTAGAAATACCCTGTGAAATTGCCTGTGCCGAAGATACTACTTCATTGGCATTCTGTGTGCTATTGTATAACATTGAAATCTTCCTTTCAAATGACTTTAAACATCAAATATTTTACTACATTATTCTCCGAATGTCAAAGTTTTCAAAAAATTTAAGCGCATTTCCATAAAAAATCTTATTTATAACGCTTTCTTTATAATTATGTCTTAAAAACATTTCATATATTTCATCCATAGATTCACTGCCTTTTATACTGTTCGGCAAGGTACAGCCGTCAAAATCACTGCCAAAACAAAGATTATTCTCTGCTCCTATAGACAGAAAATGTTCCGTGTGTTTTATAATGTCAAACATATTTGCTTTATCAGAATTATTGTTAAGAAATTCATTATGAAAATTCAACCCTATTATTCCGCCGCAGTTTATAATTATTTTTACTTGATCATCTGTCAGGTTTCTAAGGTTATTTGTGATATATCTTGAATTTGAATGTGTTGCAATTACAGGTTTTGTTGCAATATCCATAACATCATAAAAAAGTTTATCACTTGCATGAGATATATCAATTACAATACTTTCTCTCTCCATTTCACTGACAACAGTTTTGCCGAATTTTGTTAAACCACGGGATTTATGTACTTTCGCACCATCTCCAATATCATTACTTCCATTCCATGTGAGAGTTATTATCTTTACCCCCATATCAGCAAACTTTTTTATATTTTCGATTTTGCCGTTCAGTGCTGATCCGTTTTCCACCGTAAAATACGCAGAATTTATATTGTTTATAAATTGACTTCTGCAGCAATCATTTTTACCGGCAAGTTTAATGTTCAGTCTTTGAGCCTCAGAAACAAGCATATTATATGCTTTATAAAAAAGATTTTCCGAATCATCCCCGCTTAAATCATCAGGCATCCATATTGCATAACATTGCAGCTTATGAAAATCAGTGTCTTCGGATAGAGGTTTAACGTCCATTGAGCTTTCATTAAGCGAAATATTGTTGATAACAGATTTATATAAAGTATCACAGTGTAAATCAATAAGGTGCATAAGTTTTCCTCCAATTAAAAAGCATCTTCAATATAATTAATGTTTATCATCCTAAGATTATCACTGTCAATATAAACCTCACACACATCAAATCTGCATGCTTTATCAATATTTTTTTCATCTATAAAAGTCGACGCAGTCTTCTTTAAACGAATCTGTTTTTGTTTATTGACTGCATAAGATGGTTCGGTCAAAGAATTAATTTTGCGAGTTTTTACTTCGACAAAAATTAACCATTCATTGTTCTCTGCAATTATATCAATTTCCCCATATGGTTTACGGTAATTATGCTCTATAATCTTGTATTTATGTTTTTTTAAATATTTGGCAGCATAATACTCGCCCTTATCACCTATTTGCTTTGTCGTATGCTTCATCATTTCAAAATTTTTGTAAGAAAACTCTGTCTGTGATATTTACAAGATCCATATTTTTTTAACGCCTCAATATGAACCTTTGTTCCGTAACCCTTATGCTTATCAAAAGAATACTGGGGATATTCTTTTGCATATTCATAAAGCAGTCTGTCTCTTGTAACTTTAGCAAGTATTGAGGCGCAGGCAACAGACATTGACTTTGCATCACCTTTTATTATATATTCACATGGTATATGTAAATCAGGAGTACGGTTGCCATCAATCATTGCAAAATCTGCACTCACTTTGAGTCCTTCAACTGCTCTTTTCATTGCAAGCATTGTAGCATTTAAAATATTCATATCTTCAATTTCTTCAACACTTGAAAACGCAACACTATATGCAAGAGATGTATTTTTTATTATTTCATACAAAGCATTTCTCTTTTTCTCAGAAAGTTTTTTTGAATCATTTACTCCTTCAATAATTGCATTTTGAGGCAAAATAACAGCAGCAGCACAAACAGGACCCGCTAGCGGTCCTCTGCCGGCTTCATCAACTCCGCAGATAGCTTTATATCCTTTTTCAATAGCCTTTTTTTCAAATTCAAGCCAATCCATACTATTCTCCATAAGGCATTTCAACCGTAATCCTTCCCAGCTTTGCACTTCTAAACTCGTCCAGCAACATTATTGCAGCTCGTTCTGTATCAATCTGACCGCCCGTGATTAGCATACCTCGTTTTTTGCCTATCACTCTAAGCAGTTCATATGAATCCAAAGATTGAATAATAGTATTATCAAGCTTAAAACGAGTTAAGAAGTCAGCAGGCGCCAATTTTTTAATAAAATCAAGCAGCCTGACAGCAAGTAATTCTATATCTAAAATCTGATCCTTTACAGCACCAGTAAAAGCAAGATGTTCACCTACTGTTTTATCATCAAATTTAGGCCATAAAACACCCGGAGTATCAAGCATTTCAAGATTTTTAGCAATAGTATACCATTGATTTCCTCTTGTAACTCCCGGACGATCTTCAACTTTTGCGCGGTTTTTCTTTACCATTTTATTTATAAATGAAGATTTTCCTACATTAGGAATTCCGACAATCATAATTCTTATAGTAGGATTAACCATTCCTTTTTCTTTCAGTCTTTCAATTTTTGAACTCATTACTTTATTTACAGAAGGTGCAAACTGATTTAAACCCCTTCCGCTTTTACAGTCGACTGCTATTGCAGTTATTCCCTGATTTTTAAAATAATCTATCCACATTTTAGTAGCCGTTTGATTTGCCATATCACATTTATTCATTAGAATAATTCTCGGTTTATTTTGAATAATCCTTGCCAAGTCAGGATTACGGCTGCTTATTGGTATACGTGCATCAATAATTTCAGCTACAGCATCAACAAGTTTTAGACTTGCCTGTATCTGTCGTTTCGTTTTTGTCATATGACCCGGAAACCATTGAATGTTTTGCATTTCACTCATTTTCGTACATCCTTTTATTTAATTAGGTTTACTGTGTAAACCCACTCTTTATGTGATTTTGCTGTTTTTTAAAAATTATAGTTTTAAATTATTTCGCAAAAATTAATATAAATATGTAATTCTGTCAAAAGGAAAGAGTATAAATTGTGCTTTTCCTATAACCTCATCTATTGAAATAAGACCTATTTCTGCATCACGGCTGTCAAATGAAATATTTCTGTTGTCTCCCATAACAAATATATATCCCTTTGGAATTACATAAGGTATGGCAAAAGAATTTTTAGGCTGTTTTGTAGATGAAGACACGTATTTTTCATCAAGCTTTATTCCATCAACATATACATTGCCTGTTTCATAGTCTACGTTTAAAGTTTGATTTTCAGTTGCTATTACCCTTTTTATTATTCTTTTTTCAATTTGATCTTCGGCATTTATTGCTACAATGTCGCCGCTCTTAGGTTTATACATAAAATTAGTTATAAGCACTTTATCACTATTGTGAAGAGTTTCACACATAGAATTTCCAACAACATTAGCATCTCTGATTATAAATGTAAAAACTACAGAAACGACTGCAAAAACAAAAATAATTGTTTTTGTAAAGTCAAATAAATAATTAACCAATTTGCTTTTATTCATATTATAATGTATTCTTTTATTTTTATCCGAATTACAAGACATAAACTCCTCCAAAAAAACAAGCTTATTTCTATTATAAAACAGAAATAAGCTTAATACAATAATAATTTAAAATAAATTTTTTATTTAATAAAGATATCCAAAATGGTTAAAAGGAAATAAAACAAACTGAGCCTTACCAATAACATTCTCAACATCAATAAGTCCAATCTCACTGCTTCTACTATCCATTGATACCTTTCTGTTGTCCCCCATTACAAATATTTTTCCTTTAGGAACAACATTAGGAATATCATAATCAGCAAAAATACCGCCAAAGGTTGACCCGTCTATATAATACTCATCAAGTACAGCACCATCAACAATAATTCTGTCATTTTCGTAGTCAAGCTCAATTGACTGGCCCTCAGTTGCGATAACTCTTTTTATAATAGGTTTTTGATACTCAGCTCCATGAGAAATCACAACAATGTCATTATTGTGGGGGGTATAACAAAGATTAGTAACAATTACCTTGTCATTTGTTGCAAGAGTATAATCCATTGAGTGACCCTCAACGTCAACAAGTCTGAAAAGAAATATCAAACAGACTATAACAATAGAAATTGCAAATAAAATACATCGGATCCAGTCATAAAAACCTGATATTCCGCCCTCTGTTTTGGCAACAACAAATTTTTTGTCATCTAAAGGGGTTTTATCTTTAAAATATATATCAGGATTTATTTCCATAGACATATTAATATCTTCGGAGTCAAGCATTCTTTTAGAATTATCTTCAATATCATTTCTATTTTTCAATTTATTCACCTGCTGAAATAAGTAAGATAGTAAAAAAGGGACTTAAAAAGTCCCTTTCATAGTATGTTAGAGAATTACTTGCGAATTTGCTCTTTAACCTTAGCAGCCTTACCAACTCTGTCACGGAGATAATAAAGCTTGCTTCTGCGTACTTTACCGTAACGAACAACCTGCACGTCTTTTACATTGGGTGAATGAAGCGGGAACACTCTTTCAACACCAACACCGTAAGCTACGCGTCTTACAGTAAATGTTTCAGCTACTCCACTGCCTCTTTTAGCAATAACAGTACCCTCAAACATCTGAATTCTTTCTCTTTCGCCTTCGCGAATGTTAACTGATACCTTAACAGTATCACCTATGCTGAATTTCGGAGTAGTTTCCTTAACCGAACCGGCAGCAATAGTCTTTAATGCGTCCATTTTTATCCTCCTAATTTTTTTGATATTCTTACTATACAGCAGCGGAATATCTCATCAAAATGACGGCAATGCCGTTATTTGAACTTCGTCGAGAGTAACGACAGTTTCAAATGCTTATATATAGTATCACAAATAGAATAATAATGCAATACTTTTTTTGAAAATTTTAAATTTACTTGCTAATTTTACCAAGCTTATTTAAATAATCGCTAAAATACTCAGGCAAATCAGATATAAACTCCATGTATTTTTCTGTTGCGGGGTGTATAAAGCCAATTTTGCGGGCATGAAGGCATTGTCCGGCAAAACTGACTTTTTCATTTTTTATACCATAAACTTTGTCACCCGAAACAGGATGACCTAAATAAGCCATATGCACCCTAATTTGATGAGTTCTTCCTGTTTCTAATTTACACTTTATATGAGTGTAACCTTTATATCTCGCAAGTACAAAGTAATGAGTAACTGCATTCTTACTGTTTTTCGCAGTTACGCACATCTTTTTTCTATCATTAGGATTTCTTCCAATAGGAGCGTCTATTGTACCGCTGTCATCTTTTATATTGCCACTTACTATCGCTTCATACTCGCGTGTAAAGGTATGTTCTTTTATCTGTTCGGCAAGTCGTGCATGAGAAAAATCATTTTTTGCTACAATAAGAAGCCCGCTTGTATCTTTATCAATTCTGTGTACAATGCCAGGACGCAAAACTCCGTTGATTCCCGACAAACTGCTGCCGCAATGATAAAGCAAAGCATTCACTAGTGTTCCTTCGTAATTGCCCGCAGCTGGATGAACCACCATTCCTTTCTTCTTATTAACAATAAGAAGATCATTATCTTCGTATACAATATCAAGCAGTATATTTTCCGCTTTAGCCTCGTAAGCAACCGGATCGGGGATAAATATTTTTATTTCATCATTAATTTTTAACTTATAGTTCTTTAAAGTTTTTTTTCCGTTTATCAAGACAGAACCCTTATCAATAAGGTTAACTGCACCTGAACGTGAAAGTCCAATATTCGCCTCTGAAATATACTTATCAATCCTTGTGCCGTCAGAAACAGAAATAAGTTTATGTTCAGTCATTTATGTTTTCCCTTTCTTTTTGTCAGAACTTACAAAGTTTGAGAAAAATAAAATATAAACAATAAACAATACCGTACCTGCTGTAATGCAATAATCAGCAAAATTACACACAGGCGGAAAAAATGATATACTGAGATAATCTATAACATATCCATAAAAAATACGGTCAATAAGATTTCCTATACCCCCTCCTATAATAAGGGAAGCTGAAATATAGAACATCTTGTTATGCGGTTTCTTTTTAAACATAATATAAATTATTATTATAAGCAGTATAGAAGTTAAAATTATAAAAAGCCATTTCATATCAGAAAACATACCGAAAGCTACACCTCTGTTTTCTACATATGTAAGCTTAAAAAAATTATCAATTACCACAACTGAGCCTACCGGTTGTAGATAAGAAGCAACAAAATATTTTATAACTTGATCAGCAATTGCAATAAGGGCACCGAATAAAATAGCAATAAACGGCATAAAACCTCCAATACATAAATCGGTGCGTAAAATCACACCGATTTATAATAGTTTATAATTATGTTATTTTTATTTTAAATTATCACAGCAACGAGAACAAATTGTTGGATGTTCACTGTTAGCTCCGACTGTCTTGCTTATTGACCAACAGCGTTCGCATTTTTCTCCTTCTGCTTTTGTTACAGAAATCTCAAGTTCACCGCCATTGTCAACTATTTCAATATCAGAGACTATAAATGCCGCACAAAGTTCAGATTCGGCTTTTCTGAGAAATTCAAGCATACTGCCGCCTGCTGAAAGTATAATTTTTGCTTCAAGCGAACTTTTAATTAATTTATCTTTAATATATGCTTCAAGCGATTTTTTAACCGCATCTCTGAGTTCGTGGATTTTATCCCAAAATGCTATAAATTCATCATTTACAGATAAATTAACTTTATCAGGCATTTCATTAAAAATAACATGTTCAGCATTATTTTCCGAAGAGTGGGGCATATATTTCCATATTTCATCTGATGTGTATGCCAGAATCGGAGCCATCATCTTTGTCATTGCGTCTAAAATCAGGTAAATTGCTGTTTGAGCAGCTCTTCTTGAACTACTGTCTGACTTTTCAGTATATAATCTGTCTTTTAATACATCAAGATAAAAATTTGACATATCTACAACACAGAAATTATGAATACTGTGATATACCATATGAAATTCATATTTATCATATGATTCAATAACCTTATCAATAAGAGCGTTTAATTTGGTTATAGCCCATTTATCTATTGGCATAAGCTTATCAAGCTCAACCATATCATTATCAGGATTAAAATCTGAAAGGTTGCCCAGAATATATCTAGCAGTATTTCTGATTTTTCTATATGCTTCAGAAAGCTGTTTTAAAATGTTGTTTGAAATATGAACATCAGTCTGATAGTCAGTCGAAGCTACCCATAACCTTAACACATCTGCACCATACTGTTTGATAACATCCTGCGGGCTGATACCATTTCCAAGTGATTTACTCATTTTTCTTGACTCGTCATCAAGAATCATTCCATGCGTAAGAACTGTCTTGTACGGTGCTTCACCGGTAGTTGCAACAGAAGTAAGAAGTGATGATTGGAACCATCCTCTGTATTGATCATTACCCTCAAGATAAAGGTCAGCAGGAAATTCAAGAGCACTGCGTTTTTTTACCACAGCAGTATGTGATGAACCACTGTCAAACCAAACATCCATAATGTCTTTTTCTTTTTCAAAATCCGTACATCCGCATTTTTCGCATTTGGTACCTTCAGGCAAAATTTCTTTTGCACTATGGTTATACCATGCATTTGAGCCTTCTTTTTCAAACAAATCGGCAACAGCCATCATCGCATCTCTGTTAATATGGGCTTCTCCGCATTCCTTACAGAAGAAAATAGGAATCGGAACTCCCCATTTTCTTTGACGAGAAATACACCAGTCTTTTCTTTCCCTTACCATATTGGTAATTCTGTCGCGACCCCACGCGGGAATCCATTCGACATTATTAATTGCATCAACAGCTTCATCTTTGAAGTCATCAACTGAACAGAACCATTGATCGGTGGCTCTGAAAAGAATAGGTGTTTTACATCTCCAGCAATGCGGATACTGATGAACAATTTTCTTTAAAGCAAAGAGTGACCCCTCTTCATCAAGGTATGCAGCAATATTCTTATTTGCCTCATTTGTAGTCAATCCGGCAAACTGACCTGCTTCTTCTGTTAATACACCATTAGAATCGACAGGACAAATAACAGGAATATCAGGATAATTAAGACATACATTGTAGTCATCAACACCATGACCCGGAGCTGTATGTACGCACCCTGTACCACTTTCAAGTGTAACATGCTCACCAACAATCACAAGAGATTCTCTGTCAAGGAACGGATGAGCAGCTGTAATATATTCAAGTTCACTGCCTTTAACTGTAGCAACAACTTCATAATCTGTAATTTCAGCAACTTCAAGAGCAGACTTAAATAAGTCAGTAGCCATAACAAGATATTCATCGCCTGTTTTAATGATAGAATACTCAAACCTTGGACCGACACAAATAGCAACATTGGCAGGAAGTGTCCATGTAGTAGTTGTCCAAATAACAAAGCTTACTTTTGACGGATCAATACCCATTGCAGAAAATACGCCTTTATCGTCTTTGGTTTTAAACTTCACATAGATAGAAAAGCAAGGATCTTCTGCATACTCAATTTCTGCTTCTGCAAGTGCTGTTTTACATTCAGGGCACCAATAAACCGGCTTCAAACCTTTATAAATATATCCTTTTGAAGCCATCTCAGCAAATACTCTGATTTGTTCAGCTTCAAACTCAGGATTAAGCGTAATATATGGATTATCCCACTCACCGATTATACCTAATCTTTTAAACTGTGAACGCTGGTCATCAATATAGCCGTTAACAAATTCTTCACACATCTTTCTTAATTCAACAATAGAAATTTCCGCAGAATTGCCAACACCGGCTTTTTGTCTTGCCTTAAGCTCCGTAGGCAATCCGTGCGTATCCCAACCCGGAACATAAGGAGCTTTAAAGCCTGCCATATTCTTGTATCTGACAATAAAATCCTTTAATATTTTATTTAATGCGTGACCCAGATGTATGTCGCCATTCGCATAAGGAGGACCGTCATGCAATACAAATAATGGCTTACCTTCATTCAATTTCATTAAATTTTCATAAAGCTTTTCGTCTTCCCAATTTTTCAAAGTAACAGGTTCACTCTTTGGAAGTCCTGCTCTCATAGGAAACTCGGTTTTCGGAAGATTAAGTGTAGAATTATAATCTTGGGACATTTTATTTACTCTCTCCAATAACTGTATTTTTTCTTAATTAGTCAGCTGAAACATCGTAATTATCGCCAAATTTAAGATGGCTGAATTTGCTTTGACGTTTAGGTGAAGATTCATTTTCCAAAGTAACAGACTCAGTTGTTTCAACAGTATTTGCTATTTTAACATCATCTTCAGGTACAGACTCAACAGAAGAAGAAACAACTTCTTCTGTTGGATATTTTTTATCTAATTCATCTTTTGCTTTCTCAACATCAGAAACAGAAGGGAATTCATCAATTGTTTTAATATGTTTGCTGTAAAGTGATATCAGTTCATTTCTTAACTCTGCTGCATCAGATTGAAGCTGTAGGTATTTTTCTTTTTCAGCAGCTGTCATTTTATTTGCATCGATAAGCAAAGCCTGAGCCTTAGATTCTGCTTCACGGATAATTTTTGCTGCCTTTTCCTTTGCCTCTCTGACACAGGCATCAGACACCTTTTGTGAAGCAAGAAGGGCATTTCGTACAGTTTCCTCGTCAGCTCTGTACTGCTCAACTCTTGTAGCCAGAACATCGATTTTATGTACAAGATTTGTTTTCTCCTTTTTAAGCTGCTCAAAGGTCACAATTACATCGTCAATAAATGTATTAACATCCTCAGCCCTGTATCCGCCGTTGAGCGTTGCTTTTCTAAAGCTGATATTTTTAATTTCATCAATTGTAAGCATTTACCTACACTCCTTATCTAAAATATATTACCGAAATTCTAAGCCGCCCTTTGCCGGTGTTGCCGAGAATACCGCTTAAAATAAATTTACCTTTTCCCCGTATTGTGAATATATCATCCGGCTTCAAATTAAAACTGACATTTTTCACTTCTGAGTAATTTACGCAGACATTTCCCGACAAAATCATTGATCTTGTTTTCTCACGGGAAATCTTACATACAGCGGCAACAATATTGTCAAGCCTTAAAGATGAAACAACATAATTGTTCTCAATCATTCCTCTTCCCTGCGGAAGTTTTGAAAGATCAGCTATATTTACTTTGACTCCGACATTTCCTATTTTAAAAACTTGTGAAGTAATATAATCCTTGAGTTCTTCTCTGACAAAAACAATACATCTACCGTCCTCAATAAGAATATCTCCGATTGTATCACGCTCTATGCCAAGCGACATCAAAGCACCAAGAAAATCTCTGTGGTTAAGCTTATCACAATTCCGAAAAGAAAATTCTATTGCATATATTGGAAAACATTTTATGTCTTTATCATTAAAAAATAAACCAAGCATTTTTCTTTCACTGTTTTCATAACCGCCAAAAAAAGTATAATTATCAAAACCGACAGATTTTAAATACTGCT
Organism: uncultured Ruminococcus sp.; assembly: GCA_910585865.1. Lineage (GTDB taxonomy): Bacteria > Bacillota > Clostridia > Oscillospirales > Acutalibacteraceae > Ruminococcoides. Next base: position 53,389 of record CAJUGO010000007.1, on the reverse strand, counting down.
GTGCAATATATTGCTTGCGTTCACTCATAAAAAAGATAAAATACGGTTTTTGACGTATACAGCAAAGTTCAATGCCATCATCTATTTTTGAAAAAAGCTGTCTGTCAATATCAGAAGTATACACCGCTGTTCTCTAACTCATCAAGTAAATCGTCACCTGTAAGATCAACATTACTTGGAATAATGATATAGGTATTAGTTGCCACACGTTTAATTTTACCACGGTTAGCATACGCAACACCGCTCAAAAAATCAAGAATTCTTCTTGCCATATCCTTATTAGTGTCTTCGAGATTAAGAACCACTGTATGTGTCTTCATAAGCTCATCTGCAATAGAACGTGTTTCTTCACCAAAACGCTCAGGTTTAAAAATTCCTACCTGAAGTTTTGCCGTTGCATTTATGTTCACAACTTTATTTCTGCCGCCCATATCTCTTTCTTTATTTTCTCTTACGGGCTCGTCATTATATCCGTCATCTGCACCTTCATCAGCATAACCGTACTCATCATACTCATACTCATCATCAGGAGCATCCCACATGCGTTTAAACTTATCAACAAAACCAGCCATTTATATTTTCCTCCTATATAATTATATATAATTTCTTGCACCAAATAATGAAGAACCGATTCTAACCATGTTAGCTCCTTCCAAAATAGCCTCATAGTAGTCGGAAGACATTCCCATTGAAAGAATAGTCATACTTATATTATCTAATTTTTTTTGCGATATGTCAATAAATAGATTATGCATATTATTAAAAAATTTAGAAATTTTCTGTGAAGTATCACAAATTGGAGGTATTGCCATAAGCCCTTTAACTGAAATACCGTCCATTTCAGAAATCTGACAAAGCAATTCTTCAAGCATTTCAGGAAAAATGCCGGACTTGTTTTCCTCTTTGCCGATATTAACCTCTATCAATACATCTGTTTTTTTATTAATTTTTAAAGATTGCTTTGAAATTTCATTAGCAAGTTTTAGCGAATCTACTGACTGAATCAAATCAACCTTGTCTATAATCTGTCTAACCTTATTAGTTTGAAGATGACCGATAAATTGCAGAGAACAGCTTTCAAGATTGTAGTCGTCATATTTTGAAAGAAGTTCCTGAACCCTGTTTTCGCCAATATGATCAAGCCCGAGTGAAATAGCATGATTTATAACATCAGCATCCACTGTTTTTGTAGCAGCAAGAAATGTTATGTCATCCCTGCTTCTTCCTGACTTTAGCGCAGCCTCGGCAATGCGATCGTTTATAAGCTTATAATTATACTCAACATCACTTAATGACCTTGCCGTCATATAAATCATCTCCTTCAAGAATTACCTGGTCATATAAAGAAACTGTTACTCCGTTAAACAGTACGCCTTCTTCAGGATCAGGATTACATAAAACATAATCATCATCAGCATATATTATAGCAATCTGTTTAAATTGTACTTCACTGCCGTGAAGCACATAAACACCCTGCACCTTTTTCTTTTCGATTTTGGGATTATCGGAATTATCATAAATTGTTTTTTCTACATAATCATCATGAATTGCTCTTTTGCTGATTCTAAGACCGGTATATGTCCCAAGACCAATTTCAACCGGCTCCTGACGTGACTCAATCAAATCACTGTCCATATAATTACATTCAAGAATAAGCAGTGCATTGCTGTCCCTTGATTCCTGGTGAATTCTTTTTATTGCTGCAGGGATACTCTCTGTTGATGCATCAGAAAACAATACAGTTGCAGGTCCTTCCCAAAGAGATAGTTTTGTTGCAGCATCAGCAGTAACTTCACATGCAACATACCAGTTAAGACTGCTTACAATCTTTCCCGCAGCGTTCTCAGTAATATTGTGTTTGTTTAATTTATTTAAGTCTTCTAATTTAAGCTTATCTATATTTGAATATTCAACTGCATTCTCATATCCGTCACAATGAGAGGAGAAATATCCTGCTTTTGTAGTTTTTATTGAGTCAATACTTTTGCCGGAAGAATCTCTAAGGGTATTAATTTGTGTTTGCAACTCTGCAATTTCAGAATCAAAATTCTTAATCTTTCCGGTAAATAGCTGTCGTTGATTTACAGAATAAACTAGGTTATTCAGATTTTTATCAACTGTAAACATATCCCTGTTATTTAATCCGCTCAATAAATTTACGATATTATTATTAATATTGTTGTTAATTGTATCTATTCCAATATTGCGTATAGTATTATTATTTTGCAGTGACTGTAAATTATTAAGCTGTACTTCAAGGGCGTTTGCTTTTGACTGAGCAGCGGCATCACTTTCATTTGAATATACTTTGGCAATTTCTCCTCCGACACTAACTTCTTCACTGTCAGATACGGAAAATGATAAAACCCCCGAAGTGTTATTATTAATAATTGTCTCATCTCTGATAATAAAGCCATTAGTATATATTTTGTCTGTAACTGTTGCCTGTACTACATTCTCAGTAGGATATATCTTGAAATTGGTGCTTATTAGCAAATAAGCTACATAAATAACTGCAAGAATAGATATTGCAGTTATCAGTATTCGTCTAAAAAGCAATTTATCCATAAATCTTTAATCCTCTTTCAATTATAGTCCTTGCAGCGTTATATAATTCTTCAGCAGAATTATATTCATCTATATAAAGCCAATTAATATCAGAATCACGTTTAAACCACGTAATCTGTCTTTTTGCATATCTGCGAGTTTCCATTTTTAATTTATCTATACACTCATTAAGTGATTTATTTCCTTCAAAATACGGTAACAGCTCTTTATATCCAATAGCCTTTACCGACGTGTAACTTAGGTTTGAATTAATAACATTTTTAGCTTCATCTACCAATCCGTTTTTAAGCATATTATCAACTCTGGTATTTATTCTGTCATAAAGAATCTGTCTGTTCTTACAATTAAGTCCAATTTTAATAGGAAAATAAGGACTGCTTTCTGATTTTGATTTTTCTATTTGATCACTGATAGTGCTCCCTGTAGTATTATAAAATTCAATGGCACGAATAATACGCTTTGCATTTCTGCCCTCTTTTAACCGCATAAAAGATTTAATATCAAATTCAGAAAGTATTTCAAGCAGCTTATCGACACCTTGCTCATTATATATCTGCCACAAAGTTTGCGAATAAGCCTCATCGCGGTTTTCCTCGCTGAAATTAATATTTTTAAGCAAAGAATCAATATAAAGTCCTGTGCCTCCTACAATAAACGGAAGCTTATGTGCAAAATTTATATCTTTAATACACTTTGCCGCATCTTTGACAAACATAGCAACTGAGTATGTTTCACTGCACGGTAAAAAATCAATTAAATGATGTTTTACGCCATCCATTTCCGAAACAGATGGTTTTGCAGTTGCAATATGCATACCTTTGTATATCTGCATTGAATCAGCTGAAACAATTTCACCGTCAAAGTGTTTTGCCAGCTTAACTGCCAGTCCGGTCTTCCCTGAAGCAGTAGGTCCAACAATTGAAACAACTTTAATTTTATTATTACTATTCAGAAAATCACGCCCTGCCAAACTGTTTTTCTATTTCATTTTTAGTTAAAACTATGCAAATCGGTCTGCCGTGAGGGCAGTATCTTATCTGAGGATTTTCCTCAAGATGTTTGACAATCTCAATAAGCTCCTGCGGTGTGCTCCTATTCCCGGCTTTTATAGCAGAACGGCATGATACATTATGATAAAACCAATCCATTTTTTCAGTATAAATATCATTCTTTCCCTGAGCAATATAATCAGCCATTTCAGCAATACAGTCTGAGATTTCTGGAGCAGCAATGTAATGAGGCGCTGCTCTTACAATAACGGAGCTGTTTCCGAAATCCTCAACTTCAAATCCGCAATCTAAAAACATATTAATATTGTTTATCGCAGCATCATACTCACTTTTTCCTAGTGTAACAGTTATAGGCTGCAACAACAGCTGGGAATAAGAATCTGCCTTTTCCGCCTTAAGCTTTTCATAAATTATACGTTCATGAGCAGCATGCTTGTCAATTAAAAGAACTTCTTTATTATTCTTTTCTGCTATTATGTAAGTATTAAACACTTCTCCAATATATTTAATACTAATATCATTTTGGGTAATTAATACAGGTTCTTTTTTCGTAATATCTATATCTTCTGCTATAACTTCTATATTTTCATTATCAGACTTAACTTCAACAAAATCCTCGAAATCTTTTTTTAAAGGAGTAGAATCGCCAATATTGTTCTTAATCTTTGAATTAAAACTTTCTTCCTTTTTTGCATTGTTCACTGCTTTTTGAGTAAATATTTCAAAAGGATTTGAGGTATCAGCTAATTTCACATTATCTATATCAATATTAGAGATTTTAGTTTTTATATCATTATTATCAATTGCATTATTAAAACTTATATCGGCAAAAGGATTAAAATCGTCAGTCTTTTTTGTTTTATTTTCTTTGTCAGAAATTTGTGCAGATGAATGCACTTTATGTTTAATTGACTCTGAGTTGTTAAGAATTGCCGGTGCATTATGAAACGGATTAAACTTATTGCTGTTATCAAATGGTATATTTGATTTAAAAGAAGCTGATTTTCTTTTATCATTTTTCATCAGAGAAGATTTTACAGCATGATATACAGCATCAAAAACAGGTCTCTCGTTAATAAATCTTACTTCAAGCTTTGAAGGGTGTACATTTACATCAATGATATCACAAGGCAAATCAATATTAAGTACACATGACGGTAATTTGCCGACCATTATTGAACCTTTAAATGCCTCCTCCAGTGCAGCCATTGCAGTGCGCGATTTTATATATCTTCCATTAATAAAGAAATTTTGCATATTTCTGTTAGGACGCGTATGTTCAGGTTTTGAAATATATCCGTGTACTTTAATTGCATCCAGCTGATAATCAACCGGAATTAATCCATTAGCAAAATCTTTTCCAAAAACAGAATAGATTACAGAAATCAACTTCCCATCGCCAAAAGTTTTCAAAACTTGTTTTCCGTCTCTGATATATGTAAAAGAAATTTCCGGATGTGAAAGTGCAGTTTTATCAATAATATTTGAAACAGCGTTTCCTTCTGAAATATCCTTTTTTAAAAATTTTGCCCTTGCCGGAATATTATAAAATAAATCTCTGATTATAAAAGTTGTTCCTGACGGACATCCTGCATCATCAAATAATACTTCTGTTCCGCCTTCAATTACATAACAAGTACCGTTTTCTTCATTTTGATTTTTGGTTATCAGCTGTAATCTGGAAACAGCACATATTGAAGCCAAAGCTTCTCCCCTAAAACCAAGTGTTGAAATACTTTCAAGATCATTTTCAACCTTAACTTTACTTGTAGCGTGTCTCAAAAAAGCAATTTTTATATCATCTTTATATATTCCGCATCCGTCGTCAGTGACACGCATAAATGTAGTTCCGCCGTTTTTAATTTCAACAGTTATGCTCTTCGCCCCTGCATCTATAGAATTTTCTATCAATTCTTTTATTACCGAAGCAGGCCGCTCGACAACCTCGCCTGCTGCAATAAGCTCTGCAACATGCTTATCAAGAACATTAATTACACCCATTTATGCCACCTCCTTAAATTAACTTTATCTATATCATACTCTTAAGTTCATAAAGCAAGTTCATTGCCTCAATAGGAGTTAATGTATTAATATCAGCGTCTTTAAGTTTTTCTATAATAGGATTTGCAGCATTGTTCAAAAGAGACAGCTGCATATCTTCATGCTGTGTTTTAACATTTTTATGATCACTGTTCTTACCATTTTCCAAATCGTAAAGAATTTCTTTCGCACGTGATATTACTGACTGCGGTATTCCGGCAAGCTTTGCCACTTCAATACCGTAACTGTCATCGGCTCCTCCCGCAACAATTCTGCGAAGAAATGTAATATCATCACCGCGTTTTTTAACAGCTATATTATAATTTTTAACGCCGTCAAGCAAATCCTCCATAACGGTAAGCTCATGATAGTGAGTTGCAAATAAAGTTTTTGCACCCAACTTTTTCTTATCTGCACAAAATTCCAAAACAGCTCTTGCAATGCTCATACCGTCAAAAGTTGAAGTACCTCTGCCTATTTCATCAAGAATAAGTAAACTTTTTGAAGTTGCATTTTTTATAATATTTGCAACCTCGCTCATTTCAACCATAAATGTTGACTGACCAGACGATAAATCGTCTGATGCGCCAACTCTTGTAAATATACTGTCGACAATACCTATTTCAGCTGATGATGCAGGTACAAAACTGCCGATTTGAGCCATAAGAACAATCAGGGCAATTTGTCTCATATATGTTGACTTACCCGCCATATTGGGACCTGTGATAATTGCTACTCTATCGCTATTTGAATCAAGATTTACATCATTTGGTACAAATGGTGCGTCGTTAAGCAAAGACTCAACTACAGGATGTCTTGAATCTTTAATTCTGATTGCTGTTGAAAGGTTAACGTCCGGACGAATATATCTGTTGTCCGACGCAACATTTGCAAGAGAAGTTATAACATCAAGGTTTGCAACAGCCTTTGCTGTAATTTGAATTCTTTCAAGGTTGTCTGCAACTGTTTTTCTTATACTATCAAACAACGAATATTCAAGCGCTACTGATCTGTCCTTTGCACCAAGTATTCTTCCTTCAACTTCTTTTAACTCCTGCGTAATATATCTTTCACAATTTGTTAAAGTCTGCTTGCGAATATATGTATCAGGTACAAGCGATTTATAAGAATTGGATACTTCGATATAGTAACCGAACACCCTGTTATATCCTACCTTTAATTTTGGTATTCCTGTAACTTCACGCTGTTCTGACTCAATTTTAGCAAGAATCTCCTTGGAATTGTTCATGTCATTCGTTACAGAATCAAGTTCATCATTATAACCTTGTTTTATCATTCCTCCTTCTCTTATCGTGAAGGGAGGTTCTTCAACAATTGAAGAATCTATTAAACTAAATATATCTTCAAGCTTGTCGGTATTTTTGTATATTTGCTTTAAATAAGTAGATTTACAATCACTTATTAAATCAGAAATCCTTGGCAATCTGTCAATAGCAGCGCACAAAGAACGTAAATCCCTAGCATTAGCGGAGCCGTATACTATTCGCGTCATAAGCCTTTCTATATCGAAAATTCCGTTTATTTCATCGGTAATTTCAAGACGAAGCACAGTATTGTTTACAAGCTCTTCAACCGCACTTTGACGGTTATTTATTAAAGTTATATTTAATAAAGGATGCTCCAGCCAAGAACGCATAAGACGTTTGCCCATAGCAGTTTTAGTTTTATCAATAACCCACAAAAGCGAACCGCGCTTGTCCTTAGAAAGCATGGTTTGAGTAAGTTCCAGATTTCGCTGGGTGTTGTAATCAAGACGCATATACTGGTTTTCTTTATAAATCTCAATATGATTAATACGTTCCAGACCACTTTTCTGTGTATCCTTTAAATATAAAATTAAAGCACCGATTGCTGAAACAACAACAGGTTTATCAACTACTGTAGTGTAATCTTTTGAAAACTGAGTTTTCATAATATCCGTACACTGTTCTATATTAAATTTCTCATCTTCCAGCATTTCCACTCCAGCTGAAAGTTTAGTTTTAATGAATTTTGGTAAGTCTTTAAGTTTTACAATATCTCCGCCTAGCAAAATTTCACGCGGATTATAGCTTGAAAGCTGGCTTGTAAGAATATTATAGCAATCCTTGCCTTTTATTTCTGTAGCATATAATTCTCCTGTAGAAATATCACAGAAGCATAATCCTATCACATTACTTTTTGAAAACATACAGCATATATAATTATTCTTACTCTCGTCCAGCATGCTTGTTTCCATAACTGTGCCCGGAGTAATTACACGGATAATATCTCTTTTTACAAGACCTTTTGCAGTAGCAGGATTTTCTGTCTGTTCGCATATTGCAACTTTATATCCCTTTGCAACAAGCCGAGCAATATAGCCCTCACAACTATGAAATGGCACTCCGCACATAGGTGCACGCTCATCCTGCCCACAGTCTCTTCCTGTTAATGTAAGCTCAAGCTCTTTTGATGCAAGTTTAGCATCATCATAAAACATTTCATAGAAATCTCCAAGTCGGAAAAACAAAATGCTGTCTTTGTTTTCTTCTTTAATTTTAAAATACTGTTGCATCATCGGAGATAACTCTGCCATGTTTTCACATCCTAAACCTTAATTAAAAAATAATATATTTAGCCGCATCCGCCGCAGGTTGAACAGCTGCCTGAACATGACGACTGTGTATAATCAGCAGTTTCAGGATCAGCGCCTTCAGCAGATTGCTGAACAATAGCGAGCACCCTGTTTGCCAATACATCAAACTTTTCCTTAGCTTCATTATAGGCAATCATATTTTCATTTGACATTATTTGAGAATAAACCTCTCTCATTTCAGTGTTGAGCTGCGAAAGCTTCTCCTGATCTCTGTCTTTCTTGGAAGCCTCATTATTAATTGACATTCTTTTTAAATTAAAATCACCTATAAGACGCTGAAGCTCTATATCTGCATCAGCATTTGACTGTGCAGACTGTAATGCAAGATAAGATTCTTCCTGTTGAATTAGTTTTCCAAGTTCTCTAGCCTGTGAAATAATATCCATTTTATATTCCTCCAATTTTAATCACGCAAGTTCTCCTTTAAGAATCCAATTGCGTGCTTTTGTTATTTTAACGTTTTGAAAAGTACCGATTAGTTCTTTCGGTGCAGTTAACTCTACTATTATGTTTCCGCTTGTACGACCACATAATTCATCGCTCTTGCCTGTTTCCCCTTCAATCAAAACTTTTTCTGTTTTACCTACCATTGACGAGCATCTTTTTGCTGCAATTTCTTCCTGAACATCCAATAACTCTCTAAACCATTTTGATTTTTCTTCAGCAGATATCGGATCAAGCATTTTTTCAGCAGGAGTACCAACTCTGGGTGAAAAGATAAAAGTAAACAGCGATGTAAACTCAACCTCTCTGATGAGTGAAAGTGTTTCTTTAAAATCTTCATATGTCTCTCCCGGGAAACCAACAATTATATCACTTGTTAGCGATAACCCATCAATTTTTTCCTTGGCATAATTCACAATTTCCAAATATTTTTTACGATCATAATGACGATTCATTGCCTTGAGAATTCTGTCGGAACCACTTTGAAAAGGCAAATGAAGATGAGTACTTATATGCTTTCCAGACGCAATTGTATCAATAAGTTCCTTTGAACAATCCTTTGGATGGGAAGTCATAAATCTTATCCAATAATCACCGTCTATCGAGTCAATCTCTCTCAAAAGCTTAGAAAAATTCACCCCATCACTTAATCCCTTGCCATAGGAGTTAACATTCTGTCCAAGAAGAGTAATATCTTTAAAACCGCTTTCAATCATATCGCGTGCTTCGCTTATTATGACATTCTTTTCACGGCTTCTTTCTCTGCCTCTTACATAAGGTACAATACAATATGTACAAAAATTATTACATCCGTACATTATAGGCAGCCAACCTTTGAAAGTACCATCACGCCTTATTGGATATCCCTCGTAAACATTATTGTCATCATTGTCTCTTTCAAAAATTCTTTTTCCATTCACAAGAGAATTATACATCAGTTCAGGAAAATGATGGAGTGAATGAGTACCAAAAACAAGACCCACAAACGGAAAACTAGAATAAATTCTGTTTGCAACATGCTCCTGCTCCATCATACAACCGCAAAGAGCAATTAAAATTTGAGGATGTTTGCGTTTAATATTTTTTAATGCTCCCACATTGCCGAAAACTCTGTCCTCTGCATGTTCACGCACTGCACAAGTATTAAATAATATAAAATCTGCATCTTCAGGTGAATCAGCAAAGTCAAAGCCTGACTGAGCAAGCATACCTTTAATTTTTTCACTGTCGGCAACATTTTGCTGACATCCATATGTTCTTACAAAAGCAAGAGGTCTCTCCCCTCGTTTGCGAATTTCCATTACTTCGGCTATTAAACTCATATACTCCGACTGTTTTTCAAAAACAACAATACTTTCAGGCAAACAAATGCCTCCTAACCCATTGTATTAGTTGTTTCATTATAACACAATATATACGGTTTTTCAATATTTTTCACAGTCTTTTCAAAATTAATATGTTCTGTATAAATTTCCGTAAGAATTAGGAATATCGCCGACTATAACAGACTGCGCAATTTCAAAATCCGTTGTAAATGTAATTTTTCCCGAGTAATCAAGAGATGTAGTCATAATCTTTGACGTAAGTATCAATCTTATATGATGTACAGTTTGATTTATTCCTGCCTGCTCAAAAGTACTAACAATTTCAGATGAAAAACTGCCTGTAAGGTTGAAATTGACGGGAATATTTGGCCCCATATTAGAAAGAACAGTTATATTTGTAAAAGCACCTATAGGTATATCTATTTGATTATCATATACTTTGGCAATTTCCTTTTGCACAGATTTTGTTATTTCAGTTTTGAGGTTATTTATTTTAAATGAATCGGTAGTAATTGCCTGAACACTGCCGTCTTCAGAAAAAGCTAATTTAGCTATATCATCATATGTGTAATTAAATTTTTTTAAGGAATTATTTACAGCATCGCATACAGAATTTACCGAGAGTATTTCTGCTTGTATTCTTATGTATTCAGGTCTAAAATCAGAAAGATGAACTTCACAAAACACAATAACTGCAGCAGTAATTATTAAAACTGAAAATATAAACTTTTTTAATTTTCTGTGCTTTTTTTTTCGGCGGTTTCTGTATAGCATAAAAAACACCTCTCGTATATTTTATACGAGAGGCATAAATTTGTTAAAATTACTCTTCGGCACAGTCACCGCAAGAACAGTTTTCATCGCAACAACCGTTTTCATCAAATAAATCAGAAAAATCAAATTCAAGAATCTCACCACAGTTGGGACATTCAATTTCACCTTCAAGCAAGACATCTTCAGAAACATTTAATTTCTGACCGCAAGCTCCGCAGGTAACCTCATAAAAAGGATTTTCATCATCGTCAAAATCAATGTCGTCACAATCACAACAATCGCAGTCACAATCATCATAAACATCAGATTCAACATCAGCTAAATCCTGATCTATTTCATCAACCTGTGCACTTAATTCATCATAAAGCTCTTCCATATCACTTACAGAAAAAGCCATATCGTCTAAAAGCTCAATAATAGCATTTATAACCTTAACCTCAGGCTTTGAATCATCAAGCTTCAAACCATCACAAAGGCCGCGGATATAAGATATTCTTTCAGTTAAATTCATAGTAACTCTCCTGCAGATATTATGCTCTGCCCATATACTCGCCTGTTCTTGTATCAATCTGAATTACCTCGCCCTCATCAATAAAGAGAGGAACTTTAATTTCAGCACCTGTTTCAAGAGTAGCAGGCTTTGTAGCGTTTGTAGCTGTATCTCCCTTAAATCCGGGATCAGTCTTTGTAACCTGAAGTTCAACAAAGTTCGGAGGTTCCACTCCAAAAACATTTCCCTTATAAGAAAGCACTTTACAAACCATATTTTCTTTTACAAATTTAAAATTGTCTCCGAGTACACTTTTATTAATCGGAATTTGTTCCCAAGTTTCAGTATCCATAAAGAAATAAAGATCACCATCAGAATAGCTGTACTCCATATCTTTTCTGTCAATAAAAGCTGTAGGATATTTGTCATTAGGATTAAAAGTCTTTTCAACCACTGCACCAGTAATAACATTTCTGATTTTTGTTCTAACGAACGCAGCACCTTTACCCGGCTTTACATGCTGAAATTCAATGATAGATACAACCTGCCCATCCATTTCAAATGTAACTCCATTTCTGAAATCACCTGCTGATATCATTAGTAATACCTCCTAAATTATACTTTAATACGGAAAAATAGTATACCGTAATATATCAAATAACATTATACATAAAAAAATTAAAAAAAGCAAGAGTTTTTATACGATAATAAGTTCTTTTGGCAAAGTAACAAAGTTCCTGTATCCGTCTTTTGTGATACAAATCATATCTTCTATTCTAACACCAAATTTATTGGGAAGATAAATTCCCGGTTCATCTGTAATAACCATTCCCTCTTGTAAAACAATACTGCTTTTTGAAGAAACAGCAGGTGCTTCATGAATATCAAGTCCCACACCGTGACCAGTCGAATGGCCAAAAAATTTACCGTATCCCTCATTCTCAATTACTTCTCTTGCAGTTTTGTCAACATCACTGCACTTAATACCTGGTCTAATTATTTTAAGGGCTTCAAGCTGTGCTCTCAAAACCACATCATAAACCTTTCTTTTTTCGTCATCTGCATATCTTACTGCAACCGTTCTTGTTGTGTCACTGTGATACCCATCATATATTGATCCGATATCAAATGTAAACAAATCCCCTTCGCATACAATATTATCCGACGGAACACCATGCGGAAGCGAAGTTTTACTTCCGGTTATGGTAATAAGATCAAAAGAAATGCCCGATCCGCCTTTGAGTTTAATAAGATATTCAAGTTCAATTGCAATTTTCCGCTCTGATACACCGGGCTTTAAATAATTAAGTACTTCAAGATATGCCTCTTCTGTAATTTGCTGAGCTTTTAAAATTTTTTCAAGCTCCTTATCATCTTTTATACTGCGGATTTCCGATATTTTTTTGTCAATCAAATCCGATGTTATGCACTCAACAGAATTTTCTTCCATATGATTCTTAAACCGAAAATATTCTGCAAGAGTTAAATCTGATATCTCAAAAAAGATATTCTTTATCCCATATAATTTTAAAGTATATGAAAAATCAGAAAAAAAGTTTGCAAAACACTGTACATCACAGTTATACGAATGATTTTGTGCTGCCTCATAATATCTGAAATCAACAAATAAAACAGTTCTTTCCCTCGTTACAAGAAGATATCCTTCACTGTGAAAAAAACCGCTGAAATATCCTATGTTAATATCATTTGTAAGCAAAATACCTTCATCATTAAAGTTAAGAATATCCCTGAGTTTGCTTATCCTTCTGCCGATTAACTCTGAGCTCATCAAATCAAATCCTTTAAAGCGTTAATTGCAAGGAAATAACTTAATTTTCCAAAACCTGCAATTTGTCCTGCACATACAGGAGCAATAACAGATGTATGTCGGAATTCTTCCCTTGCATGAATATTTGACATATGAACCTCAATAAATGGTATTTTCACACAGGCGATTGCGTCCCGGAGGGCATAGCTGTAATGAGTTAAAGCTCCTGCATTTATTACAACTCCACAAAAGTTATTATCTTTAGCAGAATGTATTTTATCAATAAGATCGCCCTCATGGTTAGACTGGAATATCTCCGCCTCAAAACTATTCTTTTCCGCACAAGATATAATCTGATTTTGAATACTGTCAGCAGATTCTTCTCCATATATCCCTTTTTCGCGTACTCCGACCATATTGAGATTCGGACCTAACAGTATAAGTATCTTTTTCATAAATTCACCTTTTTATGCAAAACACTGATTAAATAAGAATTGCACTACTTATTATATTATGTATAACAAAAAGCGGACAGAATGCTCTGTCCGCCTGTATGATTACCTGTATTTGCGTTTGCGAGCTGCTTCGGACTTTTTCTTACGCTTTACGGAAGGCTTTTCGTAAGCCTCTCTTTTGCGAACCTCAGCAATAACGCCAGCTCTGGCACACTGCTTTTTGAATCTTCTTAAAGCACTTTCAAGTGATTCATTTTCTTTAAGTCTAATCTCTGCCATCTATCTTCCCTCCCATCTGCCATTTGGCATGGGTAATTTGCATATAATTGCAGATGCTATTATACATTATCTTACGAATAAAGTCAATAGAAATGTAGAATTTTAGGAAAATATAAATTAATTTTTTATTTTATGGCTTTACAACTAAGTTAACCAGCTTTTTAGGTACAACTATTTCTTTGACGATTGTCATACCGTCAATTGCCCTCATAACATTCTCCTCAGACATAGCTAGTTTTAGAATTTCATCTTTTTGTGCATCAATAGGAACATTAAGTTTTGCCTTGATTTTACCGTTAACCTGAATTACAATCTCAACACTTTGATCAACACATTTGGATTCATCATACTCAGGCCATTTTGCCTGTGCAAGAATACCCTCGCCAAGATTGCAATTTTCGTACACTTCCTCAGTTACATGCGGAGCAAAAGGATTAAGAAGTATTGAAAAAGTTCTAAGTTCTTCCTTGTTTATTGACTTAACATTTGAAATTTCATTAATTAATGCCATAAGTGACGCTATAGCAGTGTTGAATTTAATATTTTCAATATCTTCGCCAACCTTCTTTATGGTCTTATGAAATGCACCTTCAAGTTCCGGGCGAATGGTATTACCTTCAATAAGAATGGTCTGTAAATTCCAGAAACGTTCAATAAACCTGCGGCATCCTCTTATACTTGCCTGACTCCACGGAGCTGCTTTTTCAAAATCACCGATAAACATTTCATAAAGACGCATTGTATCAGCACCATACTCTTCAACAATATCATCTGGATTGACTACATTACCGCGGGACTTACTCATTTTTTCTCCGTTCTCACCCAAAATCATGCCATGAGAAGTACGCTTAGCATATGGCTCCGGAGTTGGAACAACACCAATGTCATAAAGAAATTTATGCCAGAACCGGCTGTAAAGCAGATGAAGTGTTGTGTGCTCCATACCGCCATTATACCAATCAACCGGTGCCCAATAATTAAGAGCCTCTTTAGAAGCAAGCTCCTTACTGTTATGAGGATCCATATATCTTAGATAATACCATGAAGAACCTGCCCATTGAGGCATTGTATCAGTTTCTCGGTAAGCTTTACCTCCGCAGCATGGGCATGTTGTTTCAATCCAATCCGTCATTTTTGCAAGCGGCGATTCACCGTTGTCTGTAGGCTCATATGATTCTACCATAGGCAGTGTAAGTGGAAGCTCACTTTCATCAATAGGAACATATCCGCATTTATCACAATGAACAATAGGAATAGGTTCACCCCAGTAACGCTGACGTGAAAATACCCAGTCGCGAAGTTTGTAATTTACTTTAGAATGACCCTTTCCCTCTGACTCAAGCCAGTCAATAATCTTTTTCTTGGCTTCGTCAACAGAAAGACCATCAAGCATACCGGAGTTAACCATAATACCTGTTGCACAGTCTGTAAACGCCTCTTTCTGAACATTTCCGCCTTTAACTACTTCAATAATCGGAAGATCAAACTTCTTTGCAAATTCCCAGTCACGCGTATCGTGAGCAGGAACAGCCATTATAGCACCGGTACCGTATGATACTAAAACATAATCAGAGATAAAAATTGGAATTTCTTTATTATTGACCGGATTAACAGCCTTAACGCCAGATAGCATTACACCTGTTTTATCCTTTGCAACCTCTGTTCTTTCAAAATCGGATTTACGTGCGGCTGCCTCCTGATATTTTCTTATTTCGTCCATATTTAAAAGCTTGTCAGCCCATTTTTCAATAAGCGGATGCTCAGGCGAAATCACCATGTATGTTGCACCGTATAATGTATCAGCACGAGTTGTATAAATTGTAAGAATATCACCTGTAGTAGTTTTGAAATCGACTTCAGCGCCTGTGCTTCTGCCTATCCAGTTTTTCTGCTGAGCTTTAACACGATCGGGATAGTTAACAAGTTCGAGATCATTAATAAGTCTGTCAGCATACTCAGTAATTTTAAGCATCCATTGTGATTTAACCTTATGTACTACCTCGCTGCCGCAGCGTTCACAAACACCGTTTACTACCTCTTCATTTGCAAGAACACACTTACAAGATGTACACCAGTTAACATTCATCTCTTTTTTATATGCAAGCCCTTTTTTAAAAAGCTGAATAAATATCCACTGAGTCCATTTGTAATATTCTGGATCGGTTGTATTAATTTCTCTGCTCCAGTCAAATGAAATACCAAGAGACTGAATCTGTTTTTTAAATCTTTCAATATTATTTTTTGTTACTATTTCAGGGTGAATATGGTTTTTTATTGCATAATTTTCTGTAGGAAGTCCAAAAGCATCCCATCCAATCGGATATAATACATTATAACCCTCAAGTCTGCGCTTTCTGGCTACCGTATCAAGTGCAGTATAGGGACGAGGATGACCTACATGAAGCCCCTGTCCGGATGGATAAGGAAATTCAATAAGTGCGTAAAATTTTTCTTTGTCAGTATCCTCACTTGCATGGAATACATGCATATCTTCCCAAATTTTTTGCCATTTTTGTTCAATATTTTTATGATTGTATTTCAATTTTTAGCCCCCCAAAAAACTATTAATCCAAAATATTTGTTAAATCTATAGATTTTCCGTCTCGCCAAAGTCTTTCAAGATCATAAAACTCTCTTGCTTCATCAGAAAAAACATTTACTATAACATCAACATAATCAAGCAGAATCCATGTATTAGATCTATAACCTTCAATGTGACTGACAGAAATTCCCGCTTCATCAAGCCTGTACTCAACTTCATCAGCCAGAGCCTTAACATGAGTAGAACTTGTACCTGTCGCAATTACCATATAATCAGCAAGAACAGAAATATCTCCTATCTCGATTATCTGTATATCAAGTCCTTTTTTTGAGCTTAACGCCTTTGCTGTAAGCAAAGCCTGTTCATAAGAATTCATTTGTTTTTTCCTTTCAAATATAATTTATTCATAATAATTTCATTATAACAAGCAACTTCATCAGGATGAATTGCAATCTCGCGGCGGGATAAATCTTTAAAAGTAAATTTATATCCGTAAAGCATAGCATCCTCCAGACATTTCCTGGATTTTTTTCGCATTGTTGAAACACCGCTGTATGTACGCTCCTCAGAAGTAAAATCTGCTACAAAAATTATTTTTTCCAATAAACTCATTTTCGCTCTGCCTGTTGTATGATATCTTATAGAATTTAATATATCATCATCTTCGATTCCAAGTTTATCCTTGACATAAATACTTCCGCTGATTCCGTGCCACAGTTTTGGTGCATTTTTTTGAATATTATCTAAAATTATACCTCTATCGACAATAATTTGCAACTGTTCTTCTTTTGACATTTCTTTTGTAATATCATGAAGTATACCCGCTGTTTGTGCTTTTTCTTCGTCTGCGCCATATATTTTTGCAAGCTTTTTTGCTTCTTTTGCAACATTAACTGAATGATTGTATCTGAAATCTCCCATTTTATCTCTTATAATATTTTTATAATCATTCAAATTCAAAATATCACTTCCGATACAAATTATTCTTTACAATGTACTCATAAACATTCTTATTTATAAACGAATTTATAAAGCTAAAATTTTCAATGTTATTTCTAATAAAAGTTGATGAAATACTTGAAACGGGATTTTCAAGTATTGTAGCCTCTGCACCCATAGGTTTAAGTTTTTTTACATAAAAATGAGTTAAAACTTCAAAATCCGAAGAATCTCTGGGAATTGTTATAATTTTCGATTTTGCAAAAATTATTTCGGGATTTTTCCATTGGTCAAGGGTAAGAAACATATCGGCACCCACTATTAAATATAATTCATCATCTGAATATGTTTTTTTAAGAGAAGTTAAAGTATCACAAGAGTAACTTTTTCCTTTTCGTGTAATTTCAATATCAGAAACCTCATATCCAATCAAATCCATGCAGGCAATATTACACATATTAAACCTATGTTTTTCGCTGACCAAATCATAATTTGTTTTATGAGGAGGCATGTATGATGGTATTAAAATTATTTTATCAAGTTCCACTTGCTTTTTACAATATTCAGATAAAAGAATATGACCGTTGTGAATTGGATTAAATGTTCCTCCAAAAATTCCTATCTTCATCATTTATTCTTAGCTTTCGGCAATTCAATCACAGGTTTATCATCATTGTGCCTGTACAATATAAATTTTGAACCAATAACCTGAACAACATCTGCACTGCATTTTTCGGCAATTTGCTCGGCAGCCTCTCGTGATGAATAAGAGCTGCTTTCAAGAACTTTTCCCTTTATAATTTCACGTGCAGTCAATGCGTCGTCAGCTTGTACGAGTATATTATCGGTAATTTCACCTTTTCCGACTATTAAAATTGTATCTATCCTGTTAGCAAGTCCACGCAAAAACGCCCTCTGTTTACTGTTTAGCATATAATATTCCTTTCAGAAACCTATTTGTTAGAATTAAAATATTTTTCAAGCTCTGATTTTAGATTTCTCAAAGCTTTACCTCTATGGCTTATTGCATCTTTTTCTTCCGCAGTCAGCTGTGCATAGCTTTTGTTTCCGTACAGAAATACAGGATCATATCCAAATCCCCCTTCGCCGCAAGGTTCAAATGCAATCTTACCTTCACATACTCCAATTGTTTCTATTTTGCTGCCATCCGGAAGAATACAGCAAATAGCAGATGTAAAACGTGCTGTTCGCCTTTCATCAGGCACGTCTTTCAATTCATTAAGCAACTTTAAATACTTTTCCTCATCAGTTGCATCTTCACCGCCATAACGTGCAGTGTATATTCCTGGACGGCCGTCAAGAGCATCAACAGATAATCCGGAGTCATCTGCAACACTTGGAAGTCCTGTTTTCTTAAAAGCAGCATTAGCTTTTAAAAATGCATTCTCTGAAAAGGTAGTGCCGGTTTCATCAACATCGTCAAGAGTAATGCCCTCCTGCAGAGCTGTCACAGCGCTTATTCCAAGAGGATTTAAAATTCTTTCAAGTTCCTTAAGCTTTTTTTGATTATTGCTTGCTATTATAAACTTCATACATTACCTCATTCATTTACAGTAAAAAGAGCATTTGCAAAATCATCTGCATTAAACGGCTGCAAATCGTCGATTTGTTCGCCAACTCCTATATACTTTACAGGGATTCCCAAACCGTTTTTAATTGCCAAAACAACGCCGCCCTTGGCAGTTCCGTCAAGTTTAGTAAGAACAATACCCGTAATTCCTGTTGCCTGCCTAAACTGTTCAGCCTGATTTACAGCATTCTGTCCTGTTGTGGCATCAAGAACCAACAATTTTTCCTTAGAAGCGTTTGGAAGCTCACGGTCGATTACTCTGTTGATTTTTGCAAGTTCATCCATAAGGTGTTTTTTGTTGTGCAAACGGCCCGCCGTATCACAGATAATGACATCGGAATTTCGCGCCTTTGCAGCTGAAATCGCATCAAAAATCACAGCTGCAGGATCACTGCCCTCTTTTTGCTTAATTATTTCGCAATTACTTCTCTGTGCCCATATATCAAGCTGGTCGATAGCAGCCGCTCTAAAAGTATCGGCAGCTGCAAGCAAAACCTTTTTGCCTTGTTTGTTTAAACTGTTTGCCAGCTTGCCTATGGTTGTAGTTTTGCCGACGCCGTTTACTCCAATAACAAGGATAATTGACGGACTTGTTGAAATGTCAAGCTCCTCGCCGCCTTTAAGCATTTCTGCGATGGTTTCCTTTAAAAGCTCATTAATCTTAGAGGGGTCCTTTATTCCTTCTTTTTTAACTCTTTCTCTTAACTCATTACATATTTTTTCAGCTGTCGGTACACCGACATCTCCCATAACAAGGAGTTCCTCCAGTTCTTCAAAAAGTTCATTGTCAATCTTTGTAAATGATTTTAACATTGAATCAATTTGACCGACTACAGCATTACGAGTTTTTTTTAGTCCTTCCTTAATCTTATTAAAAAATCCCATATAATCACTATCCTCATTTACTTAGAATTTATGCCAAGTTTATCTGCAATTTCTGAAGACCTCAGTTCCAGCAGCTTTGAAATGCCTTCATCCTGCATCGTGACTCCATATAGCACATCAGCTTCTTCCATTGTTCCGCGGCGGTGCGTAATAAGAATAAACTGAGTCTTATCAGTCATTCTGCGCAAATATGCGGCAAATCTGTATACATTAACATCATCAAGAGCAGCTTCAATCTCATCCATTACACAAAACGGTGCCGGACGAACTTTCATAATTGCAAAATAAAGAGCTATTGCAACAAGCGCTTTTTCGCCGCCTGACAAGGCATCAAGGTGTACAACAATTTTTCCCGGCGGATGTACAAGTATATCAATTCCGCTTGTAAGAATATTTTCCGGATCCGAAAGTGAAAGAGAAGCTGTTCCGCCACCAAACAATTCTTTAAAAGTATACGTAAAGTTCTTATTAATTTCATTAAAACTTTCAACAAATACTTCTTTCATTTGTTTTGTTAAATCTGTAATAAGCCTCTCAATCTCTCTTTTTGATTTTTCAACATCATTGACCTGAGCTGTCATAAACTCAAATCTTTCTGATACTTCTTTATACTCCTCAATTGCAGATACATTCACTGAACCAAGAGATTTAATTTTTTGCTTCAATTCGTTAAGACGTTTCTGAGCCTGAGAAGCATTATCAATTTCTATCGCGCTTTGCTCAGCTTCACGCTTAGTAAGTTCATATTCCTCCCAAAGCTTTGATATGATATCATCATACTGCTTTTGAATATTAATTTTTCTTTCTTCCAAGCGCGCAAGCTCTCTGCCTGATGTTTCACGTTCAGTAGTTTTATCACGCTCCAAACTGCGTATTTCTACACTTCGCTTTTCCAAGCATTCGCGCTGTTTATTTATATCTTCAGTTTTACAATTCAGTATTTTTTGCTTATTCAAAAGTTCTTCTATATCAGATTCAAAAACCTTTATCTGATTTTTCTTTTCAGATATAAGCCTATAAATATGTTCAATCTCATTTTTCAGTTCAGTTTTACGCTCTTCATTATCAGAGCCGGTTGATTTGGCAAAAACAATATCTGAATTAAGAGCGTCAATATCTTTTTGAGCAGAAACAATTTCAAGACGAAGATTTTGCAGCTGCAAAGTAAATTCTTCCCTCTTTTTTGTAAGCTCTGCTCTGCTTCCTGTTACAGCATTTACTTTTTCTTCTGCCTCAGATATTTTAACACTAAGTTCGGCAAGTTGTTTTTTTGCCTTTTGTCTGTTTAAAACAAGGGCTTCAATTCTAGTTCGGCAATCATCAATTTCTGTCAAAGAATTTTTTACAGACTGCCTGCTATTATTAATTTCATTTTCACATGCATGCTTTTCAGCATCCATACGCACAAGTTCTTGCTGTTTATTTGACAAATCAGCTCTAGTGCCAAGTATCTCTGCCTCTATTGAAGCATATTCGCGAGATACTGCAAGACTTTGCTCCTCTGCAGCGCCAGCCTTTCTCTCTAAATCTTCTGTCTGCTTTTTAAGCGCTTCAATCTCAGAAGCTCGGCTCAAAAGGCCGGAATTCTTATTAAGAGAACCGCCTGTGAGAGAACCGCCTGCATTCACGACCTGACCGTCAAGTGTAACTATTCTAAATCTGTAAGCATACTTTTTGGCAATAGCAACAGCACAGTTTAAATCATCCGCTATAACTATTTTGCCAAGCAGTGAATACAAAATACCTTTGTACTTATCTTCACAACTGCAAAGTTCAGAAGCTATTCCCACAAAACCGTAACAGTTTTCGAGGCCGTTTTCTCTAAACTCTCTTGGTTTTATTGTATTAAGAGGCAAAAAGGTTGCACGTCCGCCGTCAACAGACTTAAGATATTTAATTGCTCTCTTGGCATCTTCTTCTGTATCAGTAACAATATTTTGCATAGCCGCACCCAATGCCGTTTCAATTGCAACTCCATACTTTTTAGGCACAGATATTACACGGGATACAGGACCGCATATGCCATGCAGTTTACCATTATTGTAAGCATTTACCACTGATTTTACACTTTTTGAAAAACCCTCAAGATTTCTTTCAAGATTTTCAAGAAAAGTTATCTTTCTTAAATGTTCTTTAACATCCAATACAAGCCTGTTGCTTTCTTCTTTGAGTTGATCCTTTTTTTTACTCTTAGATAAAAGCTTTAATTCAAGCCCGTCCAATGAATTTTTAAACGAAAGTATATCCTCATTTATAGTTTTAATTTTATTTTCATAATCAAAAAGTATTTCAGATAATTCATCGATTTGTTTATTCTTTTCGTCACTTGTTAATTTTAAAGCAGACATTCTTGAAGAAAGTTCACTTATTGTGCTGTCTGCTGTAACTTCGATAACTCTTGCATCAGCAGATTTTGAAGAAAGCAGCGAAAGTTCTGATGTAATCTCTTGTAAAATATCTCCGCTTTTACTTGAATCAAGATTAACTCCATTAAGTTTATCGGAAAGTTCTGCATATTTTTTTTGCTTTTGTATTATATCAGCATCAAGTTCAGCAATTTCCTTCTGTTTTTCATTTATTCTTTTTTCCAGCTCCCCTACGTTTTGCTCAAACTGATTAATATCATTATTAATTCTGTTAATGCTCTCATTATTATGTAAAATATCATTATTGGCCACGGAAATCAGCGAACGCATATCTGATATTTGTGATTCTATATCGGCAATTTCATTTCTCACCGTTTCAAATTCTGATGATAACTCACCATTTTTGTGATAAATTTGTTCAGATTCAGTTTGAATTTCTTCAAGTACAGCTACAGCATCACTATATTGAGATTTTGCTATCGATATTTTCTCATCCTGTAATTTTAATTCATCTTGTGATTTATCGAGAGTCAAAAGCCATAATGCAATTTCCAAACCTTGCTTTTCTTCTGACAGCTTTAAAAACTGCTGAGCCTTTTCAGACTGCTTTGCAAGAGGCCCCACACGCTCTTCAAGATCTGTAACAATATCACGAAGTCTTAAAAGATTATCTTCCGTATTCTTTAGCTTTCGTTCGGCATCAATTTTTCTGTATCTATAACGGGAAATACCAGCGGCTTCTTCAAAAATTTCACGCCTGTCTTCACCTTTTGAGGATACAATACTGTCAATCTTACCCTGGCCAATCATCGAATAGCCGTCACGCCCAAGACCTGTATCCATAAACAGCTCATTAATGTCTTTAAGTCTTACAGCAGCCTTATTAATAAGATATTCGCTTTCACCGCTTCTGTAATAACGTCTGGTGACAGCTATTTCATCGCCATTAAAATCAAGGAAACGGTCAGTATTATCTATATTGAGCGTCACTTCGGCATAACCCGTACGTCTTCTTTTATCTGTGCCGTTAAATACAACATCCTCCATTTTAGAGCAGCGCAGACTCTTTGGTGACTGTTCACCAAGCACCCAGCGTATAGCATCACTAATATTACTCTTGCCGGAACCATTTGGACCAACAACCGATGTAATACCCTGTTCAAATGATAATTTAGTTTTGTCCGGAAAAGTTTTAAACCCCTGTACTTCCAATGACTTTAAACGCATAAGTAAGCTCCTACTTTATGTATAAATCATATTTGGACAAAGTATTATCATACTCTATTCCAAAGTTATATCCCATTTCTTTAAATTTTATAAGATTACTTTTTTTCTGACCCAAAAACTTTGATAAAGAATTTTTATTAATATAAACAGTATCAAAGTCATTTCTGTCTCCCGCCTTGCCAATAAATTTATTGAAAAATATCTTATTTTCACATAATTCTTTAAAAGCAGGATGATAATTATTTCCAACACTGTTTTCTATAAGACTGTCGGAATAATGAAGTCCAACCCTAATAATATTAATACTGTTAAATTCAAAAAATTCAATAATCTGTGAACACAAATCAATTGATTCATTAAGCAGATAAGGCTTAAATTCATTAGCAAAATATAAATCTGCAAGTTTTGTATTTTTCATAATCACAGTAGGATAAATTCTTACTGTGTCAGGCTTAAGCATAACGAATTGTTTTGCAGTATAAATATCCTTTTCTCTGTCCGATTTATAAAGACCTGTCATCATCTGCAAACCAAGTGAAAAACCAGAATGTTTTATCAGTTTTGATGAATTAATAACATCATCGGCACTGTGCCCTCTGTTATTTGCTTTCAGAACAACATCATTCATAGACTGCGCACCCAGTTCAATTGAAGTGACTTTATACAATTTTAACAGTGCAAGTACTTCTTTGTCAATATAATCGGGGCGGGTTGAAATTCTAATTCCATAAAATCTGTCTATAAAAGGCTTTGTTGCGTCAAGCAAACTGACCATATAATTTCGGTCAATAGCCGTAAAGCTGCCTCCAAAAAAAGCAATTTCAGTTTGTAAAGTTTTTTCACCTAAGTCATTAATTGCCTGTTTTATTGTGTCTGCAACATCACTTTCAGACGGTTGACACGACTGACCGGTAATATTTTTCTGATTGCAGAAACTGCATTGATGAGGACATCCGTTATGAGGAATAAATATTGAAACGTTATAGTGTTTAATAACCCATCAGCTCCAATGCTTCTCTTGCGGCTTGCTGTTCAGCTTCCTTTTTACTTCTTCCCCCGCCTTTTCCTATTACATTGCTGTTTAAATGCACTTCAACAACAAAGTGTTTATTATGATCCGGACCACTTTGACCCACCAAAACATATTCAAGCTGCTCGCCGGGGTTTTTTTGAATTATTTCCTGCAATGTTGTCTTGTAATCATTAATTTTCTTCTTCTTGGAATTTTTTATTGCTGGGATAACAAAATGAAGAATATGCTTTGCAGCAGCATCCATTCCGCCGTCAATATAAATAGCAGCAATGAGGGCTTCAAATGCATCTGAAACAATAGAAGGGCGTTCTGCACCTCCGTTATTGCGTTCTCCTTTGCTAAGCACAAGATATTTTCCTAAATTAATAGTCTTGGCAAATTCAAATAATGATTTCTCACATACAAGAGAGGCTCTGAGCTTTGTGAGTTCGCCTTCGGGGAGTTCCGGGCAATTTTTAAAAATATAGTCGGAAACTACAATAGATAACACTGCATCTCCCAAAAATTCAAGTCTTTCATTATATCGGATATGCTTTGATCTATGCTCATTTGCATAGGATGAGTGTGTAAGTGCTTCAACAAGCAACTCCTTATTTGTAAAATGATATCCGATTATATTTTGTAAATCTTCCATCGATAACTCCTAATAAACTTCAAATAATTAAAGCGCTGAAGAAATTTCGTCTATTGCATTTGCGTTTACATACTCAACAGAAAGCCGTATTGCATTCTTGACAGTTACAGCTTTTGCACTTCCGTGTGCTTTAAAAACAGGCTTTGATGTACCGAGAATAGGTGCTCCGCCATATCTGTTATAATCAAAATGTATTTTCATTTCTTTAAGATCTTTCATTACAAGCGCTGCTGCAAGCTTACCTTTTGTACTATCAGCAAACATGTGCTTTATCTGATTCATAAGAACAAGCGCAACACCTTCGTAAGTTTTTAAAATAAGATTGCCGGTAAAACCGTCACATACAACAACATCGCATACACCTTTTGGGATATCTCTGCCCTCAACATTACCTATAAAATTAAGATTACTATTCTTTAATAATTCATAAGTAGTCTGATACAGCTCATTACCCTTATGCTCTTCTGCTCCCACATTTGCAAGACCAATACGCGGATTTTCTATTCCCATAACTTTTTTCATATAGATTGAACCCATAAGTGCAAATTGATACAGCATTTCAGGACGGCATTCTATATTAGCACCGCCGTCCATAAGCATAAAGAACCCATTCTCACAAGGCATTACCGGAGCAAAGGCAGGTCTCTTTATTCCCTTGATTCTCTTTATTCCAAGAGTTGCACCCATGCACAACGCACCGCTGTTACCTGCGCTTATAAAAGCATCGCCTTTGCCTTCGTTAAGAAGTTTTAAGCCAACAGCCATTGAACTGTTCTTTTTATCCTTTAAAACAGAATCAGCGGAATCTTCCATTGTAATTGTTTGAGTGCAATTAAAAATTTCAATATTATTAAGTGACAAGGAATTATCTGAAAATACTTCCTTAATCTTATTCTCGTCACCTGTTAAAGTAATATGTACATTATACTCCGAAACAGCGTCAACGCATCCTTTTATAATTTCAAGCGGAGCATTATCACCGCCAAAAGCATCAACTATAATTCGCATACTAACCCCCCAGCTACATTTTCACAAATAAATCTATCTAAACTTTCGAGTGCTCTTGATGAATAAGCCATACCGCGCTCACGCTTGTCACGAGGTCTGTTTTCAAGCTCCGGCAAAATACCAAAATTAGCACCCATAGGCTGAAATTTATCTACACCGGGATTTGAAATATACCATGACAGTGCACCAATCATTGTATCATTCGGTAAAGTAACCGATGGCTTGTCCATAGCTAAACGACAAGCATTTATTGCAGCAATTATTCCCGAGGCAGCAGATTCCATATATCCTTCTACACCGGTTATCTGTCCAGCAAAAAATAAATTTTTATTATCTCTTACAGAAAAGTCACTATTTAATATTTGGGGTGAATTTAAAAAAGTATTTCTATGCATTACACCATAGCGAACAAATTCAGCATTATGCAAAGCAGGAATAAGAGAGAAAACCCTTTTTTGTTCAGAAAACTTAAGATTAGTTTGAAATCCCACCAGATTATAAGTTGCTCCTGCGGTATTCTCTTTTCTAAGCTGCAAAACCGCCCATGGTCTGTGACCTGTTTTGGGGTTTATAAGTCCTACAGGTTTCATTGGACCGAATCTTAATGTTCCCTCACCCCTCTGAGCCATAACTTCGACAGGCATACATCCTTCATATACCTTTGGATTACTTACGTCGCAATCATGCAGCGGAGCTCTTTGGGCTGAAATCAAAGCATTATAAAATAACTCATATTCTTCTTTATTCATAGGACAGTTTATATAATCGTCGCTATCACCTTTATCATATCGAGAAGCAAAAAATGCATTATCCATATCTATACTGTCTGCCGTAACTATCGGAGCGGCAGCATCAAAAAAAGAAAGTGACGATCCGAATCTCTTGACAATGCTTTCAGCCAGCGAATCAGAAGTTAGCGGTCCGCTGGCAATAATGGTTATTTCACCCTCTGGAATTTCAGAGACTTCCTCATTCAATACCTGAATATAAGAATTGCTTTTTATAGCTTGTGTTACAGACAGGGAGAATATATCTCTGTCAACTGCAAGAGCACCGCCGGCAGGTACCTTACATGTATCTGCGTATTTCATAAGAAAAGAATCTAATCTGCGCATTTCTTCCTTGAGCAGTCCGGCTGCACTTTCAACTCGCATTGCCTTAAAAGAATTTGAGCATACAAGCTCAGCAAACATATCCGTATGATGAGCAGCAGTTCTCTTTTTAGGTTTCATCTCATACAGATGAACATTGATTTTACGGGATGCAATCTGCATTGCTGCTTCACAGCCTGCAAGACCTGCCCCAATTACATTAATATGCATTATTTATCATCCAAATTAACTGATTTAGTATAACCGCATCCTTCTGCAGCGCAGAAAAGTACCGGTTTTTTTCCTTTTTTCTTATAAAGAATTTCACCGCATTGAGGACATTTCTCGTCTGAAGGTTCATTCCAGCTTACAAAATCACACTGCGGATAATTAGAACACCCATAAAAAATCCTTTTGGATTTTGTATGTTTTATAATAACATCTCCATTGCACTTAGGGCAATGAACCCCGGTTTTTTCAACATACTTTATAATATTTTTACATTCCGGATATCCAGGACAAGCAATAAACTTGCCATATCTGCCGACTTTTACAACCATTTTTCGACCGCACTTATCACACACAATGTCCGTTTCGTCCTCTTTCAGTTGAATTTTTACGCCATCCATATCGGTTTTTGCTTTTTTAAGAGTTTTTTCAAAATCGTCGTAAAAATCATCTAAAAGATTAACCCATTTTTCTTTACCATTTTCAACTTCATCAAGATTTTCTTCCATCTGATTAGTAAATTTAACATTTACTATTTTAGGAAAACGTTCTTTCATAAGGTTTGTTATAACCTCTCCGAGTTCTGTCGGAACAAGACTTTTTCCCTCTCTTTTTACATATTCATGACTTGTTATAGTAGTAATTGTTGCAGCATAAGTCGAAGGTCTTCCAATTCCATATTCTTCAAGCGCTTTAATAAGTGATGCTTCTGTATATCTTGCAGGCGGCTGTGTAAAGTGCTGATTCTTTTTCAGTTCCTTGCATTTTACCGGCATGTTTTTTTCAAGCGGCGGAAGCTGTGTAGACTTTTCTTCATCTTCGTCCTTACTCTCAACATATAAAGTTGTAAAACCTTCAAAGTCCACCCTGTATCCCGAAGCTTTAAATGTATATCCGTTAGCTTCAATATCCGCTTGAGTGGTTTTCTGAATACAATCTGCCATTTGTGAAGCCATAAATCTATTCCAAATCAGCTTATACAGCTTATACTGATCCGACGTCAGGCTACTCTTTATACTGTCCGGCGCAAGGCTCGGCATTGAAGGACGTATAGCTTCATGACCATCCTGCGCATTATTTCTGGATTTAAAAAATCTTGGCTTTGACGGCAGATACTTATCACCAAAATGCGATTTAATATATTCGGTCGCTTCATCAATTGCAACATTTGAGATTCTGAGAGAATCAGTTCTCATATACGTAATAAGACCTGTTGCACCCATACCGTCAATATCAATACCTTCATATAATTCCTGGGCAACTTTCATTGTTCTTCTAGACTGAAAACTGAGTTTTCTGGAAGCCTCCTGCTGAAGCGTCGATGTAATAAACGGAGGTGCCGGAGATTTTTTTCTGGTTCCGTTTTTCACCTTGGTAATTATATATTCGGCATTTTGCAGATCTGCCTCTATCTTTTCGGCTTGCTGCTGATTTTTTATTTTAATCTTTCCGTTCACATCAGAATATAATGATGCTGCAAATGTTTTTCTGCTTCCTTTAGGTATAAATTTCGCATCTATAGTCCAATACTCTTCAGGTTTAAATTTTCTGATTTCCTCTTCCCTGTCAACAATTATTCTTACTGCAACAGACTGAACTCTACCGGCAGAAAGTCCTCTTCTAATTTTTTGTGATATAAAAGGACTCAACTTATATCCCACTAGTCTGTCCAGTACTCGTCTTGCCTGCTGCGCATTAACCAAATCTATATTAATTTGGCGAGGATTATCCATACCGTTTGTTACACCGGTTTTAGTAATCTCATTAAATTCAACTCTGTTTGTTTCATCTGTAGGTAAATCTAATATATAAGCAAGATGCCATGATATTGCCTCACCTTCGCGGTCAGGGTCAGTAGCCAGATAAATCTTCTCGCTTTTGTCAGCAGCTGCTTTTAACTCATCAACAAGTTTTTCCTTACCCTTTATAATTTCGTATTTAGGAGAAAAATTATTTTTAATGTCAACACTTAGTCTTGACTTAGGTAAGTCACGTATATGCCCCATAGAAGCAACCACTTCATAACCGCTTCCAAGGTACTTTTTTATAGTTTTCGCCTTTGCAGGTGACTCAACAATTACCAAATCTGACATTTCATACCTCCGATTTATTTTAAAATGTACTTTCTTCCCTGTAATGCACTTACAAGTCCCTTCATTTCAAGCATTGTCAAAGCTGTAAGTACCTTAAATACAGGAATGTTCAAATCATTGGAAATTTTATCAATATGAACCGGCTCATTGCTTATATAATCATATACTGTCTGAGCTGTTCGGGATAGTTCTAAGTTGCTTTTGTGTTTTAGTTGCGTCTCATGTTTTTTATCATTGACTAAAATAGCATTATTATCTTTACTATGTGCTTCAGAAACATTATTATTATTTAAATAAACTCTTTTTTCCTTTAAATTATTTCTTCCTTTAACCGGTAGATTCTCAATATCTTCAAGAGAAATACTATCGAAATCAATTTCTCTGTCCGTTGCATAAAGGTTATCATACTCATTTAAAATATCCATAAAATCAGTTACAGGAATTGCGCTGCCTTCTTTTATACGATTGTTTGAACCCTCGTTTTGCGGACTGTTATTGCCTAAAAGAGCAAATACATCTTTACCCTGTTCCACAGCAAAATCTGCAGTAATTAGAGATCCGCTTTTAGCTCCTGATTCAATAATTAACACACCGTCAGATAGTGCAGAAATTATTCTGTTTCTTGCAGGAAAGTAATATCTTCTGGGTGTCTCATCAGGCGGATACTCTGAAATCACCGCACCCTTTTGCGGAATAGTTCTTCGTATATCAGCATTTTCACTGAGATATCTGCAATTTAATCCGCATCCTCTTACACAGACAGTAATCCCGTCAGCAGCCAACGCACCTCTGTGAGATGCACCGTCAACACCTAAAGCTCCGCCGCTCACAACTACTGTTCCGTATTTTGCCAGTGCATATGCAAATTTATATGAGTTCTTAATACCATATTGTGTAGCACGCCGAGTTCCTACAATACCGATAGAAAACTGATTATCTATATCAGGAAGTTTTCCGCTAACATATAACACCGCAGGAGGTGAGTCTATATTATAAAGACACTTAGGATAACTATCATCATCTATACTTATTACCGAATATCCTAACTGATTACACCTGTCTATTATATTCTTTGCATCTGAGAGTTTTGTGCATGAAAGTCTTTCAATATCTCTGGAGGTAAAAAAGCCGCAGAATCGCCATTCTTTTTCTCCTCCACAATAAAACTTGCCGACATCAGTATAAATCTCACTGATTCTTTTTATTTTAGGATTATTATATCCAACAGCAAGAGTAATCCATATCCAATATTCAGCATTAAAAGAAATCATTTCATCATTTCCCAGATAAGTATTGAGGCAGCTATTGAAGCATTCAAAGATTCCGCTCTGCCTTTCATAGGTATAGTAACACAATTAGAACACTTTTCTATAGTATCAGATTTTAAACCGTTACCTTCATTTCCCACAGCAACTACACACGGAGAAATAAAATCTATATCTGTAACTTTATCAGCATCCGGTGATACTACAGCAGCATAAGAAGTAAGCCTTGGATTATTTGTCAAAAAATCAGATAACGTATCGCATATAAGAAAAGGTAACCTAAAAATTGCACCCATGCTGCCTCTTACAACTTTAGGACTATAAATATCACAGCAATCTTTTGAAAGAATCACTCCGCTTATATTGAATGCTTCTGCAGTACGCAATATAGTTCCCAAATTATTAGGATCCTGCAAATTGTCAAGTGCTAAAAATTTGTCACTATTTTTTATTGTATCAAACTGACTGGTTTTGTCAAGTACTTTTATTATGCAAAGGAAGCCCTGAGGAGTATCAGTATCGCTTATACTTAAAAAAAGCGAAGGTGAAACCACAAAAGTCTTATCTGCATACTCAGACAACTTATTATACTCGCAGGAATACTTTTTCAACGCATTTTCAGTAACAAAAAAAGTATCTATCACTGCATTGCTGTATAACGCATCCATGCAGAGCCTTACACCTTCAGCAGTAAAATATCCGGTCTCTCGTCTATATTTTGCACTTTTCTTTAATTTTACGGCATTCTTAATATTAATATTATCTTTACTCTTTAAAAACAGCATAGCTAAATCCTCCAAAACTCCCAAAAACAGCAATTGCGTTTGGGAAAACCCAAACGCAATTACATTATATAAGTTAAATTAAGCATTTTTAGCCTGTTCAACAAGTGAAGTAAAAGCAGCAGGGTCTGAAATAGCAATTTCAGATAACATCTTACGATTAAGAGTAATACCTGCTTTCTTAAGGCCGTTCATAAATGTTGAATAGTTAGTATCGTTTGCCTTGCAAGCGGCAGAAATACGAGTAATCCAAAGACGACGGAAATCTCTCTTTCTTTGCTTACGACCAATATATGCATAGTTTCCAGACTTCATTACAGCCTGTTTAGCCATCTTAAAATGTCTGGATTTTGCACCCCAATATCCTTTGGCAAGCTTTAATACTTTTTTTCTTCTTTTGCGAGTCATCATCGCACCTTTTACACGAGCCATTTATGTTACCTCCGTTTATGTTAAAATAATTAAAATCAGCGATTAAGCGATTATTTATAAGGAATTAAACGTTTAACCTGAGCAGTATTTGTCTTGTCTGCAACAGTAGTTTGACGCAATCCTCTTTTACGCTTTGTAGTTTTCTTATTCAAGATGTGGCTCTTGTTAGCATGAGCGCGAATAACTTTTCCGTTTTTAGACAGTTTAAAACGTTTTTTAGCACCGCTGTGAGTTTTAATTTTAGGCATAATAGTATCCTCCTTAGCTTTAATTATTACTTATTCAACTTTGGGGCGAGAAACATAAGCATGTTGCGGCCTTCAAGTTTTGCAGGCTTTTCTACAACAGCAGTTTCACTGCACGCATCAGCAAAGCGCTTCATAGTATCGAGACCAATCTCAGGATGACCCATTTCACGACCTCTAAAGCGAATTGAAACCTTAACCTTGTCGCCATGCTTGATGAACTTAAGAGCATTATTAAGCTTTGTGTTAAAATCATGAGTATCAATGTTAAGCGAAAGCCTTACTTCCTTTATATCAACGACTCTCTGGTTTTTTCTTGCTTCTTTCTCTCTTTTTGCTTGTTCAAAACGGTATTTACCATAGTCCATAATTTTGCAGACCGGCGGATTGCTTTGCGGAGCGATTTTTACCAAATCAAGGTTTTTCTGCTCAGCCAAATTAAGCGCATCCCTTGCAGACATAATACCTAGCTGTTGACCGTCAGAGCCAATTATTCTTAGCTCCTTGTCATGGATTTCTTCATTAATCTGAATTTCTTTCTTGCCGATGGGTAAGCACCTCCAAAGTACTCTAAAATAATAAATGCGGACAGAAATACTCCGTCCGCATAACAATACATAACATTAATATTAAGTATTGACCCGTGCAGACGACACCCCACAGGTGAAAGCATTCCTGCTTTGCTTTATTTTACTAAAATAGTATATTACAAACTAATTCATTTGTCAAGGATTATTTTAAATTATCATAAATTAATTTAACAACACGCTCTGTAGATTTGCCGTCACGATAATCAAAAAACATATCAGCAAACGGTTTTATCTTTTCTGTACAAAAATCATTATTTTTTATAACATTAATAAGCTGTTCCTGAGAATATACTATTCTACCCGGAGCATAAAGCTTAAAATCAAAATAAAAATCACGTTCGTTAACATATTTTTCAAGATCAAACACATAGAATACCATCGGTATATTTAACAATGATGCTTCAAATACAAGTGATGAATAATCAGTAATTATTGCATCTGTTACAAAAAGCAAATCATTAAGCTCGTTATCTTCCGACAAATCAATGATTCTTTCTTTATATTTGCTTGGTATCGGCTGTTTATCTTTTACAAAAGGATGATGTTTTACTATAAACACATAATCCTCGGGCAATTTTTCACAAACAGTATTTAAATCAAACATCTCCGTTGGATAAAAAGATGTTTCCTTAACCATTCCTCTGAAAGTAGGTGCAAAAAGAATAATTTTTTTACCTTTAAAATGCGGATACTCATTAAAGAATTTTTCTTTTGCGCTCTGCTTATATTTCTCATCAAAAAATACATCCGTACGGGGAATACCTGTTGCAACAACATTTTCTGTAGAAATACCAAAACCCTCTGAATGACATTTCTTGCAGTATGTCGAACTTACCGTAACATAGTCATAACTTCTGTGATTACGGGTAGGCTGAGGTGAACCCTTTGGTTTTGAAAGTCTGGTAAAGCCAAATGTTTTAAATGCTCCGCATGCATGCCAAAGCTGAATTAGCTTTGTTTGAGGTCTTAAATCAATATAATGAATCTGCGGAGTAAATTCATCGAGAATTACTACCTTACTTGTTGCACAAGCATTTGTAAATTCACAAATTTCTTTAAAAGACATCTCAGATATGGTATGTTCATTAAGAATAAAATTTATGTCAAGTGACTTGTCATCCTTAATTTTATTATAAACAAAAGCAAAATTGCCGGTTAAATCGTCTCTTCTTAAAGAAATAAATGTGATTTTGTTGTTTTTAACCTTTTTCAGCTTATAAAACGAGTAACAAACTTTAAAAATAAAGCGTTTAACTGTCCATAACGCAACCTTTTTAGTTGCAACCTGAGAAAATCTCCAGAACACAAAAGCCAAAAATCTTTTTACAGTACTCTCATCATTAAATCTAGCCGGCATTCGTTTAATATCGGTAAGTCTTAACAATCCGTCAACAATAAAAACAGGAAGCATGGCTATTGCTATAATGTATTCAATAAAACCTATTAAAAAACTTATGAATCCTACAAAAAATCTTGCAGGCAAAGAGTGAAGAATTTTATTTTTATTTGGCATAAAATAAAAGTGATTACCTTCAAATTTATAGCCGTAACATTTGTCGTCTGTTTCAAAAACTTCCGGAGTAAGATCGACATTAATTTTTTCCTCATAAAAACCTTCAAAACCAAAGTTCAGATACATATCAAACGGCATATGTTCGCTTCTTGTCTTCCAAAAAAGCAAATCGAGTCTGTAAGTATATCTGCCGGAAAAAAAGCATTTTCCATCAACATATGTTACATTAGAAAGGACAAACGGAATTCGTCTGTCCTCTTTGCCGTTAGTAAAATATAAAATAATTTTGGGCTTTGAAAGAAAATGAGAATTAATGTTTTTATCAGCCACTTCCCCCATTAAAGTAAGAGACAAACTCCTGTCATTAATTATACACTCTTTTACCTCAATCCTATAATCCAAAAAAACACACCCCAAATATTATTTTATTAATTTCATCATCATATCAACAGCAGTTTCCAAATCCATTTTTCCGCAATAAACTGAAGAAGACCCCGCAACAAATAAATCAGCACCACATTCACGCATTTTTTGACATAAATCCCAGCTCACATGGCCATCCACTTCAAGAATCAAATTCTTATGACTATCATCTATTATATTGCGTAC
This sequence comes from uncultured Ruminococcus sp., assembly GCA_910585865.1. Taxonomy (GTDB): domain Bacteria; phylum Bacillota; class Clostridia; order Oscillospirales; family Acutalibacteraceae; genus Ruminococcoides. The sequence goes on along the minus strand of CAJUGO010000007.1, from coordinate 18,525 downwards.
CTGTTTGATTTTATCAAAACTTCCTTCAGCAATAGGCTGTCCTGCAAATCCCGGATATACTGTCATAACAAGTACACCGTCAATTTCGTCAAGATAGTTATTTAAAACATCTGCTGAAGTATCCGGACTTATGGCAAGAAAAGCCTTAGCTCCTCTTGATTTAATTTCAGAAATCACCGAATGTACATCATTACAGGCTTCAAAATGAACAGATACAATATCGCTGTCTCCAATGTCCATTTTATCAAAAAACTGCTGAGGTTCATAAGCCATAATATGAATATCTCTTTTCATATTTTTCAGCACTGATTTTACTGATTTTATTAATGATACATCAAGAGTAATATTAGGGACGAATTTATTATCCATAAAATCAAGATGTACATAATCAACACCAAGATTATCAAGTGCCGCAATTTCCGACTGCAGATTAAGCATATCAGCACACATAAGTGATGGAGAAAGCATACCTTTCATTTTAAAAATCCTCTCAGTCATTATTTACAACCATAATTTTTGCAAAAAACTCGGTGTTATCTTTCATAATATTGAGACCTTTATCCATATTTTCAAGGTCAAATTTATGCGTAATAAGGCTCTCTGCATTAATCTGACCGTCAGCCATTGCAGAAACCACAAGATTCCAGTCGCTTTTATGAGTGTCACTGTAACTTGAATTCCAAGTACCAAAAATTGTTAGCTGCTTTCTGAGAATCTGCCAATAAGTATTCTGAGGAAAAGTAAAATCTCCATGAGGATTTCCCACAAAAAGCACTTTTCCGCCGGCAGCAACCGTTTCAAGACAATTGCAAGCGGTAATATTTACCCCGACAGCCTCTATTGCTATATCAGCACCAATTCCGTTAGTCATATCCATAACCCATTTTATTGGATCTTCTTTAGAAGAATTGCAATAATCATAAAATCCTAAACTCTCAATAAAATCCCAATTATTTATATCAGTACCGACAAGCAGCACCTTTGCTCCCCAAGCTCTTGCCCACTGAGCAATAAGCATACCGATAGTTCCGGGACCATAAATAACAACTGTGTCACCAATCTCAATTTGAGCACGCCGCAAAGCATGTAGCGCAACGGCACAAGGTTCGGTCATTGCAGCAGCTTCAAATGAAAGATTATCGGGAATTGGGACCAAATTCCACACAGGAACTCTGACATATTCTGCAAAAGCACCGTCACTTCTAGAACCTAAGTAATCATAGCTTTTACACATCTCAAAACTTGTTTTATTACAACTTTCACATTTTTTACAAGGAATAAGAGGAAAAACAGTTGCTCTCATTCCAATAAGATTTTCATTTTCCTTATCAGCAACGGCAACTACCTCGCCTGAAAACTCATGACCAGGAATAGTAGGAAAATGATAAGTACCGTTTACAAATATTCTCGGAATATCCGACCCGCAAATTCCGCAGGCTCTTACTCTGAAAAGAACTTCACCAAGATTAAGCTGAGGTACGGGATAATCGCAGTATTCAAGATTACCAACCTCTCTTAAAACTCTAGCTTTCATTGTATCCAATTTAATTCACACCTTTCAAAATTGACTCAAAGGTTTCCAAATCTTCAATAGTAGTAATTTTCAGATTTCGCTCACTTCCCTCAACCATACGTATCTCCATACCATGGCGGTAAGCAATCTCACTGCTGCCTGCAGTAGTTCCGATTTCTTCATCAGAAACCTCATTATGAATTTTATAGTATTTTTTAAACTTAAAACTTTCAGGAGCCTGTCCAGCAAATAATTCAGACCGCTTTAAAAGACATCCGATTTTTTTGCCGTCCTCACTCTGATAGACAGTATCTTTTACTGATATAACAGGCATAGCTCCGTCAAAATCAGATGCACCTTTTATACAATCTGAAATGATACGATTTGATACAAGCGGACGGGCAGCATCATGAACAATAACAATTTCTGTATCATTTGCATTTTCTTCTATGCATTTTAAACCATTGTAAATAGAATGCTGCCTTGTTCTGCCGGCAGGAGCATAACCGCAAATCTTTTCAACTCCGTACTTTTGTGCATATTCTTCAACAAAACCTTGCCATTCTTTGCTTACAACAACTACTATTTTATCTATTTGATTATGGTTTTGAAAAATATCAAAACAGTATGATATTATAGGCTTATTATTCACCATCAAAAACTGTTTAGGCCTGTCAGCTCCCATTCTGCTGCCAATACCTCCGGCAAGAATTATTGCAGTATTCATTTTTACCTCCGCAAACAAAACAAATTTTCATAATATACAATAAACATATTTTTATATTGAAATAATACTTTATAGCTAACTGTATAATAACATAATTACTGTTTTTTTGTCAATACAAACACAATACATTGTGTTTGTATCTTGAAAAACAAATGTCTGTATGATAAAATCAGATAACAGGATGTGGTATATTTTGATAAACAGCAAAACCTCAAATTTTAATCCGTTAATGTATATAAAACAAAATGAAAAAATCAGATTAAGAAAAAAATCAAACGGACTTGGCTTATTTGTCTTGTCATATTATTTAACAATGCTTCTGAGCGCATCTATAATTGCAAATCTGCTTTATATCTTATGTGCCGACAAATATATGACAAATGAAAATAACTCAGCAACATATTTTCATAATATATTTGTTTCTGTTTTTTCTGCTTTCATTCCTTCCATAATATATTTGATTAAATCAAAGAGCGATATAAATAAAATTATTGACTGCCGCAAAGTAAAAATATCTTTTCTTATTCCAGTTACTATGATTGGAATGGCAGGAGCTATGATAGCCAACTGTGCAAGTGATATCGTATCTGAAAATTTTTCACTATTCGGACTTCAAAATAAAGTAAACTTTAATAATTCATCAAGTTCATTGCTGAATAACATGCTATATATAGTTTCCACTTCAATTGTGCCTGCCTTTGCAGAAGAATTTGCTTTCAGGGGAATAATAATGGGTACATTAAGAAAATACGGCGATGTATTTGCAATTATAGCTTCATCTGTTTTGTTTGGAGCAATGCACGGCAATATTACACAGATTCCGTTCGCTTTTATACTCGGATTGATTTTGGCATTTGTTGACTGCAAAACAAATTCGATACTGCCTTCAATTGTTATTCATTTTACAAACAACTTTTATGCTGTAATAATAGATATACTTAAAAACGAAGGATTTATTGCTAAAGCAGATTTTTACATTATACACTATATAATTATTACTGCTTTTTGTTCTCTCGGTCTTATATCATTCTTCTATATAGTTAAAAGAAATAAAAATTTCTTAAATATTTCCGATAAATATACTTATTGCAATCAATATGTCCAAATTCTAACGCTTAAAGAAAAGAATACTACCTTTTTTCTCAGCCCGGGAATTATTCTTGTGCTTTCAGTTTTCCTCATCAGGACAATTTTGAATCTTATATGAATTTTGGTGAAAACATGGATAACTTAACTATATTTATGAATGAAGCACTCAAGCAGGCACGAATTGCCTACGATAATGGTGAAGTACCTGTCGGTGCAGTAATAGTGCGAAACAACGAAATAATCTCAGTTGGACGAAACAGACGAGAAAAAGAGAAAAACGCCCTGCTCCATGCAGAAATTGACGCAATAAATAATGCCTGCAAAATACTTGGCGGCTGGAGACTATGGAACTGCGAAATATATGTTACTCTTGAACCATGCCCTATGTGCGCCGGAGCTATTATAAACGCACATATACCCAAAGTTTATTTTGGTGCATATGACTTAAAAAACGGATCTTGCGGTACAATAACCAATTTGTTTAAAATGCCGTATAATTTTAAACCTGAAGCTACAGGAGGAATTATGCAGAAAGAATGCTCCGAGATTTTAAAAGATTTTTTTAAAAAACTGCGATAAATTTGTTGCTTTTAATAAAACAGGAACTTGCTTTTTTGCAAGTTCCTGTTTTATTATTTTTTTTCATCTTTCAAAATTTTATCTGCTGCAAGCATTACACCTAACTTACCGCTGTGAAAGTTAAGTCCTCCCTGCATCCATACGGCATAAGGTTCTCTCAGTGGTGCATCGGCTGAAAGCTCAATTGATGAGCCAAGTGTAAATGCACCTGCTGCCATAATAACTTTACTCTCATATCCAGGCATATCAGACGGAACTGGAGATACAAAACTATCTACTGCAGAGCCGCTCTGCACACCTTCACAAAAGCGGCATAGCTTCTCTTTATCCCCAAGCATTATCAGCTGTATAATATCTCCTCTTTCATCATTATATTTAGGATTGGTTTCATAACCCAGAATCTCAAACAAGGCAGATGCAAAAACTGCAGTTTTAAGAGCTTCGCCAGTAACATGCGGAGCATGATAGGCTCCCATAAATAATTCTCTGTTAGCATTTAGAGTTGCACCGATTTCCTTGCCTGTTCCTGGCGTTGTCAGCCTGTAAGCACACATTTCAACAAGCTTTTCCTTTCCGGCTATATATCCGCCTGTCGGAGCAATACCTCCGCCGGGATTTTTGATAAGCGACCCTGCCATTATATCTACGCCTACCGAAAGCGGTTCAATTTTATCAATAAATTCGCCGTAACAGTTATCAAGCATAATAATACTCTTGGGCGATTCTCTCTTTGATATATCACATATTCTCTTTATTTCACGCCATGTAAGCGTAGATCTGGTGCTGTATCCTCTGGAACGCTGTATGTAAACCATTTTTGGCTGTTCGCTTCTAATTCTGTCTTCTACACTTTCGTAGTCAACTTTACCATCATCACAAAGATCAACCATTTTAAAATTAATATTAAAATCTTTTAAGGAACCCGAATAATTACCTTCAATACCGATGGCAGAACGAATTGTGTCATAAGGCATACCGGTAACAGAAAGAACAGTATCGTCGGGTCTGAGTATACCGAACAGAGCTACTGTGAGAGCATGCGTGCCGCTGACAAAATTATGTCTTACCAATGCATCCTCTGCATCAAATACATATGCATACACCTTATCAAGCGCATCTCTGCCGTAATCATCATAACCATATCCAGTTGTTCCTGTCAAATGACTTTCTCTTATGCCTGCATTTTGAAATGCTTTAATCATTTTACGCTGATTGTATTCCTGTATGTTTTCAATTTCTGTAAACTTCTCTTTACAAAGCTCCATAGCTTGTAAAGAGGCTTCAATAACCCTTTTATCAATATCAAAAAAATCCAACGAAATCACCTTTCAAAATAATATTCGCACCATCCGCCTGCTTCTTCAAATCCCAAAGTACTATAAAACGATCTGTTGGCATTTTTTGCCCTGTGCAGATAAACAATCTTATTTTCGTTTATTAAAATGTTAGATATGTATTTTACAATGCTTGATCCGTAACCGTGCTTTCTGTAATCCGGATGGCAAGATACTGCACCTAACACTGCCCCGCTGTCACTCTCCGCAACAGTCATTGCAACTGCAACGAGTTCTTCAGCTTCATAAATTCCGCACATTCTCATCGTATTATGTCTGAGTTTATGATTTACATCAACATAAAAATCATCAAATAGCGGAGGAACAAAATTTTCATCCGCACACTTCACAATAAGCTCATACGCAGACTTAATATCAGGCTCTCTAACATTTATGCTATTATCAAAAATCTCATAAGGACTATTTTTTTTCAGAATAACACCTGTAACACTTTTGCTTCCATATAAATCAAGCTTATACTCAGAATTACATATTATACTTGAAGCCCCTGCAACACGCATAAAAGAGGATACCTCGTTAATATCTGTGTTATCTGTAAGAAATAGTATAAAATTAGTACCACAGCGTGATATTGCTCCTGTACAATAACCTTTTTCATCATCAATAACAGTCCAATAATCTACAAAAGCCAAATTTGGACTGTAACTGTTATATTGTGAAATAATTCTGCATGCAAAAGGATCATTTGAAGAAAGACTTAAAATTATATTAACGAAATCTTCCTGTGCTAAAATTATCATCAATCCGATACCTGCCTCTGTAATTCTCCGCCTGCAATCTTTTCTGCAAGTATATTTGTCAATTTTAAAACGTTTTCACAATCCGTTTTATTTGCAACACAAGACGGAGCATGAATATATCTGCACGGCAGTGAGATAGCAAGAGTTCTCACACCGCATCTGCTCTGGTGAATTACACCAGAATCATTCCCTCCTGACACCGCACGTTTGTACTGAATCTTTATATCAGAATCCTTCTCACAGTTAAAAGCTGCATTCACCAATTCCTTATCGTAGATTGTGCTTCTGTCCATAACAGAAATAACTGCTCCCTCTTGTAAATTGCACACCTGTTTTACTTCATTAATTTCAGGCAAGTCAGCAGCAGTTGTACCCTCAATAACAAGAGCGTATTCGGGATCAATTGTATACGCAGCAACTTTTGCACCTCGAAGACCTACTTCTTCCTGAACTGCAAACACAAAATACATATCATATTCCAGATTTCTTTTTATCATATTTATAAGTACAAAGCACCCGAATCTGTCGTCAAAAGCCTTTGATAATAAAGAATTGCTGTTTTCCTCAAATTCACCGATAAAATTTACACTGTCACCATATGAAACATATTTTAAGGCGTCATCTTTACTGTCAGCTCCAATATCGATATACATTTCATCCAATGCAGGAATCTCCGTTACTTCATCACTTTTTGCAAGATGAATGGGCTTAATTCCAATGACACCGTTAATCTTTTTACTGCCAATAGTTACTCGCTTACCAGGCAAAATCCTTCTGTCAATTCCGCCTACCTCATCAAACTTGATATAACCTTCCGAAGTAATATCAGTTACCATAAATCCGACTTCATCCATATGCGCAGACAGCATCAGTTTATGCACAGATCTATTCTTTCCTTTTTTAAATACCAGTATATTTCCTAAATTATCAACATTTATTTCGTCAGCATAGTCCTTTATCCGGCTTATTATCAATTCACGGACTTCGCTTTCATCTCCGGAAATGCTGTTACACATACAAAGCTGTTTCAGCAATTCATAATCAAGCATTAAAAGCACCTCCGCATATAATATATTCTGATATAAGTTTTGCTGTATTGTCAACATCCTCTATTGATACAACCTCATTCGGTGTGTGCATATATCTCTGCGGAATTGAAACAACAGCAGTTTTTACGCCTGAGCAATTAACAGAAATATGGTCTGCATTTGTTCCTGTTCTTCCTGCAATTGCCTCAAGCTGATAAGGTATATTATTTTTATCTGCAATACCTATCAATGCTTTACTCATGGCTTTGCTGAGAATTGAAGAAATACATATCATAGGTCCCTTTGAAAGCTCTATTGATGAATACTGTCCCGAAATATCCGGTTGGGAGGCAAAACTTACATCAATAACAATTGCTTCATCTGCATCCAGAGAAAATGACCCTGTTTTTGCACCTGTACCGTAGGTTTCTTCCTGCGAACTTAACAAGATATAAATCTTATATTCTAAATTTCTGCATTTACTCAGAATTTCCGCAGATTTAATCACAGCCGCAACACCGCATCTGTTATCTAAACAAGGCGATATAATTTTATTATTAAGCAATAAATCGGGCTTACTTTTAAATGTTAACACATCCCCGAATGATATTTTTTCTTTGATTTCTTCATAAGACAACCCAAAATCAACCCATATTTTGTCCATATCAGGCGCCTTACCCTCTTTGCCATCAGACAGATGCGGCGGCATACAGCATACGATTCCAGTAAGTTCAGGATGTTTTTGTGCTGTAAGCTTGGTGTCAAGCAGAGTTCTTGTATCAATTCCTCCGCATTTATCAACTTTTACAAAACCGTTTTTATCAATGTCTGTAACAATAAATCCTATTCTATCAATGTGCGCATCAAGAATAATTGTTTTTTCAGCATTTATATTGCCACATACAGCAATAAGATTTTTGTTGCTGTCAATTGTAACGTTTGAAAAATCAGTCAAATATTTTTGCGCCGTCATAAGTGCCGGTTCTTCATTTCCGGAAACCCCGCCGGCAGAGCATAATTTAAAAATTAGTTCTTTTGTGTTCATTATATTTTATCATTTTAAGTCATTAACAATTGACTTAAAGTGATTTCCTCTTTCTTCAAAATTTTTATAAAGTCCAAAGCTGGCGCTTGCAGGAGACAATGAAACTATATCGCCGCTTACACAATGTTTTACTGCTGTTCGCACTGCCTCTTCCATGTTATTTACATTTACTATTTCTATTAAATTTTCATTATAGTTTGATGAATTTTTTACAGCTTTTTCGATTTTAGGAGCAGTATCACCCATCAAAATAAGCAGCTTCACTTTATCGTTTATAACAGGACCCAAAGGTTCGTACGGTATATGCTTATCATATCCGCCTGCAATAATTGTAATTTTATCATCATACAAAGACAATGTACCAAGCGCAGTTCGAGTAGGACTTGAAGCAATTGAGTCATTGTAATATTTTACTCCGTTAAACTCTCTTACAAACTCCGCTCTGTGTGCAACTCCTCCAAAATTTTTGGCAACCGAAACAATGGTTTTTGGCTCCACTATTCCCCACACTGCAGAAATTGCCGCAAGATAATTTTCAACATTATGCATACCGGGAATTCTAATATCTTTAATATCCATTATCTTTGTAATTTTTCCGAAATCCGAGTAACATATATTTGTTCCATCTAAAAAGGCACCGTTAAGTACGGGCTGTTTCACACTAAACTTTGCCAAACTTCCTCTTATACAGTCTGAAAAGCTGTTTGTAATCTCATTGTCAAGATTTAAAACAGATTTTGAAAAAGCATTCTGATGCAGCACAATATTCTTTTTTGATTCAATATACTCCTCCATATCCTTATGTATATCAAGATGATTAGGAGCAAGGTTGGTTACAACTGCAATATCGGGACTTTTTCTCATAGAAATAAGCTGGAAACTTGAAAGCTCAACAACCGCATAATCATTTTTATCTACACTTTCTATTTCAGGGAGTAACGGCTTGCCTATATTACCGCCAAGATGCACTTTTTTACCGCTGGCCTTAAGAAATTCTGAAATAATAGTAGTAGTTGTTGTTTTTCCGTCAGAACCTGTTACCGCTATAATTTTACATGGACATAGATCAAAAAAAACTTCCATTTCAGAAGTAAGCACTACTCCGCAATTACGCAAATCAACAAGTTCTTTCTTATAAAAAGGAGTCCCTGGACTGCGAAAAACAATGTCTGCATTAATATTATCAAGGTAATCATCACCCAAAACAAGTTCAGCACCGAACTGTTTTGCTTTCACTCCATTGTCTCCTAAATCATCGAAGGATTTTCTGTCATAAGCTATTACTCTCGCGCCTTTATCTGAAAACAGTTTAATCAAAGGAAGATTGCTTGTACCAATTCCTATAAATGCTACCCTCTTGTCTTTTACACTATCAAAAAATTTATTCAATGCAGCGTTCATATTATAACCCCTCTACAATTTAGTATTTTATTCTATCTTTATAATTATACATATTTAGGAAAAAGATTTCAACCATATACCATTAATATTGCAATAATATTTACTTAATGCTACAATGTATTTGGTGATATTATGCTTTATGACTTCATAATTATTGACAAAAAAAGTAAGATACCTTTATACAGACAAATTTATATGTCCGTCAGATTATCGATAGAAAACGGAAGTTTAAAAAAAGGCACTAAACTTCCTTCTATACGAAAACTTAGCAATGATCTTAAAGTATCAAAAACAACAGTTAACGGTGCTTATGAACAGCTTTGTGCAGAAGGATATATAATTAATAAACCGCAGAGCGGGTATTATGTTGAAGCTCAATTCACCTGCCTGCCAGCTTTACGGGATTTATCCGAATATAAATCAGATAAAAAAAAGAAATTTTACGAATATGATTTCAGCAGTAAAAAAATAGAAGAAAACATAATAAATATTAATGAATGGAAAAAATGTATAAAAGAAGCACTGAATCAAAGTAATATTTTAACATCATACGGTGAACCTCAGGGAGAAGAAATACTCAGAAAAGCTCTTCAAAAATATAGTCTAGGTATACGCAGTGTAAACACAAGCGCTGACAATATTATAGTAGGTGCCGGTACGCAAACTCTCCTGCATTTACTTTGCTCAATACTGGGAACAAATAAAGTAATTGCACTTGCAGATCAAAGTTTTATCCAATCAGAGCATGTTTTTAAAAGTCACGGATATAAAATCAATTACTTTAAAAGCGACAAATTTGGCGCAACAATAGATTCGTTAAATAAAATTAAACCGGATATAATACTTATTAATCCAAATTTTGCGGGAAACAGTACTGCTAATATGCCCATAACAAGAAGGCTTGAAATTATAGAATGGGCAAAAACTAATAACACAATTATAATTGAAGATGATTATAACGGTGAACTGAGATATAGCACTCATCCTATGCCGTGCGTTCAAAACTATGATACTGAAAATACAGTTTACCTGGGTTCTTTTTCAAAAATTCTTCTTCCCTCAGTAAGAATAAGTTATATGGTCTTACCTGACAGACTACTGAAAGAGTATAATACTATTAAACATTTGTCCAATCAAACCGCTTCAAAAACAGAGCAAATTGCTCTTGCAAAATATATTAGTAACGGAAAACTTGACATTCATCTTAGAAAAGCCCGAAGAATTTATCTTGAAAAGAGCAAAATAATTTTAGACAGCATTGAAAGATTTTTTTCCGATAGTGCAGAAATTATATTTAATGAGACATCATTATATGTCTCACTAAAATTCTCAAACACAAATATTAGCTCTGATATAATAAGTAAACTAGAATCAAATTCAATAAGGATAATGCAATTTAATGAAGATGAGAATATAGTTATATTGAGTTTTTCAGGCATCAATGACAACAAGATATCAGACGGTATTAAACTGCTAAGCAATATTATTAAATAGTTTAAAACACTAAACAAACAAAAACGGGACTGAGCCTTCAGTCCCGTTAAATTCAGTTGTTACATTCACATTCAAAAGGTTTTGTATCCTTTTCACATTCCCCTGCCTTTGGCGGAAAAAAAGAATCGGTCGGGAACTCAATTTTACTGAAAACTTCACAAGGATCATCTGTTTTTGCTGCACATTCCTTACGCGGAACACAAAAATCATATGACGGTATCATAATTTGAACATTTCGTTCAAGCTGAGTAATTGTGAAAATTCCAATTGTCGCTACAACTGCCTTGTGTTTCGGATGTACCAGATCACATCCAAAATATCTTTTTACACACTCAGGAATAGCTGCACACGGCATTGCACATCCACATTTGCGGCAATCATCTATTTTTGCTGACAAAGCCATTGGATTTGAAATCTGAACCGTTGCCCTTGGTAAATTGTTTGAGCAATCACAGGAACAAGCACAATCATTTTTATCACATACTACTTCGTCATCACTAGCAAATGTTTTGACACTGCCGTCGCTTCCGTATAGAACTACTCTCTTTCCATACATTGCAAGACCGCTGATCGTTGACGGTATTGCATTAGACGCTGTATATACATCAACTGTAACAGCAAAATAGTACATTGTATCAACAGCATAAAATCCTCTGTGAAATGCGACCGGCTCAACATCTACTGTAGATGTAATTATATGTGCTCTGTTTATGCGTACGGAACATGCTTTTTCAACTATTTCCTGATTTTCATCCGAAAAAATCACAGGCAAATCAGGCAGACAATCTTTTGCCCCACAGCTGTCATAGATACGGGCAGCGTTTATACAAACTGCGTCACATCCGGAATCTGATGTCTTGTCAGCGGAATAAGACATCTGCTCTGAATCAAAATGTACATCTGGCATAAAAATAACCTCCATAAAAGTATTAACAGGCTTAACGAAACTGCACTGTAACAATACATTTTATGGAGATTTTGCTTTTTTGTGATAGCAAGAATAAATTAACCGTAATAAGGACTTAATATCTTAATTAAATAATTTTGAATATTGGTAGGATCAGACTGAGAATAATTTGAAAGAGCTATAAATACTTGTCCCTGATTTTCAGAAAATAAAACCTCTGCATTATATTTGTCTATTTTACCGCTATGAAAAAAAGTATCTCCGGATATAAACAAACCATAACCATATTTACTTTTATAGGGGGTTGTCATTTCAGTAAAACTTTCTTCACTTATAATTGTATTTGTGCACAAAGCATCAAGCCATTTAAGCAAATCAGGAACATTTGAAATAAGTCCTGCTGCAGAATAACATACTCCCGGATACAGAGTCCATTCATTATCGTAAACATCCTGATATCCTACCGCAAGATTTTCTACTTCATCAAACCCTGATGATGTCATTCCGGCAGGTTCAAGCAGATTTTTTACAATATATTCTTCATATGATATTCCGCTTACCTTTTCAATAATATCACCGAGTAGATAGTAACTGCTGTTTGAGTACATAAATTTAGAATCAGGTTCAAAATTCAATTCCTGTGAAAAGATCCAATTCATAATGTTCTTTTTATTTTCCTGTGCAGAACTGTCAGCAGAAACATTATATGCAAGCTCTGATTGTGACAAAGCATAGGATGATGATTCAACATTGCCATCCTTATTTATATAATCCTTTAGTCCGGCTGTCATAGTTAGAAGATTTTTTACAGTAATCTTATCTGCATACTTATAGGATGGGTAATATTTATCAATCGTATCATCAAGCAATATTTTTCCCTGCTCTTTTAACTGCATTATTGCAACAGCCGTAAACTGCTTAGTTATAGAAGCAACTCTATAACACGTATCCAGCGAATTATGTGTATGCTTATCCTTATTAGAAAAACCGTTAGTACCGATATACTCAAAATCATTTCCTATTTTGACATATGCCGTTCCTCTAAACTTCCTTTTGGTGATTATATTGTCAAATTCGCTTTTCAAAGAATCGGAATTTTGTTTAAGACGAGAATAGTTCCATGTGAAGGGCTGAGTCGGTGTGTCCTGAGTTGCAGATGATATAGTATTATGAACCGTAGTCGGTCCATCTGTAGTTTCGGCAATATTTGCAGACGAGCCCTCCTTGTCATTGCAACCGAAAAAAAACACAGAACATGTAATTGATAATATAAGTATAATACATACTGCAATTTTTGAGGGTTTATTCATCCTATCACCTCTAAATTTTCTCCATTTTACAAAAATTCGCCATAAGAGTTTTAGTACCGGCTTTATCAAAAGCTATTTCAAGCATTGTATCATTCCCCATCTTTTCAGCTCTCATTATCATTCCCTTGCCAAAAACCTTATGAAGAACACAGTCACCAACGTTAAAAACAGTTTTGTTCTTTACCGGCGGTTTAATATAACCAAATGTCTTTTTTAATGATACTGATGAATCTTTGGGATTGCCAACCATAACCTTGCCTGCATAATCTGAATTATAATTCGCAGACGATGCAGTTGCAAACATCTTCTTTCCTCCGCTATATTCAATTAAATCATCCGGTATCTCGCTCAAAAATCTTGACGCCTTATTGTAAGATGTAGAACCAAATAACATTCTTGAGTTAGTTTTAGTAAGATAAAGCTTTTCCTTTGCTCTTGTGATACCAACGTAAGCAAGTCTGCGTTCCTCGTTAAGCTCGTCCGGATTCATCATGGACGCTATTGACGGAAAAAGACCATCTTCCATTCCTGCAATAAATACAACAGGAAATTCAAGTCCCTTTGCACTATGAAGAGTCATCATTACACAGGTATCAGCATCTGAATCATAATTATCAATGTCTGTTTGCAAAGAGATTTCTTCCAGAAAAGATGACAATTCTGCTTCATCACCGTAATCTTCCTCAAACTTAATAATATTTGAAGAAAGTTCTTCTATATTTTCTATTCTTACATCTGCATTCTCTTTTTCGTTTCTTAAATATTGTTCATAACCAGTATGTTCTATAACTAAATTATATAATTCCGCCAGTGAGTAATCTCCGCTTTGCTCTGCCTCGATAAATCCATCAATCAATTCAGAAAAAGCTTTAAGCTTTGATGCAGCACGGGACAAAAGCGGATAACTGTCAGCATTTTTAATAACAGTATAGATACTTTCGCCTAAGCCTGCTGCAATATCAGCAGCATGTGCAACGGTTGTAGCTCCTATTGCCCGTTTCGGAACGTTGATAATCCGGCTTAAACGCACATCATCATGCGGATTATTTATTACCTGCAAATATGCAACCATATCACGAATTTCCTCACGGTCATAGAATCTGTGACCGCCTATAACACGGTGAGGAACACCACTGCGTGACAATGCCTGCTCTATTGCATTTGATTGAGCATTCATACGGTAAAGAACAGCATAATCTGAATATTTTCGTCCATCTGCGACTCCGTCAAGAATCGTTTGTGCAATATAATTTGCTTCTTCCCTTTCTGAGTCAGTTGTATGGACTTGTAATTTATCCCCCTTGCTGTTTTCTGTCCACAAAGTTTTACCCTTGCGCATAGAATTATTTGAAATAACCTCGTTTGCAGCATTAAGTATATTCTGTGTGCTTCGGTAATTTTGCTCAAGACGGATAATTTCGGCACCTTTAAAAGTATTTTCAAAAGAAAGAATGTTTTCTATTGTGGCTCCTCTGAATTTATAAATACTTTGGTCATCATCGCCAACCACACATATATTGCCATATTTTTCAGCAAGCATACTAACAAACTTATACTGAACTTTATTAGTATCCTGATATTCATCAACCATTATGTATTTAAACTGATTTTGATAATATTCGAGTATCTCAGGACATTTCTCAAATAAAAGAACTGTGTTACACAACATATCATCAAAATCCATTGCATCAGCTGTTTTAAGTCTTGCCTGATACATATTATAAACTTTAGCTATTGATACTTTTCGGCTGTCAAATTCAGCCTCTTTGAGCATTTGCTCAGGAGTATACATTTTATCTTTTGCCTTGGAAATTTCAGCAAGAATGGACTTTACGGGCAAAGTCTTTTCATCAATATTTAACTGTTTGAGAATATCCTTAATAAGCTTCTTTTGATCGTCTGTGCCATAAACAGTGAAATGGCTGGAATACCCTATCCTGTCGCCATATCTGCGAAGTATTCTTGCACAGGTTGAATGAAAGGTTGCTGCCCAGATATCTGCACCGCCTTCGGGAACAGCATTGCAAATTCGTTCTTTAAGCTCACCGGCTGCTTTGTTTGTAAAAGTTATTGCAAGAATCTGCCACGGCTTGCACAACCCTGACTGTAAAATATAAGCTATTCTGTTAACAAGTACTGTTGTTTTACCAGAGCCGGCTCCGGCAAGAATAAGTAACGGTCCTTCTGTTGAAAAAACAGCCTGTTGCTGCATATTGTTCATATGCATAAAATTTTTTTGTATTTCAGTTTGAATCATTTGTGTTCCTGCCTTAAATATAAAAGTAATATAAGAAATGGGCGAACAAAGTTCGCCCACAAAAAATCGGGTAACCGATACTATTTTACATACTCATAATATACATTGAGCATATCAGACGCCTTGTCAGCAACAATCATGCTTACAAAGTTTCCGTTTTTTGTCACTTTACAATCCTTAACCATATCAAGCTGATCCGGGCTGTATGAGGAATACTGACTGTATATCGAATTAAAACGAGTTGTAAGAGCTGATTCAACTCTGTCAGCAGCAGCATCATCAGCAGCTTCAACTAAAACAATTTCTTTAGGAGCATTATTGTTCGAATCTATTTCAGCAGCAAACTGCTTTACATCCGCAGTATCTATACTGTAATAAGTATATAAATCCTCAGCTTTTTCAAGCTTTGTAAGCGAAAGGTTAAAATCCGCATTGATTTTATCCATAACTTCATTAAGCTTTACACTTGAATCTCCGCAGCCGGTAAACAAAAGAAAACATAACACAAAAGCTGTTGCAACAGAAATTATTTTTTTCATATACGCTACCTCCAAAAAAACATATAACGCCGGACTCCTATGGGGTACGGCGTTGCTGTATGGTCGAGGTGACAAGATTCGAACTTGCGACCCCATCGTCCCGAACGATGTGCGCTACCAAACTGCGCTACACCTCGTAATAAAACAGCCCCGAATAATTCGGGGCTATTTGGCTGTGGAATAGGGATTCGAACCCCAACAAACAGAGTCAGAGTCTGTCGTGCTACCGTTACACTATTCCACAAAATGTAAATTGCTACCGAACGTGCAACAGTGATTATTATAGAGCATAAATTTAAAAAAGTCAATAGTGTTTTTAAAATTTTTCTATTTTTTTCTTATTCTTATATCTCTTCCCAAAAAATCAAGCTTTTGTGCATTTCCGCAAACTCTCGATACAAATCTTTCGGAATATATTTTTTCCATCTCACGCAAGGTAAGGTTTGTATTTATTATTACCGGTTTGTTTGAAAGCATACGGGAATTAAAAATATTATATAATTGTGAAACGGAAAACTGTCCGTGAAACTCTGTTCCAAGGTCATCAATAATAAGTAAGTCACATTCAAGAAGCATATTTAGTGCCGCATCATCATCTGCATTAGAAAAATAATTTTTCTCGAGCCGTGAAACAAGAGTGGGAGCAGAAGTATAGATTACTCCAAAACCTTTTTTTATGGCTTCATTTGCAATTGCCAGTGATAAATGCGTTTTTCCAAGACCTGTTGCACCTTTCATTAATATGCTTTCCGAGTGCGTATAAAAATTTTGAGCATAATTTTGACAATATCTAAGCACACTGCTCATATGATTATACGGGGAAACTCCTGATGCATTATCAATATTTTTATCATAATAATCAAGACTAAATGAATCAAATGTTGAAAGCGAAAGCGGTGCAGTTCGGTTAAGTTCATCACACGCACATGAAATTAAAGTGTTCTTTAAACACCTGCAAACAAGAGTCCTGCCATTTTCTTCATAATAACCGGTATCATTGCATTTTTTACAAACATACCGTGGCTCAAAAACATCTTTATCATATCCGTTTGATATAAGAATTTCGCTTACTTCTTTCTGCATGGCAAGGTTTTGGTCGCGAAGATATTCCATTTGTGAAACGACATCACCGCCGCTTACAACAGCCCTTGCAGCCATAACTCCGCAAGACGAAATTTTCTTTTCAAGTTCCCGAATACGCGGAAACTTCATATATATTTCTTCACGGCGTCTGTCCGCAGATTTTTCAGCTTTTAGCCTGCGTTCAAAAAGTATGTCCGAGGCAGATTTATATACATTACTGCTGTATCCCATTTAAAACACCCTTATACTATAAATTATCAAGCGTATTTATCTTTTCAAGTTCATCAATATCATACGATGATTTACTTTTTATCTGGACTTTAGAAGATATCTTTTCTTTCTTCTGTAATTCTTCAATACTATGTATTCCATCTGCATTCCAACGTTTTAGAATACCGTCTATATAACGCAAATTCATTGTCCCTTTTGTATCTACACACCGCTCATATGCTTCACGCAGCATTTGATGTGAAAATTTCCATTCCCCTACCCATTTATCACCGTATTCTAATTGTTTTTTTGTAGGAGAGCCAACATTTTTTAGTCCAAAAGCAGCAGAAACAATAGAGAAATTTTTGTTTGTCTGCATTATTTGTTTAATTTTATTATCAGCTGCTTCAACTGAATATATCCCGTCATCCGACCACTGAACACCTATCTTTTCGATTGTTCTCATATTGGCTTTATCAATACTTATGCAGTATTGAATAAGCATTAGAATAACATCAAGCGGTAAACCGCAGGTATCCTTTAACATAAGCAGTGT
Organism: uncultured Ruminococcus sp.; assembly: GCA_910585865.1. Taxonomy (GTDB): domain Bacteria; phylum Bacillota; class Clostridia; order Oscillospirales; family Acutalibacteraceae; genus Ruminococcoides. The sequence continues at coordinate 692 of CAJUGO010000007.1, read as the reverse complement.
TGAGATATCAGAATTTGACAATACTTTTCCCAGCGAAGTCTGAACTTCTTCAACAAGGAATTTAAGCTCTTCATCAACCGCGAGTCTTTGGGATGTGAAAACAAAATCAGGTTTTTGGGGTCTTGAAACAGTAAAATGAGGTTTTACATCTTCATTTTTGTTTGAGACTTCTGTAGTTTCTTCTGATATTAATTCTTTTTGTAAACCGGCTTTTCTTTCATCTTCCAAATTGGGAATTACATTTATTTTATTATCAGTTGCTTTCATTTCCGCATCAAAAAAAAAGTCTTTGAAATTATCACTTTGTACCGGTGTATAGATATCATCAGTTTTTGTAAAAATATCCATGCTAACCCAATAATCCAATGCTTCGGGAATATCAGTTACATTAACACCTGTTCCCTTAGAAATTGCATCATCATCCAGTATGGAACCGCTGTTGCGCAATACATAAAGTAAAATTTTCAGTTTTACACCATCAGAATATTTAAGCCCTTCATCCACAACCTTTGACGGCACCGCAAAAATTGAATTCCATGCGCCAAGGTTAATTTTTATCGACATTATATCTACTTCCTAAAATATTTAATTATATATTGTTACAAAATAATCATCAACACTTCATAAAGCAAGTGATAGCTTTGGCGATTTGTGTTTCAATGTTCTCTCAGGTGTCAAAATCTTTGATTTTG
>CAJUGO010000006.1:69069-97792 GCA_910585865.1 uncultured Ruminococcus sp. | reverse complement strand
CTTGTCCAGTTAAAAGCAGACATTGAAATGCAGAATGACAAAACCGCAAATGTGTCAGAATTTGTGGAGAAAGTCAGGCGTTATACGGATATCAGGGAACTTACGCCTGCCATCGTCAATGAATTTATTAATTACATTATGGTATCTAAGAAACAGATGATAGATGGAAAGACCGTATATCCGATTGATATTTATTATAGTGGTATCGGTATTATCAATGCTCCATCTGCTGAAGAATATGAAGAAATGTTTCAAGAACGCTTAAAACAGAAGCATTCAAATAAAGAAAAAACGGCATAGTCACTAAAACTATACCGTAATTTGATACAGGGGTTGCCTTCGTACCCTTCACTTCCTTATGTGAAGGGTACGAAATGGGGGGTCTTTTTTGGTGCGCCAACAGTATATTGAGTTATTAAAAGCTGCACATCTCGCTTGTTGGGGCGTGTGTGATTGGAAAGGTTTATCTTCGCTCACCACTAAAAACAGTCCACAAGACTGTTTTTTTAACGTGGTGCTTCGAGTCCCCGTTGACGCTTGATTAGTATAAAATAAAAAAGACACCCCAAATGGGGGGTCTTTTTTGGTGCGCCAACAGGGACTCGAACCCCGGACCGACCGGTTATGAGCCGGTAGCTCTAACCAACTGAGCTATTGGCGCGTAGTATTTTACGCAAAAATTATTATAGCAAACTTTATTGGCTTTGTCAATAACTTTATTTCTAAATATTTCTTTTATTTATTGTTACAATTTAATTTTTGTGTTATACTTGTTAAAAATATTATAAAAAACGGAGGAGTCAGATTGGCTGTATTAAAACCTTTTAGAGGTATGAGATATGACGTTTCAGTAGCAGGGGATATTTCTGCGCTTTGCTGTCCGCCGTATGATATTATAAGCGAACAGCAAAGACTTGATTATATTAATCAAAATCAGTATAACATAATTCGTCTTGAGCTTCCGGCAGAGGGAAAAAACCCTTATATAACAGCTTCGGATATACTGAATATGTGGAGAGACAAAGGGGTGCTCGTGTATGAAGATAAGCCTGCTGTATATATATATGAGGAAGAGTTTACCGCTTATAATGAACGCAAAAGTATCAAGGGCATAATTGCACGTGTGAGGCTGGAGGAGTTTTCCAAAGGCATTATTCTCCCGCATGAGTTTACTCTTTCAAAAGCAAAAGAAGACAGATTAAATCTTATGAAGGCTACAAACTGTAATTTCAGTCAGATTTATGCTCTTTATATGGACAGCGAACATACAACGCTCAATACTATTGAGGAACATTCCTGTGAAAGCGCTGCACTTGAATTTACTGACGGAGACAATGTAACACACAGGCTGTGGATAATAACCGATGAGCAGACAATTGCAAAGCTTGTTTCAGATTTTGCTGACAGAAAGCTCTATATTGCAGATGGGCATCACCGTTATGAAACAGCTCTTAATTACCGCAATTACTGCCGTGAAAATAATATTTCAAGTCAGGGCGATGCGTGTGATTATCAGATGATTTATCTTGTGGACATGGAGCATCCAGGGCTTGTTGTATTCCCAACTCACCGCCTGGTCAGGGATTTACCTGATTTTGATAAGGAAAAAGTCCTTAATAAATGCGCGGAGTATTTCGATATTACTTTAAAACATGGAACTGAAAACATGGAAGCAGAGCTTACCGGGCTATATGATAAGGGTAAAAAAGCATTTGGTTTCTACTGCGGAAACAACGAGTGGTATATGCTCGTATTGAAAAGTCTTGATGTTATGGGGCAAATCCTGCCTGATTTGAGCGTTCCCTCTCAACAGCTTGACGTAACTGTCCTTCATTCGCTTATACTTGAAAAAATATTTGGCATCGATAGAGAGAACATGGAAGCACAGATTAACCTGACATATACAAAATACTTTTCGGAAGCAATTAAAGGTGTTGATGAAGGCAAATTTCAATGCTCATTTGTTTTGAATCCTACACGTGTTAAGGAAATAAGAGATGTTGCGGCGGCAGGGGAGAAAATGCCGCAAAAGTCTACATATTTTTACCCTAAGATGATTACAGGTATGATTATGAATGATTTGGGTATAGAGTAATGAAAGATTATAAAATGCGCCGAAAAGACAGAGAAATGCCTAACAAAGAGGCGCTGGAGGTCCTTGCAAAATGTGAGTACGGTGTACTTTCAACTATAGGAGAAGACGGATATCCTTACGGAATACCTGTAAACTATGCCTATGACGGTGAAAAAATATATTTTCACTGTGCAAAAGACTCAGGACACAAGCAGGATAATCTTGCCTATTGCAGCAGGGTCTCATTTTGCACAGTTTGCAATAATGCAGTTGAAAGCGAGCTGTTTACCGAAAAGTTTGAAAGTGTAATTGTATTCGGAACGGCGTGCAAAGCCGATAAGAATAAAAAGCATGGACTTGAGCTTCTTGTTAAAAAATATTCTCCCGGTTTTACAGAAAAAGGTATGGAGATAATTGAGAAGTCTGCCGGCGCAGCAGATGTTTTTGAAATTTCAATTTTAAAAATCAGCGGAAAAAGGCATAAATAATAAGATTTATTAAATATAAATCTTAAAAACATTGTATAAAAAATCTATATTTCTCCTGCAAAAGTGATTTTAAGAAAACAAAATACAGATTAAAGCAATGTTTATTTGAATTTATGACATAATATTATTGCGGTGGTGAGTATATGAAAATTCTTGTTGTATTTACAGGCGGCACAATCGGGAGCGTCAGGAAAGGCGGGATTATTTCTCCCGATGACAGCCGTGCGTACACCTTGCTTGAAATGTACGGCAACATCCGCAAAACCGCTGAGTTTACAGCGGTTTGCCCATATACAATTCTCAGTGAGAATCTTTGCAGAGATAACTTGGTTAAGCTTTATGAATGTATACGCTCTTATAATATTGAAGAGTACGACGGAGTTATTGTAACTCACGGAACAGATACTTTGCAGTATACTTCTTCGTTTCTGGGATATGCTTTCTCTGATTGTAAAAAACCGATTATTGTGGTATCGGCGAATTATCCTCTTGATGACAGCCGTTCAAACGGACTTATTAATTTTGCTGCTGCAATGGATTTTATCAGTTCAGGATGCGGCAACGGTGTGTTTGCTGCTTATGCAAACATCGGTGAAAACCCTAAAATCCACAGAGCAGTGAGGCTGCTTGCGCATATGTCATACAGTGACGATGTTTGCAGTATTTTCAACAGCTTTTACGGTGAGATTTCCGGTGATGTGTTTGTAAAAAACAGTGCCTTCCGTGAGGCTGACAATAAGCTTTGTTTTAAGCATCCGATAATTCTTTCTGAAAGTTCAGATGTAATAAAACTGACCCCTTATGTTTCAATGGCTTATCCGCTCATCACATCAGAAATTAAGGCGGTGCTTATAGAGGGATATCACTCAGGCACACTCAATACAAACGGATCAGATTTAATTGATTTTTGCAGAGAAGCAAACAAGTTAAATGTACCGGTATTTCTTACAGGCGCTTCAGAAGGGTTTTATTACGAGAGCAAACTGCTGTTTGATGAATTAAAAATACGTGTATTGCCGCCTGCGTCGCCTATTGCAATGTATATGAAGCTGTGGATGCTAGACAGAGAGCATATTCAGGATGTTTATCTTCCGTGTTCCGGCGATTTTATTTAAAATCATGATATCAGTAATATTGTTGTTTAAACAATCTATAATTAATTCGTTTGTTCAGACAGTTCTCTTTGCGATGTAACAAACGGATGCTTAACGACAGGGGTGGTGAAATCTGCACCCCTGTTTTTTGGCATTTCATATGCCAGTGAAATTACATCTGATGCAAATATATCCTTTTTAAGCAGTTTCTCGGTATTGTCTTTTATACAAAGTCCTTTTACAGAAGATGTAACTATATGTTTGCCGCAGTGCTTTAAAAGCTCTGCGCCTGCAGGGGTAAAGCCCAGGACCCGCACATATTCAATAGGCGTATTTTGCAGCTGCTCAGTTATTCCAAGTAAAGCACATGTAATAATTCTTCGTATTCTTGCATGAGTATATCTTTTTGTCTTTATATAATCTGTTATTTCCTTTACGGAATTATATTTGTTTACAGCTGTAAAAATCCTGTTTTCAAGCCCTTCCGAAACATCAGGAAGCTCAGCGAAGTCTGCCGGACTCATACTTCTCAGCTTGTACAGAATTATTCTTTCAAGATTTTCGGGAAAGGTAATGTCAGTAACTGACAGCGGCATATAATTCTTTGCGCTTTCACCGTTTCTCAGTAAGTTTCGTATATAGGAGGCTGATGCAATATTGCCGTTAGGCACAGAGCTGTCATGAGCGGTGCCGATTCGCTTTATCGGAAGAGGAATGATATTGCTTCCGGTTAGATTTTTAAGATATTCAACAGCCAGGATATTGTTTGGCGAAGAAAGCACATTGGCAGTATCGGCGTCCGTAACGGTTCTTACTGCATTTTCTGCGGCTCTGGGATAATATCCGCCGTTTTTCATATCGTTTTTAATATGAGCCTGTACATCGGTGTTTTGTAAAGAGTTAACGGCATTATTCAGTAAGTCAATATCATCGGTTTCACAGCCGAAGGCGAGATAATTTATGCAGTCAAATGATTTTGCAATTTCAACTCCTGCTTTTGCAAATCTTTCTGCATTCGCACAGGAATATACTGCGGGAAGCTCAAGTACCAGATCTGCTCCGTTTTGCAGTGCGGCGTCAGCTCTGGTAAATTTATCGCATATTGCAGCGTCCCCTCTTTGGGTAAAGCTGCCGCTCATGATTGCAGCAACAGGTTCTTGTGCAAGCTCTTTTGCTTTTTTTAACAAGTATTTATGTCCGTTATGAAACGGGTTAAATTCACAGATTACACAAACAGCCATTGTATTCAGCCCCTTTTATGCATATATTATAAAAAAACCTTGAAAACCTTAAGATTTTGGAGTATCATAATAGTAATTGATTTTACCTGTATTTGTCAGGACAGCAGAGTTATTGTGCTGTTGTAAAGGGAATGTTATCAATGCTCTGCCTGGCAAAAAGATTCTTGTTATTTGTGCATTATGCCGTTTATTAAACAAGCCATGGTAAATATTATATAATAAAATTATTATCTTATCAATATTATTAAAGGGGACGAAACAAATGAAAATTCTTGTAATCAACGCAGGCAGTTCATCTCTAAAGTTTCAGCTTATTGACGCTGATAATGAAGCTGTTTTGTTTAAAGGCAACTGCGAAAGAATAGGTACTGACGGTTCTTTTATAGGATTCAAGAACGGAAGCGGACAAAAAATTGAACGTAAAACACAGATGCTTAATCATACACAAGCCTTTGAAGCAGTAAAAAATGCACTTGTAGATCCTGAGCATGGTGCAATCAAAGAATTGTCAGAGGTTTCTGCTATCGGACACAGGGTTGTGCAGGGCGGTTCATATTTTGATAAATCTGTACTTGTAAATAATGCTGTTATCAATAAAATTAAGGAGCTTGCTTCTCTTGCTCCACTTCATAACCCTGCAAATCTTCAGGGTATAGAGGCTTGTACTAAAGTTTTCGGTGCAAAAGTTCCGCAAGTTGTAGTGTTTGATACAGCATTTCACCAGACAATGCCCGAAAAAGCATATATGTATGCACTTCCTTATAAATACTATGAAAAATTCGGCGTCCGCAAATATGGTTTCCACGGAACATCACACCGTTATGTAACTGATAAAATGACAGAGATTATGGGCAAAAAAGAAGGCGACTTAAAGTTGATTACCTGTCATATAGGAAACGGCTCCTCAATTTCCGCAATCAAAAACGGCAAGGTTGTTGACACAACAATGGGACTTACTCCTCTCGGCGGATTTATGATGGGTACACGCTCGGGTTCGCTTGATCCTTCTGTAGTAACATTTATTGCTGAAAAGGAACATCTTACTCCTCAGGAGGTCTCAGATCTTCTTAACAAACAATCGGGATTATTGGGTGTTTCAGGAGTATCATCTGATGACAGAGACGTTTCCGCAGCAGAAGCAAACGGAGACATGAGAGCACACCTTGCTCATGAGATGCTGTACTATCAGATTGCTAAATACATAGGAAGTTACTATGTAGTGCTTGGCGGATGTGACGGCATTGTGTTTACAGCGGGACTGGGAGAGAATCAGCCGCAGCTCAGAGAAAAGGTTTGTGATTATCTGGCATGTATCGGCGTTAAGCTTGACAAAGCATTTAATGCCAAGGCAATGAGGGGAGTAACGGGCACATTGTCTGCTCCGGATTCCAAGATTCGTGTTGAGCTTATAGCAACTGACGAAGAAATGGTTATTGCAAGAGACACCAAGGCAATTGTTGAAACTTTGTAAAGATTAAAACAGTAATAATTATAATCAAAACTGATAAAATTACAGCGGCAGAACATAATTTCTGCCGCTGTTTTTATATAAGGTTTACTGTATCAAGCTTTGATTTTTGCACAGATAGCTATGTTGGCGGTTATCCGTAAAAATATATAGCAATATAAAGCCTGTCTAAGCTGCCGAGTCTTCAACTACGGTATTTCTTGTATCTCTGAACAAAAGTGAAATGCACCATATTGCCGCAAGTCCTACAATAATATAAACAATACGGCTTATAATACCGGTTTGACCTCCGCACAGCCACGCTACAATGTCAAACTGAAAAATTCCTATGCAGCCCCAGTTAAGACCGCCAATGACAAGAAGCGTCAACGCTAATTTATCAAGCATTCAAAGTCCTCCTTTGTATTTACTAATATGCAATAAAAACACCAATAAAATTGTTGGGCAAATTTTGCACCATGTTTTTTCATAAGTTTTGTTCTGATATAAAATCTAATTAAAAACTCCATGTATCTCTATCGGTTATTAGTATTACTGATAATATTATTGACGCTCATTTTAAAATTATTCAAAAATTTTGACGGTTGCCTCGCAAAATAATTATTTGAAAAAGAAAATCATAAAAAGTGCAATCAGCATGCCCAGACCGATTAAAGCTAATCCGATTATGCGGGTTATTTTCATGGATTTTTGAATTTTAAATTTTGAAATCATATTTTCTGTAGGAAAAGGAAGAATAATAAGCATGATTCCCAGTATGATACAGCTTCCTACAGAAACAATTGTTCCTATTGAATTGGAAAAAGACGCCACAAAAAGTCCTATGGGAATACCAAAAACGCAAATTCCGTTTATAACAGAAAAAAGTTTGCCGTATTTTTCGCTCATTTCATAGTATTTGTTAGCGTTAATATGACATTCATCATTACAGTACTGTTCAAAATATGAAATTTCTTTGGCACAATATTCACATTTCTTCATATAAACACCTCGTCCGAATTGAAGTCTGGTAATAGTATAACATACTGATAACAGTATTTCAACGCCGCAAAAAACACATTTTTATTGTATACTTGAGCTAAACTGAAGTTTATGCTATTATAATAATATAATAACTTTAAAATTGAGGTGGATATATGGAAAAGGAAATGATCAGCAGGATTAATGAGCTTGCTAAGAAAAAAAAGGAGCAGGGACTTACAGAAGCAGAACAGGCGGAGCAGAAAAAACTGTATAAGATATATCTTGGAGAAATCCGCAGTCAGTTCAGCGCAACGCTTGATAATGTCAGCGTAAAAGAAAAAGATGGCAGTGTGGTGCCGTTTAAAAAAGCATATAAAAAGGAAGATAAGTAATTAGTTTTGGAATCTGAAAGATACAGGTTTGCTGTGATAACAAAACTCATTTATAAAATACGGAAAATATTTTGACCCGATCTCCGAAAATTAGATTTTTAGTCTAACTTTCGGAGATCGGGTCATCTTTAATTTTTTTATTTAACTATTGTTTAATTACCATCTTGCCGATAAATCAGCCTTGGTAACTCTTTTTTTCTTTTTTGCACAGTATCTTGAATATCTTGATGACTTTCTGTCACGAAGGAAAAATACAAATGCAACTGCACCCAGGATTATGGCAACAAGTGTAAACCAAAGACCTGCATTGGCAGTTCTTTGTACAGATGATGTTACTGCCGAAGCTATAACAGGGGAGGATTTTGACAGTGCTTTGTTTGTAACCTTATTTGTCTTTATTGCTACCTCTGAAGCTGTATCCGTGTAATTCTGATTTTTTGCATTAGACAGGATAAATTCAGAAGGGCTTGTTGATACCGGCATTTCTACAGGCGCAGCTTTAACAGCCTCTGCCGGCGCTTCAGCTGCTGTAGGATTAGGATTTTTTACTGCACTGTCACCAAAAAGGACATCGTAAGTTGCTTTATCAATAATGCCTGTTGCTTCAAGTGCATTTTCAAGCTGAAAATTCTTTACTGCCTGTTCGGTGTAATCACCGAAAAATCCTGTTGCATCGATATCAAAGTATCCAAGTGCTGCAAGCTGGTTCTGAATCTTTGTAACCTCTTCGTTTTCGTCGCCGTTTTTATAATTGTTTTCTTTATCTTCGTCTGATGGCTTTGTTTCATCTGTTTTTTCATCAGGTACAGTTGGTTCCTCCGGCTTGTCCGAAGGTTTGGTTGTATCTGTGCCCGAAGAAGCCTTTGGTGCGTCATCAGAGTAAAGCACTTCACGGTCAGAACCGGCGATTCCGTCTACTGTAAGACCGGCTGCTTTCTGAAACTCTCTGTAAGCTTTTTCTGTTGCGTCGCCGAAACTTCCGTCAACATCGCCTGTGTAATATCCAAGGTCTTTAAGACGCTGCTGGATTTTCTTAACCTCTTCACCGGTTGAACCGTTTCTCCATGAAGTAGGCTTTGAAGAAGAACTGCCGCCTGATGATGAATTGCCTGATGAGCTGGAAGAAGTGTCAGACGGGGTTTGGCTGGATCTTCCTTTTGAATCAAAGTAATATGTAGTGCCGTCAATTGTTCTGGATGTGTTTACTATATACTCGCCGTTTTCGTAGTAATAATAATCGCCGTTAAATTTTTCCCATCCGTTGACAGTATATGAACATGCGGCAAGTTTAAACCAGTATGTCCAGTTATTATATCCGCCGATACTCTCGTAGCATACGCCGTATGCATCGCCTCTTGCATCAACTTCCATATTGTCACCTATATATACGCCAACGTGACCCGGTCTCCAAAGACCAAGACCGTGTACATTAGGAATACCGCTGCTGACTGAGCCTGTTTCTGTAGCTGTATTGAGCTGCGGGTCGCCGCATCTTTCGCCGCCGCAGTATGAATAGATAAGACCTGAACAGTCTACCGCGCCCGGAGTTGAGCCTCCGTATACATATGACCAACCACTGTAATAAGCATTGAGCGCCCATTCTGCAAGACCTGCACCGGTGCCCTTAGCACCTGCCGAAAATGCGGAGCCGAACACGCATACACTTGAAAGAGTAAGTATACTCAGTATTATTGCAGTGATTTTCTTTATTCTCTGCATCGCTAAAACCTCCAATAATTATGTTAATAAGACACCGCAGAAAAACAAATTATCCTGTAAATTACAAAATTGGTAACACTTATTAACAAATTTGTAACTATTATAACACTGTTGTTTAAAAAAATCAACCCTATTAAGCTTGTTTTTCTAATAAGAAGGAACTTTTAGGTCAAAACATTAAATAATTTTTTTCTAAAATAGAAATTTTGGGTATTTTAGTTACAATTGGTTACAAATGCATAAATAAAAATACCGTCTCAAAACAGTAATGCTTTGAGACGGCAATTAATTTTATTTAGTTTTATTTTTGAAATTCATTCTCAGTTATATTGTAAGTTGCCCCGACAACTTCCTGAGAAAGAATATTTTCATTTTCAGCAATCTTTTCGGCTTGACCACAAGTTTCATCAATATGCTTGTCAGGCCATTTTGAATAAATTAATTTAAGTAAAATCGGTGTGGCAAGTGATGAAACTATAATAAGTATAATAACAGGGGCGAAAAACTGCGGAGCCATAAGCCCTGCGTCCAGTCCTTCTTTGGCAACAATAAGTCCCACCTCACCGCGGTTCATCATGCCGACGCCTATTTTGAGCGAATCGCTCATATTAAAACGGCACAGCTTTGCAGTTCCGCCGCATCCGATAACTTTTGTAACTAGGGCGACTGCAACAAGCGCAATGGAAAACCAGAGCATGGACAGATTAAAATTATCAAAGCTGGTTTGCAGCCCTATGCTTGCAAAGAACACAGGTCCGAAAATCATATATGAGCTTACATCCATTTTTCTTTCAATATAATTAGAGTCTTTAATGTTGCAAAGCACAATACCTGCGACATATGCACCGGTAATGTCGGCGATGCCGAAAAATTTATCTGCACAATATGCGCTGGCAAAGCAAAGAACCAGCCCGAAAATCGGAATTCTTCTTGAATGAGGCCAGCGTTTATCAAGCCATTTAAACAGATAGTAAAGAATAAATCCCAAAATAAATGCAAGTGCAAAGAAAATCACGATGTTAAAGCACACGTTTATCGGCTGTATGTCAGGGTTTTTAAATCCTATTACAACAGTAAGAAGAACAATGCCGATGACATCATCAATTATTGCTGCAGACAAAATTGCCGTTGCAACTTTACCTTTCAGATGTCCCATTTCTTTAAGTGCCTGTACAGTGATGCTGACAGAGGTTGCCGCAAGGATAGTTCCCATAAATATTGCTTCAAGCATTGCGCTGTCGGCGGTGCCGAACCCAAAGCCCAGATAAATTGCCGCTCCGCCCGCTACAGATACAACAACACCGGCAACGGCAATCAGCAGTGCAACGGGACCGGTTTTTATAAGCTCCTTTAAATCTGTTCCCAGACCGGCCGAGAACATCAGCAAAATTACTCCTATTTCTGCCATGCCTGCAATAAACCCGTTGTAATCCACAAAATTAAGCACGCACGGACCAACAAGAAGTCCCGCAACAATTTCACCTACAACCTGCGGACCGCCAAGCTTGCGCACAATTAAACCGCAAAGTTTTGCAGCAACAAGGATTATGGCAAGATCCTTTAAAATTTCCAGAGTATCAAATTCCATAAAATTACCCTCTTTTGTAAGCCGATGCTTAATCTTAGAAAAAAGTATTAATCAGTGCTTACGTATTTTTCTTTCTATATTTTATCACTATTGCGGCAAATTTCAACGGCAAAAGTTTTAATTTGACAAATTCCATAAATTAACCAAATCATGTTAACCAGGTCAATAAAAATGATGAATTTTAAATAATTTCGTTATTAAAAAGTGCAGAACGGCCCTTTTAGTTCGGTTTTGCAAAAACACCGTTTACGGCGTATACATAAATAAATCAGCGAGTTATGCATAATTTAACAGGAATAAATATTTTTTACAGCATACATTGCGGAATTTGTAAATCGTTAAAATGTTTTTGTTACTTTTGTCTTAAGAAAATCACTGTAGTTTTATAATTATTATTAAACCCGATAAAAGTAGAAAAAAGGCTAAAAAAACATTGACAATTATTTAACAATGATGATAGAATGTTATTAATCGGAAATAGAGCTAATGGCTGTTTAAAATGATGATATGCTTTATATTTAAACGGATGTTAGTCCGGACTTGACTCGATAAAGATAAATGTAACATTTGAAAGGATCGTTAATCTATGAAAAGAATTTTATGTGCACTGCTTGCTTGTGCGGTTTGTACAACGGTTGCAGTTGGTTTTGCCGGATGCGGTTGTTCTAACAATAATAATTCAGAGCCGGGATATATTGTTTCGGCAACTGAGCCTGATCTCAAAAATGATGACTTCGGATTTTTTATTATTGACAGCGATGAGCTTATGCTGACAAAATATACAGGGTCCAGCAAAGACATTGTAATTCCCGAAACCTATAATAACTATAAAATAACGGTAATCGGCAAGAGCGTATTTAACGGTTCCGATATTAAAAGCGTTACAATGCCCGATACAATTAAAGAAGTTCAGGATTATGCTTTCTCAAGCTGTCCGGAGCTTACAAGCGTAAAGTTTTCAAATAATTTGCAGGTATTCGGCAACAGTGTGTTCTTTAACTGTCCTAAGCTTACAGAAATCGAAATTCCGACTTCTGTTAAAAAATTAGGTACACGTACATTTTCGGCAACAGGTATTAAGAATATTGTAATTCCAAAGAGCACGACACTGACATCAATAGACGAATTTGTTTTCTATCAGTGTCAGCAGCTTACTGAGGTGACTATTCCCGAAACAGTAACAAATATAAACGAAAATTCTTTTGCTGACTGTCCAAACAAAATTACAATCAAAGCTCCAAAAGGTTCTTATGCACAGAACTATGCAAAGGTAAACAATTTTAATTTTGTTGAAACTGCAGTAAACTGATTAACAATTAATACACTAAATATGCTGTGATGTTCAGTTGTGCTGAACTTGACGGCTAATATAATTATGCAAGATAAGAGGTAGATTTAATGAGTACAAAAGAGTATCCTATTGTAGAAAATGCTGAAACATTTGAAGCTGCTTTGGCTAAGGTTAAAGAAGCTCAGAGAATTTTTGCAACCTACACACAGGAGCAGGTTGACAAGATTTTTCTTGCTGCCGCTACTGCCGCCAACCAGATGAGAATTCCGCTCGCAAAAATGGCTGCTGAAGAAACAGGCATGGGTGTTGCAGAAGATAAGGTTATCAAGAATCATTTTGCTTCAGAGTATATTTACAATGCTTACAAAGATGTTAAGACTTGCGGTGTTATTGAAGAGGACAAAACTTACGGTATAAAGAAGGTAGCAGAGCCTATCGGTGTTATTGCAGCTGTAATTCCTACAACAAACCCGACTTCTACAGCTATTTTCAAGACACTTATTTGCTTAAAGACACGCAACGGTATCATTATCAGCCCGCATCCACGTGCTAAGAAGAGCACAATTGAAGCTGCAAAAGTTGTTCTTGAAGCTGCTGTAAAGGCAGGCGCTCCAGAGGGAATTATCAGCTGGATTGATATTCCTTCTCTTGAACTTACAAATATGCTTATGCAGGAAGCCGACTGTATTCTTGCAACAGGCGGTCCGGGAATGGTAAAGGCTGCTTATTCATCAGGTAAGCCGGCTCTTGGCGTTGGCGCAGGCAACACTCCTGCAATCATTGATGACACAGCAGATATTCTTCTTGCCGTTAACTCAATTATTCATTCAAAAACTTTCGACAACGGTATGATTTGTGCTTCAGAGCAGTCAGTTATTGTTGAAAAGAAAATATATAACAAGGTTAAAAAAGAATTTAAGGCTCGCGGCTGTTACTTCCTCAATGATGAAGAGACAGAGAAAGTTAGAAAGACAATAATCATAAACGGCGCGCTTAACGCAAAGATTGTAGGTCAAAAGCCTGTTACAATTGCAGCTCTTGCAGGTGTAACTGTGCCTGAAGAAACAAAAATTCTTATCGGCGAGGTTGAAAGCGTTGACATCAGCGAGGAGTTTGCTCATGAGAAGCTTTCTCCGGTACTTGCCATGTATAAGGCAGAAGATTTTGATGACGCAGTTGCAAAGGCAGAACAGCTTGTTGCTGACGGCGGTTACGGTCATACATCTTCACTTTATGTAGACGCTGTCAACGAAAAGTATAAGATTGATACATTTGCAGCTCACATGAAGACCTGTCGTATTCTTGTTAATACTCCTTCTTCACAGGGCGGCATCGGTGATCTCTACAACTTTAAGCTTACACCTTCACTTACACTCGGCTGCGGTTCATGGGGCGGCAACTCTGTATCAGAGAATGTTGGCTGTAAGCACCTTATCAATATTAAGACAGTAGCCGAGAGGAGAGAGAATATGCTTTGGTTCAGAGCGCCTGAAAAGGTTTATATGAAGAAGGGCTGTATGCCTGTAGCTCTTCAGGAACTTAAGGATGTAATGGGCAAGAAGAGAGCATTTATTGTTACTGACTCATTCCTTTACAAGAACGGCTATACAAAGCCAATTACAGATAAACTTGATGAAATGGGCATTGCGCATACAACTTTTGCAGATGTTGAGCCTGATCCGTCACTTCTTTCAGCACAGAACGGCGCAGAGGCTATGCGTAAGTTTGAGCCTGATGTAATCATTGCACTCGGCGGCGGTTCTGCAATGGATGCGGCTAAGATTATGTGGGTTCTCTATGAGCATCCCGAAGCTGACTTTATGGATATGGCTATGCGTTTCTGCGATATCCGCAAGAGAGTTTATACATTCCCGAAGATGGGTGAAAAGGCATACTTTGTAGCTGTTCCTACATCTTCAGGTACAGGTTCGGAAGTTACACCGTTTGCAGTTATCACTGACCAGAACACAGGCGTTAAATATCCGCTTGCTGATTATGAGCTTATGCCTAATATGGCTATTGTTGATGCTGACAATATGATGAGCGGACCTAAGGGTCTTACATCTGCATCAGGTATTGACGCTATAACTCACGCTCTTGAGGCTTATGCATCAATGCTGGCTACTGACTTTACAGACGGTCTTGCATTGAGAGCGCTCGAAGTTATCTTTAAGTATCTTCCTGCTTGTTATGACAACGGTATGAATGAGCCTGTTGCCCGTGAAAAGGTTGCTCACGGTGCTACAATGGCAGGTATGGCGTTTGCTAATGCTTTCCTTGGCGTTTGTCACTCAATGGCTCATAAGCTTGGTGCTTTCCATCACCTTCCGCACGGTGTTGCAAATGCTCTTATGATTGAGCAGGTTATCAGATTTAACTCATGTGAAGTTCCTGCTAAGATGGGTACATTCCCACAGTACGATCATCCCAAGACAAAGGCTCGTTATGCTGAGATTGCCAAGTTCCTTGGTGCAGAAGGCAAAAACGACGATGAGAGCGTAGAAAATCTCATCAAGATGATCAATGATCTTAAGGCAAGAGTAGGTATCAAGAGTTCAATTCAGGAATACGGAATTGATGAGGCTGACTTCCTTAGCAGACTTGACGAAATGACAGAGCAGGCATTTGACGATCAGTGCACAGGCGCTAACCCGAGATATCCGCTCTTTAAGGAAATCAAGCAAATGTACCTCAACGCTTATTACGGAAATAACAGCGAAGCTGTTTAACAGATACTAAATAATTTTAATTGCAAAAGCCGCAGCAGTACCGATACTGCTGCGGCTGATTTGTTTTTGTATGTTATATTCTGCACGGTTAATTTCTTGTTTAAATGCTTGGCAGTGCAATATGCACAAAAGAATATTGAAATATAAACAGTTATTAGGTTAAACAATTAACAGATTTTTATGCACAAAGCATAAATTTATTTAAAAATTTTATTAAATTAGTAAAATTTCATTTATTTATATTCGCTAAATACACAAACAAATACATTGTTTTTTTGTTATTTTCCTACTATACTAAAGAATAAGATTATTGTATAATATAACTACAGCAATGTTATTTTGCTTTAGAAACATCCGAAAGGGGAATAAAATAAATGAAATTAGATACAGTTATTGCTGAAAGAAAAAATAAAGTTGTATATAAGGACGGCGGCGTTGTAGCAAAGGTTTTTGATGAGTGCTATCCTAAATCAGATATACTTAATGAGGCTTTGAATCAGTCGCGAGTTGAAGAAACAGGTCTTAATATTCCAAAGATTGAGCAGGTTACCAAGCTTGACGGAAAATGGGCGATTATCTCAACATATATTGAGGGCAAAACACTTGCAGAACTTATGAATGAAAACCCCGATAAAATTGATGAATACATTAATCTGTTTGTAGATATTCAGATTAACATTCTCAACCAGAAAGCTCCTTTGCTCAATAAGCTTCATGATAAAATGAACCGTAAAATTTCCGAAACCGACCTTGATGCAACAACAAGGTATGAGCTGCACACCCGTTTGAACGGAATGAAGAATCATACAAAGGTTTGCCACGGTGATTTTAACCCCAGTAATGTTATAATAACACCCGACGGCACTCCTTATGTTATTGACTGGTCACATGCAACTCAGGGCAATGGTGCTGCCGATGCCGCAAGAACATATCTTTTATTCCGTCTGAATAAAAAGAATGATTTAGCTGAAAAATATTTAAAGCTTTTCTGTGAAAAAACCGATACTGCCCGTCAGTATGTAAATGAGTGGCTTCCAATTGTAGCTGCTTCACAGTCGGTAAAGGGCAAGCCCGAGGAACGCGAATTTCTGTTGTCATGGGTAAACATTTGTGATTACCAGTAATTTTGCTTTTTGATGAAGATTATATTTGACATAATTTTATCCTTTGAATAAAAATAACTCCTGCTCATATAATTAATAGAGCAGGAGTTATTTTTGAGGTGATAATATGTCAACTGTTCATAAAATTAATGTAAAACATCTTTTAGTCAGCCTTGCAATCAGTATAGGTGTAGGAGTATTGTCGGGCTTGCTGACAATGAGCGGAATGGAAACTTTTGAAAGGCTTGCAAAGCCTCCGCTTACACCTCCGGGTGCTGTGTTTCCTATAGTTTGGTTTATTTTATATACTCTTATGGGAATATCCTCATATCTTGTTTATGAAGCCAACCCGCGTATACTTTCTCCGGCACTTATTGTTTATGCAGTGCAGCTTGCTGTTAACTTTACCTGGCCGCTCTTTTTCTTTAACAGACAGGCATTTCTTACATCGTTTATTATAATAATTGCTTTGTGGATATTAATAATAATTATGATTGTGCAATTCTTTAAAGTCAGCAAAACAGCGGCTTATCTGCAAATTCCTTATTTGCTGTGGGTAACATTTGCAGCATATCTGAATTTTGGAGTATATTTGCTTAATTAATTGTTTAAAATTATCTTATTTCAGATTGCCGTCAAAAGTAATTTGGAGGAACCATAACACAACCGTATATTTAAAACAATTCCCGTAGATTTTTTGTTTATGAAGCCGGGTATACTAATTGCAGTTTAAAAGAGCTCACCTACTGTTATCTTGCTGAGCTCTTTTTTTGCTTTGCGGAAAATCTCAGAGTAAAATAGATTTAAAAGCAGGCGTTACTTAACTAAATTCTGCTTAAAAAGCTGATGTTTTAAGGCGGATTTACAATCAGATAAGGGACAGCATTTCAGTAAATTAATTGCTCTGTACAGAATCTGTTGAAAATCTTATCTGTTTTTTATTAGTATTTAGTGTATAAGGGATTTTGCGCTTATTTATACAAATATACCGGTTTGACTAAAAACATTTACATAAAAATGCTTTTTTCCCCTTGTATATTTGTTGAAAATATATTATAATATATTTGTATTAATAAAACCATTTTAGGAAAGAGGGTTTCTATGGCATATACATTTAATGACGAAAGATCGCCTCTGGATCAGTTTTTGCAGGGTGAATCTGTCAGAGCATATGAGTTTTTAGGCTCGCATTTTGTAAATTGGGACAACCGTGACGGTGTTGTGTTCAGGGTATGGGCGCCAAATGCGTTGTCAGTTTCGGTTGTTGGTGATTTTAACGAATGGGACAGCGACGCACATTTTATGTACAAGATTTCCGATTCAGGTGTGTGGGAACTGTTTATTGACGGAGTGGAAGAGTTTGCGTGCTATAAATATTGTGTTGAGACTCCGTGGGGAGAAAGAAGACTCAAAACCGACCCTTATGCATTCCATTGTCAGACACGTCCTGACAATGCGTCACGTGTTTATGAAATAAAGGGCTACGAATGGCATGATGAAGAATGGTATAAGTTTAAAAACGAAAATCATCACAGTAAGCAGCCTATAAATGTTTATGAAATAAATGCAGGTTCATGGCGCAAATATGAAGACGGCAATGTTTTCAGCTATCGCAAGCTTGCCGAAGAGCTTATTCCATATGTTAAAAATATGGGATATACTCATATTGAATTTATGCCGTTAACAGAGTTTCCGTTTGACGGGAGCTGGGGTTACCAGGTAACAGGATATTTTGCTGCTACTTCCCGTTATGGTGAGCCAAAGGATTTGATGTATTTTATTGACAAATGCCACGAAGAAGGCATAGGAGTTATCCTTGACTGGGTACCCGCTCATTTCCCTAAGGACGCACACGGACTTGCGCGTTTTGACGGTACAGGCTGTTATGAATATGAGGATTACCGTATAGGCGAACATAAGGAATGGGGCACATATATTTTTAACTATGGCCGTTATGAGGTAGCAAGCTTCCTGATTTCATCCGCTATGTTCTGGCTTGATATGTACCATATTGACGGTATCCGCGTTGATGCCGTTGCTTCAATGCTTTATCTTGACTACAACCGCAAGGACGGCGAATGGGTAGCAAATGCTTACGGCGGACGCGAGAACCTGGTTGCAGTCGACTTTTTACAAAAGCTCAATACCGTAGTTCATATGTATCATCCCGAAGCAATGATGATTGCAGAGGAAAGCACAGCATGGCCGGGAGTTACTCGTTATCCTATAAAAGATATGGGTCTTGGTTTTGACTACAAATGGAATATGGGATGGATGAACGATATGCTCTCCTATATTTCACTTGATCCGCTGTGGAGGAATTACCATCACGATACTTTGACGTTCAGCATGGTTTACGCTTTTTCTGAGAATTTTATGCTTCCTATTTCACACGATGAGGTTGTATACGGAAAAGGCTCGCTTATAAATAAAATGCCCGGAAATTATGATATGAAGTTTATGGGTGTAAGAGGATTTGCAGCATATATGATGGCACATCCGGGCAAAAAGCTTATGTTTATGGGCGGTGAAATCGGACAGTTTGACGAGTGGAATGCAAACGACCAGATTCAGTGGAATTTGCTTTCGTATGATAAACACCGTCAGTTAAACTACTTTTTCTCTGAAGTTAATAAATTCTACCGCGATACTCCTGCTATGCATGAGAATGACTACGACTGGAACGGCTTTCAGTGGATTGCGCTTGATGATTATCAAAAGAGCATTATTGCTTTCCGCAGAATTGCAAATGACGGCAGTGAGATTATTTGTGTATGCAATTTCCAGCCTGTTCAGCGTGATAATTATATTATCGGGGTACCTGTTTATGGTATTTATGAAGAGGTATTTAACTCTGAAAGTCTTGAATATGGCGGCTGCGGTGTAATAAATTCAGGCGATATTAAGGCTATGGATAAAGCTGACCATGAGCTTAAGTATTCAATTGAAATTACTTTGCCGCCTCTGGGTGTAATGTACTTTAAGCTTAAAGAAGCATTGCCTGTTCCGGTAAAAAAGAAAACTACTGCAAGGAAAAAGGCGGCTCTTGAAAAGGCAAAGGCTGAAAAGAGCAAAAAATCGCAGTCAAAAGAAATTGTTTCGGCAGAGACAAATAACAGTGAGCCTGAAAAGGAAGAAGAAATTTTAAATACGGAAGAATAATTTTTAGCGGCGGATACAATTTTGTATCTGCCGTTTTTGCTGTACGAAAATTGGTCTAAAATGGTATGAAAATTAAATTTTGAGTGCCATCAACCGGTCTGCACAGACTGATGCAGTGATATATTGTTTGCATTGCAAAGAAATATTTTAATGAAAGGTTTATTAAATATATTGTTATTTATGTATCTTGTGGTATAATAATCTCATAAATTCTGTTATTATACTGTCAATTTATATTGTCCGCTCAGTTTGCCGCTTTGCGACAATGAGCGATGGCTGACTGCACCATAACCGCTCTGCGATAATGGCACAATAGGTTTCATAAAATTGACTGTTATAATATCTCATAGAAAAACAATTGATATTGCATTAATAAAGAAAATAAAATTTGATTTGGGGAAAAGTATATGAAGATTGACAATAAAAAGGCAAGCATAATACTTGCTGTTTTAATTGCGGTAAGCCTTATCATAAGCACTGCATATATGTTTACAAAACAGGGTTATCACGAGGATGAATTGCTTACATATAACCTTGCAAATTCCTCTAAGCAGTTAAATGTTGACGGCGGGTGGAATACTTCGGAGGATTTTAACGAATATCTTGCAGTGTCTCCCGACAATCGTTTTAATTATGCTCAGGTTTATCAAAATCAAATTATCGACGCGTCACATCCGCCTTTTTATTATGCGCTTGTACATACGGTATGTTCATTATTTCCGTCTGTTTTCAGCAAATGGCTTGCATATTCCATAAATATTTTTGCAATAACAGGTGTACTTATACTGCTGTATAAAATCGGAAAAAACATAACCGGAAACAATCTGTATGCTTTAATCGGCACAGGGGCATATGCTCTGAGCATAGCCTGCATAACGACGACGATTTACCTTAGGATGTATGCTTCGCTTACGTTTTTTGTAATGGCATTTTTGTATATGAGCCTTAAACTGTATGAAAAGAAGAATACGGTTAATGTTAAAGATTGCATTGTTCTTGGATTAATTGTTGTTTTCGGCGTGCTTACCCAATATTATTTTATACTTTTTGCAGGACTTATCGGACTTGTTTTTCTTGTGTTTAAAATCAGAGAAAAGTGCATAAAGGATTTAATAAAGTATATTATTGCGGCGTTAATAGGCGCAGGCATCGCAATGTGTATTTATCCGTACATAATATCAAATGTTCTCGGCGGCAACCGAGGGCTGGGTTCGCTTAATTTTTCAATTGATTTTATTACGGTTGTCACTTATGTAATTTATAAGCTGGGCACATATATCCAGGTTCTTTCAAAAGATTTATTCCTTAATCAGGTTTGGCTGTTTGCGCTTTGTGCAGTTTGTGCAATCGGATTTGGCATTTACTTCAGATTTGTCAAAAAAAGAAAGCTCGGCAGGAAGTCAATGTTTATTGTAATTCCTTCGCTTGTATATTTTATCGGCATTTCTCTTGTATCGCCGTTTAACAGTGACCGTTATGTTATGGCATCGCTTCCGCTTATTGCAATGATATTTGCGTTTGCTTTTATCAAAATCTTTGAACTTTTCAAAAACACGAAAATCCGCCTTGTGCTTCCGGTCAGCATAGTGATTGCAGGTGCAGTTGGTTTTGCTGTTGTTACTCCTTATTATATATACGGCAAAACAAATCTTTATGATAAAAAAACCGACAACTGTGTTTTTGTAGGAACTGCAATGCTTGAATGGAACAAATGCATAGACAAGTTTATGCAGTATGATAATACAATGATTGTTCAAACGCCCGAAATGTCCAGAACTCTTGGTGATGAACTTGAAGCTTTTGCAACGAAAAGAGGAATTATTACAAACGGAAAAATTTCCGAGCTTGCAAAGGCATATATGTTTAACGGAGATACCGATAAGCAGGAATCAGACAGTATGTCAAAGCTGAAAACTGATGAAAAGCTTGATAATATGAATGAGGTTACAGTTTATATTTCACGCCTAGCCAACAGGGATGATATAATAAACTACTTTACAGAAAATACAAAATTTAAGAATTACGAGCTGATTCAGGAAGATTACAGTTTTGAGGAGTTTTATAATTGGTATGATTATTTTGTTGAAACGGAATCATACTGTAATGTTTACCGTTTTTATTAAAAGAGGAATTAAAAATGACACTTGACAGAAAAGAACGTAAAAATTCAATCGGAATTGCATTTTCAGGAGGAGGACTTCAGGGCATAGCACATATCGGTGCTGTTCAGGCTTTGTATGAGCTTGGAATACATCCCCGTTTTGTATCAGGTACAAGCTCGGGGGCGGCTATGGCGGCAATTACGGCTATGGGCTGCACGGCGGAAGAAATGAAGGTATTTGCAAAAAAGCATTGGAAATCACTTGCTGAAATTGACAACGGACTTATTTTTAAGTCGCTGGCGCAATTTATACTTAACAAAAATATAAGAAAAGACGGAATAAAATCAGGTGAGTTGATCTCAGATGTTATAAAGCAGATAATGGATGAGAAGGGAATAAAGGGATTCAGAGATCTGCCGATTAATCTTTCTGTTTGTACTGTGGATACGCTTACCACTGACGAGTGTATTTTCACAACAGAAGAAGAACATCTTGAAAATGATCATATACATTATATATGCGGTGCGCCGCTTGAAACTGCCGTGCGTGCGAGCATGTCGTTTCCGGCTATTTATACCACCTGCACATATGATAAATATAACTTTATTGACGGTGGCTCCAAAGATAATCTCCCTGTCAAAATACTTCGTGATATGGGTGTAGGCAAGATTCTGGCTATCGGATTTAATATTATGAATTATGATCCTGATGCAGGTCTGGGAGGACTTATCAAGGTTATTTGGCGTGCCCTTGATGTTTATTCCATTGACGGTACGCGCAAGTCAATGGAGATGGCAGATTATACGGTACAGATAAACAATAAAAACACTCAGCTTTTTTCTATGGACAGTGTTGATGAAACTATTAATGAGGGCTATAATGCAATTATGGCGCATAAAGAAAAAATTCTTGAAATCTTTGGTGAAAATTAAATTATTTTATAAGGGCGTATCCGAATTTTATCTGACACGCCCTATTATTTGTTAATAAACAAGAGCAGTTTCTCGGCAAATTTCATTTTGCTTTGAGCATATGTGCTGAAACTGACGGATTATTAATTTAACAACGGGGTGAAATAATGCTTAAATATTTAAATAAAACCAGAAAACCGGTTGGGAAAATGTCTGTGCAAAAGCAAATAGTAACTGCGGTTTTGGTTTTACTCTTTGGTTTTGCAATGGGCGTGTTTGCAAAATTTCTGGATTGTGTACCTAGAAATGAATTTCCTGTGTTTTTGCAGTGGCTTGATATCAGCAATTTTTTCGGCAGATTTGCGGTATGGATGTTTATTGCAGTTGTAATTGCCGTGTTCAGCAAATCTCCGCTCAAAGCAGGAATAAACGTATTTTCATTTTTTATCGGAATGCTGTTCGGATACTATTTGTATACACGTATTTTTGCAGGGTTTTATCCCGATATTTCATACCTTGTGATATGGCTCATATTTACCGTTATATCTCCGTTTGCGGCATTTGTTTGCTGGTATGCAAGGGGCAGGGGAGCATTGGCTGTGGGCATTTCATCTGTACTTATTGCAGTTTTTTGCGATCTTGCATTTCATCTGAATATATCTGATTTTCATATTACATATTGGACAGAATTTATAATGTGGCTTGCAGTCATTGGAGTACTCTATAAAAACATCAGGCAGACAGGCCTGTCGTTTCTCATTTCGGTTCCCGTTGCGTTTGCTCTTGAATATACAAATCTTTTGGGGTATGCAGGAATTTTCTGATTTAGCCGCTGTCTGATAGGACGGGCATTTATGACCGAAAAGTTATAGTTAATGCATGTATAAAATCCCTGTGTTGATATTGACGGCAAATTGATGTATAATATTTACTGAATTGTTAAGCGGATGTTATATAATGTAACTTAATGCATCATTTTTTGCAGTTTTTGGAGGTGTTTTTCTGAATATAAACGTAGGCGACCGTATTGAGATGAAAAAGCAGCACCCGTGCGGCGGGAAAATGTTTTCTGTGCTGCGTGTAGGAATGGATTTTAAAATTAAGTGCGAAAAATGCGGTCATGAGATTATGGCTTCCCGAGGCAAAATTGAGAAAAACATAAAAAAAATTATTACGGATTAAGGTAGAAGTATGTTTGAAAAAATAGAGATTTTTGATAAAAGATATTCCGAACTTTCACAAAGGCTGTATCAGCCGTCTGTTGCAGGCAATCCCGATGAATATCAAAAGACAATGAAAGAAATAAAGTCAATTGAGGAAATTGTGCTGACTTACCGCAGATATAAGGAAGCCGTGCAGACAGAAAAGGAAAGCCTTGAGATTCTGGAGGAAAGCAGTGACAAAGAGTTAAAAGAACTTGCCCAGGCAGAGCTTGAAGAGGCAAAAAGCAATATTGAAAAACTTTCAGACGAGCTTAAAATTCTGCTTTTGCCAAAAGACCCTAATGATGAGCGAAATGTAATAATTGAAATCAGAGGCGGAGCCGGCGGAGAGGAATCTGCATTGTTCAGCTCTGTGCTTTTCAGAATGTATACAATGTATGCAGAAAAGCGCGGTTACAAAATCGAAGTTATAAATGCAAATGAAACCGAGCTTGGCGGTTATAAGGAAATATCCTTTATGATTGAGGGAAACGGAGCATACTCACGTTTTAAATATGAAAGCGGTGTTCACCGTGTACAGCGTGTTCCCGAAACCGAAAGTCAGGGCAGGGTGCATACCTCAACCACAACGGTTGCAGTTTTGCCTGAGGCTGAGGATGTTGAGCTTGAGATTGATCCAAATGATTTAAAAATAGATACTTTCCGTTCAAGCGGAGCGGGCGGACAGCACATCAACAAAACAAGTTCTGCAATCCGTATTACACACATTCCCACAGGAACTGTAGTTGAATGCCAGGATGAAAGAAGTCAGTACAAAAATAAGGATAAAGCATTAAAGGTTCTGAAAAGCCGTTTGCTTAAAGAAAAACAGGATAAACAGGCAAGCGAAATTGCCGCCGACAGGAAAACTCAGGTTGGTACAGGTGACAGAAGTGAACGAATCAGGACATACAACTATCCTCAGGGCAGACTGACCGACCACAGAATCGGTCTTACATTGTACAAGCTTGAGGATATTCTCAACGGAAACCTTGATGAAGTTATAGACGCTCTTGTTACGGCTGACAGAGCTGAAAAGCTTAAAGAAAGTATGTCCGCAAATTAAAATAGGGTGAAAATATTGAATACAATACTTTTAAAAAATACACCTGATGATATAAAAGCTGCCGCAAAAATTATCAAAGACGGCGGACTGGTCGGCATGCCTACCGAAACAGTTTACGGACTTGCCGCAGATGCGCTTAACGGCAAAGCTGTTGCAGAGATATTCAAAGCCAAGGGCAGACCTATGGATAATCCGCTTATTGTACATATTGCAGATTTTTCCGATATTCAAAGATTTAATCTGGTAAGTGAAATTCCAAACAACGCAAAAATACTTGCCGACAGGTTCTGGCCCGGACCGCTTACAATTATTATGAAGAAATCTGCGGTTATTCCCGACGAGGTTTCTGCAGGGCTTGATACCGTAGCAATAAGGCTTCCGAGTCACCCTGCCGCGCGGGAGCTTATCAGGCAGTCAGGTACGGTGCTTGCCGCTCCGTCGGCAAATCTTTCAGGTTCGCCCAGTCCAACAAGTGCAGCTCATGTAATGAAGGATATGTGCGGAAAAATAAATGCAGTCATTGACGGGGGAACAAGCGATGTTGGGGTAGAAAGCACGGTTATAACACTTGCTTCAGATATCCCGCGTGTACTCCGTCCCGGAGGAGTTACGGCTGAACAGCTCAAAGAAATTCTCGGCGATGTTGAGATTGACAGTGCGGTGCTCAATAAGCTTGAGGACGGACAAAAAGCGGCAAGTCCGGGGATGAAATATAAGCATTATGCTCCAAAGGCGAGGGTTATACTTCTTAAATGCAGCGATGATGAGTATATTAATTATGTAAATAAAAATTCAGGAAAAGGCGTCGCCGCTTTGTGCTGTGACGAGGATATACCGCTGCTGAATACACAGGTGTTTTCGCTTGGCAGGCGGAACAATTATACTGCGCATGCACACAGACTTTTTGACGAACTCAGAAAGATTGATGAACACGGTGATATCAGCGTAGTATATTCAAGGCTTCCTTCTGTTGACGGAGTTGGAATGGCAGTATACAACAGGCTTATAAGAGCGGCGGGTTTTGAGGTGATTGACCTTGAAAAAATATAGAATTATAGGACTTACGGGTCAAAGCGGTGCAGGCAAAAGCACAGTTGCAGAATTTATAAAGGGTGACGGAATTTGTGTTATAAATGCAGATTTGCTCGTTGCCCGGCTGTATAATTCAGGTTCTGTGTGCATTAAGTCACTTTCTTCGGCTTTCGGAGCTGAAATAATAAACTGTGACGGTTCACTCAATCGTCCTGTGCTTGCTCAAAAGGCATTTTCGTCAAAGAAAAATACCGAACTGCTTAATTCTATTGTGCACCCGTTTGTGATTTATGAATTTTTAAGAGAAATAAAGGCTGCTGCTTTCGGCGGTGCAGAACTTGTTGTGTTTGATGCTCCCCAGCTTTTTGAGTGCAATGCAGACATGATTTGTGATGTAATAATAAGTGTTACAGCTGACCTGCAAACAAGGATTGAACGCATATGCCGCCGTGACAAAATCAGCAGGGAGCAGGCGCTGCAAAGAGTTAATGCACAGTACGACGAAGACTTTTTCAGAAAAAATGCTGATTATATAATCAATAACAACCATGAGTTAAATAAAACACAGGAACAGATTAAAGAGATTTTATCGGAGCTGGGACCAAACCGAGGTGATTAAATGCCACAGGCTTCACAACATTACAGAAGAAAAAACCGGGCAGGAAAAAAATTTATTGCATGGATTGCCGCTATTGCAGTTCTTGCAGGGGCAATAGTGTTTTTTATAACAAATTTTTATGAGGATACAAAGAAAAACCTTGAGGAGCTTAATTATCCGCAAAAATACAGCGAATATGTTGACAAGGCAGCAGAGGAATACGGACTTGACCCTGCTCTTATTTATGCAGTTATACGTACTGAGAGCGGATTTGACGCCGATGCACAGTCTGATGCCGGAGCATGCGGAGTGATGCAGATGATGCCGTCATCGTTTGAGTGGCTTCAGGAAAAGAGGGGCTGTGCCGGAGAATATTCGGAAGATGATTTGTTTAATCCCGAAATCTGCATTGATTACGGCAGTTATCTGCTCAAATATTTTTATGATTATTACGGTACGGAACGTTCTGCTGTTGCCGCATACAATGCGGGATTTGTTGTGGGCGACTGGCTTGCTGACAGTAATTACAGCAGTGACGGAATAAATCTTGACTCAATTCCCTACCCCGAAACCAGCAATTATGTTGAAAGGGTTGAAAGTGCAAAAGAAATGTATATCAAGTTATATTATTCATAAAATAATAATGATTAACTGAAAGGACGATTATAATGGCTGATGAAAAATCAAAAACTGCAAAATTAAAGGAACAAATAATGATGACAGAGCCAAAGGGAATCAAGGCGCTGTCAAAGGAAGAAATTCAAAAGGCGGACAATTTTTGTATCGGATACAAGAAGTTTCTTGACAATTCACCTATTGAGCGCGAAGCAGTGCGCTATACGGCTGAACTTGCAGAGAGTGCAGGTTTTGAAGAATATGATGCCGATAAAAGCTACAGCGCCGGAGACAAGGTATATTATATAAACCGCGGCAAGGCAATTGCCCTTGCGGTAATAGGCAAAAACGGCGTGAAAAACGGCGCCCGTCTTGCGATTGCCCATATAGATTCACCCCGAATAGATTTAAAGCCCAATCCTTTGTATGAAGCAAACAACCTTGCACTTTTCAAGACTCATTATTACGGCGGAATAAAAAAATATCAGTGGACGACAATTCCGCTGTCACTTCACGGTTCTGTTGTAAAACTCGACGGAACAAGAGTTGATATAAGCTGGGGCGACAGAGATGATGAGTCATGCTTCTGTGTAACAGACCTTCTTCCGCATCTTGCTAAAGATCAGGCCGCTAAGCCGCTTTCAAAAGCCATTGAGGGTGAAAATCTCAATGTGCTTGTCGGTTCACGTCCGTATGATACCGAAGATGATGAAAAAGATCTTGTCAAGCTGAATGTAATGTCTGTTCTAAACAGAAAATACGGAATCTGCGAGGGAGATTTCCTGTCTGCCGAGCTGTGCCTTATTCCATCGTATAAGTCCAAGGACATCGGATTCGATGCAAGTATGATAGGCGGTTACGGTCACGATGACAAGGTTTGTGCTTATCCTGCCGTGATGGCGGCTGTTGATGTTGAGGCCCCTGAGCAGACCTGCATAACATATCTTACAGACAAAGAGGAAACAGGCAGTGACGGCAACACAGGTATGCAGAGTGACTTTTTGAGATATTTTATATATGATCTTGCAAAGCAGGACGGAGTTGACGGTTACAGGGCGCTTTCAAAGAGTACTTGTCTTTCGGCGGATGTAAGCGCGGCATTTGACCCGACATATGCGTCAGCCTATGAGGCGGCTAACAGCTCATATCTTAACAACGGCGTAATAATTGCAAAATATACCGGTCACGGCGGAAAGTATGATACTTCTGATGCATCAGCCGAATATATGGGGAAAATCAGAGCAATGCTTGAAACAAATGATATTCTCTGGCAGGTCGGAGAGCTTGGCAAGGTTGACGGTGGCGGCGGCGGAACAATTGCCAAATATGTTGCCAATATGAATGTTGATGTCGTTGATCTGGGAGTACCTGTACTTTCAATGCATGCCCCCTTTGAAATTGTGTCAAAAACAGATGTATATATGGCATACAGAGCATTTTTTGCATTTTTTGATGCCAAAAATTAAAAAAACACTTGCATTTCGCTTAAATATATGATAATATACTACTTGCGGCTGAATACGGCCGCATATGCGCCGGTAGCTCAGCTGGATAGAGTGTCTGACTACGAATCAGAAGGTCGGGAGTTCGAGTCTCTTCCGGCGCGCCAATAAAGAGAAGCCATTATGGCTTCTCTTTATTTTTTACATAAAATATGCGGCGGAAGAGACTCGAAGGCGAGCGTTAAGAAAACAGTCCGGGGGACTGTTTTTAGTGAGAGCGCAGATGAATATTTTAGATTGAACACGCCGCAACAAGCGAGGTAAAAGTTATTTCATAAGTAAGGCGCGCCAATAAAGAGAAGTCATTATGGCTTCTCTTTATTTTTTGCATAAAATATGCGGCGGAAGAGACTCGAAGGCGAGCGTTAAGAAAACAGTCCGGG
>CAJUGO010000006.1:0-68969 GCA_910585865.1 uncultured Ruminococcus sp. | reverse complement strand
CATAAAATATGCGGCGGAAGAGACTCGAAGGCGAGCGTTAAGAAAACAGTCCGGGGGATTGCCTGTACCTGATAAGGCGTTATGTTGTCGTTTTTACTTATATGGTTTCCGAAAAATTTTATAAACAGCAAATTATTTAGTTTTTTTAGTTGAGATTATATCAAAAATTGTATAATTTATATCAAACAGCGGTTTTGTATTTTTTATTTTCGGTACATATGCTCTTTGACATTTTATGCAGTATTATGTTAAAATAAAAATGTTACAAATTAGTAATTTTTTGAGTGTTAATCCGATATTATAAAAAGAGGTGCATGATTTTGAAGAGCTTGTTGTCACGCAGAGTTTCTGCTGCTGCGGTTACTGCCGTACTGTTATTTGTATGTATTTTTTCAATGTCTTTTTTTGCAAATGCAGCGTCGGCATTCAGCCCCAGACTTTCTGCTCCTGCTTCAACAAACAGCTATTATTACAGTGATAAAAACATATTTTACAAATACGGCTACGGTATGCCTAACTGTACTGCGTATGCATTCGGCAGGGCCTATGAGCTCCTTAAAAGCGAACCTAAGCTATGTCACTTTAACGCGGATGAGTGGTACGATTATAATATTACAAACAATTATTATAAATACGGCAAAACTCCAAAGCTTGGTGCAATTGCATGCTGGACTTACAGCGGCGGAGGTCATGTTGCTGTAGTTGAAAAAATAGAAAACGGCACAATTACTTTTTCAAATTCAGGCTGGAACTATTCAAATTTCTATCTTACCACAGCGAAAACTTCTGATCCTAACGCCGGTGAGAAAAACTGGAATTTCCAGGGGTATATTTATATCGGCGATTTCGACTCCGAAACAGTTTCTACAACGTCTCCAAAAAATTACACTGAGGGAGTTTATAAAACCAATGTGTCAACCACGCTTAATATGCGCAGCGGTGCAGGGACAAGCTTTGGATATGTAACTTCTGTTCCAAACAATGCAAAACTTACGGTTACAAAAATTAAGGTTAATGAAGGTTATACATGGGGGTATACAACATATAACGGTAAGACCGGATGGGTAGCTCTGGATTACTGTGTATACATTTCTTCACTTCCTGAAAATGAGATGACAACAGCAAAGCCTGTACAGCCGACTACCTCAAAACCGACAGTGCAGCCGTCAACAGCTCAGCCGTCAACGGCAAAACCAACAGTACAGCCTACCTCAGCGCCGCAGACAACAGTTTCTAACGGACTTGGTGTGGGAGATGTGAACTATGACGGCAGAATTGATATAAAGGATGCAACCGAAATTCAAAAATATATTGTTGAACAGGCTGTTTTTACAGAGGAACAGGTAAAGTTTGCTGACTTTGATTTCAGCGGAAAGGTCGATATATTTGATGTCACCTGTATGCAGAAGTATCTTGTCAGCTGACGGTTTATCGAATACGGCTATATATATGAATTTTTCTATAACTCATTTTCACAGTAAAGATGAAAATAAAATGAAAATTTCTTGGCAGGCAGAGTACTGATTACAGTATTCTGCTTTTGTTTTATGAAAATTATCATATAAGCTGTCAAGATAATCCTTTTTATTATTTTAGTAGATTTGGTATAAATTCACTTATTACTTTAAAATATTGCTTGAAAAATTGTTAAATATATAATATACTGGTATAGGAAAATATATAAAATTCGGCGGTGATTATATGTCAGGGTCAGACAATAAAAAGAAAGCTGAAAAAACAAAAATAATAAGCAAATGGCAGAAAATGCCCTATAATAACAGGGAACTAAGCTGGGTCGATTTTAATGAAAGAGTACTTGAAGAAGCTGTAAAAAAAGATAATCCTATTATGGAAAGATGTAATTTCCTGTCAATTACGGCGTCAAATCTTGATGAGTTTTTTATGGTGCGTGTTGCAGGTGTACTTGATCAGATTCATCACGGCAGAAAAACGCGTGACGCGTCGGGACTCACCCCGGATGAAATAATGGACCGACTTTCGTATAAGATTCATGAGTTTGCCAAAAAGCAGTACAATTGCTATAACCGATCGGTTATTCCATCACTTCGTGCCAACGGAATTACTTTTAAGGAAATTGATACTCTTGACGGTGATCAGCGTGAATTTATTGACGAGTATTTCAGGAAAATAGTATTTCCGGTTTTGACGCCTATGGCTGTCGATACAAGCAGACCGTTTCCGATGCTTGCAAACAAAAGTCTGAATATTGCGGTACGGCTTACCAATCTGCAAAATGAAGAGTTTTT
Source organism: uncultured Ruminococcus sp. (assembly GCA_910585865.1). GTDB lineage: Bacteria > Bacillota > Clostridia > Oscillospirales > Acutalibacteraceae > Ruminococcoides. The sequence goes on along the minus strand of CAJUGO010000006.1, from coordinate 66,702 downwards.
TGCGGTAGTCCAGGTGCCGTCGATATTACCCAGATTCCTTGAACTGCCGTCAGGAGAAGGAAGAGTATTTATTTTGCTTGAAAAAGTAATTGAGGCACATCTCAGTGAGCTTTTTGAGCTGTACAATATTAAACAGTATGATGCATTCAGAATCACACGAGATTCGGACCTTGATATTGACGAGGACACCGAAGATCTTATGGCTGAAATTAAAAAGTCGATACGCAAGCGAAAAAGGGGCGTGCCGGTCAGGCTTGAATTCAGCAAAAAATGCAACAAAGAAATCAGAAGATTTCTGGTTGACGCACTTGAAGTGACCGAACGTGAAATTTATCTTCAGAGGGGTCCTCTTGATTTGACATTTTTGTCAAAATTTGCACGTATTGATAATTGTGAAAATCTATGCTTTGAGCCTATCGTTCCGGTAAATCCGCCTGCTGAATTTTGCGGTTTTGATGATATTTTCAAGGCAATCAGGGAAAAGGACAGACTTGTACATCATCCTTATGAAAGTTTCAGTGTAGTTGTTGACTTTGTAAGAAAAGCCGCTGCTGATCCCAATGTTCTTGCGATAAAGCAGACACTTTACCGTGTGAGCGGCAATTCTCCAATTGTTGCGGCGCTTATAAAAGCCGCAGAGAACGGAAAGCAGGTCACGGTTTTAGTCGAGCTTAAAGCCAGGTTTGATGAAGAAAACAATATTCAGTGGGCAAACAAGCTTGAAAAAGCAGGATGCCATGTAATTTACGGACTTACAGGTCTTAAGACTCACTGTAAAATTTGTCTTATTGTGCGCCGTGATGAGGACGGTATCCGCCGTTATCTGCATATGGGTACAGGAAACTACAACGACAGCACAGCAAGATTTTATACTGACATTGGAATGTTTACCTGCCGGGAAGAATACGGCATTGATGCGTCTTCGTTGTTTAATGTGCTTACCGGCTACTCTTTCCCGCCCGAGTACAATAAGTTTATTGTTGCGCCGAACGGCATGAGAACTTTTTTTGAGGCTATGATTCTGCACGAAACAGAAAATGCAAAACTCGGACTGCCGGCTGCAATTACTGCTAAGGTAAATTCACTTGTCGATCCTCAGATTATCAGCCTGCTTTACAGTGCGTCAAATGCCGGTGTAAAGGTTAACCTTATTGTTCGGGGAATATGCTGCCTTATACCCAATGTAAAGGGATTTAGCGAAAATATTAAAGTAGTGTCAATTGTAGGACAGCTGCTTGAACACAGCAGAATATTTATTTTTGAAAACAACGGCAATCCGCTTTATTATATGGGCAGTGCCGACTGGATGCCGAGAAATCTGGACAGAAGGGTAGAGCTTGTGTTTCCTGTTGAGGACAATGATATTAAAAAGCGTGTGCAGGAGATTATTTCCGTGTCGTTTAAAGATACAGTCAATGCGCGCAGACAGCTAAGCGATACAACATATGTGCCGGTTGAAAAGCGCGGCAAAAAGAAACTTAATTGTCAGAAGTATTTTTCAAAGCTTGCTTTCAGAGCACAGAAATCTGCTATGAAAGAAACCTATGTGAGTGCAGTAGGAACACCTGTTGTTCCTGTGAAAAAGGAGGAAAAAGACGAATGAAAAGGGTTGGAATTTTAACAAGCGGAGGCGACTGTCAGGGGCTTAATTCCACAATACGTGCAGTTGCAAAAACTCTGTATCAGCACTACGGTGATGATGGAGTTGAAATTATCGGAATTATTGACGGATATCGGGGTTTAATATACGGCGAGTACAGGAAAATGAAGCCTGAAAATTTCTCGGGGATTCTTACAATGGGCGGTACAATTTTGGGTACATCAAGACAGCCGTTCAAACTGATGAGAGTAGTTGACGAAAACAGTGTTGATAAGGTTGCGTCAATGAAGAAGAATTATAAAAAGCTCAATCTTGACTGTCTTGTTGTTTTAGGAGGAAACGGAACACAGAAGACAGCAAATCTGTTAAGTGAAGAAGGACTTAATGTTGTGTCTCTTCCAAAGACAATTGATAATGATTTGTGGGGAACAGACATGACTTTTGGTTTTCAAAGTGCAGTTGACATTGCCACAAATGTAATTGACTGCATCCACACAACTGCAACTTCCCACGGAAGAGTATTTATTGTTGAAGTTATGGGTCATAAAGTTGGCTGGCTTACGCTTTATGCAGGAATTGCAGGCGGAGCTGATATTATACTTATTCCGGAAATTCCGTATGACATAGATTCCGTAATCAAAACAATTAAGGCGCGCACCGCAGGCGGCAAAAATTTTTCAATTCTTGCAGTAGCTGAGGGGGCAATTTCCAAGGAACTTGCTGCTTTGCCAAAGAAAAAGAAAAAAGCTGCTATTGCAGAGATGAAATACCCGTCAATATCCTATAAAATTGCACAGGAGATTGAGCAGGCTACGGGTCAGGAAACAAGGGTAACCGTTCCCGGCCATTTCCAAAGGGGCGGAAGTCCTGATGCATATGACCGTTTGCTTTCAACCAGATTCGGAGTTGCAGCAGCCGACCTTATTATAAATAAAAAATACGGAAATATGGTTGCGCTTGTAAATAATCAGGTTGTGGCTGTTCCTCTGGGTGAAATCGCGGGCAAGCTTAAAGCCGTTCCAAAGGACAGTGAGGTTGTGAAAGCTGCACGCAAGATGGGAATTTCTTTTGGTGACTGAGTTAAAATAGAACTAATTTGTTTGACAACAAATAGTTATCAGATTTATGGTGATTTAGATGAAAAGAGAATTAGGATTTGCAAGATGCGGTTTGGCATGCTGCTTGTGTTCGGAAAATGAAGATTGCGGCGGATGTGATTCGGAAAACTGCAGAGACACAAGCTGGTGTAAAAACAGAAAATGTTCGCTCGAAAAAAATATAAGCCACTGCTATAAATGTGAATCAGATTGCAGGGAAGGGCTGTTATCAAAAATCAAGCCATATGCTTTTACTGTTTTTATAAAGAGATATGGCGAAGAATACTTGCTTGACTGTCTTGAACAAAATGAAAAAAACGGTGTAGTGTATCATCGTGAGGGAATAAATGGCGATTATGATGATTTTGACAGTACAGAAGAATTAATTGAATTTATAAAATCAGGGAAATGCTGAGCTTATAACAAAATATGACCTCCCTGCAAAGAGTGAAAGGATTTTGTTATGACCAGATATGAGATTTTTGAGTATGTCAATGAACAATACGGTACACAACCCGAATATCTTTGGGAAAAGACGCCCGACGCCGCTGTTTTGCGAAACATTGCAAATGCCAAGTGGTATGCAATAGTAATGAATGTAAGCAAAAAAAGCCTTGGGTTAAACGGCGAAGGGAAAGTTGACATTATTAACGTAAAGTGTGATCCGCTAATTGTTGGTTCATTGCGGATGCAAAAAGGATTTTTGCCTGCTTACCATATGAATAAGGATAATTGGATAAGCATTATTCTTGACGGCGGCGCTTCGGACAGCTTGATTTTGGAATTGCTGGATGCAAGCTATGATGCAGTGGCAGGCAGATAGTGTTTTATTCAAGCAAAAGACCCTGTATTGCGGAAATTTGTTTTTCTGCAATACAGGGTCTTATATTTTTGTCTTTATATTAATAAATATCATTCTAATTCAGCCAGGGCTTTTTGAATCAGTGTAGCGTCATTTATGTCAATTCTGCCGTTTTTATTGACATCGGCGTTTGCAGTCTGAATATCATTAAGTTCCTCAAGCTGTACGATGTTTTTTTGAATCAGTGTAGCATCAAGTATGCTTAGCTTTCCGTCAAGATCAGCATCGCCGAGCAGTGTGACTTTATCGGTTTCGCGCATAACAGCCTTAATAACAAATGTACCGCCGAGGGTATCATTGTTATTTATTCTGTACCAGTCCATAAGATCTGTTATTTTATTGTTTTGATAAATATAACTTTCACCATGTTGTGACTCGTTTAAAAAAGAATAAATATTGTTGGATTTAATAAGCCATTCGCCGACTCCTATGCTGTTTTTAACATAGGCACTGCTGTTTTTGTCAATACCGTCGTTTAAAGCTGTCGTATTAATTGTTATACCTATTGCACCGTCTGCATCCGGAATATTAAAATTGTCAATGTCACAGCAGATGTATCCCTTGTAATCAATAACTCCGCTGTCAAGAACAGTCCATTCGCTTTTGTTGTTTACAGGAGTATTGTTATTAACGGGAATATAGTGGATTTCATAATCTGCACCTATACATTCACTTTCAAATACTACCTTGTCAAGGGTGCGGAAATCATCTTCAAAATTGAAACGGTTTATATATGTAATTTCATTGCTGTCAATGTAGTTAAAGCCGTATGTTGCTCCGTAAATTTCATTTTGATTCAGTTTTGTTTTGTCGTCAATTTCAATAACCTGTTCTATGGTAAAGCTTGGGTCATATTTGCTTCCGAACACATACTTATCTTCATAAGATATCCAGAAATAGCCGCCCAGTGAATTGTAATTTCCCCAGCTGTTTTTTACAAGCCATGCACCGTCGTTTTGCGGCTTGGAGTTTACAGAGCCGTTGAATCTGTTTTTGGAATAGTTATCGTCCCAGCCGACAATTTCAATTGAGTGACCGGTATAACTGCCTGTGTATGACTGGGGCATAAAATAGGCAGTGTTATTAGAGCCGTAACATTTGTTTGCAGTAGCATATGAGGTGAAAACACCTCCGTTGTCAATAATAGACTGTTTAATCTCATTAATATTATATGATGTAAGGTATTTTATCGCAGTAGTACCGTATTTTGTAAGGTCAGTCGGCATATCGTCGCCGAAAAGATTTTTTGTAAGGTCAATAGTACCTGCGTCGCTTTGTTCGGCGCCGCCCTGCCAGGAGGTAAGGTATCCTGCCGAAATATACGTATAACCGTCGCCTGTATATGTCCTCTGCCAGCCCTTGCCGTTCAGACGGCGTGTAGCCCATACATTTAAATGATCCACAGACATATCTTCAATATTATATCCGTTTTTGAGCAGCTTCGATTCAAATGCTGCCAGTCCCGCATATGCCCAACAATCATTGTAAGACTGATCTTTAATTTTTGTTACATAGCCCAAATCCGCAGAATTATAGCTTGAAGGCAGTGATTCGGCAGAAAAGAAAGAGGCTTGGTTGCCCGCATTCTTGGTAACGGATTCAAATCCTTCGTCAATCACGGCGGCGCCTGCCGTAACAGAAAATATTGAAAGCATGCATCCTGCCGCAGTTAAAACGGAAATAATTTTTGTAATAAAGTTTTTGCGCATATAAATTCCTCGCAAACAAAAAGATTAGTGTAATTATATCAAATTGTATTTCTATTGTAAAGAATATAAGCGAGAAGTTTGATAAATAATAATAGCAAATTATTGGCTTTTTATTTTAATGCGATTGCGGGAGGAAAAACTATGCAGCTGAGAACAGACCTTGCAATTGAAGCAAGGGAAATTGCAGGAGAGAATGTAGGAGGAGTGGAGTATAAAAAATACAGTGAAAACGGGCTTGAGATTTCACGGCTTATTATAAAAAACCAGCGTGCCAAACAGGCGCTAGGCAAAGAAATGGGAACATACATTACAATAGAGCTTCCCTCACTCACGGATAATTTTACGGAAACGGATGAACGGCTTGTTACAATCGGCTCGGAAATAAAACGGCTTTTGCCTGTAAACGGACTCGTTCTTGTAGTGGGTTTGGGAAACATAGATATTACGCCTGACTCTCTCGGACCTAAAACGAGCAGAAGGGTACTGGCCACACGCCATATAGGGGGAGAAATTGCCCGTTCAACAGGACTCGACAAGCTTCGTCCTGTTGCGGTAGTTCAGACAGGTGTAACGGGACAGACGGGAATAGAAACAGGGGAATATATTTTAAGCATAGTCAAGCGTATTCGCCCGAATGCAGTTGTTGCAATTGACGCGCTTGCTTCAAGAAAGCTTGAAAGGCTTGGGTGTACGCTGCAGATAAGTGATACCGGTATATCTCCGGGAGCAGGCGTGGGAAATCACCGCACAAAAATAACAAAAGAAACTATCGGAGTTCCGGTTATAGCAATTGGCGTTCCTACGGTAGTTGACGCCCAGACGCTCGCAAGCGATCTTTTAAAGGGAGACTGCAGTGCAAAAATGCAGAAAATGATTATGCCGAGCGGCAGACAAATGGTAGTAATTCCACGCGAAATAGACCTGCTTACCGAACGCGCGTCAAGGCTTATCTCATTTGCTTTAAACGGCGCTCTGCAAAATGAATTTGATTTGCCGGAACTTATTTCGCTTATGTGATATTACCAATACACTCATACCTGAAAAATTATCAGCATATAAATATATAAAAGCTGGTGATTTGTTTGAAAAGAAAAGGAAAATATCTGAATTTAATAAAAATTTTTACAGCCGCTGTACTTTTGTCAACGGCTGTATTCTGTGTGCTTCACCGACTGCCCGAGTGCTTTGGCTCACAAAATCCTGCGGCGCTTGCCGCAGCGGCTTTTACGCTGGCAAACGGAGAATATAAACTTGAAAATAACGAGCCTCTAAAAAATACCCAGCCCAGTACGGCAGTTAAAAATCAGGAAAAAGCAAAAGAGGATAAAACCGTAAACACAGCAAAATCCAAAAAACGTGATAAGTCAGATTATTACGATTCATATGCAGAGCATAAGGATGAGGCCAAATATGATATTGAAGAAAGAACAATCACAGGCGACGGCACGGCAGTTGAAAACTGTTTTATAAGAAATAAAACGGGGTTGTCACTTGATTTTAACGGATTGCTTAACGAAGAACTTACATTTGATATTGAAAAGGGGATAAATTCTCCTCAGGTTTTGATTTATCATACGCACACGAGCGAGGCATATATGGATGAAGATGTCAATTACTTTTTTGATAGCTTCTATTCCCGTACCGACAATAACGACTTTAATGTTGTTGCAGTTGGAGACGCAATTGCTGAAGCTCTAAATAAAAAAGGAATAAAAACGATTCATGACAAAACTGTTCATGATACCTCATATAACGGTTCATACGACAGAAGCGTGCAGACTATTGAAAACAATATGGAAAAGTACAAAGATATTAAGGTTGTGCTTGATATTCACAGGGATGCGATAGGTACAGATGAGTGCAAGGTGAAGCCTGTTTTTTCATATAACGGAAGGAAGGGCGCACAAATTATGATTTTGTCGGGATGCGATACAGACGGTGAAAGAGGATTTGAAAACTGGCAGAATAATCTTAATTTTGCATTAAAAATCCAGAATACTGCTGAAAATATGTATCCGAATATGACAAGACCGATAAGCTTTGACTATTTTGCCTACAATGAATATGTATGTGACGGTTCACTTCTGATTGAAGTGGGCACAGAGGCAAACTCGATTGATGAAGCCGTATATGCGGGCGAACTCCTTGGAAATGTGCTTTCTAAAGTTTTGACATAATCCATAAGATTAAAACAGACCTTTTATAATATTCCCGTCGGTATGAAAATTCTTGTTCAAAACATATTGCAATAACGGTTATTGTTTGATATAATCAAAATATATACGCCAATGAAAGTTAAAATGGGGTATTAAAATGAAGTCCGAAAATTTGACAAAAAAAGCGCTTTGCATTGTACTTGTAATATTTGCGGCTCTGTGCTGCACTGTGACCGTATTTGCAGAGGGCGAAGATGAAACAGAATATATTGAACCGCCGACGGAATATATTGAACCTACAACAGAATATATAGAGCCTGTTACAGAGCCTCCTGTTACTAATGAGTATGATCAAACCGATCCGCCCGCACAAACTGATTATATTGAGCCTACGACTGAGTACGCTGAACCTGTTACGGATGAACCTGTACAGAATCAGACTCAGGCTCAGTATGTTGATCCTGTTGTTCAGGCTACAACTGAGTATTTTCAGGCTCCTACACTTGCAAAAACAGTCAGTACGAAAAAATACACCACTAATTATACGGCGGGAATTGTATCTTGGGTGTGTGTAGGCGTGGGTGTTCTGACAGTTTCAATAGTTTTAATAAGCAACAAGGTAAGCGGAAGAAAAAGCTCTGTGCGCAGGTAAGAAATGGAAAAATTAAAGATTGGCGGAATCGAACTTAAATCTCATACCGTTTTAGCTCCTATGGCAGGTGTAAGCGACAGGGCGTACCGCGAACTTTGCGTCAGGTTCGGCGCAGCGTACTGTGTGAGTGAAATGGTAAGCTCAAAGGCACTGTCCTTTAACAGTAAAAAAAGTGAAGAGCTTATGCAAATTTCCGATTATGAAAGACCGTGCGGTATTCAGATTTTCGGAGATAATCCTGATTGTATGTCGGATGCGGCAAAGCGTGCAATTGAAAATAAGGCTGATATTATTGATATAAATATGGGATGTCCCGCTCCAAAAATAATTTCCGGCGGAAGCGGCAGTGCATTAATGCAAAATCCCGGTTTGTGCGGAGAAATTGTAAGTGCTGTTACTGAAGTGTCGGATATTCCCGTTACCGTTAAAATCCGAAAGGGTTGGGATGACAGCAGTGTTAACGCCGTTGAGGTTGCCAAGATATGCGAGCAGGCGGGTGCGGCTGCAATCACGGTTCACGGACGGACAAGAATGCAGTATTATAAGCCTCCCGTGGATTACGATATTATAAAAGAAGTAAGACAAGCCGTAAATATTCCCGTAATTGCAAACGGAGATATCGATTCGGCTCATAAGGCAAAAGAAGTTATGGAAATAACAGGGTGCAGTCTTGTTATGATTGGCAGGGCATCACTTGGAAATCCGTGGCTGTTTGCCCAAATAAATTCATACCTTGAAAATCCCGATGAGCCGATTGCTGTTCCAAGTATAGAAGAAAAATTTGATGTAATGCTTGAACATATAAAAGCGATGGTCAATTATAAGGGCGAGCATATGGCTATGCTTCAGGCGCGAAAGCTTGTAATGGGATATTTTAAAGGAATCAAAGGCGCTGCTTCGCTCAGAAATGAAGCAGGAAAAATTAAAACTATTGAAGATTTGTACGCACTCAGACAAAAAGCTTTGTTGCAGTCATATGCGTACTGATTAATACAGCAAATCAACAGATAGGGGAATGTAAAATGAGTGAAAAGACAAATATTGCTTGCCTGAATTATTTAAATGAGTATGATCCGGCAGTCGGACAGGCTATGACAGACGAGCTTAAAAGACAGAGAAGAAATCTTGAACTTATAGCAAGCGAAAACATTGTATCGCCTGCTGTAATGGCTGCTATGGGCAGTCTGCTTACCAACAAATATGCAGAGGGTTATCCGGGAAAGAGATACTACGGCGGATGTCAGTGCGTTGATGTTGTAGAGGAGATCGCACGCAAGCGCGCATGCGAGCTTTTTGGCGCAGAACACGCAAATGTTCAGCCTCATTCGGGCGCTCAGGCTAATACAGCCGTTTATTTTGCAATGCTTGAGCCGGGTGACACTGTTATGGGTATGAATCTCAACGAGGGCGGTCACCTTACCCACGGTTCACCTGTTAATATTTCAGGAAAATATTTCAATTTCGTTTCATACGGAGTTGACAGCGAAACTCACAGAATTGATTATGATAAGGTTCTTGAAACAGCTAAGCAGTGCCAGCCAAAGCTTATTGTTGCAGGCGCTTCGGCGTACCCCAGAATAATTGATTTTGCAAAACTCAGAGAAATTGCCGATGAGGTCGGAGCATATCTTATGGTTGATATGGCGCATATTGCGGGACTTGTTGCTGCAGGCGTACATCCAAATCCTGTTCCTTACTGTGAATTTGTTACAACCACAACTCACAAGACATTAAGAGGTCCGCGCGGCGGTCTTATCCTTTGCCGCGAGGAATTTGCAAAACAGATAGACAAGGCTATTTTCCCGGGCACTCAGGGCGGCCCCCTTATGCATACAATTGCTGCAAAGGCTGTTTGCTTCGGCGAGGCTTTAAAGCCTGAGTTTAAAGAGTACGGTGCAAGAGTTGTTGCAAACTGCAAAGCATTGGCTGAAGGTCTCATCAAGAGAGGCAACAAGCTTGTTTCGGGCGGCACAGACAATCATGTTCTTCTTATGGATCTGCGTGACACCGATGTGACAGGCAAAGAACTTGAGGCTCGTCTTGATGATTGCTACATTACGGTAAATAAGAACACAATTCCCGGCGAGCCGCGCTCACCTTTTGTTACAAGCGGTGTAAGAATCGGAACTGCTGCCGTAACAACAAGAGGTCTTAACGAGGAAGATATGGACAAGATTGCCGAGTATATTACTCTTGTTCTTAATGATTATGAAAACAGCAGAGATAAAGTCAGAGAGGGCGTAGAGGAAATCTGCAAAAAATATCCGCTCTACGAATAATTCTAATTTGTATTTTACGGCAAGGGCACAGCTCTTGCCGTGTGTTTTATACGGGGTGAATAAAATGAATATTCCGCTTGCCGACAGGCTCAGACCAAAGACGCTTGACGATATCGTGGGACAGAAGCATCTGCTTGCAGAAGATAAACCTCTGCGCAAAATTATTGAGAGCGGAGAAGTGCCTAATCTTATATTTTACGGTCCTTCAGGGGTAGGAAAGACAACGCTTGCGACATATATTGCAAATAAAACCAACCGAACTCTCAAAAAGCTTAACGGAACAACGGCTTCAACCGCTGATATAAAGGAAATTGTTTCACAGCTGAATACTTTTTCGGGTCTCAACGGAATACTCTTGTATCTCGACGAAATCCAGTATTTTAATAAAAAGCAGCAGCAGACTTTACTCGAATTTATCGAAAACGGAAGTATAACACTGATTGCGTCAACTACAGAGAATCCTTATTTCTATGTATATAACGCAATTTTAAGCCGTTCAACTGTTTTTGAATTTAAACCGGTTTCTCCTGATGAAGTTGAAAAAGCAGTGTACCGTGCAGTTGAAGCTCTTGAGGATGAAAGCGGCATAAAGATTGATTTTCCGCCTGAATGTGCAAAGAAAATTGCAGCCGGCTGCGGAGGAGATGTGCGCAAGGCGATGAATGCAGTTGAACTTTCAGTAATCGCAAGTGATGAGCAAAGCGGCGTAAAAATGGTAGCAGCGGAAACTGTTGAACAGCTGGTACAGAAAAGTGCATTAAGATATGACAAAGACGGCGACGAGCATTATGACATTGTGTCTGCATACCAGAAAAGCATGAGGGGGAGTGACCCTGACGCAGCACTGCATTATCTTGCAAGATTGCTTGAAGCAGGAGATCTGCCGAGTGCATGCCGGAGGCTGATGATTTGTGCCTGCGAGGATGTGGGACTGGCATATCCGCAGTTAATTCCGATAGTGAAGTCCTGTGTGGACATTGCCCAGGCAGTCGGTCTTCCGGAAGCAAGGATACCTCTTGCAGACGCGGTTGTTATGGTTTGCAATGCGCCTAAGTCCAATTCGGCATATACGGGCATCAATCTTGCTATGCAGGATGTTCGCAGCGGAAAGTCGGGATCCGTGCCGCGTCAGCTTCAAAATATGCACTGTGACGGTGAAGATAATCCAAACAAGGGTCAGTTTTATCTTTATCCGCATGATTACCCCAATCATTTTATTAATCAGCAGTATTTGCCTGATTTGATTAAAAACAGAAAATATTATGATTACGGCGACAACAAAAATGAACAGGCATTTAAAGCGTACTGGGACAAAATTAAAAAAATCTAATATAGTAAGCTGTGCGAAAATTGTCGAAATCCAAGGGTGTTTTATTAAATTGTCTATATAAAATGCATACAATAGTATAACTGATTGGCGGTAAATAAAAAGTATTAATGATGTTATTTTTTCTAAAATATATCATTTTTTGTGTAGCTTTGTTATATTTTATTTTTTTTATTATTAATTAAATAACAATTGTCTAAAATGCACAATTTGAAAGAGGCATTTTTGTAAGTCAAAAAAAAACAAAATTCTTTATAAGAAAATTTGCCTATGCCTTATATTGTAAAATATAATAGTAGTTGTGGAGTAGTGTTGAGTAGCTTCACACATACGAACCATATAAATGAATTTGGAGGAAATCAGTATGGTAAAAAAACAGCACAAAATTATTAGCTTGATTCTTTGCTTAGTTCTTGCAGTTTCTGCCGTTTGTGCAGGTACTATGGGTGCTTTTGCGGCATCAGGCGACACAGTCTTTGTTAAGGCCAATAACGGCTGGAACAAGCTCTACTGCTATATGTGGAGTGACGGTTTAGGCAATAACAAAGCTTGGCCCGGCGTTGAAATGACAAAGGTTAGTGATGATGTATATTCTTATACTCTCACAGGCGACTACGCTAATGTTATTTTTAATAATGGCAGCGGAAGTCAGACTGCTGATTTAACTTATCCCGGCAATGGTAAGATCTATGATCTATCAGCAGGCAAATGGTCGGATTATGAGGATGCTCCTACAAATCCAACAACAGCAACAACAGCAACAACTGCAACAAGTCCAAGTGTTGCTCCTACAACTACGCCAGTCGGTGGCGGCATGACAGTTTACCTTGAAAATGAGGCAGGCTGGAGTAATCCTAACTGTTATATGTGGAACAGCGCAACAGATAAAAATGCAGGCTGGCCCGGTGCTAAAATGACAGAGGTTGGCGATAACATTTACCAGTATACTGCTGCAAAGGAATATAAAAACTGTATTTTCAACAGCGGAAGCAATCAGACTGCTGACCTTACAGCAAAGAATGGTTATATCTATAACAATAAGACTAATACATGGTCTGTTTATGATGTAAGTCCTCTTCAGGTAAAGTCATATACAGCTAATCCTGCTAAGGGTGTGTATGTTGGAAGTGATGTTACAATTTCTGCCCTTGCAGAGAACACACAGACAGGCGCAGCAGTAAGCTACAAATTCTCTGTAATTAACGCTAACGGCGGAACATCAACACTTTCCGAATTCAGCAGCGCTAATTCAGTAGTTTGGAGACCGACTGCAGCCGGTGACTACACAATTAATTTTGATTTCAAGGATACTGACGGCAACGAAAACAACCGTACAATCAGCGTTAAAGTTGAAGATGATTCACAGCTGGTTAAACCTGTAATCAAGGGTGTAACACCAGGCGACCTCAATCTTATTAAGGTAAATAAGGCTACAACTGTTTCTGTAAGAGCCGGCGGCGGTAAAACAGGTACTAACCTTCTTTTCTACAAGTATGTTGTAACTGATCCTAACGGTGTTACTAATACTCCGTACTACACTCTTAACAGTACATATTCCTTCACACCTAATATGACAGGTAAGTACACAGTAAATGTATATGTTCAGGGTTCTGACAACAGCACGGTAAATAAAACATACAATTATACAGCTACAAACTCAGATATTACAGAGCCAACAACAAGGCCTGTTCCAACAACAGTTCCTGTTCCGACAACAAGACCTGTTCCGACAACAGTTCCTGTTCCAACAACAAGACCTGTTCCGACAACAGCTCCTGTTCCAACAACAGCTCCTGTTCCGACAACAGCTCCGAGACTTCTTGGTGATGCAGACGGTGACGGAAGAGTAACAGTTATGGATGCTACTTATATTCAGAAAGCAATTGTTGAATTGCCTGACGTTCCTGCACTTGAGGATCTTCCGCTTGATATCTGCGATGTAGACGGTGATGGTACGATTTCAATTAAGGATGCTACAGCTATCCAGTTGATGATTGTAAACAACTAAATAAATTGCTTTAGAAAAGAATTGGAGAATTAATTATGACAAGAATCAGAAAGTTGTGCGCACTTGTTCTTGCCCTTATGATTGTAGTTACCGTAGGTATTGTTGCTGTTAATGCTGCTGAAACATCTAATGATTCAGTAGCAGCAGACAGTACCGAAACAGGAATTATAATTCATGTAAGTGATGATGAAGTAGCGCAGCCATATATATATTTATGGAACTCACTTCCAACTAACAGTGCTATGTCAAAATCTTACCCGGGCGAAAAGCTCACAAAAGGCAATGGTTGGTTTAATTATACTATTAATGATGTAACAAAGGTTAACGCAATTGTTACTGATGCAGACGGTAACCAGCACTCAAAGGAGCAGAAGCTCACTGTAGGCGAGTGGTGGTGCGAAAACGGCAAGTGGACAGATTATGATCCTCATGAGCCTGATCCTATCAGCAGCGTTGATATGCGTGAAGAAACTATCTATTTTGTAATTACTACACGTTTTTACGATGGCGATTCAGGCAACAATGTACATTGTTGGGATGATGCCCAGGCAAACAATCCGGACAGCGACCCTGCTTGGCGCGGAGATTTCAAAGGTCTTGCAGACAAACTTGATTACATCAAGGCACTTGGTTTCTCAGCAATTTGGATAACTCCTGTTGTAACAAATGCTTCAGGATATGACTATCACGGATATCATGCTATGGACTTCAACTCTGTTGACGTTCGTTATGAAAGCGATAACTTTACTTATAAAGATCTTATCAGGGCAGCACACCAGAAGGGTATGAAAATTATACAGGACGTTGTATTGCAGCATACAGGTAATTTTGGTGAATCAAACTTTGCTCATCTGTTTGATAAAGATGAAAATGCTGACCTTTCAAACATTGAGGAATGTATGGTTCCAACAGATCTTCTCCTTGACACATGGGGACTTTCATCTGCTGAAGAATATTGGTCACAGCTTCCTGCAGTTCAGCATGCTCAGAGATTAAAGATTATGAAGGGTATTGACCCTCAGGCAAGTAATGCACCTGCAAGTAATTATGAAAGCTTTGTAGCAGGTATTGAACACGATAAGCAGCAGCCTGAAAGACTGTTCTCAGATTCAGCTGAGTTTAACTCCAAGAACTATTATCACAGCGGTTACTGGAGAAACTATAACTGGGATGATTATGCAACACAATATGCTCAGATTGCAGGCGACTGTGTTGACCTCAACACTGAGAATCCAGAAGTTGCAAAGTATACAGTAGACGCTTACAGTAAGTATCTTGATATGGGTGTTGATGCTTTTCGTGTTGATACCGTAAGACATATTTCACGTTTATCTCTTAATGCTATGTATAACGAGCAGTTAAACAGAGCAGGCGGTGCAGGCTTCTATATGTTCGGTGAAGTTTGTACAAGATACACTGATGCTTGGTATCGTGGTATGGCAAGTGAATCAGCACCTTTCTATACTTGGGCTGAACCGGACGATTCTTACCTAAGTCAGTGGAATTCGTCAAATTCTGCTGAAGCAGTTGGTGAGAATATGAACTTGACACTTGACCATTGGATTGATAATTACTATCCTTCTGAACAGCCAACAAGTGACAACGCATTCCTCAATGGTCTTGCATATCATGACCCGGATACAAGCCAGGCTTCAGGTATGGGCGTAATTGACTTTGCAATGCATTGGAATTTTGGAACTGCTGCAGGCGCTTACGGTACAGCAAAAGCATATGATAAATATTATAATGATGCTACATGGAACGTAATGTATGTTGATTCACACGACTACGGTCCAGGAACATTCAACAGATATGAGGGCGGTACTCAGTCATGGGCAGAGAATATCAATCTTATGTTTACATTCCGCGGTATCCCTTGCTTGTATTACGGTTCAGAGGTAGAATTCCAGAAGGGTGTAAGAATTGACGAAGGTCTTAACATTACACTTGCTGATTCAGGCCGTGCATACTTCGGTGATCACATTAAGGGTAGTGTTGCAACTACTGACTTTAGTGAATACACTTCAGCATCAGGAGAAGTAGCTGAAACTCTTAACTATCCGCTTGCAAAGCACATCCAGAAGCTTAACGCAATCCGCAGAGCTATTCCTGCTCTCCAGAAGGGTCAGTATACAACAAGCAGCAACTATGTATCAGGTAACATGGCTTATATCCGACGTTATACTAATGCAGCTGATAATGTTGACAGCCTTGCATGCGTAGCTATTTCTGGCGGCGCAACATTTAAGAATATTCCTAACGGTAAATATATTGACGCTGTTACAGGTGATGTTCAAAATGTTACAAACGGAACACTTACAGTTCCAACTATGGGTAAGGCTAATCTGAGAGTGTACGTATGCTGCGCTAACGGATTTACAGGTATTGATGGTCAGATTGGCGGTACTTCATCATTTGCTAAATAATCTGATTTCAACTTAATAATTTATTAAACGGAGTTCCATATGGAACTCCGTTTTCACATTTATGTGTTTGATTTTCAGGTCATTTTTACAATAAGGATTTCTTTAATTGAGAAGAATCCTATGGTACGAGGAAATCTTGCATAATAACAAACATGAAACAGCCTTGCAGGAAACCGTCATAGGTATCTTACAAAGGCATTATCTGCACTATGCTGGTTCCATCTTTCTCAGCAGTGCGTCATTTCCAGTGTCAGTCGCATTAGAGAGAAGGTTTTCGGGATACTCAAAGATAAAAATATATCCAAACATCGGCAATAGACTTATTTTCTGATAAAACAGCTGTGTATTTACTAAGACAGATAAAAAAACAAGTGACGTCAAAATCGTCACTTGAGCATATAAATATTTCATTAAATTGTCATGTGAAACACAATTAAGTACAAAACCAATCCCTGCAAATGAGTTATTGCTAGTTTCTAAGTAGATGTATTGCAGTTTCGGCCTTATCAATAATTCGCAAATCATTGTCATAAGAACACATTTTTCTTGCCTGCTGCAAATCTACCCAAATGTAGCTGTCAATTTCTTCCTCCTGAATTTTTACATTATCAGTAAATGCCTGGGCAAGAAAGAAGACAACTCTCTTTCTGATTTTACCAAAAGGACAGTATTCACTGATTTCTCTAAAGCCTTTTTCAATAACGACATCAAGTCCTGTTTCTTCCTTAATCTCACGTATAGCCGTTTGTTTTTCGTTTTCGCCTTCCTCAATATGACCTTTGGGAAAACTCCAGTACCTGCCGTTATTGTTTTTTACAAGCAAAATTTTAGTATTTTGCTTATTCTTATAAAATATAATAGCACCGCAGGATTTTTCATATAAACAGGTTATGGATTTGAGTTTAATATTTCTCAGTTTCGACAGCAAATTCCTCAATTCAGGTTCGTAAAATACTTCTCCCGGCTGTGCAACTATAAGACGTTCTCCGTCAAGCCCGTCAAATTCAGCGACAGCAACAACAACGCCTTCAAAATATTCGTTCACATACTTGTGAGATACAACATAAGTACTTTTATTCTGCATATCTGAAGAACTTATATATGCGGAATAGAGATTATCATTTATTTTTCCAAATACATTAACTCTTACGTTTTCTGCTATCATAGCTGCCGCCTCCTTTCCTGTAATTTGCACTTTATTTATAATCAATTAAAAAGACTGCTCATACTGTCCAACTGTATTTGCGTATTGGCACTCATAATGCCGTTAAGGAATAATACCTCGTCTATGTTATTCTCCTGACAGTACGTTACAAGGTTGCCATTGTAATATCTAAAGTCAATAACATGTACTTCGTCATAATTGTAAGTGAGATAAGGGACAAAGGCATTGCCATAACTTTCCTTTATTACTGCAATTTTTTTACCTGTTTGAGCATTTTGAGAATCTGATTTCATTACTGTAAGGGGATTATCTCCCATAACAAATACTCCGTATGTGTTTGCTCCGCCTTCAGCATACTGATAATAAGGTGAGTCATATGTGTTAGAAGTGCCGTCGCTGCCGGTAATGTCCATTGTAACACTGTATGGAAGTTCCCAGTAGCTTACTGTGTCAGAGTCAAGTCCGCCGGCAGTATTTGTAAACGAACCCGTAAAACCTTCAACTTTATTCTCTGTGCAGTCATCAAGCGGCAAAACAGGAAGATTTTTTGCTTCTGCAAATGCAGTGTAAGCATAGTATGCACCCAGACCTGTCCAGTGATGATCTGATTTAAAATAAATATATTCCTTGTTATGTTCAGCAAGCTGGTTGTAACAGTTTATAGGGGTAACTTTATTTGACAAAGCAGAATATGCACTTTTTATATTATCAGCCTGTGAACCCGAAGGCGCACCACTGTCTTTAAGTCTTTGCGGAAGTCCCATTTCGGTGTGATTAGGAACAATCATATCGTATACGCTGACAGTACTTCCAAAGTGGTTAGCAAAGCCGTTTATTGTCTCAGCATACTTTTTCGCTCTGGATTCGTCATTTGAAAAAAGCTCAAATCCTGTATTGTGCCATACGTATATATTGTATACCATTTCTCCGTTAGTATTATCATCATCTATCTGTGGTGTAACAAAAGTCAAATCCGATGCTGATTTATCAGGCTGAGCAGAATCATCAGTTGAGACGGAGGTTTTTGAAACAGTTTCAGTAGATACAGCTGCAAGCGCCTGTTGTGCACTGTCTGTGCAGCCCTTAAATAATAATGAAACTATAAAAATTATAACTGCAAGAATTATAATTAAGGAAGAAATTATTATAATACGGTTTCTTATACGCCTGGTATTGCGTCTTTTAACAGGTCGGCGGTTATACGATCCGTTACCGCGGTTAGAGCGGCGGCGGTAATCACGGCTGTCATAGCTGTCATCAAAATTATCTAAATCAAAATAATCATAGTCATTGCGGTTATTCATAGTAATTCTCCCAAAGACAATATAGATGAAAGATAAAATATATGCTTAATTATACTACAAAAGACGACTAAAAACAATATTATTTTCCATTTTAATTGTATTTTTAATTTTCCAAATATTTGCAAGCAGCAGATTTACTAACAGCGGACTGCTGTCAGCAAAAATAACAGCCGCTTATGGCGGCTGTAAAATAAGCTCTATTTCAAATGTTGGGGCGGAATAAAAATACAAAGTTTCGTCCAATCCCTTTCAAAGGCTTGCGGGCTTGAGCAGAGCTAAAAATGCGTTTTAAAATACAGAAATGGGTGAATTAAAGCCCGTTGGGGTTTTAGTTAAAGTTATTTATATTTTTAACCACCAACATATGTTACAGAGAGCCTTAAAAAATAAAGTATTCTAATAAGCGATACAATGTCCGAAGAAGCAGATTTTTTGGACATTTGCTTTTTTAATAATGTTGTCTGTATTATAAGCAGCTTTAATTGTTTATTTCCTCAAATTTTATATTATGTTCTATGGCATATTTATATGCATAGGAATCTTTTGGTACGCACATAACGACATCCGGGGAATTCTCAAATGCTGATTTATCTATATAAGAAACACTTTTAGTAAAGTAAACCTTAGTTAACGAGCCGCACGAAAAAGCCCTGCTGCATACGGTAGTCACGGTGTCGGGCAGTGTAATTGTTTCTACAGAGCAATCATTAAACGCATATTCACTTAGGGTAGTTACTTTAATGTTATCAATATACGCAGGCACTTTCAGGTCAGTATCGTTACCCATAGGATTATATGAAATCGCACAAAACGGCTCATCCTTATAATATAAAACATCATAATTGAAATCATTATAGTGGTATCCTCTTTTTGCTTTTGAATAATCCGTATTTTTCTGTTCAGGCGGCTGAGGAGTATAGTATTCATATTTAATATTGTTTTCAACTGCAAACTTTTCAGCATACGAACCCTCTTCAACATACATAGTAAAATTCTTGCAGTTGTAAAAGGCGTCAGAGCTTATGTCGGTTACGTTTGACGGAATATAAATCTCCTTTAAATTAATTGTATTTTTAAAAGCTTTTTTCTCTATAGTTGTAATATCAGACTGTGGAATTACTACTTTTTCAAGGCAGTCAAATTCGGAAAAAGAATCCTCTTCAATAACAGTAATATTTATACCATCATATCTACTTGGAATATATGCTTCCTGAATACCATAATATCCGCCATCAAATAAACTTAATATTCCATGCTTTTTACCGTTCCCGTCATCAATAACGTTAATTAAAAATAGTCCGTCCTCAGTACCGTGAATTCCAAATTCTTTGTCATACTCCATTTTTTCTAATCTGGGCACAACAACAGCCGAATGTGCCCAAAATGAAAAGGCGGTCAGTGCGGCAAAAATTATACAAATGGGTATGATAATTTTATATGTAAATAATTTACTCTTCATACAGCTCACCTTCCGACATTTTTAAAACAACATCACAAATCTCTTCTAAATCTTCTTTGTGATGAGTTGCAATAATTACCAGAGAGCCTCTTTTTCTTTCTTCATCAAGCAATTTATAAATAAGCTTTACACCGTCACTGTCTAGTGCGTTTGTTGGTTCATCAAGCAGAATAATATTTGGTTTTTCAAACACCGCCTGAGCAATGTTGAGCCTTTGCTTCATTCCAAGCGAGAATTTTTTTACCTTGAGATCTGATTTTAATCCAACTCGACTGATGGCTTCGGCAATGTCGTCGTCTGTTGCAGTTTTTTTAATTTTGGAAAGTATCTTTAAATTATCAAATGCATTATACTGCGGCAGAAGATTCATATTTTCAATCACAAGTCCTATGCTCGGAGGAAAAGATATGTCCTTGTGCAGTTGCTTTCCGTCAATAACTATCTTTCCGCTGTCGGGAACAATCAAGCCCGCGATTGCACGCAAAAGCATGGTTTTGCCCGAACCGTTGTGACCGTAAAGTCCGTAAATCTTACCGTAGTCAAAGGTATAGTTTATATCTGTTAATATTGGTCTGGAACTAAGTTTTTTATTATAATTTTTAATCTCTACCATTATTTCACCTCAAAAAATGTCAATTTTCTTAAATTTTCTGATACAAAGAGTTATGAGCAACAGGTTCATTATGATTGCCGCTGCTAAATACAAGTAATATGTGTTGTCTGCACTGACTGCTCCGTTTTGCATTCCGAACAACAGACAGGGGAACATAATCAGTTTTGCGGCAGTTGAATGAAAAAACATTTGCACCAAATAATATGAAACCGAGCAATAAATAAAAATTAATATATTGACAATATATGCCGGAATGTACATTTCAAGAAAGCACTGCGTTAAAACTAATGCGTTTAAAATTAAAAAGTACATCAGTACCGATTTTAACATTCCGCTTTCAACGGGCATTAAATAATTATTTACCAACAAAAAAACTAAAAGCTGAAAAATCACTATGCATACTATCGCAAAGCAGTTTCTCAGACAGCGTTTTAATATCAAAAGAGCTTTGGAATAGTCGCGTACTATCAATACCTTTCCGTAGCCGTGCATCAAATTCTCAACTGTGCCGCTTGTAAAAAATAAAATAAAGCATACGGGAAACACCAGCGCCACAATACATGTCCAAACACCAAAATTTATATACTCTTTGTCAAGTCCTATCATAAAGCCGTTTTCAAAATATTTGGCAGGTTCTTGGCAAAAGCTTACAATCTGAAGTGTACACGACAGAACCAATGCAACTAAAAGAACAAATTTATTTTTTAACATTACTTAAAACATCCTTTTTATTAAACAAAAAGTAAGACGACGCAATCAGCAGTAAAGCCATCACCAACGCTCTAAACAAAATTGAAAATATGTCAGTCGGCTGTATTTCTCTTGTCAAAAGCTTAAGAAGAACATGTGCATCTCTAAACGGCAGCCATATCTGGCTTATCATAAAGGCTAAATCAGCTGAGTATTCGACTGCATAAAATGCTATTGTAATAAAGGGAGCAACCTTTCTTGAAATAATAACCTCAAAAGCAAGAAAAACTAAGCCCGCCCTAAAATAAAACAAGCACAAAGTCAGAAGCTCAAGAAGTGTGTACGGAATAAAATTAAGACTAAAAATAATATTAATATCAAAGCAAATAAAAGCAACCGTTACATTTACTGCTTCTATTAAAAAAGCGAATATAAAGGCAAATATACTGCAATCAGCTATACGTCCGGTTATGTATGAATTTCTTGATTTCAGCCTCACAAAACTGCTTGGTTTTATCGGTGGAAATATATATAGCAAAAACAGAACAAAGGCTATTACATAATATACCGATATATTGACTTCACTCAGGTAATTTCTACCTCCCGCAATATTTAAGAATATTGCTTTGTCACTTAACCTTACCGAGGGATAAGTATCTAAAAAATTAAAAAATTCCCAATAGTCATATATACAGCAGCCAATTAAAAAAGAAACAATAAACGGAATTATTGTCAGATATTTTTTCATTTTATACTTTGTCATACTTAATCACCTTTATATAACAAAAAGTTATTGCGGCAAAGTTTAATGCAAGCATAATTATAACGGCTTCCATAGAGTCAGCCATATTATATTCTGTAAACGGCTGAAATGCACATAGAACATTGTGTTGCGGCAATGAGTTGGGGATGTACCACATAATATACACTATAGGATAAACTATAAATCTGTTGTGCAAAGCCATTGAAACAGCCGTTGACCCCATCCCCAAAACACCTGCAAATACAACTGCAATCAAAGTACACATAATATTGTATTTCATTGGATTCGCAAGTGACTCTTTCACAGTAGGAAACGTTTCAATATCTCCCGGCGACCATCCATTATATGTAGCACCTGCAAAAATAAATTGCGTCATAACTAAGTTAACAAGAAGAGGAATAAGTATTATTAAAGCAGAAAAAATAAAGCTCTTTGACATATTTATCAAAAAATACCTGTTTTTACCCCATTTTGAAATAAGCAGGTTCTTATATCCCAGCTTATAATCCTCGGCACAATCATCCGAGACAATTATCGCCAGAAGTAACGGCATATAATGAAAGAACAAACCGCTTATCCCTCCCGGTACCGTATCTCGAGCGATAAATGTGTTCAATTCGGGGCAATATACCGATGCCCCCATATGTATATCAAATAAAACAAAAAGTATGCTGATAACAGGCATAAGAAAGAAAAACAAAATTATAGATAGTTTTATCTTGTTATTTATTATACGATTATAATAATATGACATTATCACACCTCACTTATATAATTTTAAAATATCCCCTGCCTCCTTAGAAGCAGGGGACATTTTAGTGATGTTATATGTGGCAAATCTGTACTAAGCTTTAAAACTTGTTATGGATTATTAATCAGAAAATGCGTGTTTAGCAGTTTCTTCATCCCAATAACCGGCTACCATATAGCTTTTTTCTATATCGTTGTTATTATAAGCCGCAAGCGATATATCCATATTTTTTGCAGTATCGTAAGCGCGATAATATTTAACGCCGCTTCCTTGCGATAGTTTTTTAGAATCTGACTGCTTTGACCACCAAGGGCCTGAAAGATGAAAATACGTTACAGTACCTCTGCCTTCAGAGGTGTATGTAAATTCAATTTTCCAAGGTACCTCAGTTCCGGCGTTGCCCCTATATTCGGCTTTACCGTAACCCGTTCCCTGATTGGCAGGCACTGTAAATGAGTATGGTATGTTATTGTCTGCGCCGTACGCTGATACACCAAATGCAAAAGCTCCAATGCTCACAGCGCCGACAACCAATGTTGTGAATAATCTTTTATAAAAATTCATAGATTCCTCCTTATCTAATACAACATAGAGATGTATGTTTTAAAATCTGTGGTAAAGATTCGCCGTTTTAACAATTAAGCCTATATAATAATTAATTAATATAATATATAAATTGATAGATAGTGATAATTGAATTCATAATAATGTGCGTTAATTATGTGTAAATAATATTTATTATGCCAATATTATATATTAATTAGCATAATGTGTCAACCTTTTTATGCAAAATAATATATTGCCATAGCACAAATGCTTCGGTTTTTATTATATTTTACTGCTTGCGCTTGAATCTATTTAAAATTCATGGTAAAATATCTTAGTAACTAATAGTGATTTTGTGTAATCAAGGAGCTGTAACAATGGAGTACAAGTTTTCTGACAGGGTTTCAAATTTAAAACCCAGTGCAATAAGAGAAATTTTTAAATATGCGGCTGATCCCGAAGTGGTTTCACTGTCAGCTGGAAACCCTTCGCCCGAGGCTTTTCCGGCAAGGGAAATTGCGGAAATATCAGCGAAAGTGTTAACAGATAATCCTATTTCCGTACTGCAGTACAGCACAAGCGAGGGGTATACTCCGTTGAGACAGCATGTTGCTGAATACATGAAAAAAGAACATAATACAGGCAGTGAAAATGATGATATTATTATTACAACAGGGGCACAGCAGATTATGGACTTATGCTCAAAAACTCTTGTAAACGAGGGTGATGTTGTAATATGTGAGGCTCCGTCATTTATAGGTTCGCTGAACACTTTCAGAAGCTACAACGCAAAGCTTGTGGGAGTAAAGGTTGACAGCGACGGTATGAATATAGAGGAACTCGAAGCTGCCTTAAAGGCAAACCCCAATGCAAAGATTATTTATTTAATACCTAATTTTCAGAATCCCTCAGGTATTACAACGAGTCTTGAAAAGCGCAGAAAAATTTATGAACTTGCAAAGAAGTACGGAGTATTGATACTTGAGGATAACCCTTACGGAGATTTGCGGTACAGCGGAGAGCATGTACCTAACATAAAGAGCTTTGATACTGACGGAATCGTTATTTATGCAGGTTCTTTCTCAAAGGTAATTTCACCGGGAATGCGTGTTGCCTATTGTATTTGTCCAAAGCCGATTTTTCAAAAGCTTGTTGTCTGCAAGCAGGGTAATGACGTTCACACAAATATATGGTCACAGTATGTGTGTGATGAGTTTATAACAAAATATAATTTTAATTCCCACCTTGAAATGTTGAGAGAAATATATAGTAAAAAGGCAAAGTACTGCATGGATTTGCTTGACAAATATTGTGCACCTGCAATTACTTACCATAAAATTGACGGCGGATTGTTTATATGGTGTGAACTTCCAAAGGGAGCTGATATGCCTCAATTTTGCAAAACTGCCATACAGAATAAGGTGTGTGTAGTTCCGGGCAACGCATTTCTTACAAATGAAAATGAAGAATGTCAAAGTTTTAGAATTAATTTTTCTACACCTACGGATGAACAGCTTGAAAAAGGCATAAAAATACTTGGAAGACTGGCAAACAGTCTTTATACCAATATTTAATGAAATATCACTACAGTCTCTGACATATTATTTGTCATGTTTTTACTGAATCTTTGCACAACTGAGTTAATGCCGGAGTAAGTTTTTGTTTGGCAGAAAATCTTTATCATTATATATTAATAGGAAACTGCCAAAAGGCAAAGGGAAATTGAGTATGGGCAGCATCAGGCTGTCTGCCTGTACTGAATGCAGCTGATGCTGTGTTTATATAAGTTTATTTGTATCAATCAGGAGGAAATATACATGGAAAATCAAGTAAAAAAAGAGGTTGTGTTCAGCGCAATACAGCCAAGCGGCACAATTACGCTCGGAAACTATCTTGGTGCGGTGCGCAACTGGGTTACAATGCAGGATGAATATAACTGTATTTATGCACTTGCCGATTTACATACAATTACAGTAAGGCAGGAACCTGCAGTAATGCGCAGGAATATCCTTGATGCATATGCATCCATTATGGCATGCGGAATTGATGTAGAAAAAAGTATATTCTTCATTCAAAGTCATGTGCATACCCACGCAGAGCTTGCATGGGCGCTCAGCTGTTACACTCAGTTCGGAGAGCTTTCGAGAATGACGCAATTCAAGGATAAATCTGCAAAGCACGCTGACAATATTAATGCCGGTTTGTTTACATATCCTGTTCTGATGGCAGCCGATATTCTGCTTTATCAGGCGGACAAGGTTCCTGTTGGTGCAGATCAGAAGCAGCATATTGAGATTACAAGAAATATTGCAGAAAGATTTAACGGCCTTTACGGCAATGTGTTTAAAATTCCGGACGGATTCATTCCCAAAAACGGCGCAAGAGTAATGAGTCTCCAGGATCCGACAAGAAAAATGAGTAAATCCGATGAAAATGTAAACGGATGTGTTCATCTTCTTGATAAGCCTGAGGTTATTATGAAAAAGTTTAAGCGCGCAATTACCGACAGCGAAGCTAAGGTGAGATATGCTGAGGGCAAAGACGGAATCAACAACCTTATGGCTATCTACAGCGCGGTTACGGGACTCGGCTACGAGCAAATTGAGAAAGATTTTGACGGTAAGGGATACGGTGATTTTAAAACTGCTGTCGGAGAAGCGGTTGTTGAAGCTTTGCGTCCGGTTCGGGAACGGTATGAACAGCTTATTAAGGATAAGGCTTATCTTGAGGATTGCTATAAAAAAGCAGACGAAATTGCACTTAAAATCAGCAGCCGTACAATGGGCAAGGTAATGAAAAAAATTGGATTTATCTAAGAATCACTGAAAAAATTACGCTAAAATGCTGTTTGTACATATTATTTTAAACGGTGCTGAATTGTCGTTTATGCAGCATAAGTAATTTTTTGAAAAGTAGACATATATTTGCAACTTTTTTACCGTTTTAAGCGTATTATTATTGACAAACTGCGATTAAGACTGCATAAAATGTGAGGTTTTGCTATGACTAGGGCGGAAAGAAAATTTTTTGATTTTATACAAAAAAATATTATAATTATTTTTCTCGGAGCAGTTACCGTATGCGGAATCTTGCTGCGTGCATTCGGGTTAGATTTTCAAAGCGATGATTTCAACAGCTTTCTAAATCCTTGGTGGTCGCAGATTCAGTACGGCGGTATAAACGGACTTGCAAAACAGATTGGCAATTACAATATACCTTATCAAATAATTACGTATATTCTTACATTGCTTCCTTTTGGTGCTCTGCACTCGTACAAGCTGCTGTCAATAATTTTTGACTTTGTACTGGCTGTTTCGGCTGCAATGCTTGTTTACTCCTTTGCACAAAAGCACGCAAAAATAAAAGCGGCAGTGACATATGCTCTTACATTTTGTTCGATTACAGTAATTTTAAACTCTTCTTTTTGGGCACAGTGTGATTCAATATATGTTGCATTTATACTTCTTTCGATTTACTTTTTGAAACAAGAAAAAAATATAACTTCGTTTATATTTGTCGGAATAGCTTTTGCATTTAAACTGCAAACAGTATTTATTTTGCCATTCTACATATTTTATTATGTCTCAACACGAAAAATTTCTATCCTGCATTTTTTAATTATTCCGGTTACAGATTTTGTTATGTGTCTTCCTGCAATTTTTCTGGGAAGACCTGTAAAGGATATAATCGAAATTTATCTTGTACAGACAGATTACGGCAAGCTTATACAGATGAACTGTCCGAACTTTTATGCATTAATATGCAACGGAAATGATACAACGTACTATTATTTGCTGAAATCATTTTCAATTATACTTACGCTTGTTGTACTTGGCAGTGCGCTTTGTCTTGTAATTTACAAAAAAGTTGATATGACGGATAAAGAAAATATTCTGCTTACAGTTATATGGACAGTTTTTACCTGCATTATGTTTTTATCTTCAATGCACGAAAGATACGCGTACCTTCTTGATATTGTACTGTTGATTTATTCAGTTGTTACTATGAAACGCTTTTGGCTTCCGATTGCCTGTACGCTCATAAGTCTGCGGGGATACTGCTATTATCTGTTTGCATATGAGGTAATTGATATAAAGCTTACATCAGTAATATATATGATAATTTATGTATATGTAACTATTGTATTTGTAAAAGAAGTTATTTTAAACAAATCACCGCAACCTCTAAAATAATAATACTGGCATTTGGTTTATTTTGATAGATTATTTTTAGTTGGAATTAAAAGTAAGGATTCATTGTGAAAAGCGAAGATACCCTCATCATTTTAGATGCAACCGTTTTAATATTTACGGCTTAAAAATATAATTGCATAAAATTTAAGGACAGCATTAGCTGTCCTTAAGTTTTTGTAAATAAAATATATTTTTGTGAATAGATTATATAGTAATTTTACATTATAAGATTGGGCATCAACATGGGTACAAAAGCGTTGAATATTATTACTGAACTTATCCCGCATACAAATCCGAGAACTGCCCCTGCAACAACGTCTGTCAGGTAATGAACTCTCAGATAAATTCTTGAAAATCCAATAAGCATGGCCAAAAGCAATATAGGCATAAAGGTTATCGGACGGCAGCGCAAAAGTGCAATGCCGACAACTGCAAACGACGCTGTAGTATGACCGGATGGAAATGAATAAAATCTTGGTCGGTCAATAAGCTGTTCTTCATCACCTAAGTGATGGCAGGGACGCACTCGTTTTACAATATGCTTTATTATAATCTCACCCATAAGGTGAGCAAGGGCAAGTCCGAAAACTATATTAAATCCCGTAGCACGCCACTCAGGGCGAATAAGGAAGGGCAGACAGATTGCCCACCAGATGGTGCCGAAATTACCTGCTCGGGATGCAGTAATCATTATTCTGTTTAGTGCAGGCTTATGAATTCTGCCAATGCGCTCAAGAACCCGGTTGTCGATGTTCTGAATCCTGCCAAACATAAACACAACTCCTATAACTTACTTGCAAGGCATATCTGCCTATACACCTTAATTATAGCATAATGATTTTGTTTTGAACAGAGATTTTTTTTATTTTATCTGTTTTTTATATTTACAAGATGTGCTATTGACGGAATATTTGCACCCTGTCCGCATGAAGTTGGACTCATAAGTGCGCCGGTAGCCATAAACAGAATGTTTTCAAGGCGATGCTCATTAAAATCATTCAGTATTTTTGAACACAGTACTGACGCTGCGCATCCGCATCCGGAACCGCCGGCATGAACATCCTGTTTAGTGCGTTCAAATATCATAAGACCGCAGTCATTGTGCTTATTCTGAATGTTTATACCGTCTCGGTTCATAAGCTCGTACAGCGCTTTGCTGCCTACTTCTCCTAAGTCTCCGGTTAAAATCAAATCGTAGTCGTCAGGTGAGGTGCAGGTATCATCAAAATATGATTTAAGCGTCTGTGCAGCGGCAGGTGCCATGGCAGCTCCCATATTGTTTGCGTCTGTGACACCCAGGTCGACAATTCTTCCTATGGTTGCACGGGCAACGGAAGGTCCCTTTTTGGTGTTCTTTAAAATACAGCTGCCTGCTCCAGTAACTGTCCATTGAGCTGTAGGTGTTCGCACACCGCCGTATTCAAGAGGAAAACGGTACTGTCTCTCTGCAGAAGCAAAGTGAGAAGACGTTACACATGCAGCAATATTTGCAGCTGAGCTTTCAATAAAAACAGCAGCCATAATAAGTCCCTGAGCCATTGTCGAGCAAGCACCGTACTGTCCCAGATAAGGTATTCCAAAATCAAGCAGACCAAAGCTGGAGCTTATACACTGGTTAAGCAAATCGCCTGCAAAAATACAGTCAATATCTTCAGCCATCACATTTGCTTTATTCATAGCGAGCGATACGGCTTCGCTTTGAAGCATACTTTCAGCCTGTTCATAGGTATCGTTGCCGTCATAACTGTCATATACTATCTTGTCAAAACACTTTCCCAAAGGTCCCTCTGATTCTTTTTTTCCTGTAATGGAGGCAAATCCTATTATTGAGGGCATCTCTTCAAATCCTAATGTGTGTCCGCCTATTCTTCTTATCATAAAAAAACTCCCTTTCTTGTTTAGTATCTGCGAAAGGGAGTTTTTTATTTATTTTTTAAAAATTAAATTTATCAGTTATCTAAGGTTGACTCATCATTGCTTTCAGATGGAATCGGATCGGTAGCAGGAGGGTCGGTTGGAACTTCGGGTTCGGTAGGCGGTGCCGGTGTCGGCTTGGGTTCGGTAGGACGAACGCTTGAAGAACTGTTTGGTCTGCTTGAAGAGTTGGGGCTGCTTGATGAATTTGGCTTGCTTGATGAACTGCTTGTAGGATTTTCATTGATATCATCAACATTTCTGTCTACTGCGCCGCTGTCGTTGTCAGCTTCAATGAAGATGTATCCGTTCTCAATGTCGTAAGTAGATGACCCAAGAGACTCTCTGTCTACTTCTTTTCCGTCTTTAAAATATACTCTCCATGCTTTTACCGTGTAACTTTTACTGCCTTTATCAGTCATTTCATTGTGAGTTCTGATTTCATCATATGACGGAGACTTATAACCCCAGAAAGATACATAAAGGGTTGAATCGACAAGTTTGCATTCAAGGAACATCTGGTAATCTGTAGGATTAGACATTTTCAGATCAAGATGACCGTAATCAATTGTAGCGTCAAGTCCTGTAGGCACATAGCTTGATGCCCACTTGTGATTGTGGCGCTCCTCTATATCCATGTTTGCTCTTACAGCAGCATTGTATATTGTTGAACTTGACTGGCAAATTCCTCCGCCAATTCCCTCGGTAAGCTTTCCGTTTTCAATAACGCCTGCCGGTTTATAGCCGTTTGATTCCAGATTAGAGTTGCCTGTACAATCATTAAAAGACCATGTTGCGCCCGGCTCAATGACGGAGCCGTTGCATGCAGCAAGCGAAACTTTCATATTTGAAGTACCGTTTGCAGTGTTGTAAGAAACTGTTTCGTATGAAGAAAGCTTTACAATATTGTTTTTTAAATCTTCAATACCTATTTTTGCCTGTGTTTTTTCAACATCTGCGACAATTCGGTATTTTTCGGCGCCGCTTGCAGTAACACTCTTAATTTGCTCTGATAAATCCTGAGTATTCACTTTGCATCCTGCAACAGCATCTTCATATTCAAAACGGTTTTTATCATATGGAGTAAATTTTGATACTCTGGCATTTACGGCTTTTTTATCGTATTTTTCCGCTATATTTTTAATATTTTTATCAATTGACTCATTGGTAACTGCCGCGGTAATGCTGTAAGTCTTTGACTCTGCAGTGTTTGGAGCGGAAGAGGACTGTTCATCAGATTTGATGCTGCTTAATACAGTATCAATGTCATATGTATAATCAAAATCCTTTTCGGTAATTTCAGTAATTTCACCGTTTACATCAACTGAGATGCTCAAAGGTTTTATGAAACTTTCCTTTTTTGCTTCAAGCAGGCTTTTTGCTTCTTCAATTGTTTTACCTGAAATTGATACGCCCGAAACTAAAGTACCCTCAGAGAATACAAATTCAGACGGAGTATCATTAATAGGAAAAGTCCCGTTTAACACACACAACCCCGTAATGCCGAGCGCAACAATGACTGCTGCCGCAATAGAGGAGATAATGATTATCAGTTTTTTCTTATTATTGTTATTATTGTTATTATCTTTTTTGTTAAAAGATTTTTCATCAGAATATCTTTTATTGTTATTTTTATTATTATCGGCGCCGTGAATATTGTAATTGATGTCAACTAAATCTTCGTCAACAACAAGAATATCATTCATAAAATCTCTGTCCAAAAAAACACCTCACGGAAATATTAATATATTTGTTTTATTATTATTGCATTAAGTTTATTTTACTATAAAGTTCTAAAAAAATAAAGTAGAAAAACACAAAATTTCAAAAATAATTTTATGAAAATAATGTGAAAATAAACTAATATTGGAGTATTTATGACAGTTGTCGTAATGCATTTGTAAAAATCAATGTCAATTTTGCATTTGAGTATTTTCACAGACAAAGAATAAATGCACAAAATTTGTGATAAAATATAAAGGTCAATAAAAGTCAAAAAATAAAAATTAAGCAAAACAGAGCTAATAAGAGAATTTATGAGAATAATAAAGATTGCATTATGTAATTTGACTTTATTTGACTTTGACTTTATTTGACTTTGCGCTTATAATAAAATCAAAGCTAATGAAAAGAGGCAAAAAATATGAGGATGAGTGATTTAGTAGCTCAATATATACTTGAAATGCTGGATGAGCAAAACGGCAGCGCCGAGATTCAGCGAAATGAGCTGGCAGGAAATCTAGGCTGTGTTCCCAGTCAGATTAATTATGTTATAACTTCAAGATTCACACCGGAGCAGGGATATATAGTTGAAAGCCGAAGAGGCGGCGGCGGGTTTATTCGCATAAGCCGGGTTAATACGGATAGAGGAACAGCCCTTATGCATATAATAAATTCTATAGGTTCAAATCTTGACAAGGCAACCGCTGAAATTATGCTCAACAATATGATTCAGAGAAATATACTGGAACTTAGAGCTGCAAAGATAATTGCAGCGGCTTTATCAGACAGAACGCTTTCTCACATTGAACAGGATAAAAGAGATTTAATCAGGGCAGATTTATTTAAAAATATGCTTTTAACACTTAACAGTTAAGGAGGAATTTTTATGAAATGTAATAAATGCGGCGCAGAGAATGCAAATACTCATGTTAAGACAATAATCAACGGCGAATTTAAGGAATATGATCTTTGCAGTGAATGCGCAAAGAAGATAGGCTACACTAATGTATTTGGTGACATAGAAAATGAATTTTCAAATTTCCTGGGTACTTTTTTTGGAAATGCGCTTCCTGCCAGAACTCAGGCTACAAGGTGTGAGTTCTGTGGCAGCACATATTCGGATATTGCCAAATCCGGCCATGTTGGCTGCGCAAAATGCTATGAAATATTTAAGGAACAACTTTTGCCGTCGATAAGAAGAATCCACGGAAACACTGTTCACTGCGGTAAAAACAGCATGCAAAGCAAGGGGGAAAAGACCGTAGCGTCTGAACCTACAAAAGAGGAAATAATTAAGAATTTACAGACTGAGCTTGATAAAGCGATAAAAGAACAGAATTTTGAATATGCAGCTGAGCTGAGAGATAAAATTAAGGAAATGGGGGCATAATAATGAGTATAGTGATTTCTACGCGGATAAGACTTGCAAGGAATTTGAGGGATTGTCCGTTCCCCGGCAGGTTGTCGCAGCAAGGCAGTGAAAAAGTAATTGAAAAGGTAAAAAACGCAATAAAAAACAGCAACAGTTCAATTGCATCCGACTTTTCATTTATAAAGCTTGATAACCTGACTCCGACACAGAGCGTTTCTCTTGTTGAAAGACATCTTGTAAGTCCTGAATTTATCAGTAATACAAGCGGACGCGCGCTGCTTTTAAGTAAGGATGAAAGTATCAGTATAATGATAAATGAAGAGGATCATATACGATTACAGGTTATTGCCGACGGTCTTTCGCTGGAACAAGCCTATGACACGGCTGACCGTCTGGATACTCTTCTGGATGAAAATCTTGATTTTGCCTTTGACGAAAAACTTGGTTATCTTACACAGTGTCCGACAAATCTTGGAACAGGAATGAGAGCATCTGTAATGCTTCACCTTCCTGCACTTGAAAAGAGCCGTGCAATAAGCAGAATAGCAGGCAATCTCTCTAAGCTTGGTCTTACCATCAGAGGGGCGCACGGAGAGGGAACGGAACCTAACGGTTCAATGTATCAGCTTTCAAATCAGGTTACGCTAGGCATATCAGAAAAAGCCGCAATAGAAAATCTGAAAAACATTACACAGCAACTTGTTGCGCAGGAAAATCAGACCAGGGAAAGAATGTGCAGAAGCATTGATATTCAGGATACTGTAAGCAGAAGCCTGGGATTGCTTAAATCTGCAATAATCATGACTCATGACGAGGCACTCAGGCTGCTTTCAAACGTTAGATTCGGTATTTTATCGGGTCAGATAACGGATGTAACAATTGGCATTATTGACAGTCTGATGACAGAAATTGAACCTGCAACCCTCACTGTAAACAGCAAAAAGAACTTATCGGCAGGCGACAGGGACATAGAAAGGGCAAAACTTATAAGAACAGCACTGTCATAGTTTTTAATATGATTTATTTAATACCATTTAATCCTTTATAAGGAGGAAAAGTATATGTATGAATTTAAAGGCTTTACACAAAAAGCAAACAAAGCGCTTAATATCGCGATTGAAACAGCAGAAAATATGCACCATGATTATGTGGGAACAGAACATATCCTGTATGGTCTTATTAAAGAGGGTTCAGGAGTTGCCGCAGTTGCACTTGAACAGTGCGGCGTGACCGAAAGCGCTTTAAGTGAAAAAATCGAAGCTGCCGAGAAATCGCATATGTCTCTGCATCTTACCCCAAACGATTTTACTCCTCGCACAAAACGTGTGCTTAAAGCAGCTATGCTTGCATCGTCAAAGATGGGAAACGGGTATGTCGGCACAGAGCATTTGCTTATTGCTGTTATATCTGAGGATGACAGCTATGCGGTTGCCTTTTTAAAAGAAATGGGAGTGACTCCCGATGCAGTTGCCCGTGCAGTGTCAAACGGATTGCAGAGCGGAATAAATGACAGTCAGTACTCACAGTCCGATGAAGAATACGGCACTTCCCGCAATAATTCATCACTTGAAAAATACGGGAGAGATTTAACAAAAGCGGCAAAGAACGGTGAGATTGACCCTGTCATCGGCAGAGAAAAAGAAATACAGAGAGTCATTCAAATTTTATCCCGCCGTACAAAGAACAATCCTGTGCTAATAGGTGAGCCGGGTGTTGGAAAAACTGCTGTAGCCGAAGGTCTTGCTCTTGAAATTGCCAAGGGAGATGTCCCTGAAATACTTAAGGACAAAAAGGTAGTAAATCTTGATTTGACGGGTATGATTGCAGGAGCAAAATACAGAGGCGATTTTGAGGAAAGAATAAAGTCGGCGATTGATGAAGTTAAAAAGTCAAAGGATACAATTCTTTTTATTGATGAGCTTCATACCATTGTAGGAGCAGGAGCCGCAGAGGGCAGTGCCGATGCCGCAAACATTCTGAAGCCTTCGCTTGCAAGAGGTGATTTTCAGGTAATTGGTGCAACCACGCTTAACGAATACAGAAAGCATATAGAAAAAGACGCTGCTCTCGAGCGCCGCTTCCAGCCTGTTAAGGTAGGCGAACCTACAGCAGAACAGGCAGTTGAAATATTAAAAGGACTTCGCGACAGCTATGAAGCACATCACAAGGTTAAGATTACCGATGAAGCGATAAACGCAGCAGTTACGCTTTCTTCGCGCTATATAGCTGACCGTTATCTTCCTGACAAGGCAATTGATCTCATTGATGAAAGTGCGTCTAAGGTGAGACTTGCATGTCTGACTTCTCCTCCCGATGTAAAAAAGCTGGAGGATATGATTGCCGATTTTGAAAAGGAAAAGGAAAGTGCAATTAACGAACAGGACTTTGAACGTGCCGCAAAGCTTCGTGACGAGCAAAAAGAAGTTCAAAGTCAGCTTGAGAATGCTAAAAAGCAATGGCAGGAACAAAAGAAGAATGAAAGCGGTGAAGTGACAGCCGAGGATATTGCAAAAATTGTTTCTGACTGGACGGGAATACCTGTAGTGCAGCTTACCAAAGAAGAGAGCGAAAGACTGCTTAATATGGAAAATGTACTTCATGAAAGAGTCATAGGACAGGATGAAGCGGTAAAAGCAATTGCTAAGGCAGTAAGAAGGGGCAGAGTCGGACTTAAAGATCCGAAACGTCCTGTAGGCTCGTTTATATTCCTCGGCCCGACGGGAGTAGGAAAAACAGAGTTGTGCAAAGCACTTGCCCAGGCAATGTTCGGTGATGAAAATGCAATGCTTCGCCTTGATATGAGTGAATATATGGAAAAGCACACGGTATCAAAACTTATCGGCTCGCCTCCCGGTTATGTCGGCTTTGAGGAAGGAGGTCAGCTCACCGAAAAGGTCAGAAGGAAGCCGTATTCGGTAGTGCTTTTTGATGAGATTGAAAAGGCACATCCCGATGTGTTTAATATGCTTCTTCAGATTCTGGAGGATGGCAGACTTACCGACTCACAGGGAAGAACGGTTGATTTTAAAAATACTGTTATTATTATGACCTCAAATGTAGGCGCCCGTCTTATTACCGAAAAGCAGAATTCACTGGGATTTTCGCCTGATGATGGACACTCTGCAAATGGTAACAGGGATATAAAGCAGCTTGTTACGGGTGAGCTTAAAAATGTATTTCGTCCGGAGTTTTTAAACCGTGTTGACGACATTATCGTGTTCAATAAATTAAGCCGTGATGAAATTAAGCAGATCGCTTCAAAGATGCTTGATACCCTTGCCAAAAGGCTTGAAAAGCTTAATATAAAGATTCGTTTTACTGACGGTGCTGTTTCTGAAATTGCCGATAAGGGTTTTGATGACAGCTACGGTGCAAGACCCCTGCGCCGTGCAATTCAAAGTGAGATTGAGGACACACTTTCCGAGCATATGCTTGAGGGCAGTGTTAAGGAAAATTCAAGTATAGTTTGCGATTTTAAAGACGGCAGGTTTATATTTACAGCCGAATAAGCGATAAATTAAATATAAAGCGGCACATTAATATTGTATGCACCCCCAAAGACATTTTTGGAGGTGCATATTTTTATGGGCAAAATAGTAGGAAAAAAGTTTAGCCCCCTTGTGTAAAGGGAGCTGTGGTGATTTTACCTTATTTTTAAACAAGCGATTTGTAGTCAGTGTATTCAACAACGCCTTTTATATTTTCTAACGCATTCGCAGTCAGCTCTTTTACCATCAAACATTCGGGTGCAGGAAGATGTACGCTTTCCCCCGCAATTATTCCGTAATCTGCGGAAGTTTTGAAACCCCTTGCATTATAATTCTGCGGATTACCTTCAACTAAAACTGCTTTATATCCAAGTTTTCTTCCCAAGTCAAAGCCATATTCAATTAGTTCTTTTGATATGTGTTGCCTTTGTAAATCAGTTCTGACTGCGACAGGTGTCAGAATTAACAGTTCATCATTATACTTGTTCTGAATATGAAACTTGGAAAACATTGCAAATCCGATGATTTCATCATTTTCATTCACCATAATAAGCTCCAGTTCAGGTATATATGTATTCATACTGCGGATTTCTTCTACGAGTTGACGGACTGTTCTTGCATTTTCAGCATTTTCAGAGTCGGTAAATGTCTTCTCAATCATCTTAAGAGCCTTCTGTTTATATTCCTTGCCCACTGATTTTATCGTTCTTGTCATTATATAAAACCTCATTTCAAAATTTATAAACTTTGTTAATCAAAGGATATCATATTTGCTTACAGTACTCTACCTGAAACTTTTTACACAAACAAAAAGGAGAATGTCACACTGTGCAACATTCTCCTAAAACTAACATTTTTTTAAATCGGCAATTATGGAATAGATTGTTTTATCAGAAAGAAAATATTCTTTTGCTAAATCTTTTACGGATATACCCGAAAGATATTTGCGGTATATTTCATTGTTTCTCATGATAATTGTATTTTTTGAATTTGTTAATTCTCCCCACGGTTTGCGGTTGCTGTCTTTTCTTGGAATATACAGATATTGACCGTCAATATATTCCTGAATTGCAGCTATCAAATCTTGAGGAAGTATATCCTTGCCGTTATAATAGCTCATTGCAGAATCTCCTTATCATTAAAAATAACGAGTTTAGCAAAAGCTATTTATTGCAAATAGCCTTTGCTATCTGCAAACAATTACGTTATTAGTCTTTGTCAAACACTACCCTCCTTAAGCTTTGATTTAGTATAATAATAGCATATAAACAATGTCTTATCAATAATTTTGTTATTATTTTAATGCCGTGATAGCAGCTTCAATAAGTGCAATCTGTTCCCTTTCCTTTGCAGCCTGTCCTTTAACCTTTTCAATTACAGCTTCGGGAGCTTTGGCAACAAATCCCTGGTTATTCAGCTTTCCTTCACTTTGGGCAAGGCGTTTTTTTACCTGATCAAGTTCCTTGTTAAGGCGGGCAAGCTCTTTTTCCTTGTCAACAAGCTCGTCCATAGGAATATAAATCTTTGCATCGGCAGTAACAATTGTTACTGCTCCGTCAATTTCAAAGCTGTCTGCAACTTCAACCTCACTTGCAGATGCGAGCTTTTGCATAAACATTGCTCCGTTTATAAAGGTTTTTGGGAATTTTGTAGCCACGTAAACCTTAGCCTTTCTTGACGGAGGAACATTCATTTCGGCTCTGCGGTTTCGGATTGCTCTTATGGCGTCCATAACTCTTTCCATTTCGGAAACAGCTTCCGGGAAGTTAAGCTCTGCATTATATTCGGGATATTTTGCAAGCATGACTGTTTCGCCGTCATGAGGGATAGTCTGCCAGATTTCCTCTGTTACATACGGCATAAACGGATGTAACAGTCTTAAAATTTGGTCAAGAACATATAAAAGAACCTGTCTTGCATTCTGCGCGCTTTCACCTTCGCTGTTAAGCCTTGCCTTTGTAAGCTCAATGTACCAGTCGCAGTAGCAGTCCCAGATAAATTCGTAAACTTTCTGGACGGCAACTCCAAGTTCAAACTTTTCAAGATTTTCATTAACTTCCTTTGCAACTCTGTTAAAAGTAGAGACAATCCACTTGTCTTCTGTAGTAAGCTCCTTTGGAAGTTCATTTTTAACATCAAAACCGTCAATATTCATATGAACATAACGGGAGGCGTTCCAAAGCTTGTTTGCAAAATTTGCACAGGATTCAACACGCTTTTCAGAAAAACGCATATCATTTCCGGGTGAATTTCCCGTTGCAAGGAAGAATCTGAGCGCGTCCGCACCGTATTTTTCAATTACTTCAAGAGGGTCAATTCCGTTGCCAAGCGATTTTGACATTTTAACACCATTTTCATCGCGAACAATACCATGCATAAATACTGTGTTAAACGGAGGCTCGCCCATATGTTCACAGGCTGAAAAAATCATTCTTGCTACCCAGAAGAATATGATATCATAACCTGTTACAAGTGTATTCGTAGGATAGAAATATTCAAGCTCAGGCGTTTTTTCGGGCCAGCCGAGAGTTGAGAAAGGCCAGAGTGCAGAGCTGAACCAGGTGTCGAGTGTGTCCTCATCCTGATGCAGGTGATTCTTGCCGCACTTCGGACATACAGTTGGTGTTTCTTTTGAAACAATAACCTCTCCGCAGTCATCACAGTACCATGCAGGAATTCTGTGTCCCCACCAAAGCTGACGGGATATGCACCAATCCCTGATATTTTCCATCCAATTATAATATACCTTTTCAAAACGCTCGGGAATAATCTTTGTTTTACCATCGCGGACAGCTTTGATTGCGGGTTTTGCAAGCGGCTCCATCTTTACAAACCATTGTTTTGAAACCATAGGTTCAATTGTGGTGTGACAGCGGTAGCAGGTGCCTACATCATGTGTAAGTTCCTCAGTTTCTTTAAGTGCTCCTATTTTTCCGAGGTCTTCAAGAATTGCCTTTCTTGCCTCCATAGTGGTCATTCCTGCATATTTTCCACAGTCAAGAACCTCAGGTTCATTCTCGGCAAGCTGTCCCTTTGCTTTCAACTCGTTATATTCTTCAACATCCTTTGCTCCTGTCATATGGCCGTCATATGTAAAACAGCGTACAACTGGAAGATTGCAGCGCTGACCCACCTCGAAGTCGTTAGGGTCATGAGCAGGAGTAATCTTAACAACTCCCGTACCCTTTTCCATATCAGCGTGTTCGTCACATACAATAGGAATTTCTTTGTTGAGCAAAGGAAGAATCACGTGGCATCCATGTAAATGTCTGTAACGCTCATCATCCTTGTTGATGGCAACGGCCGTATCGCCCAGCATTGTTTCAGGGCGGGTTGTTGCAATTTCCAGATATTCGCCGGTTTCCTTAACCTGATACAGTAAGTGCCAGAAATGACCGTGCTGTTCCTTGTATTCAACCTCAGCGTCTGAAATTGATGTACAGCAATGCGGACACCAGTTTACCATTCTGTTTCCGCGGTAGATTTTTCCGCTTTCATACAGCTTTACAAATACTTCGTTAACAGCTTTTGAGCAGCCTTCATCCATTGTAAAGCGTTCACGTTCCCAGTCGCAGCTTGAACCGAGCTTTTTTAGCTGGCTTGTTATTCTGCCGCCGTATTCCTTTTTCCAGTCCCATGCACGCTCAAGAAATTTTTCTCTGCCGAGTTCTTCCTTTGTAACGCCTTCTTTTCGCATTGTTTCTACAATCTTTGCTTCTGTTGCAATTGACGCATGGTCTGTACCGGGCAGCCAAAGCGCACTGTAGCCCTGCATTCTTCTCCAGCGGATAAGGATATCCTGTAAAGTTTCGTCGAGAGCGTGTCCCATGTGTAACTGACCCGTAATATTTGGCGGCGGCATAACTATAGTGTAAGGCTTTTTATCCCTGTCGACTTCGGCATGAAAGTAATTGCCCTTAATCCAAAAATCATAAATTTTGTCCTCAAATTCGGACGGTTTGTACGATTTAGCAAGTTCCTTTGCCATATACATTCTCCTCACAATTATTTGTTTTGTACAGCGCTTATTAATTTAAGCTTACAATATTA
The DNA here is from genome assembly GCA_910585865.1 of uncultured Ruminococcus sp. Taxonomy (GTDB): domain Bacteria; phylum Bacillota; class Clostridia; order Oscillospirales; family Acutalibacteraceae; genus Ruminococcoides. The sequence continues at coordinate 26,556 of CAJUGO010000006.1, read as the reverse complement.
TCGTATATACTTTTACATTATCTCATTTTAGTGCAGATTTGTCAATTATTCAAAAATAATTTAATTTTGTCACTTTTTGAGTTTGACTATTGCTGCCCGAAATGATAAAATAATATTGCAGATTAAAAGTTAATATCGGTATTTCCAGGAAATTTACATATTTTTTGACATGTTTTATTGCATACATTGCTGTATTCCCTTAAAATGTCGCAGTTTGATATAAAATTTGTTTAAAAATTTTAAAGCAGCACAGCGAATGCCGGTATAAATAATGAGGACGGTAGAACAATATGACGAAAAAGGCAGTAACCTTGCTTATTAGTGTAATGTTTATGTTGATTGTCGTTTCCGGTTGCGGCGGAAACGATGCTTCTGAAATCATTGGCAAATGGGTGCCATCCACTGCATCTCTTAATGGTGAAACCTTGCAGTATGCCGAGCTGGGGATAGATGCCGAACAATTTGGTTTTACCTTTGAAAAGGGAGGAAAATGTACTGCTACGCTTGCGGGAATAAGCGATACGGGAACGTATGTATTTAACGGAACATCAGTCGATATTGAGATGAACAATAAGATTCAAAAGCTTAATTTTGACAATGGCACGCTTACTCTTGTACTTGCCTATGATAACGATACGGCATCATTTTCATTTACAAAAGCTAGATAAAAACGGTCGGTTATACCGACCGTTTTTATCTACTTTATCTTTTTACAGTATTTATCAGCAGGCACTATTTAAACTAAATGACGGCCTATTTGTGCAATTGCATTAACTGCGCATAATTCTTTTCCGTTTTCCTTTATGCGTGCGGCAACACTTCTGCCTCCTTTTTTCTCACCGTATTCCGATAAAACTTTTTTTAGCTTGCAGGGAATTGCAGGATATTCAAAAATAAGATAATATTCGTTATTGTAAACATATGCGGAATTTTTATTGCAGCATACATTTTGTCTGTAAAGTTTTTCAATTGTGTTGAGAAAATTGTCTCCGCTTCCGAGTGAGTAGCATCTGCTTTCTGAGGTCTTTTTGATTCTGTAGGTATGGAAACGATGTTTTTCATCAACAGTAATCAATATATAACAGCCGCCTTCAAGAAGTATTGTTTCAAGCCTGACGCTTTTTCCTTTAATTTCAATTCCTGATTTAGAACAGGCTATCTGTAAAATCCTCATTAGAATTTTACGGCAATGAATATCATTGAGACTAAGTGTATTGTAATCAAGCCGATAATCCTCCATATCTTTAGTGCAAAGGACTATAAGTACCTTATTGCTGCTGAGCTTATCTACAGTCAAAGCATCTCCTCCTTACAAAACAGACTATAATATCATATTATGATGATTGCAATTTTTTTGCAAGTGAATATTAGTGGAAAAATGCGTGGAAAATATTATAACGGGAATATATAACCATGTTCTGCGATATGCATTAGATTATCTGCCATATAATTTTTAGTTTTATATTGCCAACAAAAAATAAAAATGTTAAAATCAAAATACTTGAATAATAAACATAAGAAAGGATGTTTTTATATGCCACAGTGGTTAAATGATGCAGTTTTTTATGAAATATATCCCCAAAGTTTTTATGATTCAAACGGCGACGGAATTGGGGATATAAACGGAATTATTGAAAAGCTTGGTTATGTAAAGGAACTTGGCTGTAATGCAATATGGCTTAACCCCGTTTATGATTCACCGTTTATGGACGCAGGCTATGATGTGCGCGACTATAAAAAGGTTGCGCCGCGCTATGGTACAAACGATGATCTTGTAAACCTGTTTAATAAGGCACACGAAATGGGAATTAAGATTCTGCTTGATCTTGTACCGGGTCATACCTCAGATACACATGAATGGTTTTTACAGGCAAAAAAGGCTGAAGAAAACGAGTTTTCAAACCGCTATATATTTACCAAAAATGTTTGGGACGCACCCCCGCAGTACAGGCTTATGTGCGGTATATGCGAACGTAACGGCAACTATCTTGTGAATTATTTCAGTTCTCAGCCTGCGCTTAACTACGGATTTTATGAAATTACCCATCCCGAATGGCAGCTTCCGTGTGATCATCCCGACTGCCTGAAAACGGCGGAAGCAATTAAAGATATTATTAGATTCTGGCTTGACAAGGGCGCAGACGGCTTCAGAGTTGATATGGCTGATTCACTTGTAAAAAATGATGATGAAAAAATTGCTACTGCTAAGATATGGCGCGGTGTCCGTGAAATGCTTGACAGGGAATATCCCGAGGCTGCGTTGGTTTCTGAATGGTGTCATCCTGAAAGAGCAATTAACAACGCCGGTTTTCATATGGATTTTTATCTTGACCATTTCGGCAACGGATACAATAAGCTGTTCCGAAGCGGAGAATGGGGCGACACAGCGGTATTTAATCCAAACGGGCAGGGAGATTTAAAAGCATTTGCAGATGAATATCTGCCTGCATATGAGCTTACAAAAGATAACGGATTTATAAGCTTTATGACAAACAATCACGATATGCCGCGTGTTACTGCTTATCTTGACAAACAGGCTGTTAAACTGGTTAATGCATTTATTTTTACGATGCCGGGCGTGCCGTTCCTTTACTACGGTGACGAAATAGGTATGAGATATCAGAAAGATTTGATAAGCAAAGAAGGCGGTTTCAGCCGCACAGGTTCACGTACTCCTATGCAGTGGTCAGAGGGAAAAAATCTTGGATTTTCAGAGAGTGACGAACCGTATCTTCCTGTTGACAGTTCATCTGATGCTCCTACGGTTGAAAATCAGAAGGATGACCCGGACAGTATATATAAGGTTGTGACAGACCTTATATCTCTCCGCCATAAATATGATGATTTGAAAGGCAACGGTGAACTTGAGTTTATATATAAAGAAGATGAAATTCCGTTTGCATACAAAAGAGGTAAACTGGTTATGTATTTTAATCCTCTTGGCGAGAATGCGGAAATAGATGCAAAATATATCGGCAAACAGGTTTATCAAATTGGAAATACAGAGATTGCCGGAGGCAAAATAAAAATGGAGCCTCAGTCATTTGTTATTTTGGAACAGGAGTAAATATTTTGCTGATACAAAATACGTATTCTTTTTAACACCCGAATATACAACTGTGATAACACAAAATTTACCGTGCAGCATTGCTGCACGGTTTTTGCTTAAAAATTTTAAATGCGAAAGCCTATTGCATTCACAAATAACAAAAGATTTTTTTGAAAGCCGCACATTGTGTCTTTTTATAAATAATCCCGGTATCAACTCATAAGTTTTACCAAAGAATCATATAAATTACCGGTGATGAAATTGAAACGGTTGCTTTATATTTTTCCGGCTGTGTTTGCGATTGCAATTTTAATAATGGTGCAGGTCGGCGGCGCAGAACCATCGAAGAACAGTTACATAAAATATGTCGAATTTAATGTGACAAAATCCGCATTGCAGGATGCAATAGATATCGACATTAATACAAAGGACAGCGATAATCATGCTGACTGTATTACTCTTCTTGCATATCTTGGAGCAAAATACGGCGGCGATTTTTCAAAATATAAGAGTTCCGATATGACTTCTGTTGCCGAAAAAATTGAACAGGGCGAAAAAATCGAAGAACTGACAAAGGATATGAAGTATTTTAAGTATTACAGCGAAGCATACAAAGCGGCGCTTAACGGGATTGTCGGAAATTACGAGATGGAAAAAGACGACGGGAGCGGACAGATTACGACAGAAAAGGGATACGGGCTTTGCTGGTTCTCGCCAATAGCAAAAACCTTTCCGTATTCATGTTATGACGATTTTGGAGCAGTACGCACATATGGATATACCAGACCTCATTTGGGGCATGATCTGATGTCCGCTGTCGGTACGCCTGTAATTGCGGTTGAATCAGGCAGGGTCGAGTGTATGGGATGGAATAAATACGGCGGATGGAGAGTAGGCATTCGTTCAGACGACAATAAGCGCTACTGGTACTATGCTCATCTGCGTCAGAACCGTCCTTTTGCCGAAAATCTAAAGGAGGGCGACAGGGTTAATGCGGGCGATGTAATCGGATATGTAGGAAGAACAGGCTACAGTGATACTGAAAATATAAACGGTATAACGGAAAGTCATTTGCATATTGGACTGGAATTGGTTTTTGATGAAAGCCAAAAGGAAAGCGACAACGAGATATGGATAGATTTATGTGCCATAACAAGTGTGCTTGAACACAGGCAAAGCGCAGTGCTGCGCAACAATGAAACAAAAGAATTTACCCGGCAGTATAACTTTAAGATATTGGAGTAGAAGGTAATAAATAAATTAAGGAACACCGTTTGCAGTGTTCCTTAATTTATTGTCGGGATTTTTTCTTATATATTGACGGAGAGGTAAATATACGATAGAATACTAATGTTATATACTGCGGCGTTTTTATGTTACAGATACGCCCAAAATTAAATTTTAAACTGCACGGAAAACTCCGTGAGGGGGAACAATAAAGTGGTTTTTTCAAGCCTTGTATTTTTATTTGCTTATTTGCCTGTAACGCTTCTGGCATATTATCTTGTGCCAAGACAGGGACGAAATATATTTCTTTTTATAGTAAACCTTATTTTCTATGGTTGGGGCGAGCCTATGCTTGTCCTTCTCATGGTGTTTAATATCTTTTTTAATTATGCTGGAGGTTATCTTGTTGATAAGTACCGTCAGGATCAGAAAAAGAAAAAACTGTTTTTAATACTTACCTGTGTACTCGATATAGGTATACTTGCAGTGTTTAAATACACCGGAATGATTTCACAGACTCTTAATATGCTGCCGTTTTTGAACATTCCTGCGCTGAAGATAAGTCTGCCTGTCGGAATCAGTTTTTATACATTTCAGACAATGAGTTATGTAATAGACGTTTACCGTGATGATGCTCCCGTGTCTAAAAGTTTTATAAATTTCGGCACGTATGTTGCTTTGTTTCCACAGCTTATAGCAGGACCTATAGTAAGATACAAAGATGTTGCCTATCAGCTCACGCACAGAAGAGAAACTATTGAGCAGTTTACAAAGGGTGTAATGCTGTTTATGGTCGGTCTGGGAAAAAAGGTACTTATTGCAAATCAAATGGGCACACTGACAACTGCAATATTTGCCACAACAGATGAAAACGGTGTTATCGGTACATGGGCAGGGATGATAGCATATACATTCCAGATATACTTTGACTTTTCGGGTTATTCGGATATGGCGTGCGGACTTGGAAATATGCTGGGCTTTGAGTTTTTGAAAAACTTTAACTACCCGTATATTGCAAAATCAATCACAGATTTTTGGCGCAGATGGCATATTTCGCTGTCAACTTGGTTTAAAGAGTATGTTTATATTCCCCTTGGAGGTAACCGTAAGGGTGTTAAGCGTCAGATTTTAAACCTGCTCATTGTCTGGGGTCTTACAGGACTGTGGCACGGCGCTTCATATAACTTTTTGCTGTGGGGTCTTTACTATGGAATATTGCTTATACTCGAAAAATTTGTGCTGAAAAGATTTTTGGACAGATTGCCTTCGGTATTACAGCATGTGTATACACTTTTTATTGTAATAATCGGTTGGGGACTTTTCTACTTTACGGATATGGCTCAGCTGGGTCAGTTTTTTGTTGATTTGTTCAACTTCGGCAACGGATTGTGCGGTTTGCAGGCATTTAATCTTATTATGAATTATTTGCCGATTCTTTTGACTGCGGCAGTTGCAGCCACTCCGCTCGGTGCAAAAGTTTATGAATATTTTTCCGGCACAAGGTTTGTATGGATACCTGAGACGCTGTTTTGTTTTGTTGTGTTGGCAGTAAGCACTGCAAGTCTTGTAGATCAAAGTTATAATCCGTTTTTATACTTTAGATTTTAATTGATTTAATAAATAAAAGTTTCATGTCTGCCGCAGAACAAAAGTGCAAAATATTTAATGCGCTTAATATCTTGCGGCAGAAATTTTTAATTTGAGGGAAATTGAGGCAGACAGTCAGGGTAATTATTTAAAAATGTCTTTTTCCTTTTTTTACAAAACAGCAATTGAAAATATAGATTATATAATATATAATAAAATGGCAAAAATAGATTTATCTCATAAGTTAATTTTAAGTGTATATTTATTGCACTGTAAAAGGAAGGAGCGGTTATATGAGAAAAACTAAAATTGTATGTACAATCGGTCCGGCTTGTAATACTAAAGAAACTTTGCTTAAAATGATTGATGCGGGAATGAATGTTGCACGCATTAATATGTCCCACGGCACATATGAAGATCTTGATGTAACATTTGCAGTTCTTAAGGAGGCAATTAAGGAAAGCGGTAAAAATGTTGCAATTTTGCTTGATACAAAAGGTCCTGAGGTAAGAGTGGGAACATTTAAGGACGGAAGCGCAAAGCTTGTGGAAGGAGCGTCCTTTGCACTTTGTAAGGAACAGAATGCCGAGGGGGATGAAAACGGTACTTCAATTTCCTTTCCAAAACTTGTCGATTTGTTCTTTAATGAGGGAGAAAGGGCAATCGGCAGGGAACTGCTGCTTGACGACGGAATAATTTCACTGGTAGTTAAGGAAGTAACAAGTGAAAAGATTATCTGCACGGTAAACAAAGGCGGCATTCTCAAAAACCGCAAAAGTATAAATATTCCCGGTTATCATATTAATATGCCTTATGTCAGTGCACAGGACAGAAAGGATATTGAATTTGGACTTACGCACGGAGCAAATTTTGTTGCAGCTTCATTTGTGCGCAACCATGAGGATGTAAGAACACTCCGTGATTTTATTGACAGTCTCGGATATGAATATGTTGAAATAATTGCAAAAATTGAAAACCAGAGCGGCGTTGATGATATGGATAATATTATGGACTATGCCGATGGCATTATGGTGGCGCGCGGTGATATGGGTGTTGAAATTCCATTTATAAAACTGCCCGAAATTCAAAAATTGTTAATAAGAAAATGTGTTTCAAGGGGAAAATATGTTATTACAGCGACCCAAATGCTTGAGAGTATGACAACTTCTCCGCGTCCTACCCGTGCTGAAATCAGCGATGTTGCAAATGCTGTTTACGACGGTACAAGCGCAGTAATGCTTTCTGCCGAATCAGCTGCCGGAAGATATCCTGTGGAAAGTGTCAGGGCTCTTGCGGCAATTTGCTCTGAGGCAGAAAAAAACGGTGAGTTTACGGCGCTTCATGAATACATTGAAGATCACGGAATGAAAGACAGCAATGTCATCAGAGGGAGTATCTGCAGTGCGGCAAAAGATATTGCTGACCGTGTCGGTGCAAAAGCTATAATTGTTGAAAGTGCAACGGGAAAGGTTGCAAGAGCAATGGTGCATTTCAGACCCGAAGTTCCTGTTATTGCAGTTGTTACCTCTCAGCTTGTGTGCAGAAAACTTTGTCTCAACTGGGGCGTTTCTGCGCTGATGGGTGAAGAAAAGAGAACCTCGGATTCTATTACCAGGCAGGCTATGGAGAAGGCACTCAGCACGGGGCTTGTTCATAAAGGCGATACTGTTGTTGTGCTTTCGTCAAATAAAACTATTCCTACCTCCAGTACGGACTCGCTTAATATAAGGATACTTTGATATGGAAAATATTGTTTTAATAGGTATGCCCGGCTCGGGAAAGAGTACAGTAGGTGTACTGCTGGCAAAAGCGTTAGGATATTCTTTTGTTGATACTGATCTCATTATAAGCCGTATGGCAGGCAAGCCGCTTCAAAAAATACTTGATCAGGATGGACTTGGTGAATTTTTAAAGCTTGAGGAAAAGACAGGAAAAGAGCTGAGATGTGAAAGTACGGTTATTGCCACCGGCGGGTCAATGGTAATGAGTGACAGTGCAATGAAGAATCTTAAAGTAAGCGGAAGAGTTGTGTTTATTGATGTTCCGCTTAGTGAAATTAAACACCGCGTTACAAATATCAAAACAAGGGGAATTGCTTTTGATAAGGGTGAAACACTTGACGATGTTTATGTAAAGCGTTATCCGCTCTATAAAAAATATTCTGACATTACTGTTGAATTTTCAAGCGGAAGTATTGAAAACACCATTGAACTTATTATAGAAAAGCTTGGAATAAAGTGAATAATCGTAGACCGCTGTGTATATGCTAATGCACGGCGGTTTTTAAATGTATTTGACAAAATCAAGTAAAACAATATTTTTAAGGGAAAACTAATATTTAACTTTATAAAACTTGTAATTTTGACGTGTAATGTGATATAATTAATATAATTGTAATCTCAGCAAAAAAGAACGTAAAATTTTTATACGGAGATTTAGTATAAATTTGAAAACAGGTGTGGATTATGAAAAATAAGCGTACCGTGGTTAAGGTTGGAACATCGACTCTTACATATGAAAACGGTAAAATAAATTACAGAAGAATTGAAGCGCTGTGCAAAGTATTATCGGATCTTCAAAACAGCGGAGAACAGATTATGCTTGTTTCATCAGGTGCAATAGGCGTTGGTATGGGCAAAACAGGACTGGCAAAACGTCCTGTCCAAACGAAAAAGAAGCAAGCTCTGGCGGCAATAGGGCAGTGTGAGCTTATGTTTATGTACGATAAATTGTTTGGAGAATACAATCATTCTGTTGCTCAGATACTTCTGACACGCTATGCAGTTGAAACAGATCAGAAAAGGCAGAATGTAATAAACACTATTGACGAGCTGCTTAGTATGAACATAATACCGGTTATTAACGAGAATGACACCGTTGCCATAGATGAGCTTGAGGGCAATAATTTTGGTGATAATGATATGCTTTCTGCAATTGTAGCAGGACTGGTAAGCGCAGACAGGCTTATTATTTTGACAGATATTGACGGACTTTACGATTCAAATCCCCGCACAAATCCGAATGCCGAAAAGATTGCAGTTGTTGAGAAAATTAATTCTGACATTCTTGATATGGCGGCGGGTACAGGTTCAAACAGAGGAACAGGCGGAATGATTACAAAGCTTCAGGCTGCTGATTATGCAACAAAACGCGGTGTTGAAGTTTTTGTTATAAGCGGTGAAAAACCTGAAAATTTATATGAAATATTTGACGGAAATAATATCGGAACAAAGTTTACGGCAGTAAAATAGTATTAGGGAGGAATTATTATGACAAATCTTGAGATTATGGGTGCAAATGCAAAGGCTGCGTCAAGATTTCTTATGACGGCAGGAGCAAAAAAGAATGTTGCCTTGAAGTTGATTGCAGATGCTCTGCGCAACAACAGCAGAGAAATAATAGAAGCAAACAATATTGATATTGAAAACGGAAAAAAAGCGGGACTTACAAATTCTTTGCTTGACAGACTGAAACTGAGCGAGGAAAGAATAAACGATATGGCCGCCGGAGTTGAGCAGGTAGCGGCTTTGCCCGATCCGATTGGAAAAATTCTTGACGGAAAAACGCTTAAAAACGGTTTGCAAATTGAAAAGGTTACTGTTCCAATGGGTGTTATAGGTATAATATATGAGGCTCGTCCTAACGTTACCTCTGATGCGGCAGCATTGTGCCTTAAGGCAGGCAGCGCTGTGATTTTAAGAGGCGGCAAAGAAGCTATAAACTCAAACAAGGCTGTTGCCCGTATTATGAGAACTGCAATTGAAGAAGCAGGCTTTCCGCGCGACTGCATAGCATTGGTTGAGGATACATCCCGTGAAAGTGCTACCGAGCTTATGCAGCTTTCTGATTATCTTGATGTTTTAATCCCAAGGGGCGGAACAGGACTTATTAAAAGCGTTGTAAATAATGCAAAGGTACCTGTAATTGAAACAGGCGTCGGTAATTGTCATGTTTACATTGACAAAAGTGCAGATGTTGAAATGGCGAAAAATATTGTCTTTAATGCAAAGACTTCCCGCCCGTCTGTGTGCAATGCAATTGAGACCGTGCTTGTACACAAAGATATAGCAGCAGAAGCTCTGCCGGCAATTAAGGCAGAGCTTGATAAAAAATCCGTGGAAATACGCGGCTGTGAAGTTACAAGAAAAATCTTGGGCAACAGTGTTGTTCCTGCCACTGAGGAAGACTACAGCGTTGAATTTTTGGATTATATCCTTGCTGTTAAGGTAGTTGATGATCTTGATAATGCAATTTCTCACATTGCAAAATACAGCACGGGACACAGCGAATGTATAGTTACGAATGACTACAACAGTGCAAATGAGTTTTCATCAAGGGTTGATTCTGCTGCTGTTTATGTAAATGCGTCCACACGGTTTACAGACGGAGGTGAATTTGGGCTTGGCGCAGAAATAGGAATTTCAACCCAAAAACTGCATGCAAGAGGTCCTATGGGACTTAACGAACTTACAAGTTCCAAGTATATTATCAAAGGGTGCGGACAGATAAGATAATCAGAGCAGAAGATACATTAATGCAAGAAGTAACGACGGTTCGGTATTTTCCTCCATCAGCAGTATTATAAGCAGTAATATTAAGCTTTGTTCTTTGTTTTTAAACATAATGTCAAGCAGGCTTTCATGCCTGTTATTTGTGCCTGCCGGTTCGCTTTTGCTTTTTTCATCTTTTAAGGTATCTTCGTTTATATTGTTTTTTTCCGCCTGCGGAACATCTTTGTTTTGAGTTGCTTCTCTGCGATACGGCGGGCGCCTGTGCATTTGCTGAGCTCTTGTAAAGGCTTCCTCTTCAAAACTTGGCATGTTGTCACCCCTTGTCAAAACAGACCGCTGTCTTTGAGCAGCGGCATGATTTTTAAGATTTTAAGCATTTTTTCTGCTTGATCCAGCTTATTTTGCTTTTCTCCGGAAAGAAACGGCCGAAGCGAATTAAGCAAACGGGTTGTGTTGTCGTCTCCTTTAACGGAACTCATCAGCGGCGCAATACGTGCTATGGTTTTGAGCATATCATCGCCCATAAGATTGTTTGGAATCTGCATTTCGGCTTTGGGTGAGGGCTGAGGAGGCTCGGATTTTTTTGACAGACCAAGCTGTTCCCCAAGGCTTTGCACTTGTTTTAAAGCCTCGGGATTGCTCAGAATCTGATTTAGTTTATCTTGCAGCTCGGACATAATTTATTCTCCGCCAAACAGCTTTAAAAGCGCTTGTGCCTGCGGGCTTTCAAGCAGCTTTTGTGCCTTTTTCGGGTCGCTTAAAATTTCCTCAATCTGCTTTGTTTGTTTTTCATCTGCATTTTTTAACATATTTTTGATGTCACCGTTTTTGGCGGCATTTTCAATTTGCTGCTCTGATATTCCCAGTTTTCCTGACAATTCATTCAGCATTTTATTAATATTTTTATCAGCCATACTAACACCTCAACACATTCTATGCACTTATTTAATTTTTAGAACGGAGTATTTAATAATATGCGTATTTTAGTAGTCTCTGATACGCACGGTGATCTGAACAGTCTTATCCGTGCGGTAAATGCACAGCCGAAGGCGGAAATAATAATACATTGCGGCGACGGTGATAATCAGCTGCAATACCTTAAAGACAATATAAAAGATAAAATGATAACAGGGGTGCGTGGCAACTGTGACTGGAACAGCTTTTTTCCGTCTACAGAGACGCTTAACGTGAATGGAAAAAAGATTTTTATTACACACGGTCATCTTTATAATGTTAAAACGGGAATTTACCAGGCAGTGTCCGCAGCGAGACAGGAAGAGGCTGATATTTTACTGTTCGGACATACACATATTCCGTTAAGTACCTATGATGACGGGCTGTATATTCTTAATCCGGGTTCTTGCCGCGGGTATTATGCGTCATACGGTTACATTGATATAACGGAAAACGGTGAAATTATAACTAACACGGTATCCTTAAAATAACAGTGGAAAAAATCGTGCGTTAATGATATAATTACTATCGGGTGTATTGTATATACACTCACAAGTCTGAAATATGTCAGCGGGGAGGTTCGGCGTTGAATTTTAAGGGATTTGAATTTGATGAAAATACAAAACAAACGCTTAACGCGCTTGATGTTCAGGGCAGAATACCTCATGCTGTCATTATAGAGAGCAAAGATAAAACGAAATCTTTTGAGCTTGCAAAATTTTTGTCTATGTATGCGGTGTGTATTGATACCGAGCGCCCCTGCGGACAGTGCGGACAATGCCGTAAGGCATTTAATGCAGCTCATGCTGACATAAAATATGCATATCCGGAAAAAAAGTCAAAATCATATTCAATTGACCAAATGCGTGAAATTTCAAAAGACGCATATATTAAGCCGAATGAAGCTGCGGCAAAGGTTTATATTTTTGAGGACGCGGAAAACAGGCTGTCTCCTATTGTGCAGAATGCTTTTTTAAAACTGCTTGAGGAGCCGCCGCAAAACGTACTTTTTATTCTGCTGTGTGAAAATTCCAAAAAGCTTCTTGCAACAATTCTTTCAAGATCTGTTGTGCTCAGGCTTAAAACGCATGATGTATTTTCAGATACAGCTTGTGAAAATGCCAGGGGTATTGTTAAAGGTATTTTGTCTGCACGTGAATATGATTTGCTTAAAGCGCTTAATGTCCTGTTGGAAAAGGACAGTGCAGATGAAACTTTGCTCATAGTAAAATTGATTTTTCGTGACGGACTCGCGGCTGTTTCAGGTGTAGGTGCAGTTTTTGACGCAGAGCTGGGAAAGTCATTGGCAACACGCTTTACAAAGGCAAGAATAATACAAATGATTGAGATTACGGAAAATGCGAAAATAAAGATTACACAAAATATTAACATAAATCTGCTCACAACTTGGTTGTGCGGAGAATACAGGAGGATTTCATGGCAGAGGTAATCGGAGTAAGATTTAAAGAAGTAGGCAAGGTGTACTACTTTGACCCGCTTGATAATAAACTTAATACAGGAGATATGGTAATTGTTGAAACTGCAAGGGGTCTTGAATGCGGTGAGGTTGCTACTCCAAACAAAAATGTTGATGAAAGAGAGCTTGCTCATCCGCTTAAGCCTCTTATCAGGATTGCAACGGAAGAGGATTTAAATCATCTTGCAGAAAACAAGCTCAGAGAAAAGGAAGCATATAAAATATGTGAACAAAAAATTATTCAGCATAATCTTGATATGAAACTGGTAAATGTTGAATATACTTTTGACAACAGCAAAATACTGTTCTATTTTACAGCAGACGGCAGAGTAGACTTCCGTACGCTGGTAAAAGATCTTGCGTCTGTTTTCAGAACGAGGATAGAGCTTCGTCAGATTGGTGTGCGTGATGAGGCAAAAATGCTCGGAGGACTCGGTATATGCGGCAAACCGTTTTGCTGTGCAAGCTTTATGGGTGAATTTCAGCCTGTATCAATAAAAATGGCAAAAGAACAGGGACTTTCACTGTCTCCGGTTAAAATATCCGGAACGTGCGGAAGACTTATGTGTTGTCTTAAGTATGAACAGGAGGCATATACTGATCTGCTTAGAAAAACTCCGAAGATAGGTGCAATTGTAAATACTCCGGAAGGAAGAGGACTTGTTGTTGAAAACAATCTTATTGCAAGAACACTTAAAGTAAAGCTTAACAATACTCCTGATGATGTTGCACCAAAGACATTTGCAGTCAAGCAGTGCAAGCTGGTCAAGGACGGTTATATAAAAGTGGACAGAAAAGAGCTTGAGGAATTAAAAGGTTTGGAGTAAAAATTGCTAAATCCTACAGAATAATTTCTATTATTTGTAAAAAACAGAAATTTATTTCCAAACGGTTGCTTTTTTTAAAAAATATGTTACAATATAGTTGAAATTTATTAAGGAGGTATTCCTATGGCATACATAATTAATGACGAATGCATTATGTGCGGTGCTTGTGCTGATGCTTGTCCTTGTGAAGCTATTTCTGAGGGCGACGGCAAGTATGTAATTAATGCAGATGCTTGTGCTGATTGCGGCTCTTGTGCCGATGTTTGCCCTGTTGGTGCTCCACAGGAAGCTTAATTCGGGGTTAACGGATTTATAATCAAACAAGCGGCAAGGGTAACCCCTTGCCGCTTTCTGTCTGTAAAAATATTAATACCAGATTTTCTTAACTTAAAAAGGAAAAAATATGCAAAATATTCACACTGAACCTTTGGGAAACGGAATTAAAGTTTTTGTTTCCGACAGTTATCATTTTTCAACAGATACAATACTGCTTGCTGATTTTTCAAAGCCGCACGGAAGAAAAAAATGCGTTGACCTCGGCACGGGGTGCGGAACGATTCCGCTTTTGTGGTGCAGAAATAACCGAAGTCTTGAGGTTTTTGCCGTTGAAATCCAGTCAAATGCTTGCGAACTTGCACAAAAGAGCGTTGAACTGAATAATCTTGGCAATAATATTAAAATATTAAATTATGATTTAAAAGACTTAAAGGGAAAGATTCCGTACGGTTATTTCGATTTGGTTTCCTGTAATCCTCCGTATAAAATAGGCGGCGGAGGCATAATGAATCCGGACAGCGCAAGGCAGGTAGCACGTCACGAAACAGAATGTACACTTGATGATATTTGTGAATGTGCTTCTAAGCTTTTGCAGTTCGGCGGCAGGTTTTGCATTTGCCAGCGTCCTGAAAGGCTTGCAGATGTTATGGAATCAATGAGAAAATTTTCAATAGAACCTAAAATTTTGAGGATGGTACAGCAGCGTACTGCAAAAGCACCAAAGTTATTTTTGCTTGAAGGCAGACGGGGTGGCAGCAGAGGTTTTCTAAATGTATTGCCTGCTCTTTTCATTGAGAATGAAAACGGAGAATTTTCTGAAGAAATGATAAGAATTTACGGTAGCTATAAGGAGGGGAGAATTTGAGCGGAATTTTATATGTTACCGGTACACCAATCGGGAACCTTTCCGACCTTTCACCCAGAGCGGTTCAGACACTTGAAAGCGTTGACTTTATAGCTGCCGAGGACACAAGGGTAACGCTGAAACTGCTAAATCATTTCGGCATAAAAAAACCTATGGTCAGTTATTATGAACATAATAAGCGTGAACGGGGCGAAATTATATGCAGTCGTATTGAGCAGGGAGAAAATTGCGCAATAGTTACTGACGCAGGTATGCCCTGTATTTCAGATCCCGGAGAAGATTTAATAAAGCTGTGCGAAGAGAGAGGAATCCAAACCGTTGTAATTCCGGGTCCGAGTGCAGTGATATCTGCACTTGCAGTTTCAGGACTTGAAACGGGGAGATTTACATTTGAAGGATTTTTAAGTGTCAATAAAAAAAGCCGCAATGAACATTTACATAGTCTTAAAAATGAACACCGTACTATGATTTTTTATGAAGCTCCTCACAAACTGCCTGCAACTCTCCGCGACCTTTATGCAGCATTTGGAGAACGCAGATTGTCAATTGTGCGTGAACTTACAAAAATTCATGAGGAAGTTATACGCACTACGACTAAATATGCTGCTGAGAATCTTTCTGACGGCAGTTTAAAGGGCGAGTTTGTACTAGTGCTTGAGGGTGCGCCAAAGCAGGATGAAGAAGAACTTACGCTGGAATATGCTGTTGAAACAGCCAGAAAGCTGATTGAAAGCGGCGCAAAGCCTACCGACGCTGCAAAGCAGGCAGCCCAGATTACAGGATATAAGAAAAACGAAATTTACAGGGAGCTGTTATAATGACATATGATGAGGCGATTGAAAAAATTCATTCCTTGCTGGCATTCGGATCACGCCCCGGACTTGACAGAATGAGAATTCTGCTTGACAGGCTTGACAATCCTCAGGATAAACTGAAATATATACACGTTGCCGGAACAAACGGAAAAGGCTCCGTTTGCGCAATGCTTTCGTCGGTGCTTGTGTCGGCAGGCTACAAAACGGGATTGTTTATTTCGCCGTATATTACTGATTTTCGTGAACGGATACAGATTAATAATTCAATGATCAGTAAAGATGAACTTGTGTCGGCCGTTGAAAATACATTTCCTGTTATTGAAAGTTTGCATGATGAGGGCACAATAATTACTGAGTTTGAATATGTAAACGCTTTACAGTTTTATATTCATGCAAAGCAAAAATGCGATATTGTTGTGCTTGAAACAGGCATGGGAGGACTTCTTGACTGTACAAACACCATAAAAGCGCCGTTATGTTCGGTAATCACTGTGATAGGACTTGACCATACTGCTGTGCTTGGCAGTACAGAAGAGGAAATTACACATCAGAAGTGCGGTATTTTAAAGGAATATTCCATGGCAGTAACCTCAGCACAGACTCCCGCGGTAATGCAGATTATTGAACAATATGCAAGAAAGCTTAAGATTCCGCTTGCAAAAAGCGAGGGTGTTGACATAAGCGCGGTGGAAAGAACACTGACGGGAAGCAGGTTTAATTACAACGGAATTCAGATTAATTTGTCACTTGCAGGGGCACATCAGATAGAAAACGCTAAAACAGCCCTTGCCGCAATTGATTTGCTCAGACTGAACGGATATTTGGACATTTCCGATTTCCAAATACAGCAGGGATTTGCCAATGCGGTAAATCCTGCAAGACTTGAACTGTTAGGGGAAGATCCTATTGTTTTGCTTGACGGTGCACATAACCCAAATGGCATAGAGGCTCTGAAAAAATCAATTGACGAATTTTTGAAGGACAAATATATTATAGGAATAATCGGAATGCTTGCCGATAAGGATACTGATAATTCCATTAAGCTGATCAAAGATGTTTTTGATTGTGTGTACACTGTTCCTGTAAAAAATCCCAGAGCTATGTCACCTTCTCTTCTAATGAAGAAATGTGCAAAGTATATTGATGAAACCGTTGTTTTTGAAAGTGCACAGCATGCCTTTGATGTTGCATATCAAAAGGCTCTTCAATCTGACTGTGCTGTTGTGATATGCGGTTCACTGTACCTTGCAGGAGAAATTCGTCCGTACATTATGAATACAGTTAAGGACTGTAATAAAAAATAAAGAAAATTTTACCGACAACAGAATAAAACAAATTTTTTACTCCATACTATTTATTATAAGTATGGAGTTTTTTCGTGCGTCTTGGCGGGCAGATAGTATTTATTATCAATAATTTTCTATTTGCCTTGCCGAATAGGCGGCTGTTATAAGTTAAATTCCGATAATCTTGTTATACAGGCTCTAAAACAGTTTAGCATAAATTTTCGGGAAAGGGATGTTGAAATGCTTAAAACAGAATTTGAAAATAATATTCTTACTGCGTACATAGACGGCGAAATCGACCATGATACAGCTGCCAAAATTCGCACAAGGATTGACGGAGCGGCACAGTCGCTTAAGCCAAAGGTGTTGTATTTGGACTTTTCGGGAGTGTCGTTTATGGATTCATCGGGAATAGGTCTTGTGATGGGACGGTATCGCCAGATGAAGCTTATTGGCGGTATGCTTAGAGTAACTAATATTCCGGACAGAATGTACAGAATCTTCGCTATGTCGGGGATAGAGGGACTGGGGGTATTGCGATGAAAACAGTCAATGAAATGAGTTTAAGTTTTCCTTCAAAAAGCTGTAACGAGGCTTTTGCAAGAAGTGTTGCAGCTGCTTTTATTATGAATCTTGACCCCACAATAAATGAATTAAGCGACATAAAAACTGCAGTATCAGAAGCAGTAACAAATTGTATTGTCCACGGGTACAGAAGGTCAAACGGAACAATATACATAAAGGGCAGGATTACCGATACAAATAAAGTAATAATTAAAATCCGCGACAAGGGCTGCGGAATAGAAAATATAGAAAAAGCTATGGAACCGCTTTATACCACTGCACCTGAAGAAGAACGTGCAGGACTTGGTTTTGCGGTCATGCAAAGCTTTTGCGATAAGGTAAAGGTGAAATCGAGAGTTTCGGAGGGCACAACTGTGACGCTTGAAAAGACCATAGCCCGCCAAGATGTTTAATAAAAACAGAGTTGCCGAGGAAAATATGGGTCTTGTACATGCCTGTTGTAAACGCTTTGCCGGAAAGGGAATAGAATACGAAGAACTTTTTGCGGCCGGATCTCTGGGGCTTGCCAAAGCAATAAATAACTTTGATGAGAGCCGAAATCTTCAATTTTCAACCTATGCATTTCCTGTTATTATGGGTGAAATTAAGCGTTTGTTCCGTGACGGAGGAGCAGTAAAGGTAAGCCGTTCTCTCAAGGAACTTGCCTCGGCAATCTGTAAGATAAATAATGAAAGCAAGATGAAAAACGGCATGGAACTTACTGTTTCACAGCTTGCACAAAAACTTGGAACAACAGAAGAAAAAATTATTGACGCGCTTAACAGTTCAAGGTATCCTCTATCACTTACGGCGGAATATGATGAGGAAGGTAATCCTCAGTTGGATGTTCCGACGGATGATATTCAGGAGGAAATCTCAGAGCGTCTAAGCCTTGAACAAGCAGTTCAGACACTGGAGGAAAGCGACAGAAAGATAATACATCTGCGTTACTATCGTAACAAAACACAGACTCAAACAGCAAAAATTCTTGACATGACCCAAGTGCAGGTAAGCCGCCGAGAAAAAAAGATTTTGGGAATAATCAGGGAGAAAATGTCCATATAGTCAGTTGATCCATCTATGTAAGCATAAAAATAACGCCTGCCAATCAATTTGATTGGACAGGCGTTGTTTGTTGCAGTTAAAATTATGAAAACATTGCTTCAATTTCTGATATTTCCGTATCATCAGTAATTGTCACTGTTATGGAACACATATAATCGCCGACTTTTCTAAAATACATAAATTGCTGCATTTCCATACCGTAAGCTTTTGTAGTGAGAGAAATTCTTCTGTAGTTTTCACTGCCTAATTCTGTATCAGTGCTTTCGGCAACATCTATTTCAATATCGTCCGTGAACTGTGATTTAAGCATCTGAATTGATTTCTTTTCATATTCATCTGTTGAAATATCAGTGTTGTTTGATAACTTAAGGTTTTCATATATAACAGATATATTGTTATAAGTTTTTGGATCTGTTGCCAGCATATCTGTAATTGATTGGAGTTTTGCAGCTTCTTTGGCAAAATCATCGCTTGTGAACATATCAATGCTTATGTTCATCAGTTTTGAAATTTCCTCATCTGTTGAATAAACCCAACTAGCGGGTTTTGTAAATTTAATATTCGCATATGTACTTGTGTATACATTTTCGTCAACGGAACCTCTGGAAAACTCTGTTGATTTGGAGTCCCCCGAACAGCCGGTTAATAAAATTGCAGACATTAAAAGCACAGCAGCTGTAAAAAACGAAATAATTTTTTTCATACGGTTTCTTTCCTGCCTTCCTTTTTTATAAGAAATTGATTAAAACGACCGGGCAATTGAGTTTGCATAGATTTATCCTATTTGTCCAAATAGGATGTGTGTAATGTTACTTTTTTATATTATCAGATAAAATTTAAAATGTCAAACTAAAATATTGCTGTACTTAAAAATGTATGATAGAATCTCTGTATGAGATTTTTAATTCAGGAGAATAGTGTATGGATAATATAACAAGACGTGAAAATGAAATGCCCTATGTATCGGATGAAAGTGTAATGAATCAGATGGTAAGGGCCAGACAGCTTACTCAGCAGCTTAATACAATGGACAGAAGTGATTTTAATGGATTGCAGGCAGTAGTAAAACAGCTTTTGGGCAAAAGTGAAAATGCATGGATTAATCCTCCTTTTTACTGTGATTACGGTTTTAATATCGAGGTCGGCAAAAACTTTTTTGCCAATTACAACTGTACAATTCTTGATGTTGCAAAGGTAAAAATAGGTGATAATGTTCTTTTTGCGCCAAACGTTGCCGTATATACAGCAGGACATCCCCTGCACCCCGTCATGAGACAGTCTGAATATGAATACGGTATTGGGATTGAAATAGGCGATAATGTATGGATTGGAGGCAATGCGGTTATTCTTCCGGGGGTGAAAATCGGAAGCAACTCGGTGATTGCAGCAGGCAGTGTAGTTACCAAGGATATTCCAAACTGGGTTGTTGCCGGCGGTAATCCATGCAGAGTTATCAGAAAAATTACTGAGGCTGACAGAGAATATTACTATAAGGACAGAAAGTTTGATGACGAAGCTATGCAGAATATAAACGAATGGCTTAAAGGTACGGATTTATAAGAAAGAAAAATAAGGACATATGTTAAAAAAGGGAGAGTAGATGATGTTAGGGCATATAGGGTTTTCATATATAGGTTTAATATTTTTGCTGATGCTGTTTGTACCGAATATAATATGGATGAAAAAAATCCCTGACGGATACTCTTCAAAAGATGAAAGCAAGGTTCTTCAGGTTTTTGAGAGGGCGGGAGAAGCAGCAACTACTGCCTGCGCACTGTTGTTTACGGATTTTAATTTGCACGGTTGGTCAAATTGGACCTGGTGGTTTATTGCTGCGGCTGTGTTTATGGTAATGTACGAATTATGGTGGATACGATATTTTTGCAGTGAGCGGAAACTTAATGATTTTTACAGCAGTTTTTTAGGAATACCCGTTGCGGGAGCAACATTGCCTGTTATTGCTTTTTTTCTGCTTGGTATATACGGAAAGGTTATTTGGATGCTGCTTTCATCTGTAATTTTAGCAGTGGGTCATGTGGGGATACATTATCAGCATTATAAAAAAATTAAAACTGAATAATATTGTAACATAATTACTTTTATTTAATTATATTATTAAAAATTCGGCTGCAAAAGCAAAGAGCCTGTGGATTTATGATTTAATTCATCGTCCGCAGGCTCTTGTGTTTATTCTGTTATATGTGCAAGTCTATAAATTCGCTAAAAAACACCCAGTAAATGCTGTGCGCCGATGCTTACGGCAGTAATTGCAACCCAGCAGATAAAACCGAGCAATATGGGCTTTCCGCCTGTTTTAACAAGCTTTACAACATTTGTATTGAGTCCGATTGCGCCCATAGCCATTACTATAAAGAATTTGCTGAGCTGTTTTAAAAATCCGAAAATGCTGTTTGCGGTGCTTAGCACCTGTCCTGTGCATATGCCTGTTACAATTGTTGTTATTACAGAGGCAAGTACAAAGTAAAGTATAAACATCGGAAAAATCTTTTTTATGTTTACCTTTGATTTTTGTGCACCCGAACTTGTTTTTTTCATCCTGTAAAAAGCCAGTACAAGAGTAATAGGAATAATTGCAAGTGTTCTTGTAAGTTTTACAATTGTGGCATAATCGAGTACTGCGCCGTGTGTGTTGTGCAGTGTGTCCCATGTTGACGCCGCCGCTGTTACCGAAGACGTATCATTAATTGCAGTTCCTGCAAAAAGACCAAATCCGTAATCTGACATTCCCAGTGATGCGCCAAGGGTTGGAAATATGAGTGCGGCAATCACATTAAAAAGGAAAATAACAGATATTGACTGCGCAATTTCATCGTCATCAGCATCAATTACGGGTGCGGTAGCGGCTACGGCAGAGCCGCCGCATATGCTTGATCCGACTCCTATCAGTGTTGCTGTTTTGCCGGGAATTTTCAGCAGCTTATACATAATAAATGACACGATAAGCGAAACGGAAATAGTTGAAATAATTATTGGAAGCGAGGTAAGACCCACCTGTCCTACAGTTGCAAGATTTAATCCGAAGCCAAGCAAAACTACTGCGTATTGCAGCACTTTTTTTGATGTAAATGTTATTCCGTGTTGAAACGCGCCTTTGTTCTTTAAAAATAATGTGACAATCATTCCTGCGATTATTGCAATTACGGGTGCACCGATAACTTCAAGTACAGGAAAGAATTGTACGGACATCCAAGACGGTACAGCTATGGCAAGACACAGAAGTATTCCCAAAATATATTTTTTCAAATTTATCCCTCCGTTGTTTTGATATACGCTCCAATTGAATATATCATATTTTATGACAAATTAAAAGTAATTTTTAAAATAAAACACCCATTTGGCAATATTATGCCAAATGGGTGAAATAATCAGTTATTATATTGTCAATTTTTTGAGTAGCTTTTTGAGATTTTGAGATTTTTATCGGGTGTACCGTCGTCTGCAACAAAATTTTTCTTTGATGAGCCAAACTCACAGGCAGCAACCCAGTTAAAGCTTGTATTCGTTGAACCGGGAGCAATTACCTCATAAGTAACCGTCAAAAATGTGCCGCTGTTTGTAAAATCATATCCGCTGGAAATATTGCTGCCGTTAAACTTAACTCTGCCGTTAAGCTTATAATTGATAATAGAACCTGATCTTGCAGCATCGGAAATCTTTGCTTTGGTTGCTTTTAAATACTTTGAATCATATTTTATATTTCCTTCAAAGTTTTCAAGAACTTTTGGTGCTTTTAGTGTATAGGTGCAGGTTATTGTATCGCCTGTTTTGAATTTATTTCCGTCAACTGTTAAGGTTTTTGACGGGTGTTTGTTGTCTGATGCGCCGGAATTTGAGGATGAGCTGTCAAGTTTTGAGTTATTATTGCCGGAGTTTGTGTTTGATGCAGTCGGTTTTTGGTTTGAAGAGGATTGCGGTTTATTAGAAGAACCGGAATTTTCTGATGAACCGGAGTTTTCTGCTGAACCTGCATTTTCTGAAGAGCCGCTGCCGTTGTTTTTCGGATTTTGATTATTATTTGAAGCAGAGGAGCTGTTTCCCGATGTAGTTTGAGCTATAGTATTGCCTTGTGCATCGGTTGCGGAAACTTTTATGACTTTAGTCTCAATTTGTGTTGCTATCTGTGTTTCATGTACAATTTTTGTTCCGGATTGTTCTGATTCGGCATTTTCACCGCAGCCGGACATAACGCTTGCAGCCATTGCAGAAAATGCAATCAGCGAAGCTAAAGCTGCAATAAGAAAATTTGTTTGTTTTTTGTTTGTGTTTTTTTGCATAGTGCCACTTCCTTGAATATGTTACGTTCTGAACGTTGTTAAAAAAGCAGATAAAATGTACGGAAAATATTGTATGGACAAGAATCGGTATGCAGATGTATATTGAATGAAACGAAAAACACAGCATAGTAATTTGCCGAAAACAAGTCTGTTTTAAACAGTGTTCAGTGTCATTAATATTATAGCAAAATAAAATAAAAAAATAAAGTAAATACGGTAAAATGTTGTTTTAGGATATCGAAATATACTTGCTATTTTTTTATGCAGATGTTACAATAAAACTAAGTTGTGTGACTGCTGAGTGATTGAAATGTGATTAGTTGAAAAAACGAATTATACATTATATATTATGCAGTTATACAATATTTAATAGGTATTTAGGAGTGATTATTTTGAAAAAAATTTTAGCGGCTGTATTATCTGTAATGATGATAATGAGTTCATTTGCAGTTATTGCGGTTGATGCGGCTCAGGAAGAGAATGAAATGACGGGTGCGTCAATATCATTTAAAACTGATAAAGCATTGTTTGTTCATGCTGTAGCAGGAGCAGACGATACAGAGGCATGGCAGGGGTGGCAGAGTCTGCATGACGGGAAATTAAATTTTGCAAGAACAAATGAAAAATATTTCTTTCTGCCAAGTTCTGCTGACGACAGCAGAATTGAAATCTATAATGGATTTTCACAGAGCATTGACTTTGGCGGCGAAACTATCAATGCAGGCGAGGCAAAGATTGTTACTTATAATGTGAATGATATATACTCTGTTATTGCAGAAGGAACAGAGTATAAACTTAAATTTATGAAGTCAACAGCCGAGGCGGCAATCTACATAAATAACAGTGACGCTGACGGCAGCGGTACCCCGCTTATAGAATATCTCAATCAGGACAAGAGTTTAAATGCTCCTGCTACGGGTGCTGTTGTTGACGCCGACGGCAGCATTGATAACACTGAAATAAAGAAAATTAAGGGCAGAGGAAACTCAACATGGGCTAAGGCAAAAAAGCCTTATAATATAACATATAAAAGCAATGTGTCTGTTGCAGGCATGGCTAAAAGCAAAAAGTATTCTCTGCTTGCAAATTATCAGGATGATTCTTTTTCAAGAAACAGGTTTCTCTATGACCTTTCCGATGCAGTAGGTATGCCTTATGCATCAGATTCGCGGTATGTTGATTTCTATTCAAACGGATTTTACTGGGGATCATACCAGATGACCGAGAAAATTGAAGTTGGTAAAAATAATGTCGTAAATGATATTGATGATACGGCTTATCTTAATTCAGACGGTACAATTAACAAGGATTTTCCATTCCTTTGTGAGGTTGACGCAAGTGCAAATGAGGACGAGGATTATGTGGTTAAATGCGACAATGGCATAACACTCACGGTAAAGGCGCCGGAACTTGAGCCAGGTGATGTTGGTTACGAAGAAGTTAAAAACTATATTCGCGAAAAGTTTAATGCATTTGCAGGCGCTGCAAAAAGTCCGTCATCCAACTTGTCCGATTATGCTGATATTGATTCGGTGACAAAGCTTTATCTTATAAATGAATTGGGAAAAAACTGGGATTCCGGTGTTTCAAGCACATTTTTTGTATACAAGAAGGATGCTGTCGGAAAATACAAATTTTACGGTTCGCCTGTATGGGATTATGATAACTCTTTAGGTAATGCCACAGGCGTAGAATCAGAGCTGAATTATATAGGCGTTAAAGACTATGAGGAGTACAGCGGCTGGTGGTGCAAGTTTAAGGGTAAGGCAAAAAGGGACAGATCTTCAAATAATATTATGAACAATATTGCAAGACATACACAGGTTCTTGAAACTGCTCCGCAAATATGGTTTGAGGATTTTGTGCCTGCAATAGATTATTTCGCAGGTAATAAGTCTGAATCAAGCGTATCCGATGAATTTTATTCGTCTGAAAAATATTATAATTTAATTAAGGGCAGTGCTGAAATGAATTATAAAAGCGGATGGCTGCTTGATACGGGGGGATGGATTTGTGATCATTCAAGTTTAAACAATGCTAAGTTTGATATGAGTGCGGGCACATATACCGTAAATTCCTCTGTAACTAAATATGACAGCAATTTTGACGGAATGTACGGATATTGCAGGGATTGGCTTATAAGCCGCACAGCATGGCTGAGCAGTCAGATGTTTGACAGCTACACTCCAAGAATTAAGGGTGATGTTGACGGTGACGGTGTTATAAGTATTATGGATGCTACAGCAATCCAAAAGTATGTGGCAGATATGGTAAAGTTAACTGACACACAGCTTATAGCAGCTGATTTAAACGGAGACGGTCTGGCTAATATACTTGATGCAACGGAAATTCAGAAGATAATTGCGGAAATTATCTAATGCTGAACAATGTGATATCAAGCAGATGTACGTGACAGTAATCTTTATATAAACAAAATAAAGCAATTAAAAATCGGGCAGGAAACTGCCCGGTTTTTGATTTATAAAAAAACTGCCGCAAAACAGTCGGGCAATCGGATTTGGCAATATCACGCTGTATGTTTGGATTGTTTGCAGCGTTACACTGCATTGGTATTTTGGTGAAAATATACTCACAAATATTTGATGAAAAAATTTTGGATATACTATTGACACGCAAAATATACAAATAGTATTTACAAATTTGAAAAAAATGTTGTATATAACTGATGTGGAAAAACAAAATATTGGGTGTTATGGATTTGTATTGCAAAAATCTTGTAAAATACTGTCTGTGCAAATCTTTCTTTTAACACTTTCAACATAGTTTTCAACATTTATATTGAAATTAAAGAAATATACACAGAGTATAAATTCGTATATGGAAAATTAAAACTGCATCTTAATTCTTTATTAAAATTAATTTAAATACGCAAAGTAATAAATCGTAGTTTTGGTTCATATTATTCTAATATTAATTCTAATTAGTTTTAGAGTGTATCAGATAAGTGATTAATACGTTATAAAACGAATGTTTTTTACATATTTAGATTTTTCTGTACCTCTGTGTTATCGAATGGTGTGGTTTTGTGAATAAAAAAATGTTAAAACTCGAACTTTGCGGATTGTTTTTTGTAATAATAATGTCCATTTTTTTGCAAAATCTCTACAATCTCAGTAATGGTGCCATAATAGGTATTATGTTCGGTTCTGTAAATGACAGTATATGGGAAATTGCAAAAACAATTTTAATTTCATACATAATCTGGAGCATAATCGAAATTATGTGTTTGAAAGTACATTTTCATAAATTTGTTGTTATACGGGTAATATCACTTTATTTTTTAGGCGGATTTTATATTCTTGCGTGTTTGGTTTTTTCAACGGTTGACAGGGAAAGCTATTCAATGCCGGAATTTACAGCAGCTATAATATCTGTGATTGCAGCGTCATTTTTGTCATACAGACTCATGACATCGGAGTTTAAGGCTGAGAAACTGTTTATGCCTGCTGTTTTTACACTCCTTTTGTTTATTGCACTGTACTGTAGTTTCACGCCGTTTCCGCCGCATAATTACATTTTTATGTGCAGATCAACCGGACTGTACGGAATAATCCCGGATAATATTGATGCCGGCGCTATTGTTCTGGATACTCTTTATCATGTTTAAAGAGCATTCAATACTTTTTATGGCGTAAGTATAATTTTCCGATAAACTATTTCTTATTTCGCGGTTATGTGTTATAATAACCTCACGGTGTAACCAAAATCAAAGATTTTGACACCTGAGAGAACATTGA